>JALSII010000025.1 GCA_026981645.1 Hyphomicrobiales bacterium | reverse complement strand
AACCCGGCGACTGCTGCAAGTGCAGGTCACAAGCGACAGAGAGGGCACCTCCCAATCTGTGGAGCAACTGATGGGCAACAAACCCGAAATGCGCTTTGCCTTTATTCAGGAGAACGCGGAGTTTGCTACAAGCCTTGATGTGTGATGGTGCAGAGGTTCCCGTCTGGGCCTGCTGGAGCAACGAAACTGCACAGAAAGCTGGCTTTTTTGTGCGGCCTCGGCATGATACCACCACAATGCTCGTTAAGCTAAGGACAAGCGTCCCGTTGACTTGTCACGAACAGACGCTATTGTCCCCGCCGTCAGTGGCCACTTATTTGCCCCTTAGTTACGGCTTGGGGGCAGTTTTCATCGAAAAATTTGCGGCACGTGAGAAAAGGTCGTGTGTCGTACGCATGAATGCAATTGAACTTCAAGCCTGCACGGTGCCCTGGCATCAATGAATGAGTGGACAAATACTTGACAGATAAGTTTCATAGCCTTGGGCTAAGTGAAAAGGTTGCAGACGCCGTAATCAAGGCCGGATATACGCAGCCGACCGAAATACAGGAACAGGCCATCCCCCATGTGCTGGCCAAGCGTGACCTGATCGGAATTGCCCAGACAGGCACCGGTAAAACCGCTTCATTTGTTCTGCCCATGCTGACGCTGCTGGAAAAGGGACGGGCACGGGCGCGCATGCCGCGCACCCTTATTCTGGAGCCTACCCGTGAACTGGCAGCCCAGGTTTTTGAAAACTTCGAAAAATATGGCATCAATCACAAGCTCAGCGTTGCTCTGTTGATTGGCGGCGTTTCCTTTGATGAGCAAAACAAAATTCTGGCTCGCGGCGCAGATGTTCTTATTGCCACTCCGGGCCGCCTGCTTGACCATTTTGAACGCGGCCGCCTGCTGATGACGGGTACCGAAATATTTGTCATCGACGAAGCGGACCGTATGCTGGATATGGGGTTTATTCCTGATATTGAGCGTATTTCGGGCTTATTGCCGCCGCGCAAGCAAACCCTGTTTTTTTCGGCAACCATGCCTGAAGAAATCCGTCGCCTTTCAGAAAAATTCCTGCGCGACCCGGTTCAGGTCAGGGTCGCACGGCAGGCAACGACAGCTGAAACCATCACGCAGAAGTTGGCTAAAACCGGCAGCAAGCCTGCAGAAAAGCGCCAGACCCTTCGTGAGCAGATTGACGCTGAGAACGAATTGACCAACGCTATTGTGTTTTGCAATCGCAAGCGTGACATCGCCACCCTCGCCCGCTCACTGACCAAGCATGGCTATGATGCCGGTCCCCTGCACGGAGATATGGATCAGCGCAGCCGCATGGCCACTCTGGAAACCTTCAAACTGGGAAAGTTGAAATTTCTTATCGCAAGCGATGTTGCGGCCCGCGGACTTGATATTCCCGCAGTTTCCCACGTGTTTAACTTTGACGTGCCGACCCATCCCGAAGACTATGTACATCGCATCGGGCGGACCGGCCGGGCCGGGCGAAGCGGCACGGCAATTACACTGGTCACATCATCTGATCAGAAATATATTGATGCAATAGAAGCGCTTATCCAGAAAAAAATTGAATGGACTGACCTTTCCGTTGCAAAGCCCCCGAAAAACGCCGAGCCAGCACCAGCCAAGCAGGCATCAAAAAAACGGACGCGCACCAAAAAAACGCGCGATATTGAGTCCTCGGATCCTGAGACAAGAGTCAAACCTCTGACTGCGCAGCCAAATATTCCGGAGGAGCAGCCCTCGATTCAGCCTCGAATCAAATCTGAGAAAACGCAGGACTCCGCGCGAGCGGACACTCAAACCGCACATTCACGCGCACGCCAGCCCAAGAGTAAAAACTCCGGCCCCTTCGGTAGCGATGACAATATTCCTGCATTTCTCCTTAAATCAATGACTTAGCCATCTACTCTCAGGAATGCTTTGGAAATCTTGTTGAATTTTACGTTCTTTTAACGGGGCGGATTCAATTATTACAAGACACCACAATTGGTGAAACTTTCCAAATAAATCAGGGGGTAACGTGGCACAGGACGAATTCGAACGGGCTCTGAGTTATGCCAACTCCACTTTAGGCCTGCTCAAGCGGGGCACAATTCCGCCCTATCCGCAATTTTACGAGCTTTTTTATATCTATTCCACCGGCGTCAACAAGGCTCTGAATGAACGGATAAATGCCATATTTTCAGATACGCACCTTCCCTCTCTGGAGGTTGTGGAAAGCCTTTATAATGAATTCCTGAAAACCAACCAGATTGATGAGCGGGTCAGCAATGTGTCGGGCCAGATGAGCGAGAATATTGATTCCGTTCAACAGATTATCCGCTCAGCCAGCCAATCCGCAAAGTCCTATTCCGGCTCCCTTGAAGAAGCCAATATCTCGCTTGACAGCGAGATCAATCCAGAGGCCCTGAAACAACTCACGCAAAGCCTGCTGGCCAAAACCAGACAGATGCAGATAAATAACAAGCAACTTGAGGAACGCCTTGAGCTGTCTCGCTCTGAAATGGCACTGCTCCAGAGTGATCTGGAGGAGGTTCGCCGCGACGCAATGACTGATTCCCTGACAAACCTTAGCAATCGCAAATGCTTTGACCGGGAACTTGAGATATTGATGCAAAAAGCCAACGAAACCAGCAGCCCTCTTTGCCTCGTCATGCTGGATATTGATCATTTCAAGACCTTTAACGACACGTACGGACACCAGACCGGTGACCAGGTGTTACGTCTGGTTGCCGCCACGCTGAAAAAAAATATCAAGGGAAGAGATATTGCTGCTCGCTATGGTGGTGAGGAATTTTCGATCATTCTTCCAGGTACCAAACTCAAAGATGCCGTTGCACTATCTGACAAGATCAGAAAAGCCATTCAAGCTAAAGAACTGCTCAAGCGCTCAACCAATGAAAAACTGGGGCGGATTACAGCCTCGTTTGGCGTTGCATTGTTAGTCTCCAAAGACTCGCCTTCCACTTTTATTGAGCGAGCTGACCAGGCACTTTACATGGCAAAGCGCACGGGACGTAATAAAGTGATTGCTGAAAATGACAAGCTCATGACTTCTCAGGCTGCAGCATAGCCCTAGACAACCCGCTTCTGCACAAGGAATATTTACAAGCTTATCCGTTGGCCCGGGCCCGGGCCAGATCTTCAAGGTCGGCCGCTTCGAGCTGCACGCTTTCACCACAGCCGCAGGCACCCACCTGATTAGGGTTTGTGAAAGTAAATCCAGACGCAAGTTTTGTCGTTTCAAAATCCATCTGCGTACCAAGCAGAAACATTGTTGCCTTGGGGTCGACATAAATATCGACACCCCGGTCACGGACATGGTCATCACCCTTTATGGGCGTTTCTACATAATCCAGCGTATAGGCAACACCGGCACAGCCTGCATTTTTGACCCCGACCCGAACGCCGCATACCGGCTTGTCGGCACCGGCGATTATTTCGCGGATACGGATGGCAGCAGTTTCGGTTACGCTCATAATCTTCATTTTATCACCACCAGTTCAGAGCAACCTGAGCTTCCTCCGACATACGATCGGCAGTCCAGGGGGGATCAAATACCATGTTGACGGTCACATCCTGGACACCCTCTACACTTCGGGCGGCGTTTTCCACCCAGATGGGCATTTCCCCGGCCACAGGGCACCCCGGTGCCGTCAGTGTCATGTCGATAACCAGATTTCGGTCTTCATCAAGATCAACCTTGTAGATAAGGCCCAACTCGTAAATATCAACCGGGATTTCAGGGTCATAAACTGTCTTGATCGCTGCAATAAGGTCAGCAGTCACGCGCTCAATCTCCTCGGGTGTCAGGCTTCCCCTCTCGGATACACTGACCACAGCCTGCGTCGTGTCAGAATCCTCAACAAGAGATGTTTCGGCCTGATTTTCCTGTTCGCTCACTTTTCTATCCTTTTCAGTTCAGGCAAAAAAGGCGCTGGCCCGCTTGATGGCATCAATCAGAGCATCCACGTCGTCCTTACCGTTATATAGGGCAAATGAAGCCCGGCAGGTAGAGGTCGCGCCAAATCGTTTCAACAAAGGCTGCGCGCAATGGGTGCCAGCACGGATGGCAACTCCGTAACGGTCCATGATTGCCGAGAGGTCGTGGGCATGGATTCCCTCGATTTCAAAGGAAAAGATTGCGCCCTTGTCCTTGGCGGTTCCGATCATGCGCAGTTTGTTGATCTTTTGCAGTTCAGCCGCAGCATAGGCGCCAACGCTGTTTTCATGGGCTTCGATTTCTTCACGCCCGACATTATTGATATACTCAAGGGCCGCCCCCAGCCCGATGGCCTGAACAATCGGCGGCGTCCCGGCCTCAAAACGATGGGGCGGAGCATTGTAGGTCACATTCTCAAGGGTGACATCCTCAATCATTTCACCGCCCCCCTGATAGGGACGTATTTCACTTAGAATATCCGAACGCCCATACAAAACTCCGATTCCGGTAGGCCCATAGAGCTTGTGCCCGGTCATGATATAAAAATCCGCCCCAAGGTCCTGCACATCGACTTTGGTATGCACCGCTCCCTGAGAGCCATCCACAAGCACCCGAATGCCTTTGGCGTGTGCTATCTCGATAATCTGCTTGAGCGGTGTCACGGTGCCCAGAACGTTCGACATGTGCGTGATGGCGACAATTTTTGTGCGCGGGCTCAGGGCCTGTTCAAACGCAGTGAGATCAAAACTGCCATCGTCGGCAACATCCACCCATTTCAGAACCGCCCCCTTACGCTCCCGAAGGAAATGCCAGGGCACGATGTTGGAATGATGTTCCATGATGGAAAGAACAATCTCATCGCCCTCCCCGACACGCGGACCGGCAAAAGCCTCGGCGACCAGATTGATGGCTTCTGTCGCTGACCCCGTAAAAACAATTTCGTCAGCGCTTGTTGCATTCAGGAAGGCGCGAACGGTTTCGCGCGCGTCCTCGAATGCTTCTGTCGCCCGGTTGGAAAGCGTATGCAGGCCTCGATGCACGTTTGCATATTCGTGGGTATAAGCGCGCGTAATGCGGTCAAGAACTGCCCGAGGCTTTTGTGCAGAAGCGCCGCTATCCAGATAAACCAGCCGGTGCCCGTGAATTTTCTCCTCCAGTATGGGGAAGTCGGCGCGAACTGCTTTCAGGTCAAAACCCATTTTTTATGTACCCGCCTGCGGACGGACCAGCCATTCCTCCACGATACCACTCAGTGCTTCATTGAGTTCTTCGTCTTCAATAGGATCGAGCAGCTCCTGAACAAAGGCGCGAATGAGCATGGCTTTGGCATCATCACGGGCAATACCCCGGCTCATCAGGTAGAACAAGGATTGCGCATCCAGCTCGCCGCAGGTGGAGCCGTGCCCGCACTGAACATCATCGGCAAAAATCTCAAGCTCGGGCTTGGACAATATCTGCGCCCCTTCGGAAAGCATCAGCCCCTGCATCATCATTTTAGCATCGGTTTTCTGCGCTTTGGGGGACACGACAATGCGCCCCTGAAAGACTGCCTTTGCACTGTTACGCACCACGGACTTGAACAATTCCTGGGAAGTGGTATTGGGCACCGCGTGGTTCATATCCAGTGTTATGTCGTTGTGCTGGCCATCGTCGACCAGATTAAGTCCGGTAAAATCGCCATGAGCCCCCTCCCCGGCAAAAACACCAAACATCTGGGTGCGCGACAGGGCCGAGCCGGAATTGACCAGCAGGTTGCGCAGTTGCACGTTGGCACCGATTGCATATTCGATTGTATGGAAATGCCGGGACTGTGCAGAGGACAGGTCAACAATAATATGGGTGAGGCGGGCGCCTTCTGCCAGTTCAACCCGTGTGCCGTGGGTGCCCATGTGGGCGGAATCGGAGCCGGAAAATGTCTCAAGCACCGTGGCAGTCGCTCCGGGTGCAACTTCGATTTTAACGCTGCTGACAGCGTGAGACGCCGGGCCGGTAATGCGGTGGTCAATATGCACAACCGGGTCGACCGAGCTTTGAAGGCCGATGACCAGAGAACTTCCGGTGAGGGCCTGGTTGAGCCTGACCAGAACGTCATCGCGTTCGTTCAAGGGAGAGCCTGCAACTTCTGAAACGACAATCCCATTAGGTGGCGTGGTGGACTGCTGAATACGCCCGTTGGCAACCAGTATGCGATAGGCTCCGGGCACCCGGAATTGGGGCACGCCGACCTGCTCTGATTCTTGAGCGATGGCAGGAACATCACGCAACAGGGCTTTGAGGTCCGTATAGTGATAGGCCTCAACCCGGCGCGTGGGCAGACCGACGCTCGTCATTTCGTCGGCAGCTTGTCTGGCGCCGGCGCCAAGCAATTGCGAAATCAGCGTATTTTCAGCTTCACTCAGATGGACCGTGCGCTGAGCAGTTTTTGGTGCTGTCACTTTTCCCGCTCCCTCAGGCCGCCGCTTCGTCAAAGGCGGAATAGCCCTCTGCTTCAAGCTCCAGGGCCAGTTCCTTGCCGCCGCTTTTGACAATACGGCCATCAGAAAATACATGCACTCGGTCGGGTACGATGTGATTGAGCAGGCGTTGATAATGGGTGATCACCAGCATGGAACGCTCCGGCGAACGCAGATGGTTGACGCCTTCAGAGACCACTTTGAGTGCGTCGATATCAAGCCCGGAATCGGTCTCGTCCAGAATGCACATCTTTGGTGCCAGCAGCGCCATCTGCAGAACCTCGGCGCGCTTCTTCTCGCCCCCTGAGAACCCGACATTGAGCGCCCGCTTGAGCATGGCTGTGTCGATAGACAGGTCGCTGGCAGCGGCCCTGACAGCCTTCATGAATTCGGGCGTTTTCATCTCTTCTTCGCCGCGATTTTTGCGCTGGGCGTTCATAGCCGCCTTGAGGAAAGTCATCGTCGCAACGCCGGGAATTTCAATGGGGTATTGAAAGGCCAGAAAAAGCCCGGAAGTGGCGCGCTCATCGGCTTCCATTTCAATAATGGACTGGCCATCGAGCAGAATATCACCATCGGTGATTTCATAACCGTCATGCCCGGCAATGGCATAGGAAAGGGTTGACTTGCCCGAGCCGTTACGGCCCATAATCGCATGGACCTCACCTTTGGGCACAGTCAGGTCAACGCCCTTAAGAATGGCCTTGTCTTCAACCCGCACATGCAGATTGCGTATTTCAAGCATTGGCGTGCTCATTTGTCTTCTTCTCCGATGTCTTCGCCGTCCCAATAGTCCAGCGTGTTTTCTTTTTTTCCGATATAGACCAGATCAGCGCCAAGAAACCCCGTGTCAGGCGGCACCCTGGAAACCACCAGAAACTTTCCGCTGTCCGGCTGCTCAACCACTTCCGGGTCATGGCGGGTGGATATGGCGATCAGCTTGAGGTCGGTCTCTGATGTGTTGACTATCTGGTGAGCGGTTTTGCCATTCCCGGCAGGGGCAGCAATCACATCACCCTGCTTTATGGGCAGGTTATCTTCACCCAGCCGGTAGGTTCCCTCCCCCTCCAGCACAAGGAACAACTCCTCATTCTTATGGTGGGCATGAAAGGGATAGGCGGCCTTGCCCGGCGGAATGATCTGGTACTGGCAGCCGAGTTGCTCCGAGCCGATGACAGTGCCGATACGAGCAAGTTTTGCCTCGTATTTTGAACCCTTTTTCCAGTCGCGCAGGGGTTGCTCATGGATATTGGCAATGGGTTTCATGACCATCAGCCCACACTCCCTTCAAGGGAAATGGCAATCAGTTTCTGGCTTTCCACCATGAATTCCATGGGCAGGTTCTGTAGCACTTCGCGCACGAAGCCGTTGACAATCAGTGCCACCGCCTCTTCATCACTCAAGCCGCGCTGCTTGCAGTAGAACAATTGATCGTCAGAAATTTTCGACGTGGTGGCCTCATGCTCGAAAACCGCAGTGGCGTTGCGGCTTTCGATATAGGGCACGGTATGGGCGCCGCAGGTATCACCAATCAACAGACTGTCGCACTGGGTAAAGTTGCGGGCGCCGGATGCCCTGGCGTGAGCGGAGACCTGCCCGCGGTAGGTATTGTCGGATTTACCGGCAGCAATGCCTTTGGCAATGATAAGGCTAGAAGTGTCCTTGCCCAGATGGATCATCTTGGTGCCGCTGTCGACCTGCTGGTAACCATTGGAAACAGCGATGGAATAAAACTCGCCGCGCGAGCCGTCGCCACGCAAAATGCAGGAGGGATACTTCCAGGTGATGGCCGAACCGGTTTCCACCTGTGTCCATGAAATCTTGGAATTCCTGCCCCGGCAGTCGCCGCGCTTGGTGACAAAATTATAGATACCGCCTTTGCCGTTTTTGTCGCCGGGATACCAGTTCTGCACGGTGGAATATTTGATTTCAGCATCGTCGAGCGCGACCAGTTCAACCACAGCGGCGTGAAGCTGGTTTTCATCGCGCATGGGGGCGGTACAGCCCTCAAGATAGCTCACATAGGAGCCTTTTTCGGCAATAATCAGCGTGCGCTCAAACTGGCCAGTATTTGGCTCATTGATGCGGAAATATGTGGACAACTCCATGGGACAGCGCACACCCTCGGGCACGTAAACGAACGAGCCATCGGTAAACACCGCCGAGTTCATGGTAGCGTAAAAATTGTCGCTGACCGGTACAACGGAGGCCAGATATTTTTTAACCAGTTCGGGATAGTCACGAATGGCTTCTGATATGGGGCAGAATATCACCCCGGCCTTTGCCAGCTCCTCCTTGAAGGTGGTAACCACAGAGACGGAATCAAATATCGCGTCCACGGCAACTCTCGCGCCCTCGACGCCGGCAAGAATTTCCTGTTCTTTCAGAGGGATACCAAGCTTTTTGTATGTTTCAAGCAGATCGGGGTCGACCTCATCAAGGCTTTTGGGCCCCGACAGGCTTTTGGGGGCTGCATAATAGTGCAGGTCCTGAAAATCAATTTTCGGATAGTGCACCCGGGCCCAGGTGGGCTCTTCCATGGTCTGCCAGCGCTTAAACGCTTCCAGCCGCCAGTCGAGCATCCATTTGGGTTCGTCCTTTTTGGCAGAGATATAGCGCACAATATCTTCGTTCAACCCCTTGGGCGCCACCTCGCTCTCGATGTCGGACTGAAAGCCGTACTTGTATTTTTCGACTTCGAGTTCTTCCACATGATCAATGGTTTCTTTAATCGCTGGCATAAGCGTCTCCTGCCCGCCCTCAGGCGGCTTTTCCGTTCCGGCCCGTCTGCCGGTGATAAATTTCTGAAATTACTGTAACCGCGCACTCGATATCGCTTCGGGTTGTTGTCCAGCCCACGCTGATTCGAATGGCGCAATCGGCAAATTTTTCGGGAACCCCCATGGCCTCGAGTACAGGGGAGCGCGAGACCTTGCCCGACGAACAGGCCGAACCTGTGGAAACCGAAATTCCCTCCAGATCCAACCCCATCAGAAGCGTGGTGTTTTTTACACCCGGCAAGGCGAAGTTGCTGACACAGCCTATGCGGGAAGCATCATGGCCAAAAACTTTCAGTTCCGGACAAAGTTTTCTCAAGTTCTCTTCCAGCAGACCAATCAGGCCAGCGCCTTGGCTCTGATCAAAACTGGAAGGGAAGGCCTCGCTGGCCGCACCAAATCCTGCTATGAGCATCGCGGATTGCGTGCCGCCCCGCCGCCCCTGCTCCTGTCCGCCGCCCGGAACAAGACATACCCCATTGCAATGGGGTTTCATCAGCAGCGCTCCCACACCTGCGGGCCCGCCGATTTTGTGGCTGCTGATCGCCATCATGTCGATTGCCGAGGACGCAAAACCCATGGGCGATTTGGCAAAAGCCTGCACGGCGTCCACGAACAGGAAATGGGGCGTGGGGCCAACCATTGCCTCAATCTTTTTCAAAGGCTGTACTACGCCGGTCTCATTGTTGACCCAGTGCATTGCGACCAGAACCCGTTCGTTGTTTTGCCCGGCTTCGCTCAAGGCAGCCTCAAGCGCTTTCAGGTCGATTTCACCGGTAGAGAGCAATGCAATGGTATGCACAGGCACCCCGGATGCCTTTGCGGCACGGGAAACGGCTGCATGCTCACCTGCACTGACGATTACCTGCTCAAGCCCAAAATGGCGGACTCCGCCAACAATGGCCTGGGTTATAGCTTCGCTGGCCGAGCCGGTAAAAACGGTTTGAGACGCTTCAGCACCTGCAACCCCAGCCACCGCCTTGCGCGCTTCTTCGATAGTTCCGGCAAGCGCGCGGCCGTGAGCGTGCACCGAAGAGGGATTACCCTCCAGCGCCATGGTTCTGGTCATTGCTTTTCGCGCCTCGGCCATCAGGGGCGCAGACGCATTATGGTCAAGATAGACCTTGCTCGGGGTCATTGTTACCGCTTTGAATTCACTTTGTTTGCACTCGAATAGGAATCAATCCTTGAAATCTGCTGCCCGCCTCATCTAAAAGGCCCCAAAGCTCGTAAAATGACGCTTGAACAGCAGATTAGAATAATTCTAATCTAAGTTTGCAGCTCCTTTTGTAAGGGCCCACACCCGGTTCGTCAAGCGGCAAGCCGCGTCTGTTCGGTGGAGTATTCGCGCCGATTGCAATTGTAACGAAGTGAAAGTTGTATTCTTATGCCTGAAGTTATTTTCAATGGGCCATCGGGCCGTATAGAAGGCCGTTATCAGCCCGGCAAAGAATCCAACGCACCGGTTGCTATCATCCTGCACCCTCACCCCGAGTTTGGCGGCACGATGAACAATCCCATCATCTACAACCTTTATTATATGTTTGTGGAGCGCGGCTTTGCGACCCTGAGATTCAACTCCCGGGGGGTGGGCCGTTCGCAAGGAGTCTTCGATCACGGGCTGGGCGAACTCTCGGATGCAGCCTGCGCGCTTGACTGGCTCCAGTCCATCAATCCGGAAAGCAAAGGCGGATGGATCGCAGGGTTTTCGTTCGGTGCCTGGATTGGTATGCAGTTGCTCATGCGCCGCCCTGAGGTTGAGGGCTTTATCTCGGTCGCGCCCCCGGAAAACCTCTATGACTTTTCCTTCCTTGCGCCCTGCCCCTCCTCCGGCCTGATCATTCACGGCTCTGAGGACAAGGTTGCCCCCCCGGATTCAGTGCAGCGGCTGGTGGACAAGCTGCACACCCAGAAGGGTATCACCATTGAGCAGCAGATCGTAGAGAACGCCAACCATTTCTTCACCGACATGGGCGACGAACTGATAGAGCGCTGCGCTGAATATCTCGACAGGCGCCGGGCCGATATTGCCGCTGGTGGGGGGCGTTGACCAATCATGGCAACTTACAAATCAGACTTTATGAACGTGCTCGAACAGCGCGGCTTCATACATCAGGTATCCGACCCCGAGGGGTTGGACACCCTGTGCGCTAGCGGAACTATCACCGCCTATGTAGGTTATGACGCCACTGCAACCAGCCTGCATATCGGCAATCTGATAAGCGTCACCATGCTGTACTGGCTACAGGAGACCGGCCACCGCCCCATCACCCTGATGGGTGGCGGAACCTCAATGGTCGGTGATCCCTCGTTTCGTGACAGTCAGCGCGGCATGCTGAGTGCCGAACAGATCAATACCAATATTGAGGGAATCAAACGCATCTTCCAGCGTATTCTCTCCTATGGCGACAATCCCGGCGACGCATTGATGATCAACAATGCCGACTGGTTGATGAAGCTCAACTATGTGGAGTTCCTGCGCGATGTGGGGCGGCATTTTTCTGTCAACCGCATGCTCTCGTTCGAAAGTGTAAAGCAGCGGCTTGATCGCGAGCAGTCTTTGTCGTTCCTAGAGTTCAACTACATGATCATGCAGGGCTATGATTTTGTCGAGTTGAACCGGCGCTATGGCTGCGTGTTGCAGATGGGCGGCTCGGACCAGTGGGGCAACATCATTAATGGCGTTGATCTGGGACACCGCATGGGCACGCCCCAGCTTTATGCGCTGACCACTCCACTGCTGACCACGGCTTCTGGAGCCAAGATGGGTAAAACCGCTGATGGCGCGGTGTGGCTCAATGACAATCTTTTTTCCCCTTATGAGTTCTGGCAGTATTTTCGCAACACTGAAGACGCGGACGTGGAAAAATTCCTCAAGATTTTCACCCGCCTGCCGCTGAATGAAATCAGCCGAATTGCCAAGGCTGAAATCAACGAGGCCAAGAAAATCCTTGCCACCGAAGCCACCGCAATCGTTCATGGGCGCACAGCTGCGGAACAGGCCGAGGCAACGGCAAGGGCTACGTTTGAACAGGGCGCCCTCGACCTCTCACTACCCAGCTTCAACATTTCCAAAAGCGACCTCAATGCCGGGATCGGTATTCTGGCCGCCTGCGTCCTGACGAAACTTGCCGCGTCCAACGGGGAAGCACGCCGCCACGTCAAATCCGGCGCGCTCCGACTCAATGATAGCGTTATCAGTGACGAACGCAGGGTTGTGCGTGAGGCGGATCTGTTGCCCGAGGGAGTTATCAAGCTTTCTGTGGGCAAAAAACGCCACGTGTTGCTCAAGCCGGTTTAGCGCTGCCCGAATTCAGTCAGTTGGTGCGCTCCCGCGCCCGAAACTCAAACAGGGAGCGGAATGCGCCGGGAACCAGAATTGAGGCCGGGTTGATGGCGAATTCGGGATTGTCCAAGTCGCCGCGCACGGCGAAGGTCACGCCAATCAACCCCTCTCCGTCCCGTCCGCCCAGCAAGGGGCCGAGTATGGGTATCTGCTGGAAGGCATTGTTGAGCCCGAACAGGGGAATATAGGTCCCCACCAGATCATAGCGCCTGGTATCGGTATAAATGTAGCCACGGGCGGTACCGCCCATCTGCCCGCCATCAAGAACCGCCTCGGTAATCTCCAGCACGCCGTCTTTGCGCACAAATTCGGCGCGCCCTTCATTAAAATCAACGCGGTTCTGGCGGGCAATAGTTTCTCTGGAGCGCGGGTCGTTGCCCAGTATCTGTGCAACATTTGCTTCGTCAATCAATGAGAAATCCTTGATGCTGAAAATTCCCCGATCAGTATCCTGAGCGGTATCAGTGGACATAACGAGGCTGCCGCTACCCCCGACCAAGCGTGGATAGACACCGGTAAAGCGCAAAAGGGTGCCCAAATCATTGAAAGCAACAGACATGGCACGTCCGCCTGGAACCGGATTCGTGGTAATAGAAAGGGAATTATTTCCCCCGAACTGCGCACGAAGCACAACCCGGTTCAAGGTTTCACCTTTCAGCGACAATTGTGCATCAAGATTAAGAGCAACAGTGCGGAAAAAACCAAGCGCGCGGTCGAGTTTGGCATCCAGAACTATGGCCTGGTCAACGCTCGTGGCTCTGGGACCACCAGTCCCACCTCCCTCAAGGCTAAAAAACCTTTGCATCAAAGGCTTGAGATCCAATTGCTCCCCGCGCAGGCGCAATGAAAAGCCCTCATCAATGGGCGCGAGTGCAAGCCGGGCGCGATCACCTTCATTTATGGCAAAAGTAGGAAAATCCGCCGATATCAGGCCGTCATCCTCGTGATATTTCAGCCCTCCACGCAGGCGTACCGTGCCAAACGAGAGGTCGATGTCACCAATATCAATGATAGAACCGTCAAACCGCACCACCGCTTCAAGCGACCCTGCTTCCCCCCGGGGTTTGGACAGGCCAAGATCTGCAATGGTCAGGCTGGCATCCTTGAGGTTCACGCCAACCCTAAGCGAGCCATCGGGGAGCGGCTGGCCGGTAAAACGTACATTGCCGCCAACAAACTGGGAAACGTCAAAACCGAACTGTTTGAAATCTTCGGCGGCAAAATTTGCCGAAACCGTAATTTCCGGCGCAGTTTCCTCGGTGAGGTTTCCCTCCATATCCAAACCTACGGTCAGGCCATTGAGTTTGGTGGGGCCGCTGACCTTGTATCCATTCTCATCAACCTGAAAGGCCAACTGCCCCTCAGAGATCGTATAGGTCCCGATAGGCTCAGAGCTGGCAAAATCACTCAAGGTTCCATCAAGCGCATACGCCATTGACTGAACCTCATAATCCTGCCCCGCCAGCGCAATCTGCGCCGAAAGGGAGGTGGTAATGTTTCCAGAAAGAGCTGACAACTCAAGAGGAAGGTCCAGGTCTTCGAGCATTTCGGGCGATTGGCTTTGCGCCAATGCGAGCAATGCATCAATGGGCGCGTTGATGTTGCCGTCAAACAGGAAGGTGCTGGTATCATTGTCCCCGTAAATGATGGAGAATTCAGCACCAGAAAAATCAAGCACCCCTCCACTTGTGGGCAGCCCGGCATCGCCAAAGTCGATTGCTATATTCCCGTCCCGGACCTGAAGACGGGTTTCTCCGGCAACCTGAATGGGCTCAATGCCCTCAATGGCATCGAATACAATGTCAGAGGCAAGAATATCCACGCTCATTGCGCCATCTGGAATTGGCAGATCCTCGTGGGGTCCACCAATGGACCCAATGGGAAAGCGGAATTTCATTGCCGAGGTAATGACCTTGCCCTCAAGCACGTTCTTGACGAACCAGTCACGGGTGCTGTCCCCGATGACATAGGGCCAGATGCGCTTGAGGTCGTCTGCACGCGCGCCCTCAATGGCAACATCCAGATTGATACCAATGCCCCGAGCCAGCATGTCGATGCGCCCGGTCGTCGTCAGAATCATATCGCCGCTTGAGGCAACCATGCTCTCGATACCCAAAGCGCCATAAAGAGGCGCTGACCAGCCCACAAACTGCATGCTTTGATATGCCGTTGCCGGCGCATCCAGATCGTTAGGATGCAGATAGACATTACTTGCCGTGGTCGTCATACGCATGGTGGGACCAAAATTTTCGTCCAGTCCAAACACATAAACACCCGAAACATCTGCATAGGAGGGGCCAGCCTGAAACCGGGTTTCGCGCATTTCAAACTGCGCGTCCGGCGCTGACCATTTAACCACCATATCGTCGGTGGTAATGGGGAAATAATCATCCCTTATTCTAAGATCCATTCCCGTCATGTTGATGGAAAACTCACCACCCAGAACGCTTATGCCCTCACCGGCGGCAAAGTTGATTTCGCTTATGATGTCTCCGGTGCCGTTCATGGCAATCATGCTGCCGGGGTCATTGATGAACGGCATGACGGCCGAAAAATCCAGATTCGCCAACTGGGCGATCATGCTGACTGACCCATCCAAATTGACGCGGCGGAGTATAGAGGCGTTCATTTCCTGTCCGGCAATGACGGTTGAGAAGGTTCCATCAACATTCTGCGTGCTCGGCTGTGGACCGATATCAAGATTTATATTCTCAAAGGTACGGGTGAAACCGTAAACCGAATCAAGCATTTCCAGATTGCCATCGCGCACCAGAAACCGGGAAAAGAGTCCCTGCTCCGCGCGCTCGACGATTGAGCGCAGCCCTTGTTCGGCAGCCTCGAGATTGAAAATCAGCCAGTCATTGTCTGAACGCAGAACAAGTTCGGAGTTCGCAGAAGAATCTCCCTGCATATCCACACCTGCGGAACGGATAGTAACCTTTGGAAATGTTGCCTCCCCCTCAATAATGCGCACCACAGCACGGGGACTTTGGTGATTATCAGCAGTTTCAAACTGGGCCAGGCGGGGCCCATGCAAATCCTGGATAACCTGAAGTTTCGGCCTGACCAGAGTGATCACTGTTCCCGGCTGACCCAGCAAAACCCTGAAGGGTGAAAAACCAACTTCGAGCGCTTCCATCTCCACCCGGCCGCCGGTCGCTCTGTCCATCAGCACGACGGGGCTGAACCGGAGGGCGGGCGCGACCCCCTTCTCAAGGGTCAGAGAGATTGAGCCCAGTTCCAGATTCATGGTGTCGGGCATGGAAATCAGGACCCGCTCCCGCACCTGCCCGCCAATAAAAGGCAACGGGATGGGGGTGATGAGCAGCACCAGATAAAGAACAAGAAACAGCAGGAGCGGCAGCACAACGAACCATGATACGCCGTAGGCCACCCATCTCCGATGCGACTTTGGTTTGCGCGGTTGCTCCTCAATGCTCGAGGGCAGCTCGTTCAATTGCACACTAGTGTCCAAGTTAAACTTCGCTTTCTGGGTACGGCAGGACACCTGCCTCTTTGTTAGACATTACAGGCTGGATTAAGGCAATTGTGACATTGGGGTGCTGTGAAAGAAAAAAATTTGCAACCTCGCGCATATTCCCGCTCCTTCACTTGCCGGAAATCTCATATTCGTCGCAAAATACCGGACCGAACATGTTCATTGGTTTTGTAACACAGCGAGTGTTCGATATTTATTAACCATAACGCGCAACACTGGCTTTCAAACGAAATAGCGTATTTGAAAGAGCGTCGCGTGATAACCAGCTCTCCAACTTTTGGATCAGGGAAGTCAAACCAAAACAGGGTGCCGTCAAAACGTGAACAACCATCACGTTTCCGCGCTGGCGTAATGTATGCCATGTTCACGGTTTTGTTTCTAGGTAATGTCATTCTGGGTCTTGCTCTTTTGATGACACCCGAGATTACCGCAATTTTTGGCAACCAGGACAGATATGCCTATCAGGCCTACCAGGAGCGTATTCTGCAATTGCGCATGGAGGTGGACAGGCTGCACTCACGTCAGTACCTGCAGACTGGTAATCTCAACCTGAAGCTTCAGGAACTGATGCAGCAACAGCAAATTCTTTCAGAGCAATATCAGTATATTCGTATCCTGGCCCAGAAAGCCGACGAGTTGGGCATTGCCACTACCTCCATTGCAGGGCAATCAGGCGAAGTTGACTTTATCACAACCAGTGCGATTGAACCCGGCACTGCGAATGGAGAAGCTATAAACTTCGAAATTGTCAGCCAGGCGGTTGCCCAAATGATGGGAGATTCACGCTCCGCCCTTAACGCCATTTCAGGTGCAGCGGAGATATCAACCGGTACTATTCTTGCCGAATTGCGTGGCGTGGGCATTGAGGTGCAATTGCCTGACGCGGCGGATTTGGCCACGGGCGGCCCATTACTGCCTGCGGCGGCAAACCCGCAGGCTCCGGGGCTTGCGCAGAATGCCAATGAGGTTCTTCTGGCACTGGAGAGATTTGAATTTGCCCGTTCCGCGCTCTCTGAGGCCCCTGTTCTGCACCCATTGGAAACATCACGTCGCGTAAGTTCATATTTCGGGAATCGCCGGGATCCCTTTGGCGGGAGCAGCGCGTTTCATTCGGGGATGGACTATCCTGCCCCGCGCGGCACTTCTGTTTCAGCGGCTGGCGCGGGTAAAATAGTATGGTCCGGTCGTCGCAACGGCTACGGCATCATGGTGGAAATCGAGCATGCCAACGGTCTGATTACGCGCTATGCGCATATGTCGGAAACATTGGTTGAAAAGGGACAAATGGTTGATGCGGGAACCCAGATCGGCAAGGTAGGATCAACGGGGAGGAGCACAGGACCGCACCTGCATTTCGAGGTACGCAGAGAGGGCAACCCGGTAAACCCGGCAGATTTCCTGCGTGTGGCCGAACGACTGAAAGATTATCTGATTTAGAGCACCCCATGTTCTAGTGGAAAATAGCAAGACAATCTTCTGCACTGAAACGTTTTTTCTGTTCCTGTAACTAGATTTTAATGGTTGTCGCGCGGGATGCCCTTGCTCTGGGCAATGCGCTGATATTTTACCGCTGGTTTGAGCACTGCGCCATCTCCCAGTTGATCAACCAGAGCGCGTTGGATTTCCTGCCAAGGTGTCTGATGGTCAGGATATTGAAAGCCTCCGGCTTCAGCCAACTCCCGGTAACGGTCGGCCAACTCTTTATCTGAAATCAGGATATTGGCTTCCCCCCTGTTCAGGTCGATGCGCACCCGGTCTCCGGTGCGCAATACGGCCAGCCCTCCCCCTGCAGCAGCCTCCGGTGATGCATTGAGAATTGAAGGCGAGCCGGAGGTTCCCGACTGACGCCCATCGCCGATGCATGCAAGATCATTTATACCCTTGAGGATAAGATAATCCGGCGGGCGCATGTTGACCACTTCAGCAGCACCAGGATAGCCGATCGGCCCTGCGCCCCGCATAAAGAGGATTGAGTTTTCATCAATTTCCATACCGGGATCATCAATGCGGGCGTGATAATCTTCGGGACCATCAAAGACGACCGCCCTCCCCTCAAATGCGTTTTTGTCATCGGGATTTTCAAGGTAACGCTGACGGAATTCATCAGAAATCACGCTGGTTTTCATAATTGCGTTGTCAAAAAGGTTTCCTCTGAGCACGAGGAACCCGGCTTGTTTTTTGAGCGGAAAGTTGTGCGGCCTGATAACGTCTTCGTTTTCTGTTTCAGCATGCTTACAGTTTTCACCGATAGAGCGACCATTGACAGTAGGGGCTTTCTCAATAATTTTGCCCATGTTCATCAACTGCCTGATGATGGCAGGCACCCCCCCTGCCCGGTAAAAATCTTCGCCCAGATATTCTCCTGCCGGTTGCATATTCAGAAGTAACGGCACATCGTGGCCGTGGGTTTGCCACTCTGTGATGTCCAGCTTAACGCCAACATGACGGGCAATGGCGTTGATATGGATGGGAGCGTTGCTTGAGCCGCCAATAGCAGAATTGACCGCGATGGCGTTCAAAAAACTGTCCTTTGTCATAATGTCCGAGGGCTTGAGATCTTCTGCAACCATTTCTACGATACGTTTCCCCGTGAGATATGAAATTTCCTGCCGGTCACGGTAGGGCGCAGGAATTGCTGCGGCGCCGGGCAATTGCATACCCAGCGCCTCGGCAAGTGAATTCATGGTTGAGGCTGTGCCCATCGTATTGCAGAATCCAGCCGAGGGGGCTGAAGAAGCAACCAGTTCTATGAATTTGACATAGTCAATTTCCCCTGCGGCGAGCATCTGGCGCGCTTTCCAGACAATGGTGCCTGAACCGGTGCGCTCGCCCTTGTAATAGCCGTTCAGCATGGGCCCCACTGACAAGGAAATTGCCGGAATATTGACCGTGGCCGCCCCCATGAGCATTGCCGGGGTTGTTTTGTCACACCCGATGGTCAGAACAACACCGTCTATGGGGTAGCCATAGAGCAACTCCACCAGACCCAGATAGGTCAGGTTCCTATCCAGCCCTGCGGTTGGCCTTTTGCCGGTTTCCTGAATAGGATGCACCGGGAACTCGATGGCGATACCGCCTGCCTCCCGGATACCCTCGCGCACACGTTTGGCAAGCTCGATGTGGTGACGATTACAGGGAGAAAGGTCTGAACCGGTTTGCGCAATGCCGATTATCGGTTTGCCGGACTGCAATTCATCCTGAGAAAGACCAAAATTCATGTAGCGCTCAAGGTAGAGTGCAGTCATATCTGGATTGTCAGGATTGTCGAACCAGGCGCGGGACCGCAGTTTTGCAGCACCCGGACTTCTGCCCGCACCGACCATGGCACTTGATGCTATTCCTTGGGTCTGGCCCGTGCTATTATTTGTCTTGTCGTTTTTTTTACTCATCTCAACCCCCTGCGTCCTACCATACCAGATATATTGCAGGCACGACCGGCAAGGTAAAGGGAGGCGCTTATTTTTCCCTTGCTCTCCGTTTCCGGCGCCATATCGCCAACATTGAACCGAAAGCCAGAAAGACCGACCAATGCTGCAAACTCCCCTTTCCTCTAAACATCACATTATAGCTATTTTGCGCGGAATAAAGCCGGAGGAAATTGAGGGAGTGTGCGACGCACTGGTTGAGGCAGGTATTGGCAGAATTGAAATCACATTGAATTCGCCCACCCCTCTTAAAAGCATCAAGAAGGCAGCAGAGCTTTTTGGCGGACAAGTGCTGATTGGCGCAGGAACCGTGCTTTCCATGTCCGACGTGGACAATGTGGCCGATGCAGGCGCCCGTTTCGTGGTTTCTCCCGATACCAAGCCCGAGGTTATCAAACGCACGCAGGAGCGCAACATGGCCTCCTACCCCGGCGTATTCACGCCTACAGAGGCATTTTGCGCGCTTGGAGCCGGAGCCACCGGATTGAAGTTTTTTCCAGGTGAACTGATTGGCCCTGCAGGCATCCGGGCCATGCGCGCCGTACTGCCACCCGAAACGCCGATTTACGCTGTGGGCGGTGCCTCACCGGACAATTTTGCCGACTATTTTGCCGCCGGTTGCACCGGATTCGGGTTGGGCTCTTTTCTGTACAAAGCGGGCCGAAAACCCGAGAAAGTTCTGGCCCGCGCCCGGGAAGCTGTCAAAGCCTATGATATCAAATCAGAAGAATCCCGCACTGGATAAGCGGAGTTAGTATTGCGGGCGCCAGGGCCGATTGGTATCGACAATAGCGGGGCGTATCCAGAAGCCCTCTCCTGTCCACTTAGCCCAGTGCACACCCTGCTGCTCCAGATCGTCGCGATCAATGACCTGGGTCTGTGTCGAGCAGAATGGAGGCGCTTTCAAGCGGGTCACCACCAAATCGGCAACTTCGCAATCTTCCACAAACGCGTCTCGGCCCTTCACAAGCGCAAGCGTGAAGTTGTCGCGCCGGGCAATACAGCCAAGCGCGTCACAGCTCAGCTTTTCGCTGGTGCCGGTTATGGGTTCCAGATAGGTCTCTCCCCAGGCATTGGTGGCAAAGGTGTTGGTGCGTCCCGAAATCAGAAACAGCCCTGTCCCCTCACGCACCGCGATAGCCTGGGTGCTGTCCGCAATCATTACATCGGGTGACGGCAACCGGCCAAACACCATAAGAAGAGGAATGGCAGCAAGCAGTCCTGCAATGCGCATCCGGCCCGGAAAGAATGCAAACCAGCCCAGAGCAAAAAACCCGATCAGCAACGCAGGCGCGCCAAGAACAGGTGCAGAGACAAACCCCTCACTCAGACCGGCAACAAAATCAGCAACTGCTATAATCCGTTCAATGCCCCAGCCCATAACCTGCAAAAATACGGGCTCAATCCCCAGCGGCATCAAAAGCACCCCAATCAGCGCTGCGGGCAACACAACAAAGGCGACCATAGGAATAGCCACCATGTTGCCAAGTGCACCCAAGGGGGCTACCTGCTGAAAATGGTAAGCTGCAAAAAGCGCTGTTGCCGCACCGGCAATGACGCTGGTAAGGGCTATGCCCGCTCCAAAGCCGAATAGCTTATGAAACCAGTCCTGCCGGTTCGTTCTCTGGCGGCGATACCCCTCATAGGCGCCGACCAAGGCGGTGACCGCTGCAAAGGACAATTGAAAACTGGGGCGAAAAATTGAAGCGGGATCGATGATGATGACAAAGAGCGCAGCGAACGCCACATTTCGCATGGTCAGGGCCCGTCTACCCGCCAGCACCGCACCAAAGACCAGCAACAGCATCAGCGTGGCCCGGATAGCGGATACACTTGCTCCTGAAAGTCCAAGATAGATCACCGCAGCTGCCATACCCCCAAGGGCTGCGGTTTTTTTCACGTTTATACGCTGACCCAGACTATATGAAAATGCCAGCCCCATGCGGATGGCGGCAAACACACCTCCGGCCACCAGCGACAGATGCAGGCCGGAAATGGCCAGCACATGGGCCAGACCAGCCGCTGCAAGATTGTTGCGGATATCTTCGTCCACCTGGCCCTGATCACCGATAATCAATGCACGGGCTATGCCCGAGGCTGGCGGGGAGAGGGTTTGATCAATACGGATTCCAATAGTGTCGCGTGTTTCCTGAATGAATCGAAACAAATCGATTTTCTGCGGACTTTGCAAAACTTCAAGAGCTCCGGTTGTGCTGCCAAAAGCGCCAATGCCGTCAAAATATGCCTGAAACTGGCTATCGAAGCCTCCGGGGACCACCGGCCCTGGAACCTTGTAGAGCCGCATGGGCGCTCTTATGACTTCCCCCACACGGGGCACCTGCCCGGCCGGGATCAGAATTCTTGCACGCCTGACCGGCGGGCTGCGCCCCGCCTCAAACGGCTCAACATCTGAAATTATAAGACGAGCCCTATTAGCGTCATTGGAGTGAATGGCATCAACTTTAGCTGAATAGGTGCCATAAAACACACCCCGGATCATACCCGTTCCGAACAGGGCACCGTGAACCGGCAATAACAAGAACCCAATCCAGAAAGCGCCAATCATTACCCAGAAAGGCAGAGTTTGGCGGCGCAAGCTCCGCACCAAAACTGCGCCAAGTAGTACGGTGATCAGAGCCATGATGACAGAGGATGGCTCAAACCGCGTGGCGCGGTAGGCCAGAATGCCCACAATCAGAGCGAATGGCAGAGCGATGAGCAAGCGCCTGTTGTCCAGTGCGTGGTGCACTGAAGATGCCAGCGCCCGAAATATTTCCCGGATGTCCAGGGCGGGGATGGGGCGAGGCAAGGCACCTCTCGACAAGACCTGTCCGGGACGTTGCACAGGTGCATCGTGTTTCTTGTTTCGAGTATCAGGATCAGGAGCCACAGACGGAGCGCGATTTTCTGACATGGATCAAACTAAAAAGTGCCTCTTGCGCGTAAAAAAACCTATGCTAAACACGGCGCGGCCCTTTGACCAATTTTCTCTTGCCTGTCCCTGGAAACCCTTGTCTTTAACGTAACGGTCCCTAACGTGAAAAAACCTGTCGTCACCCGATTTGCTCCCTCGCCTACCGGTTTTCTGCATATCGGGAGCGCACGAACAGCCCTGTTCAACTGGGTTTTTGCCAGAAAACATAATGGAAAAATGCTGTTGCGGATCGAGGATACTGACCGTGCGCGCTCCACCAGAGAGGCCACACAGGCGCTGCTGGATGGCTTGAAGTGGCTGGGCCTGGAATGGGATGGAGAGGCCATTTCGCAATTCTCACGCACCGCGCGTCACGCCGAGGTCGCCAACCAGCTTGTTGCCGCAGGGAAAGCATATAAATGCTATTGTTCGACAGAAGAATTGACCCGGATGCGCGAAGAGGCCCGCGCCGAAGGCCGCCCGCCGCGCTATGATGGGCGCTGGCGCGACCGCGATGCCGCCGAGGCCCCTGCTGGAATCGCACCGGTCATACGCATCAAAGCACCAAAGTCAGGTGAAATTCTGGTGCGCGATCTGGTGCAGGGGGATGTCGCCTTCAAAGCTGAAAACCTTGATGATTTCATTATTCTGCGTTCAGATGGTACGCCTACCTATCTACTGGCTGTGGTGGTCGACGACCACGATATGAACGTGACCCACATCATTCGCGGAGATGATCATCTAACCAATGCCGCCCGGCAAAGCCTTATATTCGCGGCGATGGATTGGCCGGAGCCGGAAATGGCTCACATTCCACTTATACACGGCCCCGACGGGGCAAAACTGTCCAAACGCCACGGCGCGCTTGGCGTGGATGCCTATAGAAAAATGGGTTATTTGCCAGAAGCCCTGCGCAATTATCTGGCGAGGCTTGGCTGGGCCCATGGAGATGATGAATTTTTCACCACCGACCAGATGATTGAGTGGTTTGACCTCAGGGATGTAAACAAGGGCGCTTCGCGCTTTGATTTTGTAAAACTTGCCAATCTCAATGGCCAGCACATCCGCATAGCTGATGCACAATATCTTTATTCTGTCATGCTTGAACTTGCACTGGAACTGGAGCACGAAGTGGACCACGCTGGACTGAAGGCGAATAGCGAGACAGTGATTGCCGCCCTGCCCGACCTGCAACCGCGTGCAAAAACCGTGCTTGAACTGATAGATCTGGCGCAATTCATCTATGCAGTGCGCCCCCTTGAAATGGACGATAAGGCTGCCGGGCAACTGAATGATGAAACGCGTGCCCTTATTTCCGGCGTCGCAGCGGTTCTGGAGCCGCTTGATGACTGGAACGCCGGCGCTATTAACGCCACGGTGCGCGAATTTGCGGAAACAGAAGGGCTTAAACTGGGCAAGGTCGCCCAGCCATTGCGCGCCGCTCTGACAGGAAAAACCGTCTCGCCGGGAGTGTTTGAAGTTATGGCCCTGCTTGGTAAATCTGAAAGTCTTGCCCGACTTGGTGACCAGGCAATATGAATGTCCGATATTCAAGGGTCCATGTAAGCCCTTGAGTTGCAACGGTGAGGCAAATCATATACCTCATCACTATCGTTTTTCGCGCGGGGGCTCTTCCTTCACTTTTGGTGATTACCAGAAGCGCGCAAGCTTGAATTAAAGAAAACTGGAGGCCGGACTTATGAGCGACGAAAAAGCTAAACTGATCATTGGCGACAAAACATACGAGTTTGCCATTCTTGAGGGAACGGTTGGCCCTTCGGTTATAGATATCCGGTCTTTGTACTCTCAAACCGGACTTTTCACCTATGACCCCGGTTTCACCTCAACGGCCGCCTGTGACAGCTCCATAACCTATATTGATGGCGATAGGGGCCAGTTGCTCTATCGGGGCTATTCAATAGACCAGTTGGCCGAACAGAGCTCCTATCTTGAAGTCTGCTTTCTGCTACTCTATGGGGAACTGCCCTCAGCCGCACAGAAAAAAGATTTCGAAGAGCGCATTACGCGCCACACCATGCTGCATGAGCAGATGCATTATCTCTATAGAGGCTTCCGGCGCGATGCGCACCCGATGGCCATTGTTTGCGGTGTTGTGGGTGCAATGGCTGCATTCTACCATGACTCAACCGACATCACTGACCCCGAGCAGCGTGAACTAGCCTCTATTCGCATGATCGGGAAAATGCCAACAATTGCCGCTATGGCCTATAAATACTCCATCGGACAGCCCTTTGTGTATCCGCGCAACGATCTCTCTTATGCCGGTAATTTCCTCAATATGTGTTTTGCGGTGCCGGCCGAAAGTTATGAGGTCAACCCTATAATCGAGCGCGCCATGGATCGCATATTTACGCTTCATGCTGACCATGAACAGAATGCGTCAACCTCTACTGTTCGGCTCTCCGGTTCCTCGGACGCCAACCCCTTTGCCTGCATCGCGGCAGGTGTTGCCTGTCTTTGGGGTCCCGCGCACGGGGGAGCCAACGAAGCTGCGCTCAATATGTTGCGCGCCATCGGCACTCCGGATCGTATCCCCGAATTTGTCGCCAGGGCCAAGGATAAAAACGACCCCTTCCGTCTGATGGGCTTTGGCCATCGGGTTTACAAGAGCTATGACCCGCGCGCCCAAGTGATGCAGAAAACTGCCCGCGAAGTGCTCGATCTGTTGGGGGTTGAGAACAATCCCACACTGCAGGTCGCCCGTGAATTGGAAAAGATAGCCCTTGAGGACGAATATTTCGTAACCCGCAAGCTCTATCCGAATGTGGATTTCTACTCAGGCATTATTCTGGATGCGATCGGTTTTCCCACCTCCATGTTCACAGCAATTTTTGCCTTGTCTCGAACTGTGGGCTGGATTGCCCAGTGGAAGGAAATGATTGGCGATCCACAAAAGAAAATCGGGCGGCCGCGACAATTGTATGAAGGTGTGGAGAGACGGGAATACATTCCGCTGGCAAAGCGCTAAAAGGTGTCACCTGCAGATGAATGCCGTTATTCGGTTTGTAAACTGAGCCCCAATAGGGCCTGAAACCCTGCACTTCTGGAATTTGCCCTGCAATTTTATTCGTTGCATGAACGGACATGGGCCAGCACGCGCTCGGCGGGATCCTGGCGCGGATAATCTGCGAGGCCTGAACGCATCCTTGCGGTCAATCTCGCAAACCCCTTTAACTGTCCCGCCGCTTCTGCCGGTCTGCTCAAAAGCCTATCCGCCTGGACGAACAGGGCGTCTTCATCGGGCTTTTCAAGCAACAGTTCAGGCACAAGTCCTTCTCCCAAAATGATGTTGGGCAGGCTTATGTGCTTGATATCAAGTTGCCTGCGCACGCGTTTTTGTGCCACATCCATCACATAAGTCACAATCATCGGCACGCCGGAAAAAGCCAATTCCAGAGTGGCAGTTCCTGAAACCACCAGGGCAAACTTGGTTTGCCCGTACAAGGCGCTACGTTCATTCCGGTTAGCAAGGATACGCACCGGCACGCCCCACTTTGCGGTCGCAGCTTTCAGATATCCTTCCAGATAGTCGAGTGTGGGGATAAAAAATTCCAGTTCCGGGTATTTTTTATGGATATTTTGAGCAACCTTGCCAAACATCTTCAGATGCCTATTGAGTTCCCCAACCCGGCTACCAGGCAATAACGCCACATATCTGCGTTTTCCCGTCTCTGCACAGGCCTCATCATCTGGCAAAGCCGGGTGGCCAACAAAACTGGTTTTGGGTCCGTCAAGTTCCAGCATGATGGAGGGTTCAAATGGAAGAATTGCTAAAACCTCATCGTAGAGTTCGCGTATTCCGGCGGCGCGCTCGGGCTTGTAGACCCAGACGGTGGGCGCCACATAAAGCAGGATAGGTTTGGAAAAACCCCGTTTTCTGAGGCGGCGGGCAAGCATGTGACTGAACTCCTGAGAGTCAATGAGCACGATTATATCGGGGTCAAATTTCTCAACAGCACGCAGGCACTGATACAGCCGCCACAGCAAAAAAGGCAATCGTGTAAGCACGTCAACAAGCCCCATTACTGACAAGTCGGTCATGGGAAACAGCGAGCGCAGCCCCTGCCCCGTCATCGATTTCCCGCCGACACCTGCAATGTTCAGGGAGACTTGTTTTTTCAGGCGCGCGATCAAATCCGCCCCGATCTGGTCGCCGGATGCTTCTCCCGCAAGCAAAAACAGGCGCAGCGGCTCCATTCAAGTCTCACCAACAGCAAGAATGGAGACTCCCAGCTCATCGGCGCGCGCAAACATTTTATCCTTTTCGATAAAAAGAGTTCCTCCAGCTTCCACAACGATGATCGAGATTGAAGCTCTGCTGGCTGCCACAACCGTGTCAGGGCCAATGGCCGGCAGGTCTACAGTTTTTGGCTGATCCGGCTTTTTTGCCTTAGCCAAAATGAGGGGAGTAGAGCCATCTCCCGTCATGCCATCAGCCCTGTACTGAGATATGCGCGCAATCAAGGCATCGGTTCCGGCTATATCTTCAGCCCCTAAAATCCGTGCCCCGGCAGCTGCAACCGCCTGACCGATATCCAGCGCACCAATCTGACGGGCGCATTCCAGCGCGTGCAGGCAATGCTCCATATTGTCAGGACCGACTGGAGGTCCGGCATTCAAACCGGGTCTGGCAATGAGGTCCGGGACCAGTTCATGCACACCAATAACTTTTGCCCCCGTTGTAATTTCCAAGGCACCGATCAATCTGGAAAGCCCTCTATCGCCGCTGTTCTTTTTGTTTTTTGATTTCCGCTGCAACAGGCCAAACAGACCTTCACGTTGCTTGTCGGACACTTTAAGCCCACCCACCATGCAGATGTGAGTCGTCTTAAAGGCCCGAAGTGTCAAAATAATGCCAATGGGATTGTTCAGTGAACAGTTTACAGGCGACCAGCTGCCCAGATCAGTACGCCCGGTCAGAGAAAGCACCTGAACATCTGCTCCTGCGGACGAAGCCATGGCAAGGGCTTCTGTGACCAGTTGGCCATCCCCGGCCAGTAATGACAAACGCATTTGCACCTAGTCACCACTGGACCCGTTACGCGGCATGCAAATTGCCCGCCCGGATGCTTCGGTCAGAAAGCTCACAACGTCCTGAACAAGATTGTTGGAATCAAACAGGTCAGCGGCATCTTTAACCCTTTCGCGAAAGGTGCCCTCGGCTGAAAAAATCATGCGATAGGCAGTTCGAAGCGCGTGAATATCTTCTCGGTTAAACTTGCGTCGCTTCAAGCCCACCAGATTGAGGCCCGCGAGTCGCGCCCGGTTTCCCACTGCCATTCCATAGGGAATTACATCTCCTTCAACCATGCTTTGTGCCCCTACAAAGGCATGGGCACCCACATGCACATGCTGGCGCACAACACAAATTCCACCAAAAGTAACAAAGTCTTCGATGATTGCATGCCCTGCGATGCCTACATAATTGGCGAGGATAACATTGTTGCCCACCCGACAATCATGGGCGATGTGAGAATTTGCCATAAGGAGACAATCGTCCCCTATGCGGGTTTCCATGCCTCCACCCTGGGTGCCCGGGTTGATGGTGACATTCTCGCGAATGGTGCACCGGGCACCAATTTTGAGCCAACTGTCTTCTCCGTGATATTTAAGGTCCTGAGGAGAATGTCCAACCGAGGCAAAGGGGTAAATCTGGGTATCCTGACCTATGCGGGTATTGCCGGCGACACACACGTGTGAAATCAACTCAACATTGTCACCAAGCTCAACTCCGGCGCCCACCATGCAATAGGGGCCAATAACAACCCCTTTGCCAATGCTAGCGCTTTCATTGACAATTGCCGTCGGGTGAATTTCTGCCGAATTCAATTTCAAAACCTCAAAGCTGAAAAAACCGGGAAATACAGGTAGTTCCGCACTCACAAACCCTTTTACAAGACAGATTCAGTCTGTGGGCCCTTCAACAATCATGGCGCCAATCTCGGCTTCAGCAACAACAACATCGCCAACCATGGCCCGTGCCTGATAGCGGCCCACATTGCGTCTGCGTTGAATTTTTTTGATGTGATATTCAAGAATATCACCAGGCGCTGCAGGCTTGCGAAACTTGGCTTTATCTATGGTCAGCATATAAACAAGATGGTTTGCGCCCTTTTCGCGTTCGGCAGCGATAACGATTGCCCCGGCGGTTTGCGCCATGCCTTCGATAATCAGGACTCCTGGGAAAATGGGGTTCCCCGGAAAATGCCCCTGAAATATAGGTTCGTTAATGGAAACGTTCTTGATGCCCGTGGCGCTTATATCCCTGTCAATATTGATGATTTTATCCAGCATCAGAAACGGATAACGGTGTGGAAGACAATCAAGCAAGTCCTGAATATTCAGCGATGTCAGCTCCCGCTGCGGGTTTTCCGCCAATTGTACACTGTCCAAACTCACCGTTTACCTCCTTTTGCCAACCGGCGAACAACAGCCAGTTCTCGCCAAAAATCTCTAATATCCTGTGCAGGGGCTCCTGCCAGCATAGATTTCTCCGGCCAATCTTTGGTCACTGCCGCCCGACCATGAACAACAGAATGGGCTCCAATATTCAGGTGGCCCGAGGTACCAACCCCGCCGCCCATAAGCACACTTTCACCCACAACCGTGCCACCTGACAACCCGGTCGTAGCAGCAATAAGGCAATTGCGCCCCAATTGGCAATTGTGCCCGATTTGAACCAGATTGTCGATCTTTGTGCCTTCTCCGATAATGGTATCACTCAACGCGCCCCTATCAATTGTTGCATTGGCCCCTATGCTTACACCAGACTGAATAATGACCCGCCCGAGTTGAGGGATCTTCGTGTTGCTTTTTCCATGATCAAGCCAGCCAAATCCCTCGGTCCCTATGCGCACGCCCGAACTGATATTCACGTTGTCGCCAATCAAAGCGCACTCAATGGTGACATTGGCTCCAATTCTGGTATTGCGCCCAATGCTCACATTGGGACCAATGACAGAATTGGGACCTATCCGTGCACCCTGACCGATTTGCGCCCCTGACCCGATGACAGAATTGGTGCCTATACTGATGTCTTCTTCCAGAGCCGGAGCAGGAAGCGTTTCGTGCTCCGGGCAGATGGCAAGAAGGAACCCCGAATCCGGAAAGAGGTAATTCATCGCGCGTACAAAACACTGATGCGGGTTTTCAACATGCAGGGCTATGCTGCCCTCTGGAACCAGAGGCAGAAGCTCTTCGCTGACAAACACAGCGCCCGCATTGGTATGAGACAGTGCAGCCCCATAGGATTTTTTTGCTGCCAAGCTTAGTTGACCGGGGCCTGCAACGTCCAACTCTTCAATATCGGAAATGGTGGTTTTGCCCGCGGCAAGAGACAGGTTCAAGCTATTCTCACCGATCGCTTCAAGGATCTGGGCAAGTGTTCTGGCCCCTATCGGCCTGAAGAAACGAAAATCCACCATAATGCGTCACTCAAACAATCAGGCCGCGGCGTGAAAGCACCGCGGCCCATACAATGTTTCATGCCATAGCTGTTAGAGCAAGGTTGAAATAGTGAACTGGAATATCTGTGTGTTGTCGCCGGTATCCTGCTGTAACACATGGGCCACATCGCCTCGTAATGGCCCAAACGGAGAATTCCAGATAAGCGAAGCACCCACTGAGGCGCGAACCGGCTGGGTAGTCCCGCTGGCTACCAGGGCCGGGGCAACGGATGCCGGAACTCCACCAATATAACCCACATCCGCCCATACCGCACCGCGAAGGCCGTAATTCTCAGGCAGAACCGGGATCGGGAACTCAAGTTCGGCAGAAATTCCCGCAAACATGGTCGCACCGAGGTTTTCACCATTGGCGGCTCTCGGACCCATGCCACGTGCGGCAAAGCCACGAACCAGATTAGGTCCTTTCACGAATGCTTCCGTCGGATTTACACCTGCACCACTCAGATCATTTATAATACCGGCCTGGCCGCGAATGCTGGCAACAATTCCTGAATCCTGGATAACGGGAACAAAGTAACGGGCCTTGGCCTCTGTTCGAATGAAATTGTGATCCAGCCCCACATACTGCTGATTCAATGAGGCGATGAAGCCGCTGGTCGGGCTCAGTTGCCGATCAAGATTGTTGAAGACAAGGTTGTAACCAATGAAGGCCTTGTTCAAAGTCTGGCCATCAGTGACCACAACAGAAGCCACATGACTGGCATCAGGATTGGCGTCAACAAAGGTTTTGGTTTCAAAGCCCACTATCAAATTTGCGTTAACCTCTTCGGTGATGGGTACACCGAAGCGAAGTTGCCCACCTGTGGCATCAGAGCCAAAGAAACTCGTCGGCGTCTCATCTGAAATCCGTTTATAGACATCCACCCCGGCCGACACCTTCAGACCCATGAAACGGGGCTCGGTGAAGGAAAGGTCATAGGTCTGCCCGGCAGTTGAGGCGCCCACGGCAATTTTAAGGTACTGCCCCCGGCCAAGGAAGTTCCGCTCGGTCAGAGAGACCTCGCCAAGAACACCCTCTGTGCTGGAATATCCGGCTGTAAACCCATAGTCACCAGTGGATTTTTCAACGACAGCGATTGTCAATATTACCTTGTCCGGCGCGCTCCCCTGCTGAGTGGTGACGTTGACCGAGGAGAAAAAGTCCAACTCTTCGATAGCACCCTTGCCCCGGGTTACCATCGAACGGTTGAACGGATCACCTTCAGCAAAGTCCAACGCACGGCGAATAACGAAGTCGCGGGTTTTGGTATTGCCCAGAATATTGATGCGCTCCACATAAACCCGCGGACCCTGATCAACCAGATAAGTGACGTTGAACACCTTGTTGGTAATGTCCCGATCAAGCCGGGGGCGCACATCGGCAAAAGCAAAACCCTGCCCGGTCGCGCGATAGGCTATGTCTTCGACTGAGGTCTGCAGGTCACGCCGCGAGTAGGTATTGCCTTCATAGGTGCGGATACTGCCTTTGAGCGCCTCGGTATCCAGTCCGTTTATGCTTGTTTCCAGCCCGATCGTGCCAAAGGTGTAATACTCACCTTCTGAAATGGCGAAATTGACAAAATAGGAATTTTTCTCCGCATCAAACTCAGCGACAGCCGAGAGGACCCGCGCATCGGGGTAACCCCGGTTTGCATAAAAGAGGCGGATGAGCTCCTTGTCTGCGTTGAGCTTTTCCTCGTCCAGGCTGTCATCATTGAACAGCCAACTGAGCAGATGGGTCTCAGTGGTGTTGATGACACCCTTGAGTGTCCCTGCGCTAAAAGCATTGTTGCCGGTAAAGTTGATCGCAGCAATCCCGGATTTGTCGCCTTCATTGATAATGAACACAACCCGCATCCGCGCGTTATCAAGAATTTCTGTGCGCGATGTCACGCTAACGCTGGTATAGCCGGCCTGCTCGTAAGCAAGCTCGATGGAACGCACGTCCGCGGCCAGCCGATCGTCGGAAAACGTGCCGCGTGAGGCCAAATTCACCATGGCCACAAGCTGATCATCGGAGAAACGCTGGTTTCCTTCAAAGAGCACCGAGGAAACAATCAGGTTTTCGCTCACTGTGACGGTCAAGGTTCCACCGGAATAGCGAACACTTACATTGCTGAAAAGGCCGGTAGCATTGAGAGAGCTGATGGAAGACTGGATGGCGCTGGAGGTTGCCGCATCCCCTACCCGGATAGTGAGAAAAGAGCGAACAGTTGCATCATCGACCCGCTGATTACCACTGACATTAATGCGTGAAACTGTTTGTGCCTGTGCGGCTTCAACACCAAAAACACCAACGCCTGCTCCCGCCAGAGGGGAAAGAAGCACCAGCGCAAACGCCAAGACCATGCCACGCAGTAAATTTCGATGGATCATAATTTCCTCAACTGCCCTAAAGTAACTTACCCAAAATCAACATCACGCCGCATAGAATCACACACACGATTCCCAACGCCTACTCCATTCCGCAGTCTTACCGTTTTTTTAACCAAGAGCAAGTGCCTAGCCGGCTTTGGGTTACCAAAACATTGGCATTTTGCATAATCGCAACACCGCCAAAAAAAATCAAATTCAGAACAAGTCGTTTATCAATGTGAATACCATCAAAGTCCCCACCAGCATGAGTCCGAAACGAAAGCCTATTTCCTGCACACGTTGGCTCAATGGCCTGCCTTTGACCGCCTCTATCAAATAGTAAAGCAGGTGACCTCCATCGAGCATGGGAATTGGGAAAAGGTTGAACAATCCAATGTTTAGCGACAAAAGGGCGGTCAGGTTAAGCAGGGCAACCAAACCAAGCGTTGCCACCTGCCCTGATATCTGGGCGACTTTTACAGGTCCACCCAACTGCTCCACATCTCCCCGACCAACAAAAAAGTCAGCCAGAAATGCTCCGGTGCGCTGCACAAGAAAACTCATCTCCTCCAGCGTCATCCCCACCGCCTCAACAGGGCCGGGGCGAAAGGCAAACACATCTTCGGGATCAATACTGCGTGACACCCCGATCCGTCCGATTCTTTGTGCGTTTCCAAAACGGTCAGTAATTTCGGCAGCCTGCGGAACAACGACAATTTCCACCTCACGCCCCAGCCGATCGACAACGATAGTTACGGGGCGCTCGGGACTGGTCGCCACCAAGCGTTGAAAATCATTGAAACCACGCACGGTATAGCCATCAACGGAGATAATGCGATCGCCATTCTGGACACCCGCTTCTGCAGCAACAGAGGCAGGCAACACCTCCTGAATTACCGGTTCAACCATATAGCGGCCATAGCCGAGCAGAAGCCCATAGAGCACGAGGAAGGTAAATATGACATTGGCCGCCGGACCCGCCACGACAACAGCAATGCGTTTCCACACCGACTTTTGGGAAAACAGGCGAGAGTGAAATGCGGGATCAATATCCTTCAGGGTGGCCGGATCAGGAACACTGGCAACATTCATGTCACCCACAAAACGCACATAACCACCAAGGGGAATTGCCGACAACCGCCAGCGGGTGCCAAGCCGGTCTGTATACCCAACGAGTTCAGGCCCAAAACCTATGGAAAAGGTATGAACAGCGATGCCAGCCCAGCGCGCAACGAGATAATGTCCCAATTCGTGCACAAACACAATGACGGTCAGCACTGCCAGAAACGGCAGGATGTAGGATAAGAGCCAAAAGGCAAAATCAATCATTGTTCAATCCTGAGTTCCTGCGCCCGGCCAATTCTGGCACGCAGAGTAATTTCAAAACAACTTCAAAGTCGTGAAGGAATGCAAAATGTTTCTCCCTCACGGCAGGCAAACATCTCACCAAAGGAAAACACCCTCAGCCACCTGATCGAAGCCCATGCGCAAAGCGCCAAAAGCCAAAAGCACCAGTGCACCAAATGTCAGACTATCCAGCCGGTCCATGATCCCGCCATGTCCGGGGATGAGGTCGCTGGTATCCTTAATACGAAACCAGCGCTTTACGGCGCTTTCGCTCAAGTCGCCCAACTGTCCGGCAAGGCTGATTGATGCAGCAAGACTCAGTCCAATCCACCACGGGGCCGGTGTCACTATCACCCAGACGAGCAAACCGCTCAAGGAGCCCACCAGCAGGCCTCCGATTGCGCCGGAGCGCGTTTTACCCGGCGAAATAACCGGACTAAGTTTCGCGCCGCCAAAAATGCGCCCGGCAAAATAGGCCCCGGTATCGGTCATCCATACGCTGGCGCCGAGAAAAAAGCAGACCGCAAATCCCAAAAACCCAGTGCCTCGTATGGCTATCAGGGCAACGAGGACCAGAGAGAAAAACAGCAGGCCACCCATGCGCCAGACCATTGCCTCGCGGTGACCAGTCAACACAATAACACTCCCCATAACGCCCAGGGACAAGCCTGCCAGAAGGCCGCCCAAGGTCGCCACAATCGGCACAAGAGCCAGAACTCCGACAAGAAGATAACCCCGCACCCCGATTTTACGGGCCGTGACCATCATTTCCCACTCCCGGTACATGCCCGCAAACACTGCAGAAAGCAGAATGGCAAACCATACTCCGCCCAGCCAGACAACCACGATCGTTACCGCCAGCAACACACCGGCAGACCCGAGGCGCGGCAACAGGTCGGCCCACGACCTTTTAGGGTTTTTTTCATTGCCGGTGATGCCCTTGGGGTTCTCACTCATTGTTCTGGACCGTCGCCCCCAAACCGGCGTTGGCGTCCAGAGAATATCTCCAGCGTTTTAAGGAACAGAGATTCATCAAAATCGGGCCAGTACTCATCCAGAAATACCAGCTCAGAATAGGCGGATTGCCAGATTAGGAAATTAGAAATCCTGTTTTCGCCTCCTGTTCGCAACATCAGGTCGGGATCGGGCATGCCCCCGGTCAGCAGCATACGCGAAAACAGCTCTTCATCTATTTCCTCAGGCTTGATGCGCCCCTCCAGGACAAACTGCACAATGCGGCGGGCCGCAGCAGCTATCTCTGCTTTGCCGCCATAGTTGAAGGCGACATTGAGGTTCAGGCCAGTATTCCCCTTAGTCTCGGTTTCCACCCGAGCGATGATTTTTTGCAACCCGGCATCGAGCTCCTTGCGTTCTCCCAGAATACGGATGCGGATATTATTGCTCTTGAGTTTCTCAAGGTCCGAATCTACGAACGCGCGCATAAGTTTGAAAATAAACTCTATTTCTGACTTATCCCGCCGCCAGTTTTCTGAGCTGAAACTGAACACGGTAAGGTATGGTACCCCGTAACGCAGACAGTATTCCACCAGCCTGCGCAGTGCTTTGATACCCTCACGATGTCCCTCAGGACGGGGCCTGCCGCGCGCCTCCGCCCACCGGCGGTTGCCGTCCATCGTTACGGCGAGGTGCACTGGAACACGCAGCTTCTCCCGCGGGGCAGCGCTTCCAGTTGTGGCGGTGGGGTTTGGCATCGCCTCTCCTGGCGCAGTTCATCATGGCAAAAGTCTTTTGCTGCTAGACCTGCATGATTTCCTGCTCTTTTGCGGAAATGATTGCGTCAACTTCGGCGACCGCCGCATCCGTCGCCTTCTGCACCTTGTCGGACAGGGTATGCATTTCGTCCTGGCTCATATCACCGTCTTTTTCCAGTTTCTTGAGTTTATCCATTCCGTCCCGGCGCACATGCCTGATCGCCACGCGCGCCTGCTCGGCATATCCGCTGGCAACCTTGCTCAGTTCGCGTCGGCGCTCTTCATTGAGTTCGGGAAGCGGCACCCTGATACTGGTGCCCTCAGCAATCGGGTTGAGGCCCAGGCCACTGTCCCGAATTGCTTTCTCAACCGCCGCCGCCATGGATTTATCCCAGACCTGCACCGATATCATGCGTGATTCGGGCACCGAGACCGTTGCCACCTGATTTATGGGCATGGAGGAACCATAGGCCTCCACATTTATGGGGTCCAGCATCGAAGCGCTGGCCCTGCCAGTTCTGAGGCCCGCCAGTTCATCCTTGAGGGCACTTATGGACTTGTCCATGCGGGTTGATATTGCTTCAACCGAAAATTTCTCAACCATAATTATTCCTCACAAATCTGTTCGACTATCCGATGCGTGTGCTGATTACGCGACCATCCAGAACCCCGGACAGCCCCCCTGCACTGTCCAATGCATATACCAGTATGGGCAGTTTGTTGTCACGGGCAAGGGCAAAGGCTGCGGTGTCCATAACCTTGAGGTCCTTGAGGATAACTTCATCATGGCTCAGGCTGCTAAACCTTGAGGCTTCCGGGTTTTTTTGGGGGTCGGAGGAATACACGCCATCCACTTTCGTTCCCTTGAGCAAAATGTCGCAATCCAGTTCGATGGCCTTCAGGGCGGCAGCAGTATCAGTTGTAAAGAACGGGTTGCCGGTGCCGCCGCCACAAATCACCACTTCGCCGCGATTCAAGGCGTCTTTTGCATCCCTTGCGGTAAAAATATCGGCAACGCTGGGCATGGGAACGCTGGAAAACACGCGGGCCTTCACGCCCTGTTTCTGGATTGCCTCACCCAAGGCCAGCGAATTGATGACTGTGCCCAGCATACCCATCTGGTCACCGGTTACCCGATCTCCGCCACTGGCGGCAATCTCCAGACCGCGAAAAATATTTCCAGCACCAATGACAATAGCAATTTGCACACCCAGGCGGGCAGTTTGCGCAATCTGTCCGGCGAGATTTTCAATAAATTCGGCTTCGATGCCAAAATTTTGGTCCCCGGCAAGAACTTCACCGGAGACCTTCAAAAGTATGCGTTCGTATTTCAGGTTAGACAAAGAACCACCTCTCCGACGACCAAAGGAATCCGTCCCCGGGGAGATGTCTTACTTGGTGCCTGCAGCAGCTGCAACCTCGGTAGCGAAATCACTCTCTTCTTTTTCAATGCCGTCACCAAGGGCGAAGCGCACAAAACCGGCCAGTTTGATGGGCGCACCCGCTTCGGCTTCTGCCGCCTTAAGCGCATCACCAACTTTGGTTTCGCCATCTATGACAAACACCTGCTCAAGCAGACAGACTTCGGCATAAAATTTGCGAATGCGTCCTTCGACCATTTTTTCAATAATGGCTGCGGGCTTGCCTGAATCATTGGCCTGCTCGGTGAATACCGCACGCTCCCGGGCCACAATGGCCGGCTCGAGGTCGTCCGAGGAAACCGCAAGAGGATTGATGGCCGCCACATGCATGGCGATCTGCTTGCCAAGAGCATTCAGCACACTTTCATCGCCCTTTGATTCAAGGGCCACAAGAATACCCATCCGCCCCAGGCCATCGGCAGCGGCGTTGTGAATGTAGGAACTGACTGTTCCCTCTGCAACGCTCAGCTGTGCACTGCGCCGCAGCCCCATATTTTCGCCAATACGGGCAACGGCAGAAGTTATTTTTTCAGCCACACTGCCCTCAAAACCGGGAAAAGGGGTTGCGTTGAGAGTATCCGCATCTCTGCCGCTAGTCAGGGCCAGATCAGCAATGGCGCGCACAAGCTGCTGAAATTCCTCATTACGGGCAACAAAATCAGTTTCAGAATTGACCTCAACCACCGCGCCGGTCGCGCCGCTTGTCGCCACGCCAACAAGGCCTTCGGCAGCAACGCGGCCTGATTTTTTGGCTGCCTTGGCCAGCCCCTTGGAACGCAACCAGTCTATGGAGGCTTCGATATCGCCATCGTTTGCCTGCAATGCCTGTTTGCAATCCATCATACCGGCACCGGTCAGTTCGCGAAGTTCTTTTACCTGCGCAGCAGTAATAGCCATGAGTTCATGTCCTCTCATCTCAGGCCTTACAAAGGCCCTTTCAAATTTTGGTGGCTGGTGCGGCCCGATATATGGAGCGCACCAGAAATATTTCAAGAATGCCCCACGGAAAACCGGGAACCTATACTTCCTTGGCGAACTCTGCGGCCTGCTCAAGCCAGTTGTCGCGATCAATACGCCCCTTGAAGTTCAGAACCGCATCGACCTGCTCAACATTTTCCGTTGTAAACTCAGCTATCTGGGCAAATTTGGTAATGCCAAGGGCATGGAGTTTTTTCTCGATAACAGGACCAACACCACTGATTTTTTTCAAATCATCGGGGTCACCATCAGGCCGAGTGAACAGAGGGGGGATTTCGTCTGGAGACTTTTTGTCTGCAGTATCGTCCGAGCTCTCAGCCGCTTCCTTCTCTTTTTCTGCCGATGCAGGCGCCTCTTCCTTGCTTTCGTGCACAACGGGAGCGACAGTTGCAGGCTCTTCAACAACGGCTTGATCGGGAGCAGCTTCAACAGCCGGGGCAACGTCTTCCTGCGGCGCTTCAACAGCAGCACCCAGATCGGCCCCCAACTCACTTGAGGAACGTGCAATTCCATCAAGGGCCGCCTTGGCAATCAGCGAACAATAAAGCTCAATGGCACGCGCCGCATCATCATTGCCCGGAATAGGCAGGTCAGCCATTTCGGGATCTGAATTGGAATCAATGACCGCGATCACAGGAATACCCAGACGGCGGGCTTCCTGAATGGCAATCTGTTCTTTGTTGGTGTCAATGACAAACAGAACGTTTGGCACATTGCCCATGTCCTTGATTCCACCCAGGTCACGGTCAAGTCGCGCCTTCTCACGGTCAAGCTGCAGGCGTTCTTTTTTGGTCAAGCCGTGCATGCCCTCGGATTCCATAGCCTCAAGCTCACGCAAACGGCCAATGGATTTGGAAATGGTCTGCCAGTTGGTCAGCATACCACCGAGCCAGCGCGAATTCACAAAGTACTGAGCTGATTGGCGCGCGGCCTCCGCAACGATGGGGGCGGCCTGACGCTTGGTACCGACAAAAAGTACGCGACCACCATCGGCGACAGTGTCAGAAACCAGCTGCAATGCCTGATAAAGCAGGGGAACCGTCTGGGAAAGATCCATGATGTGGATATTGTTGCGGGTACCAAAGATGTATTTCTCCATCTTTGGGTTCCAGCGATGTTTCTGGTGTCCGAAGTGCACACCTGCTTCAAGAAGCTGACGAATCGAAAAATCTGGCAATGCCATTTGCGTATATCCTTTACCGGTTGAACCTCCACGGGGGAAATGCAACGGCCTGAGCCGCCACCGGAAGAATGCCATGAACGGCACCTGCCACCCGTGTGTGAATTTAGGGCCAAGGCCCCAGACGAGCCGCGCTATAGCCCAATCAATCCCGCCTGGCAAGCTTTGTGCACACCTCGGATGCCGGAATATTTCTCAGGCAGGCTCTGGCTCAGTCAAGAACCACGTCATTGACCCCGGCAATTGACTTAATGCCTCCAGCCACATCACGATTTAGCTGATATTTCTGAGGGAGGCGGATTTCATATTCGCGGGAATTGTCATCCGAACGCACGCGAAGCGAAACCATACCGTTGCCGCCAGCATTCAGAAGCTTCTTTACCGGTGCAAGACACTCCTTATTGTTCACATAGACTGTGAGTTCACGAGCAACCGCGTGCACTTCGGTTTCAATGGAACGGGCGCGCAACAGCCTGAGGCGCACACTATCGGGCTGGGGGTCCGCCTCTACATCAAGTATGACAGACAAACCCGGCTGCAGCAGTTCGCCAAACTGGGCAATCTGCTCTGAAAACATCACGCATTCAAAGCTCCCGGAGGGGTCGGAAAAAACCATGATTGCCATTGGCGTGCCTTTACGGGTGCGCCGGTCGTTGCGCGAAATGATGGTGCCTGCTACCCGGCCGGGTTGTTCGCCTTCCTTGGCCCGCCGTTCAAATTCAAGCCAGGGAACCACCTTTTGCTGTTCAAAGAAATCGGCATATTCGTCCAGGGGATGCCCGGACAGATGAAAGCCAATGGCTGAGTGCTCACGCTCAAGGCGCTCAGCGCAGCTCCAGCGGGTAAAGCCCGGGGCGAGAGCAATGGGCTCCGGCGCGTCGGTTGCGAACATGTCGATGATGCCCTCCGAACGGTTTCTTGCTGCACGCTGAGCCGCGCCGACGATGGACTCAACCGCCTCCATGGCCTGCTCCCGATGGGGTACAAGACAATCGAATGCCCCCGCATTTATCAGCGCCTCTATTGTGCGGCGACTAATGGTTTTGGGATCAACGCGGGCGGCAAAGTCAGCGAGATCGGCAAAGGGCGTGTTCCCCCGCGCCTGAACAATGTGCTCGGCCACCTGCCGCCCCACCCCTTTGACGGCACACAGGGAATAACGAATGACCTTGTTCTGCACGTCAAAGGCAATTTGGGAGAGGTTTACGCATGGAGGCGCGACTTCAATACCGAGCCGGGTGGCGTCGCGCTTGAACTCGGCAAGTTTATCGGTATTCCCCATATCCTGCGTCATGGAGGCCGCCAGGAACTCGTGCGGGTGATTGGCCTTCAAATAGGCGGTCTGATAGGTGATATAGGCGTAAGGGGCGGAATGAGACTTGTTGAACCCATATTCAGCGAACTTGGCGCAGGCGTCAAAAATCCTGCTGGCGATTTTTTCAGGGATACCCCGTTCCACCGCCCCGGTCACAAAACGCTCACGCTGGGCATCCATCTCGGATTTGATTTTTTTACCCATGGCCCGACGCAGCAAATCGGCCTCTGCCAGCGTATAACCGGCCAGATCGCGGCCGATCTGCTGGACCTGCTCCTGATAGGTAATGATCCCGTAGGTGGGCTCAAGAATAGGTTGCAGGGAGGGGTGCAGATATTCAACCTTCTCCTCCCCCAGCTTGCGGGCGCAATAGGTGGGAATATTCTCCATTGGGCCGGGCCGGAACAGGGCCACCAGGGCAATCAGGTCCTCAAACCGGTCGGGCTGCATATCGACCAGGGCACGGCGCATGCCCGCACTTTCCACCTGGAACACGCCAACGGTATCCCCGACCCGCAACATTTCAAAAGTGGGCATATCGTCTATGGGGATATCATCAAGGCCCAACGCGGTGCCATTCCGGTTGATCATCTTGATGGCGTAGTCAATGACTGTCAGGGTCTTGAGGCCCAGAAAGTCAAATTTGACCAGCCCGGCAGGTTCCACCCATTTCATGGAATATTGCACGACCTGCATATCAGAGCGCGGGTCGCGATAGAGCGGAGCCAGTTCCTGCAATGGGCGGTCACCAATGATGATGCCAGCAGCATGGGTTGAGGCGTGACGGTAGAGCCCCTCCAGATTTTGCGCAATTTTGAGAAGGTCCGCTACTGTTTCGTCCTCGTCGCGCATATTGCGAAGCTGGCGCTCCTGCTTGAGCGCTTCTGCGATAGTGACAGGGGCCGCCGGGTTGGCAGGAACCAATTTGCAGATTCTGTCCACCTGCCCATAGGGCATCTGCAGAACCCGTCCCACATCACGCAGCGCTGCGCGCGCCTGAAGAGAACCAAAAGTGATAATCTGGGCGACCTGCTCGCGCCCGTATTTTTTCTGGACGTAACGGATGACCTCCTCACGGCGCTCCTGGCAGAAGTCGATATCAAAATCCGGCATGGATACCCGGTCCGGATTTAGAAACCGCTCAAACAGAAGCTGATATTTGAGCGGATCAAGATCGGTGATGGTGAGCACGTAAGCGACCAATGAACCCGCTCCGGATCCCCTCCCCGGTCCCACCGGGATTTGCTGAGACTTGGCCCACTTGATAAAGTCGGCAACGATAAGAAAATATCCCGGATATTTCATATCCTGAATAACTTTCAACTCGAAGGCCAACCTCTCGTCATAGTCCTTGCGGGAGTGTCCCTCAGCCAGACCCGTTGCTTTGAGTCGACGGTCCAGCCCTTGTTTGGCCTGCCGGGTGAGTTCCGCGGCCTCTTCGCGCTGCGCCTGTTCTTCACTGGCGCCAGGCGCGACTGAAAAGTAAGGGAGAATGGGCGAACGGGTCAGCGGCCTGAAACTCACCTCTTTGGCAATTGCCACACTGTTTTCAAGCGCTTCGGGAAGGTCCGCAAAAAGCGCCTGCATTTCCTTGCGCGTCTTGAAATAGTGTTCAGGTGTCAGTCTGCGCCGTTTGGTTTGGGCCAGCACTGAACCTTCGGCTATGGCCAACAGGGCATCATGGGCTTCGTAGTCTGTTTTTGCCGGAAAAAAAGGCTCATTGGTAGCAACCAGTGCAATGTCATGGGCATAGGCGTAAGCGACAAGCTCAGGCTCCACCCGCGCTTCCCTGTCCAGACCGTGGCGTTGCAGTTCGATGTAAAAGCGTTCAGCGAACAGCGCATGTAGAAATGCAAGGCGTGCCTGGGCATAGTCATTCAAGCCATCAGCAAACAAAGGGTCAACAGCCCCCTCAGGGCCTCCACTCAGGCAGATGAGGCCTTCAACATTATCCTTGTCAAACCAAGACTGATGGAGCACCGCTGCCCCATCTTCACTTTCAAGATAGGCCCTTGAAATCAACCTAGAAAGATTTGCGAACCCGTTTTCATCACAGGCGATAAGAACGATGGCGCTTTTTCCAACCCTGCTTCGTTCGGCAGGCAATTCCTGTTCGTCTTCAAAGGCGACAGGGATTTCACAAGAGATTATGGGCTGGATACCCCTGGAAGCCGCTTTTTCTGAAAATTCCAGTGCACCGAACAGGTTGCTCGTATCGGCAACAGAAAGGGCCGGCTGGTTATCCTTGACAGCCAGTGCAAGCAGTTTGGCAATCGGTAACGCCCCTTCGAGCAACGAATAGGCCGAGTGCACATGAAGATGGATAAACCCGGGACCACTCATAGACTTTTCTCCCATACGCCACTTTACACCGACAGGTTGCCAAGCCAACGGGCGGGCAAGTGTTTGTGCACAGGTGACTTGCCAAAGCTTCAAACCGGCAGGGCAATTTTCCTTTATGAAAGGGTTCTGAGCAAATCCACCCACATCAACGCTGTGATGCTGAAGGCACCCAGAGACAGAAAGGCAAGAACATCTTTGACAAAATCGAGCATCATAACCTCCGATAACATGTTTTGGTTATGTTCTTATATGTTCCTTATTTGTTCCTGTCGAGTCACTATCTGCGACCATGGCGGAGAGCGTTAGCATTTCGTTAAAGCCCGGTCGGAACCACCATGCCGTCTTTCAGAGTTACAATCCGGTCGGCGCGCCGGGCAAGATTGTGGTCATGGGTGGCAATAACCGCGCTGGAATTGTGTTCACGGATCAAACTGATCAACGCGTCAAACACCAGGTTGGAGGTGTCCGGATCAAGATTTCCGGTAGGCTCATCAGCCAGAATAACCTTTGGGTTATTGGCGGCGGCCCGGGCGATGGCCACCCGCTGCTGCTCACCACCTGAAAGCTCGCTGGGCCGATGACTTGCCCTTGCGTCAACGTCAAGAGCTGCCAGCAGTTCCAGCGCCCGTTTTTCCGCATCGGACTTATTCACTCCGGCAATCATCTGGGGAATGGCAATGTTTTCCAGAGCGCTGAATTCGGGCAACAGATGATGGAACTGATAGACAAAACCGACGGATGTGCGCCGCAGCATGGTGCGTGCCCGATCGGAGAGTTTTGAGGTGGGCTGGCCACACAGGCTTATTTCCCCGAGCTGGGGCCTCTCCAGCAAGCCTCCCAGATGCAATAACGTCGATTTTCCGGCCCCCGATGGTGCAACCAGGGCAACCAGCTCTCCACTATTCACGCTCAGGTCCGCACCCTCAAGAATTTGCAGTTTCCTATTGCCCTCGTCATAGGCGTAAGAAACAGCGGACAGGTTCAGATTGGGTTCACTCATAGCGCAGTGCCTCCACCGGATCATACTGGGCGGCACGCAGAGCAGGATAGAGCGTTGCAAGGAAGGTCAGCAACAGAGAAAAACCGATGACGACGCCAACTTCCACCGGGTCAATACGGGTTGGCAGTGCGGAGAGGAAAAACACCTCTGGCGGGAAAATTGTGATGCCGAGCAGATCGGAAAACCACATGCGAAGATTTTCCGCATTCACTGCCAGAATGAGCCCAAGAACTGCCCCGATCACAGTCCCGGCAAACCCGATTGCGGTGCCAGTTATGCAAAAGATGCGCATTACGGAGCCGCGCGTTGCACCCATTGTGCGCAGGATAGCGATGTCGGCGGCCTTGTCTTTCACCAGCATGACCAGCGAAGAAATGATGTTGAACGCTGCAACAACCACAATCATCGACAAGATGGTGAACATCACCACGCGCTCCACCTGCAACGCTGAAAAGAATGTTGCGTTTCGCTGTTGCCAGTCGGTGAGAATCATGGGGCGCTCCACCTGTTCATAGATGCGCTCGCGCATGAGGTCGGTGGCGTCAGGGTCCTCGATAAACAATTCAAAAACCGAGGCCTCATAGATGCGCTCATAGGCAGCATCAATCTCTTCGTCGGTGGCATCAAGTGGCAGCGGATCAATTCCGGGGCGCAGAACATCCTCGAACAGTTTGAAATAGGTCTGTGCAGGCCTTAGAGGCATATAGACGTAAAAGCTGTCAAACTCGACCATACCCAGATTAAAGATCACATTCACCGGATATGAACGGATTTGGGGCGTGGTGCCGAAAGGCGTTGTCGAGCCATTGGGATTGACCAGAGTGATGGCATCGCCAAGGGAAACCCCAAGCTTCTGCGCCAGCCTGACCCCGATGGCAACACCGCCGCTTTCATCCCACTGGTCCCAGCCGCCAAAATGTGAGGCCTGAGCCAAAAACGGCAGTTTCTGGATAGTGGCATAATCCATTCCGCGCACTGTGACGCCCGAAGAATCACCACGACCGGTGGCAAGGGCCTGCCCCTCGACAAAAGCGATGGCAGTCAGAACTCCCTCCACCTCTTCAAGCTTGACGACGAGCTCCTCATAGTCAGTAAACGCCGTCTGGATGGGAAAGCCGGTAAAATGTCCGTTCAAGCCGAGGATTTTTGTCAGGAGTTCGGTGCGAAACCCATTCATCACCGACATGACAACAATCAGGGTCGCAACCCCGATAGCAACACCGCTAAGCGTTAACCCGGCAATGACAGAAATAAACGTATCACGCCGTCGCGAGCGCAGATAACGCCAGGCGAACATCCACTCAAAACGGGAAAATGGTGCCGTGCCGTTTTTCTTTTCGGCCTGTTCTGTCTGGCTCAAATTTTGTCCCGCCGTTCCGGTTCTATCAGCTCCTTCAGGCGCGTCACCACCTGGTCCAGCGCAATGGTTTCACGTTCGCCGCTTGCGCGGTGCTTGATTTCAGCCTCACCGGATTTAACCCCGCGTGGCCCGATAATGAGCTGATAGGGGATGCCAATCAGGTCGGCTGTGGAGAACTTGGCGCCCGCCCCCTCCCCGGTGTCGTCGTAAAGCGCGTCAATACCAGCGTTGCGCAATTGTTCGTAGAGACTGTCACAAGCACTGTCGCACGCCTCCTGCCCTGACTTCAGATTAAGAATAACGGCTTCGAAGGGAGCAACGCTGACCGGCCAGATTATGCCATTCTCATCATGGAAGGCTTCAATCAGAGCCGGAACAATGCGCGTCAACCCGATGCCATAGGAGCCGCAATGCACCGCCACCTCCTTGCCGTCAGGGCCGGTGACCGTTGCGTTCATGGATTCGGAATATTTAGTGCCGAAATAGAACACCTGCCCAACTTCAATGCCGCGGGCAGCCACGCGCCTGTCTTCAGGTACCTCGCGCTCAAACTCCTCCATGTCGATCATGTCTTCAGTTGCCGCATAGAGCGATGTCCAGTCATCAACGATGGGCGAGAGGTCCCCATCATAATCAACATCAAACGCAGGAATGGTTTTTTCCAGCATGTCCGCATGACAGAACACGCCGCTTTCCCCTGTGTCGGCGAGCACGATAAACTCATGGCTGAGATCGCCGCCAATGGGGCCGGTTTCCGCCTTCATGGGAATGGCAGTCAGCCCCATGCGGTGATAGGTGCGCAGGTAGGAGACGAACATTTTGTAATAGGAACGGCGCGCCTCTTCCTTGTTCATGTCAAAGGAATAAGCATCCTTCATCAGAAATTCTCTGGAGCGCATGGTACCGAAGCGCGGGCGGATTTCATCACGAAACTTCCACTGAACATGATAAAGGTTCAGCGGCAGTTGTTTGTAGGAGCGCACCGAGGCACGGAAAATATCGGTAATCACCTCTTCATTGGTCGGCCCGAACAGCATGTCCCGGTCATGCCGGTCCTTCATGCGCAACATCTCCTTGCCGTAGGCATCATAACGGCCGCTTTCGCGCCACAGGTCGGCTGACTGGATGGTGGGCATCAGCATTTCAATGGCACCAGCCCGATCTTGCTCTTCTTCAATGATGTTTTGAATTTTGCGCAAAACCTTGTAGCCAAGAGGCAGCCATGCATAAAGCCCCGAGGCCTGCTGGCGGATCATACCCGCACGCAGCATGAGCCGGTGCGAAACGATCTCTGCATCTTTAGGGACTTCCTTTAGAACGGGCAGAAAATATCGGGATAATCGCATGCTGAAATTTATAACTCCGACTCACCAAAAAAAGTTTGTGCCAGTCAAAGCGCACACCGGTCAACCATGCAAGCCTTTCAGCCACATTTGGATCGGTTAACCTTGTCGAAACGGCGACCAAATCTTGCGACATCTTCACCAAATCGTGAAAATTGATGTGACTCCGAGCACATGAGTTGTTACTAACGCGATATAATAATGAAGGCGATGAGATATCGCCGTACGCTGACATAGTCTAGGGAGGAGCGTTGGCTGCAAAACATCTGAGATGTTTTTTAACCAGCGAATTGTCGCGGAACTTAGCAATACAGGGCTTTGGCCCTGTTTTTTTTGCCTAGGATCCGGGCCCTGACACTTTGAAGGAAATTAGCGCCAATATTCCTGAAGTACGGGATTGGACAACGCCCAAAGCGCCAAAGCCATAACAACAGCTGCAAGCACGGTGTTGGCAAGGAGTCTCAGGGCCATGTGTGAGCGGCGCGGCGCGCCTGCCTCACTCCCCGGCACCACGGTGCCCGTATCTGACTGGGTACGCACACCCAACGGCAAAATCAGAAAAAGACACAACCACCAAAGGACAAAATAGACCGCAATCAGCGAACCAATGGGCATGGGTTTGTTTCCTTGTTACCGGGCCGGAGACTATGCCCCGGCTGGCAGACTGCCGCACAACTTCCTGGAACGTGATAGCCGGTGAACTGCATTTTGGCAATCAAACGCTCAAATCTGGTGTAACATTATTTTTACATTGGGCTTGCGACCCCACCAGGCATTGAGTTCACCACGCACCGCCTGTCGGATGGCTTCGGACAGGGCGTCCACATTTCGGCGGCGCCTTTTCGGCATGCCGGAAAACACCCCAGCAATGGCTTTGTCGATGACTTCTCGACAGCTTTCATATTCCCCACCTATATCAGGCAGACCTTCAACAAAAACTTCGTAATCCGAGCGTAAATTTCCCTCCGAACCAACGCATAGCGAAACCACAACCATGCCTCCAAAAGACAGGCGCACCCGGCCTTTGACACCGCTCTGTTCAGGCACGCACAAAATGTCCGCCTCCAGATAGAGCTCACCCACCGGCACTTCGGCGCGCGAGACTTCAGGCTCGGGGAAAAGGCGCACCATATCCCCGTTACGCACCCGCATCACATGGGGTATTTGCTCGGCCTCCCCCAGTTCAGCATGTCCGTTCAAGTGCGCTGCCTCCCCGTGCACCGGCACCAGAACATCGGGCTTGAGCCATGAATAGAGCTTGCGTAACTCGTCGCGCCTTGGGTGGCCGGTAACGTGCACCAGTTCATCAGAGTTGGTAATTACCTCAACGCCCATTTCCATGAGCCGGTTCTGGATGTCGATGACTTCGCGTTCATTGCCCGGAATTGACCAGGAGGAAAAAATCATCCTGTCGCCCTTATCAAGACTGATGGCGGGGTGGGTGTCGCGCGATATGCGGGCAATGGCGGCACGTGGCTCCCCCTGACTTCCGGTACACAAAAGCACCACCTTGTTGCGTGGCAGGTGTTTGAATTCATTGTGGTCCAGAAATGGTGCAATGTCGTCCAGCATGCCCAGTTCGCGCCCGATGGTGGCAATCCGATGCAGCGAGCGCCCCGACAGAACCACCTGCCGCCCCGCTTTTTCAGCCGCTTTGGCCACCGAAACCAGCCGCCCCAGATTGGAGGCAAAACTGGTGACAGCCACGCGGTGAGGTGCTTCGGCAATCAGCTTTTCAAGTGTCCTGGCCACATCCTGCTCAGAGGGGCTGGTGCCTTCCTTGAGCGCATTGGTGCTGTCGCAGATGAGAGCCAGCGAACCCTCCTGCCTTCCGATTTTTTTGAACCGTTCCACATCTGTGGGCGGACCCGAGACGGGGTCATCATCAAGTTTGAAATCCCCCGAATGCAGAACCCGCCCGGCAGGAGTTGAAATAAGCAGCGAGCAGCTTTCAGGAATGGAGTGGGCGACTTCAATAGCCTCTACCTTGAAGGGGCCCACATCAAACGGGGTGCCCGGCGCAATAATCCTGAGGTCCACGGTCTCGGCAATGCCTTCCATGGCGCGCTTGGCCTTGAGCATGGCAGCGGTAAAGGGAGTGGCAAACACCGGCTTTTCAAAGACCGGCCACAGGTCCATTACCGCCCCGTAGTGATCTTCGTGGGCGTGGGTAAGCACCAGCCCGACAACATTGTCGCCCTGCTCTTCCAGAAAAGCGGGGTCGGCCAGAATAAGGTCAATTCCGGGCTGACGCGGCCCCGCAAATGTCACCCCGCAGTCCACCACCAGCCATTGGCGATTATTCTCAGAGCCAAAGCCATAGGCAGCCATGTTCATGCCTATTTCCCCCACCCCGCCAAGGGGCACAAATACCAGTTCATCCATGCTCATATCGCCCTGCAATCTTTCTCAATCAAAATCCTGACCCTCAAAATGAAACGTCCCCGGCAGTTACCGGAATGCGGTTTCCCGACATAGTGTGCACAATCAGCCTGCCTTCGTCGTCGATGGTTTCAAAGATGCCTGTTATTTCGCCCTGTGGCGCGGCCACGCGAACGGGTTCACCAATGCCGGTAGCACAACTGCGCCATTCGCACAGGATATCTGCCTGACCGGTTTTTCCTGAATAGATGTTCAGGCACTCGGCCCAATGAGTGCTGAGAACTGAAAAAACTATTTCAGGCGAAACGCTCAGCCCCATATCATGCAATGAAGTCGTTGCGTATGGCAGTCCCTCCGGCGAATGAGCCACGTTTATGCCAAACCCCACGACTAGCGCCATCTGTTTTGAGGACAGTGTTTGCGCTTCCAGCAGGATCCCCCCAAGCTTGGCCCCCTTGTACAACAGATCATTGGGCCATTTCAGCTTAACCCGCTCGTCCCCTGTGGATTGAAACTCCCAGATGGTGCGCGCAACTGCAACCCCGGCGACAAACCCTGTCAGGGCGGCCTCCCTGGTTCCAGCCTCCATGTGCATCAAAACAGAGGCGGCAAGGTTTCCCTTTGCACACTGCCAGAGGCGGCCTCTGCGCCCCCGCCCCTTTGTCTGCTCGCGGGCAACAACCCAAAGCCTGTCGGGGGCGCCGTCACGGGCGTGTTGCATCGCAAGTGAATTCGTTGAGGCAACGGTTTCCAGACCGGCAAGCCTGTATCCGGCAGCGGTTGCGTCTGGCGAGAGTGAAAATCCGGCCTGGGGATCCCTCACCTCTAAAAAAGGCTTCCCGCAGCGACGTTGGCAAAATCAACAAGCGTGCGGCCAACGGTCAGATAATAGGAGATTACCAGAAACCCGGTGATGCCCATCACAAAAGCCAACTCACCCGGAATTGGCACAAATTCCTGTTCCGGCGCATCAAAGTACATGGTTTTGACCACCCGCAGATAATAAAAGGCGCTGATGGCGCTGGCCAAAACGCCGATAACCGCAAGCACGAACAATTGCGCTTCAATCGCGGCAAGAAACACATGCCACTTGGCGAAGAACCCGGCCAGCGGCGGCAGGCCGATGAGCGAAAACATCATGATTGCGATTATCGCCGCGACATAGGGCCGGGTCTGGGCCAACCCGGCCAAATCGGAGATATTGCGCACATAACCATTATTGCTCTTGAGCGACAGGATGCAGGCGAACAGACCGATATTCATGGTCAGGTAAATTGCCATATAGATAGCCACGCCTTCAATGCCCACCAGATTGCCCGCGGAAAGACCCACCAGCGCAAAGCCCATATGCCCGATAGCTGAATAGGCAATCATGCGAATGAGATTCTTTTGCCCGATACCGGCAAAGGCAGCCAAGACCATCGAGGCGATGGAGAGGAAAATTATGATCTGCTGCCAATCTTTCGCCAACGGTTCAAAACTGTCCATGACCAGACGAATGAGCAGCGCCATTGCCGCGACCTTGGGGGCAGTCGCAAAAAACGCAGTCACCGGCGTTGGCGCGCCCTCATAAACGTCTGGCGTCCACATATGGAAGGGCACCGCAGAAACCTTGAATGCCAGCCCGGCGAGCAGGAATGCCAGTCCGAATATCACACCAACAGAGCGATCGCTGAGCAGGATGACTTCTGCGATTTTGTCAAGCTGTGTCTGCCCGGTAAATCCATAGATCAACGAGGCTCCGTAAAGCAGCATTCCCGAGGACAGTGCTCCAAGGACAAAATATTTCAGCCCCGCCTCGGTGGCGCGCGCACTTTCACGCTTCATCGCCGCAAGAATGTAGAGCGAGAGCGCCTGCAACTCGATGCCGATATAGAGAACCATCAAATCGTTGGCCGAAACCATGACCATCATGCCCAGGGTCGCCAGCACCACCAGCACCGCATATTCAAATTTGGCAATGCCATTATCCACGGCATTGGAGACCGAAAGCACCAGCGCAAAGGCTGATCCGGCCAGCACCAGCGCCTTCATATAGCGGGCAAAATCGTCTTGAATGAAACCGCCGTTGAACAAAACGCCCGTTGCAGGTTGAATGATGACAAGCACTGTAACCGCCAGCAGCATGCCAATGGCAACACCGACCAGGCGGGCGCTGGCATTTTTGATAAACACCCCGGCCATGAGCAGAACGACCGCTCCAATCGCCAGAAACAGCTCAGGGTAGGCGGGGGCCAGGCTGGCAAAACTGATGAGATCGGAATCCATTTCCATCCCCTAGTTCGTTACGGCATCGATGGGCACAACTGTGCTTATGACGCTTTGATATTGGGTCACCAGCGCATCAACTGAAGCCGCTGTCGCGTCCAGAATTGGTGCCGGGTAAAATCCAAAAAAAATGGTGAGAATAATCAGTGGCGCCATGACGGCCACTTCACGCCGGTCCAGATCAAGAATGGCCCTGAGAGCTTCTTTCTCCAGCGCACCAAATATGACCCGGCGATAGAGCCACAGCGCATAGGCAGCGGACAGGATAACCCCGAGCAAAGCACCAAACGCCACCCAGGTGTTAATCTGGAAAATGCCGAACAGGATCAAAAACTCTCCGATAAACCCGGAGGTACCCGGAAGTCCGATATTGGCCATGGTGAATATCATAAAGACAACCGCATATTTGGGCATGCGTTCGACCAGGCCTCCATAGGCGGATATCTCGCGGGTATGCATTCGGTCATAAATCACTCCCACGCTCAAAAACAGTGCCGCCGAAATGATGCCGTGACTGAGCATCTGAAAAATCGCGCCCTGCACACCGTAAACATTGCCCACAAAAATACCGATAGTGACAAAACCCATGTGGGCCACCGAAGAATAGGCAATAAGTTTTTTGATATCATCCTGAACCAGGGCGATGACCGAGGTAATTATGATGGCGGCTACCGAAAGCACATAGACAAAGTTAGTGAAATAGAGCGAAGCGTCCGGGAACATGGGCAGTGAAAAACGCAAGAACCCATAGCCCCCCATCTTCAACAGGATGGCCGCCAGAATGACAGAGCCGGCGGTGGGTGCTTCCACGTGGGCTTCAGGCAGCCAGCGGTGGAACGGCCACATGGGCAGTTTGACGGCGAACGAAGCAAAGAATGCCAGCCAGAGCCAATATTGCATATCCACGGGGAAGTCAGTTTTGAGCAGAACCCGGATATCCAGCGTACCTGCGTACCAGTACATGGCCATCATTGCCAGCAGCATCAGAACCGAGCCGACAAAGGTGTAGAAGAAAAACTTGTAGGAGGCCTGAACCCGTTTTTTGCCACCCCAGACCCCGATAATCAGGAACATGGGGATGAGGCCACCCTCGAAAAATACATAGAACATGGCCAGGTCAAGAGTTGCAAACACCCCGATCATCAGCGTTTCCAGGATCAGGAACGCAATCATATATTCGCGCACCCGGATTTTTACCGAACCCCAGGCGGAAAGGATGCACAGGGGCATCAGAAAAGCGGTGAGCACAATAAACAGGATGGAAACGCCATCCACGCCCATGCGATAGCCGATAACATCGCCCATCCAGGGATAATCCTGAACGAACTGGAAGTCGGCGCTTGTGGGATCAAACATCGCCCACATCACCAGCGAAAACACAAAAGTTATGGCAGTTGTGACCAGCGCGATGCGGCGCATATTGTTCAGCGCAAGCTCATCATTGCCCGGCACAATGAGAACAAACAGGGCGCCAAGCAGCGGTAGAAAGGTCAGTATGGTGAGGATATTGGCCGAAATAATCATCCAAGAAGTCCCCCTGCGGCAATGGCCCAGGTCAGAAGTGCGGCAACGCCTATGAGCATGGCAAAGGCATAATGGTAGATGTAGCCGGACTGGAGTTTGACCACCCGCGCGGTAACATCTTTCACCCGTGCGCCAAGCCCCTCGACAATGCCCTGATCGATAATCCGGTCGTCCAGCCCCTTCCATAACAGACGCCCAAGCCACATGGTCGGGCGTACGAAAATGGCATCATAAAGCTCATCAAAATACCATTTATTGAGCAGGAACCGGTAGAGATAGGCGTGCTGATTTGCCAGGCGCCGCGGCGCATCCGGTCGGCGGATATACATGTACCAGGCAATGACAAACCCAAGAGCCATTGCGATGGTGGCTGACCACTTGACCAGCGTTGGTACATGATGCGCGTCATCAATAATCTGCTCATTGACAACGAGCGAGCCGGCAAAAAACTGCACAATGGAATCGAAATCACCAAAGAACACTTTGTAGAACACCACGCCTGAAAGTATGGCACCCGCAGCAAGAAGGTAGAGAGGCACCATCATCACATTGGGGCTTTCGTGGGCGTGGGCCATAACCTCCTGAGAAGCTCGGGGCTTGCCGTGGAATGTCAGGTGGATGAGACGCCATGAATAAAACGAGGTAAACAGGGCAGCGATAACAAGCGACCAATAGGCAAACTGGCCGTTATATCCACCAAGGGCATAGGCCGCCTCGATGATTGCGTCCTTGGAAAAGAACCCGGCAAAACCGATCGAAGTGCCCGGAATTCCCACTCCGGTGAGCGCCAGCGTGCCGATGATCATCATCAGATAGGTTTTTGGAATGATACGGGAAATGCCGCCCATTTTGCGCATGTCCTGTTCGTGGTGCATGGCGTGAATGACAGCCCCTGCCCCCAGGAACAAAAGCGCCTTGAAAAAGGCGTGGGTGAACAGGTGGAAAATCCCGGCCGTATAGGCCCCTGCCCCCAGCGCCACAAACATATAGCCAAGCTGGGACATGGTCGAATAGGCAACAACCCGCTTAATGTCGTTTTGCACCAGACCGATGGTTGCGGCAAAAAATGCGGTGACCGCCCCCACATAAAGCACCACCGTCATGGAGATGGGGGCCGCTTCAAACATGGGGGACAGACGGGCCACCATAAACACACCGGCGGTGACCATGGTCGCCGCATGGATGAGCGCGGAGACCGGGGTCGGACCCTCCATGGCGTCGGGCAACCAGGTGTGCAGCAAAAACTGGGCTGACTTGCCCATGGCACCCATGAACAGCAACAGGGTGACAACAGTCAGGGCATCCCACTCGCCCCACAGGAAGGAGATAGTTGTGCCCTGCACCGCTTCAATGGAGCGAAAAGCACTGTCAAAATCCAGATGCCCCAACACCAGAAAGGCGCCGAATATGCCCAAGGCAAAACCGAAATCACCAATCCGGTTGACCACAAAGGCCTTGATGGCGGCGGCATTGGCGGCGGGTTTTTTGTACCAGAAACCGATGAGCAGATAGGAGGCAAGCCCCACCCCTTCCCAGCCGAAGAACATTTGCAGGAAGTTGTCGGCTGTCACCAGCATCAGCATGGCAAAGGTGAACAGGGAGAGATAGGCAAAAAAGCGCGAGCGCGAGGGGTCGTCAGCCATGTAGCCGATGGAATAGATGTGAACGAGAGCGGAAACGCTGGTAACCACCACCAGCATTACCGCAGTCAGCGTATCGACACGCAATACCCAGCGAATGTCCAGCTCCCCGGACTGTATCCAGCGGAAAATCTCGACCTTGGTGGGGTCGGCCATCGGGCCTGCCTCACCGCCAAAACCAACCTGAAAAAACACGATCCACGACAGAATTGCGGCAACAACCAGCAAGCTGGAGGTAATGATTTCGGAATAGCGGTCACCGATGCTGCCCCCGAAAAAGCCAGCTATCAGCGCCCCGACAAGCGGGAAAAAGACAATTGCCTCAATCATTGCCCCTAACCCTTCATCATGTTGACATCATCAACCGCGATGGAGCCGCGATTTCTGAAAAAGACCACAAGGATGGCAAGACCTATCGCCGCTTCGGCCGCAGCAACCGTCAGGATGAGCAAGGCAAACACCTGTCCCGCCAAATCATTGAGATGCGCACTAAAGCCGACAAAATTGATGTTGACCGCCAATAGAATAAGCTCAATGGACATCAGAATGATGATGACATTTTTGCGGTTGAGGAAGATACCAACGACCCCAAGCGTAAAAAGGATTGCGCCAACGGTCAGGAAATGACTTAGTCCGATTACCGGTTCCATTGTTATAATCCCTCACCGCTTTTGACCTTGACCACCTTGATGGCAGTCTTTGGGTTGCGCGCCACCTGCTCGCCGATATCCTGGCGTTTGACGCCTTTTCTGTGATGCAGTGTGAGAACAATTGCCCCGATCATGGCCACCAGCAAAATCAGCCCCGCGCCCTGAAACAGGAACACATAGCGGGTGTAAAGCACTTCACCCAGCGCCTGAGTATTTGAAACAGCGTTATTGATGGGCATGGCACTGCCTGCGGCCAGTTCCGGGGAGACAAATGTGCTGCCCGCCACCATCAGCAGTTCTATCAGCAGGATGACCCCGACAATCACGCCAACGGGCATATATTGCAGCGCCCCGCGCTTGAAGTCGGCAAAATCCACGTCCAGCATCATCACCACGAACAGGAAAAGCACCATGACCGCGCCCACATAGACAATGATGAGAATCATCGCCAGAAACTCGGCACCCGCCAGCATGAAAATACCCGCAGCATTGATGAAGGCCAGAATGAGAAACAGTACCGAGTGCACCGGATTGCGCGAAGAAATCACCATTACGGCCGAGGCAATGGCTATGCCTGAAAAAATGTAGAAGAAAAATACCGGCAGGGTCATTTTTCTCTCCTCACAATTCTAATTTCTTTCTGCTGGCACATGCGGCCTTCTTCTTTCTATGTTTGTCGTGCTGGTCGAAGCGCAAAACCGGTATCCACTTTTGCTGCCGGCACTCCTATCTGTAGGGCGCATCAACTGAGATATTGCGCGCAAGTTCACGCTCCCAGCGGTCGCCATTGGCCAGAAGCTTTTCCTTGGAAAAATAGAGCTCCTCGCGGGTTTCGGTGGCAAATTCAAAATTGGGGCCTTCAACGATGGCATCCACCGGGCAGGCCTCCTGGCAAAAGCCGCAATAGATACATTTGACCATGTCGATGTCATAGCGGATTGTGCGTCTTGTGCCGTCATTCTGGCGTGGCCCCGCTTCAATGGTGATGGCCTGGGCCGGGCAGATGGCCTCGCACAGCTTGCAGGCAATGCAGCGCTCTTCGCCGTTGGGGTAGCGCCTCAGGGCATGTTCACCGCGAAAACGGGGAGAAACCTCGCCCTTCTCGAACGGATAGTTGATGGTCACCTTGGGCGAGAAAAAATAGCGCATGGACATCAGGAATGCGCTCACGAACTCTCTGAGCAGAAGTGAATTTATGAATTGAAGCGCTCTCATGCCACACCCCCGTTCCAGCCCCAGCCGGTGATTTGCAACACCAGCGCGACCACAAAAATCATGGCAATGGAGATGGGTAGAAACACTTTCCACCCCAGACGCATCAACTGGTCATAACGATAGCGGGGCACAAAAACCTTGACCATGGAGAACATGAAAAACACCATCGAGGCCTTGATGGTGAACCAGACGACCCCGGGCAACCAGGTGAAGGGCGCTATTTCAAGCGGCGCGGCCCAACCGCCCAGAAACAGGATAGTGGTCATGGCGCACATGAGCATGATGGCCACATATTCCCCCAGCATGTACATCATGTAAGGGGTAGAGCCATATTCAACCATGAACCCGGCAACCAGTTCGCTCTCGGCCTCGGGCAGGTCAAACGGAGGACGGTTGGTTTCGGCCAGCGCCGAGATGAAAAAGATGATGAACATGGGGAACAGGGGCAGCCAGAACCAGTTCAAAAAGTTCATCCAGGGAACACCCAGCGCATGGGCCAGACCCATCTCCTGTTGGGCGACAACAATGTCGGAAAGGTTCAGCGAACCCACAATCAGCAAAACGGTGACGATGACAAAGCCGATGGACACCTCATAGGACACCATCTGCGCCGCCGAGCGCAGCGCGCCAAGGAACGGATATTTGGAGTTCGAGGCCCAGCCGCCAATGATGATGCCGTAAACGGAGAGCGAGGATATGGCCAGAACGAACAGAATGCCCACATTGAGGTCGCTCAATGCCCAACCCGCATCAACCGGAATGACCACCCATGCTGTAAGGGCCAGCAGCACGGTAATGAGCGGGGCGAGCAGGAACAAAACCTTGTCCGCGCCGGCCGGAATAATCGGCTCCTTGAACACAAATTTGAGCAGGTCGGCAAAACTCTGGAGCAGGCCGAAGGCGCCCACCACATTGGGGCCCCGCCTGATATGGACAGCGGCCCAGATTTTGCGGTCAGCCAGCAGCACATAGGCGGTGATTACAAGAAGAACCACCAGCATCAGCAGGGCCTTCCACACAAAGCCGATGGAGGCGCCCCACCCCAGAAAGGGAATGCCAACCAGATAATCCAGGGCCATCAAAATCCAGTCAATCATGGTCCTACTCCGCTGCCTTGAGCATGCCTTGCGCCAATTGGGCGCATTCACCCATAACCGCCGAGGCACGCGCAATCGGGTTGGTGAGATAAAAATCCTCAATCGGCGAGGCAAACGACAGTTTGTGGGTTGCTTTCACGGGTTTTGCCAGCGCCCTGAGCGCTTCGACACTGCCCGGCTCGATATGGTCGATGCGCGCCAGATGCGGATGTTGCTGGTAGAGAGCGGCGCGCAGCTCGGTCAAAGAATTATAGGGAAGCGTTTTTTTGAGGTGCGCGGAAAGCGCCCGGATAATCGCCCAGTCCTCTTTGGCCTCACCTGGCGGGAACACGGCGCGGGTCGTGATCTGAACACGGCCTTCCGTATTCACATAGGTTGCACTTTTTTCAGTATAGGTTGCCGCGGGCAGGATGACATCGGCCCGGTGCGCCCCGGCGTCCCCGTGGGAGCCGATATAGACGACCATCGCTTCACCAAGCGCCGACATGTCATATTCATCGGCCCCAAGAAGAAACATCAACTCAATATCGCCGCTGGCGCACAGGTCAATCTGGTCGGCGGAGCAAACGCCCCCTGCTTGCGGCACAAAGCCTATATCCAGCCCGCCAACGCGCCCTGCACCATTGTGCAAAACGCCAAAGCCGTTCCACTCGGCACTCAGCGCACCGCAATCCTGAGCAATTTTTGACGCCAGCGCCATCACATCACGTCCGGCCTGTTTTCCGGCGGCATTTTGCGAGAGTGCACCCTCCCCTATGATAATCAGCGGACGTTCGGCATTTTTAAGCTTTTTGGCAAATCTGGAGGAGCCGTCGGCAATTGATTGCAGGGCGGCAAAATCATCCCCCAGATATTGATAATCATAGGTCAGGTCAGCGCGGTCGCCGATAAGACCGATAGCCAGGCCGTTGGCGCGCCAGCTCTTGCGAATGCGGGCATTGACCAGCGAGGCCTCGCGGCGTGGATTGGCTCCGATGATAAGAAGCGCATCAGCCTGCTCAATCCCGGCAATGGCGGGGTTGAAGATATAGGCGGCACGGTCCATGCCGGGGTCAATGGCGGACATGGCCGGGCGGCAATCCATATGCCCCGAGCCCAGCGAAGCGATGAGCTGTTTGAGAGCGAACATCTCTTCAACACCTGCAAGGTCGCCGGCGATGGCGCCCACCTTGTTGCCTGCCTTCCTGGCGGCACGGGCGATGGTTTTGAAAGCCTCGTCCCAGCTTGCTTCCTCCAGCCTGCCCTTTTTGCGCACATAGGGGCGGTCCAGACGCTGGGATTTCAATCCGTCCCAGATGAAGCGGGTTTTGTCCGAAATCCACTCTTCATTGATGTCCTCGTTTATGCGGGGCAAAACCCGCATCACTTCGCGACCCCGTGCGTCCACCCGAATGTTGGAGCCCACCGCATCCATTACGTCAATGGTTTCGGTTTTGGTGAGTTCCCAGGGCCTTGCGGTAAATTCATAAGGGCGCGAAGTCAGCGCACCCACCGGGCACAAGTCGATGACATTGCCCTGCAATTCGCTGCTCATGGCCCGTTCAAGATAGGTGGTGATTTCAGCGTCCTCACCGCGCCCCACAAGCCCGAGTTCGGAAATACCGGCCACTTCGGTGGTAAAGCGCACGCAGCGGGTGCAATGAATGCACCGGGTCATGATGGTTTTGACCAGTGGCCCTATATATTTGTTTTCCACGGCGCGCTTGCTTTCGGTGTAACGGGAGGCCTCAATTCCGTAGGCCATCGCCTGATCCTGAAGATCGCACTCCCCCCCCTGATCGCAGATGGGGCAATCCAGCGGATGGTTGATAAGCAGAAACTCCATCACCCCTTCGCGGGCCTTTTTAACCATCGGGGTGTTGGTGAACATTTCGGGGGGTTCGCCATCAGGGCCGGGACGCAAATCCTTTACCCCCAGCGCACAACTGGCCTGGGGCTTGGGCGGGCCGCCCTTCACCTCAACCAGACACATGCGGCAGTTCCCAGCGACGGAGAGGCGCTCGTGATAACAAAAACGCGGTATTTCAGCGCCAGCAGCTTCAGCCGCCTGCATCAGCGTGAAGTGGTCGGGCACTTCGATCAGTTCGCCATCAACCTTGATTTGCGCCATAGCTCAAATCCGCCCTTATTCAGCCGCGATCGAGGGCACGGCGCCCTCGGCATCGGAATTGTAGGAATAGGCGTCGATACGCGCCTCGATGACGGGGCGGAAATTTTTGATCAGGCCCTGAATGGGCCAGGCCGCCGCGTCCCCGAGTGCGCATATCGTATGCCCTTCAATCTGTTTGGTTACATCGAGCAACATATCGATTTCGCGCTTCTGGGCCCGCCCCTCGACCATGCGCTCCATCACCCGCATCATCCAGCCGGTGCCCTCACGGCACGGAGTGCACTGGCCGCAGCTTTCATGCTTATAGAATACCGAAAGACGCCAGATGGCCTTGATGATGTCTGTAGAATTATCCATCACGATAACCGCCGCCGTACCCAGCGAGGAGCCAACCTCGCGCAAACCGTCAAAATCCATAATCGCATCGGATATTTTGGCACCCGGTACACACGGCACCGAAGAGCCGCCCGGAATAACTGCCAGCAGATTATCCCAGCCTCCGCGAATGCCCCCGCAATGCTTTTCGATAAGCTCGCGAAAGGGAATGCCCATTTCTTCTTCGACGGTGGCAGGATTGTTCACGTGACCCGAGATGCAGAACAGTTTGGTGCCTGTGTTGTTTTCCCGTCCCATTCCGGCAAACCAGGCCCCGCCCCGGCGCAGAATTTCAGGCACGGCGGCAATGGATTCCACATTGTTGACCGTGGTGGGATTGCCATAAACGCCCATGCCGGCGGGAAAGGGAGGTTTTAAGCGCGGCTGCCCCTTTTTGCCCTCAAGGCTCTCCATCAGCGCGGTTTCCTCGCCGCAAATATAGGCCCCGGCCCCATGGTGCACAATAATGTCCAGGTCCCAGCCGTGCACATTGTTCTTGCCGATGAGTTTTGCCTCATAGGCTTCTTCCACGGCCCGCTCAAAAGCCAGTCGCTCGCGGATGAACTCGCCCCGGATATAGACGAATACCAGATGGGCATCCATGGCGCGCGCCGCCAGCACGCATCCTTCAATCAGAATGTGGGGGTCGTGGCGCAAAATTTCGCGATCCTTGCAGGTGCCCGGCTCGCTTTCATCGGCATTGACCAGCAGATAATGGGGCCGCCCGTCGCTCTGCTTGGGCATAAAGCTCCATTTGAGCCCGGTGGGGAAACCAGCCCCGCCTCGTCCACGCAAGCCCGAGGCTTTGACCTGATCGGTAATCCAGTCGCGCCCCTGTTCGACGAACCCCTTTGTGCCTGACCAGCTTCCACGGGCCAAAGCGCCCTTCAACCCGGCGTCGCCCTGCCCGTAGAGGTTGGTAAAAATGCGATCCTTGTCGTGCAGCATCTTTTGTTTCCTCTAGCCCGGCTTTTTGGCGGTTGGTTTTTTAACGCTCGGAGCCTTGCCGAATATGCGCGCATATTCCTCCGGGCCAATGGCTAGCGCGGCGGCCTGCTTGATCCATTGATCGCGATCAATGCGGCCCTTGAAACTCAGGGCCTCATCGAGAGCCTCAATATCGGAGCGACTGAATTTTGCCACCTGATCAAAGCGGGTGACACCAAAAGCATTGAGTTTTTTCTCAAGAACCGGACCAACCCCGGAAATCATTTTCAGGTCGTCAGCCGCCCCTTCAGGTTTGACAAATAATGCGCCCTTGGCGGGTTTGACGGCTTTGCCCGCCAGCTTGGGTGCGGCTTTTGTTTTTTCCGGCCTGGCTTTTGTCGGGCCAGTGGAGGTGGGTTTTGCAAGTTTCACGGGCTTGCGCTGAGGGACCTCAAGCAGTGTGGTCATGCCCGAGAGTGGCGCGGAATAGGTCCGTCCGTTCTGGGGGCCGGTCGGCACCTTGTCCCCCTCTCCCGCCTCGAACGCATCGATGATTTCTTCAAGCCGGTCCGGGGTCAGATCTTCATAGGTATCATGACCAATTGCCACCATGGGCGCGTTGACGCAGGCCCCCAGACATTCGACCTCTTCCCAGCTCAGCGTGCCGTCGGCATTGGTCTGATGGGCCTGAGCGTTGATTTTATTCTGGCAGACTTTGCGTAAATCCTCGGCGCCGCGCAGCATGCACGGGGTGGTGCCGCAGACCTGCACATGGGCGCGCGTGCCCACGGGCTGCAACTGGAACTGGGTGTAAAAGGTTGCAACCTCCAGCACCCGGATAAGCGGCATGTTGAGCATTTTTGCGATTTTTTCGATCGCGGCCCGGCTGACCCAGCTTTCCTGATCCTGCGCCCGCATCAACAGCGGAATGACCGCTGATTGCTCACGCCCTTTTGGATAAAGCGCAATGCGGGCTTTGGCCCAGGCGGCATTTTCTTTGTTAAAGGCGAAACTTTTGGGCTGAAGGGCATCTTCTGCAAGGCGACGAACGGACATCAGCGGTCAATCTCCCCGAATACGACATCAAGAGACCCAAGCACGGCGGCAACATCGGCCAGCAGGTGCCCGCGGCACAAGAAATCCATTGCCGACAGGTGCGCATAGCTGGGGGCTTTAATCTTGCAGCGATAGGGTTTGTTGGAGCCATCAGAAACCAGATAGACGCCAAACTCACCTTTTGGTGCCTCCACCGCACAATAGGTTTCACCCTCGGGCACCTTGAAACCCTCGGTGTAAAGTTTGAAGTGTTGGATCAGCCCTTCCATGGACTGTTTCATTTCGGAGCGTTTTGGCGGCACAACCTTGGTATCGGTGGAGGCGACCGGCCCCTTGCCTTCCGGTGCATTCAGCTTGTCGATGCACTGGCGCATGATACGGACCGCCTGACGCATTTCTTCCATGCGGATCAGATAGCGGTCGTAATTGTCACCGTTCTTGCCGATGGGAATGTCAAATTCCATTTCATCATAACAATCGTAGGGCTGACTTTTGCGCAAATCCCATGCGGCGCCCGAGCCGCGCACCATGACCCCGGAAAAGCCCCATTCCCAGGCCTCTTCCAGCGTAACCACGCCGATATCAACGTTGCGCTGTTTGAAAATACGGTTTCCGGTAAGCAGGCCTTCGATATCGTCCAGAACCTTCAAAAACGGATCACAGAACGCCTCGATATCGTCAATCAGATCCTGGGGCAGATCCTGATGAACACCGCCGGGGCGGATATAGGCGGCGTGAAAACGGCTGCCCGAAGCACGCTCGTAAAAAACCAGCAGTTTTTCACGCTCTTCAAAGCCCCAGACCGGCGGTGTCAACGCACCCACATCAAGGGCCTGGGTGGTGATATTGAGCATATGGGAGAGAATGCGCCCGATTTCGCAATAGAGCACCCGGATGAGTTGACCGCGCCGGGGCACTTCAATGCCCAGCATTTTTTCAACCGTCAGAGCAAATGCATGCTCCTGATTCATTGGCGCCACATAGTCGAGCCGATCAAAATAGGGCAGCGCCTGCAAATAGGTCTTGCTTTCAATGAGCTTTTCGGTTCCCCGGTGCAACAGCCCCACATGGGGGTCGCAACGCTCAACGACCTCGCCGTCCAACTCAAGCACCAGACGTAAAACACCGTGTGCTGCAGGGTGCTGGGGGCCGAAGTTGATGGTGAAGTTTTTCAACTCAGCTTCGCTCATTTTTATCCCCTCCCCTCTTTCACGCTTTTTCGTCGCCGGGCAGCACATATTCAGTGCCTTCCCAGGGAGAGAGATAGTCAAATGAGCGGAATTCCTGTGCAAGTTTTACCGGCTCATACACAACTTTTTTACGCGCCTCGTCATAGCGCAGTTCCACATATCCCGATGTCGGGAAATCCTTGCGCAGGGGGTATCCGTCAAACCCGTAATCCGTGAGCAGGCGGCGCAAATCGGGGTGCCCGGTAAATAATATCCCGAACATGTCATAGGCTTCACGCTCATACCACAATGCTCCAGGGAATATCTCGGTTAGCGAAGCAATCGGTGTTTCCTCGTCGGTGGTAGTTTTGATACGAATACGCAGATTCCGCGTGGGGCTGAGCAGGTGATAGACCACTTCAAAGCGTTCGGCCCGACCCGGATAATCCACTCCGCAAATGTCAACCAGAGAGACAAACCGCAATTGGGTGTTGTCGCGCAGAAAGCGGATGGTTTCCACAATCAGGTCGCGATGCACCGAAATAGTCAGATCACCCCAGGCAATTACTTGCTCGTCGATTTTGTCGGCCAGCTTGAGCGCGATATAATCACCAATCTCACCGAGAGCCTCGTTGTTCACTGGGCTTTTGCCTGCATTTGCCGCTGACATGGTTATTATCTTTCAATGGTGCCGGTGCGGCGAATTTTTTTCTGTAAAAGCAAAACGCCATAAAGCAGCGCCTCAGCCGTTGGGGGGCATCCGGGCACGTAGATATCCACCGGCACAATCCGATCACATCCCCGCACCACAGAATAGGAATAATAATAGTAACCACCACCATTGGCACACGAACCCATGGAAATCACATAACGAGGCTCGGGCATCTGGTCGTAAACCTTGCGCAGAGCCGGAGCCATTTTATTGGTGAGTGTGCCTGAAATGATCATCACGTCGGACTGACGGGGGGAGCCGCGCGGAGCAAAGCCAAATCTTTCCGCATCATAACGGGGCATGGCCAACTGCATCATTTCAATGGCGCAACAGGCCAGACCGAACGACATCCACATCAGCGAGCCAGTACGGGCCCAATTGATGAGTTCGTCGGTGCTCGTGACCAGAAACCCCTTGTCGGCCAACTCATCACTCATTTCGACGAAATAGGGCTCGTTCGCCCCCACCGGTTTGCCCGTGTTGGGGTCGATTATGCCGCGAGGTCTTGGCGCGACCAGGGTATTGTCAGGTTCGCCTAATCCCATTCCAGAGCTCCTTTACGCCACTCATAAATGAAGCCGACAGTCAAAATTCCAAGGAATATCATCATGGACCAGAAGCCAAACCAACCCACCTCTTTGAAGGCAACCGCCCATGGAAATAGAAAAGCGACCTCAAGGTCAAAAATAATGAACAGGATAGCCACGAGATAAAACCGCACATCAAATTTCATGCGCGCATCGTCAAAAGCTTCGAACCCACACTCATAGGCCGAAACCTTTTCGGGGTCAGGCCTTTTTACAGCTATGACGAAGGGGGCAACCAGCAAAGCCAGTCCGATAACGGCGCTGAGCGCCAGAAAAATGATTATGGGCAGATAGTCAAAGAGCAGATCGTTCATTGTTTCGCCCTGCATTATGAGGCCCTGCTTGCTATTGAGGCAGCGCAGCAATCCTTAGCATTGAGTTGAGTGATTTGCACCAACACCTGCCAAAAGAATTTTTGCGACACCGGACAGTGTTGGTCTTTCGCTTAGCTTAGCCCCAGCACTCTTTCAAGAGGCATCGCAGCACTTCGCCACTGATTTAACAAAACGTCGCACCCGGGTGGCAAATTTGCCAGTACCAAAACCAAAAAAAAGACCCCGCAAGCGGGGCCTTCTCAAGTGATTTTTGACCAGCAGGTCTTATTGCATACGCCACAAGAGGCCAACCGTGCCTTTTACCGCATCGGGAGCGGTTCCCCATCCTCCCAGAGCCAGAAGCTCTCCACGCACGCTGAGCGAATCATAGGCAGCAACTTCCACACCACCGCCGAATGCGTAAACACCCTGACCAGAAGCAACCCCGAGTCCACTGGCACCATAAACCATAAAGTCATCAGAGGGGGCAAAACCAACACGGCCCAAGGCCAGAGCATCAAAAGCGGTGGCTGTTGTGCCAAAATTTGCCGTTCCCTGAACTTCAAACCCGCCCAGAACCGAGTCGGTGATATAGAAATTCACACCAACCGCAGCGCCAAGGCTGATAGCGTTGGTATCGGGAGCAGTCAGATAATTCGACGTTCCATCGAAAAAACCACCGAGAAGAACCCCGGCATAAAACCCCTCAAAACCGACCCCGCCATAACCGGCATAAGGATCGCTAAGCGACTGAGAAAAGGCACCGGTCGTCAACGCGAAAGTCGCGGCAACGCCAAGCATAAGTGAACGGGCGCGCATCATTTTCAACTCCTGAGGTTCAATATCAGCTGTATTTAATAGTGGTTAGTCGCAAACGGATTGCAAGCACATCGGGGCAGGAACACCACATTTCCTGCCAAGTGGTAATTATTTAGTCAAATAAGCGGCGATTTTTAGACGGAACGTTTCAAAACGACACACCACACAGGCGGAGGCAACAAGAAAACAAGACGGGAAGTGGCGGGAGTGACGGGACTCGAACCCGCGGCCTCCGGCGTGACAGGCCGGCGCTCTAACCAACTGAGCTACACCCCCCAATGGTCCGGGAACGAGTGCCCGAGAGGTTGCGCCGGTTTAGCGATTGTGCCCTTCGCTTGTCAAGCTGTTTAAGGGCACCCACCCACCGAACCGGCATCATGGCTGACATCAGGTTGAAAAGCCGCCGGACCGTAGATTCAAAAACTCCTGTAACCAGTTCAACCAGGAACTTATTCCGCTGTTTCTTCTGGCGATTTGGTGGCGGCTTTTTTTGTCCCGGCAGGTTTCGGTTTTGCTGATTCTTTACTGATCTTGTCGTGTTCGGCCGCCAGTTCTGCAGTCTTTGCCAGATATTCAGGGGAGACCAGCCCGGCTGAAATTATCAGCTTGGCTGCATCCTCGGTGCCCATATCCAGTATTTTGAGTTCCTTACGTGGAATAAAAAGTAAAAAGCCGGAGGTGGGGTTTGGTGTGGTGGGCAGGAAACAGCCATAAACCTCTTCCCCGTCGACCTTTTCCTTGATTTCCCCTTTGGCCGGCGTTGATATGAGCACAATGGCCCACAGGCCCGGGCGCGGATATTGAATGAGACCCACTTGCTTGAAACTCTGTTCGCTCTGGTTGACTACCGTTTCAAATATCTGCTTCAGGCCGCGGTAAAGCGAGGAGACCACTGGCAGGCGATTAAGAACCCGCTCACCAAACTGCACCATTGAGCGGCCCACCAGGTTGGCAGCCAGAAATCCAAGCAAGGTAAGTGCAATCACCCCTACCAGAAGACCGAATCCGGGCACGATTATGGGCAGGTAATTGTCCGGGTTATATTGAGGGGGGATAAGCGGCTTGACCAGAGAATCAACCAGACCAATAACCCACCACGCCACATAAAGTGTGATGCCAATCGGCCCGGCAATGACCAGCCCGGTCAGGAACCAATTGGTTATTGTACGCCCCATGTGCCGACGCCGGGCCCCTCGAGCACGCCGGGGCTTGGACTTGTCCTTTCTCGTCACAATAAATGGACTCCGTTTGCTTTGAGGGGCATGAGCGCTACATTTCGCTCCCCTTGGCCACTGAATATAGGCGCGTGCAGGTCGCTCGCCAAGCGCCCAGCCATTGAATAAGTTGTTGCTGGTTAAAATATAGGTATTTCACAGTTTGGGCTTTTTTACTCCACCGTAACTGACTTGGCCAGGTTTCTTGGCTGGTCTACATCGGTCCCCAGAGTAATTGCCGTATGATAGGCCAGAAGTTGCACCGGAACTGTCGCCAGAACAGGCGCTACAAACGGATGAACTTCGGGTACAAGAATTACCTCGTCAACTTCTCCTCCGGCCTGACTGAGCCCGTTTTTGTCAGTTATCAGGATAATCTGCCCGCCCCGGGCCGCCGCTTCATGCAGATTGGAAAGAGTTTTTTCCATCAACGCATCACTGGGGGCTACGACAATGACAGGCATCTGCTCATCAATCAAAGCAATGGGCCCGTGCTTCAGTTCTCCGGCTGCATAACCTTCGGCATGAATGTAGGACAATTCCTTGAGTTTGAGCGCTCCTTCCATGGCGATGGGAAACATTACCCCCCGCCCCAGATAAAGCACGTCTGTGGCCTTGGAAAGTTTCCGGACCAGTTCTACCACCTCACTTTCAGTGGAGAGCACCTCAGACACTGCGCTGGGCAGATGAACCAGGGCGGCCACCAGTTCGCGTTCGTTTTCTTCGCTTAAAACACCACGGGCCCGCCCGGCGGCGATGGCCAGACAGGCCATGGCACTAAGTTGGGCTGTTGTTGCTTTTGTGGAGGCCACCGCTATCTCAGGCCCGCAAAGAATGGGAAACACCACATCGGATTCCCGGGCGATCGTGGATTCGATGACATTGACTACCGCGGCAATATGCTGGCCCTGCCCTGCACAATAGCGCAGGGCTGCCAGTGTGTCCGCAGTTTCCCCCGACTGGGAGATAAAAAGGGACAGGCCGCCTTTCTCAAGGGGCGGTTCGCGATAGCGAAATTCTGACGCGATATCTACATCCACCGGCAGGCGGGCATATTTTTCGAACCAGTATTTAGCCACGCAGGCCACATTGTAAGCCGTACCGCAGGCGCTTATGGTCAGGCGCGAGAGGCGGGCAAAATCAAAGGGCAGTTCCTCGCGAATGGAAACCAATCCCTTTGCCATGTCCAGATAGTGCCCCAGCGTGTGGGAGATGGTTTCGGGCTGCTCGAATATCTCCTTGGCCATGAAGTGGCGATGATTGCCCTTATCAACAATTGAGGCAGAAGCCGCCGAGAGTGTTGTTTCGCGCTCAACAATCCTGTCGGAACTATCGCGAATGGTGACTTCGTCCGGGGTCAGCACTGCCCAGTCGCCCTCTTCAAGATAAGTTATCCGGTTGGTAAAAGGCGCAAGCGCAAAGGCGTCCGAGCCCAGATAAACCTCGCCCCCTCCATGACCGATGGCTAAAGGGGAGCCCTTGCGGGCGGCGATGAGTAATTGATCCTCACCGGCGAACAAAAAAGCCAGTGCAAACGCACCGCGCAGGCGTTTGAGCACACCTCCCACCGCCTCGGTGGGTCCGAATCCCCGCCCCATCTCGCGACTGACCAGCAGCGCCACCATTTCGGTGTCGGTATCGGTTGTGGTCAGGTAACCGTCTTCTTCCAGATCAGCACGCAGGTCGCGGTAGTTCTCGATAATGCCATTGTGAACGACTGCAACTTTTCCGGCCGCATGCGGGTGGGCATTGTTTTGGGTTGGCGCGCCGTGCGTCGCCCAACGGGTGTGCCCAATCCCGATATTTCCATTCAGAGGCTCAATATTCAGCAGGGCCTGCAGATTTTCCAGTTTGCCCTCGGCGCGCCGACGCTCCAGGCCATTCTCATTGCACACGGCGATTCCGGCACTGTCATAGCCACGGTATTCAAGCCGTTTCAGCCCATCCAGCAAACGATCTGCCACCGGCCCGGTGCCGATGATGCCAACGATTCCACACATTCAGTTCTGGTCTTTCTTAGCTTTTTCTTTCAGGTTCCGAACCTTCTTGCGCAACCGCGACGCACCCTCGGGCTTGTTCACCTGAGCGGCGCGTGTCAAGGCCAATTCATCGGCCCCCACATCCTCAGTAATGATGCTGCCCGCACCGATCACCGCGTTCGGACCAATGGCGACTGGCGCCACAAGTGCGCTGTTTGACCCAATAAAAGCGCCGGCCTCTATATTGGTAAAATGCTTGTTCACACCGTCATAATTGCAGGTGATGGTGCCCGCCCCTACATTAACGTCGGGACCAAGCCTTGCATCCCCCACATAGGAGAGATGGTTGACTTTGGCCCCCTCCCCGACTTCGGCATTCTTCAATTCAACAAAATTGCCGATTTTGGCCCTTTCCGCCAGATTTGTTCCGGGACGCAGCCGGGCAAACGGGCCAATGACGGCTCCCCGGGAAATGTCTGCGCCTTCAATATGAGAAAATGCCTTTATATGTACATTTTCACCAACATTAACCCCGGGACCAAAAAACACGTTGGGCTCAATGGTCACATCCCGGGCAATTTTCGTGTCATAGGAGAAATAGATGCTTGATGGGTCCTGCAGTGTGACGCCGCTGTCCATCATTCGCTGGCGGATGTGCTGCTGATACATATGCTCGGCCTGTGCAAGCTGGAAACGCGAGTTCACCCCCACCACATCGTCAGCGGGCGCAACCGCAAAGCCGACTCTGTATCCCGCCTCATTGGCCAGCGCGACCAGATCCCCCAGATAATATTCGGATTGCACATTGTCGTTTGAGACTTTGTCTATGGTCTGCCGAAACACTTCTGCCCTGAAGGCCAGAATACAGGCATTGCACAAGCGTACCTGCCTCTCGGCGACGTTGGCATCCCTGTGCTCGCGGATGTCCAGCAACCTCTCGCCATCGGTGAGAAAACGACCATACCCGGTTGGATCCTCGGGTTCGAATCCCAGAATGGCCACGTCCCACCCCTCGTCCAGCCTGTTGGTGACAAGGCGAAAAATATCTCCGTGCAACAGCGGATGGTCACCGTAAACCAGGGCAGTGTAACCTTGTGCTTTTTCCCATACGGGCCGCGCCATTTTTGCCGCGTGCGCTGTTCCCAGGCGCTCCTTCTGCTCAAAAAACAGAGCATCAGGCGCAATTTTATTGATCGCCTTTCTAACCTCGTCCTGCCCCGGCGCCGTGATTGCTGCAATGGTCTTTGAGCCCGCATCAAGCGCTGCGCGTGTCACATGTCCTACGATGGGCAGGCCTGCAACCGGATGCAAAAGCTTGGGCATGCTGGAGAGCATGCGCGTGCCATCGCCCGCCGCAAGGATTATTGTTGTTAGTTCCGCCATACAGCCCCCAAAAATTCCGAACACGTCAACACGCTTTCAGGCAGATTTATGGCACAAGCATGTTGGCAAACCAATTATGTAAGCTTTGATGGTAAACTGGTTAAACTTGCAATGATTCGTTGTGTGGGGGCGAGTTTGGCAAACAGGAAAAACAATTTCAGGCAGTCTGACGTGACTTTCTGGGGCATGGGTGCTCTGGCGTTTGGTGCGCTTGCAATTCTCAGCGCCTCGCTGAGCGCCGTTTTGCCCCAGAGCCTCTGGGTTGGCTTGCACGCCAATCGGCTGGAAGGGGGAAGCCTCAATCAACTGCGCGCCGAAGTGAGCAGATTGCGCGACCAACAATTGCAAATGCACCGCCAGGCTACCCAGTTGCGCACCCGACTTGCCATGACTGAACGGAACCGCGGTGAAATGGTGCAAAGGGTAGGTGCTCTTGAATCTTCCATCCCCATGCTGCTGGAGGTTGTGCCCCCGGGTGTCGAAATTGACCGCTCCACATTTACCGCCTCTATTGGTGAGCCTGAAAATGAAACCATCAGTTTTGAGGCTGAAGGGGGCAGCGTTACACTCAGCCAACGCCCCATGTTTGAAAGCGCGGTGCCGGAAATCCCTGTTGTTCAGCCCTTGCCCCAGCCTCTCTCGTCATTAGCAGGCCCTCCCGAAACAGCGGAGCCAAGCATCAGCACGGATAGCGCAACAGGGGATTCCATGTCACCGAAAAACCTCTCCGCGACACTTCAGCAAGGTGGAGCCGACAAAATTCTGCCCATGGAATCTACCTCAGAGGGCAGGGCAGAATTGATGCAAACTGAATTTGGAATCTCTATCGGCAAGGCGGTCACGCCCGAAAATGCGGAAGCGCAATGGGCAGACCTATCAAATAAGATAGGTACCCTTTTGCTGGGATTGACCCCGGCTGTCTCGGACCCGCTGGGAGATGGATCAAACCATATTGTGCTTGGTCCCATCAAGGACTATTCCGAGGCTGAAATGCTGTGTCTTCGCATCACCCGCGTGGGCATTGAATGCCTGCCCGTGCAGTTTGAAAACTCGCGGCGCCTGAACGTCCGTTAAGCTTGGTGCCGTATTATCCGCGTACGCACCATTTGGTGTTGACAGACCCCGGTCAATGGCTATGTTCCGCCGCACCAAAGCAAGCGCCCGTAGCTCAGTGGTAGAGCATCCGACTTTTAATCGGACGGTCGAAAGTTCGAATCTTTCCGGGCGTACCATTTTCATAAAACCCAGATTTCGCCTCCCACCTATTTTACGAATACCCTCGTGGTATTTTGTTATGGGATTGCGTCAGCAGTTCCCAAATGGACGGCGGGGAATCTCTCTTTTTTGCTTCCTCATTGCAGTCGCCCGGGAACTGCTCTTTTAAGAAATACAACCCTTTAAAAAATAGACACCTCTCTCGCATTGCATTTCAATGTTTTCCTGTGGCAAACACAGCCCGACCAAGCCCACTTCCGTGTCTGTCTTTCCAAGGATATAAATGCTTATGCCCCCCAACTCCTCCCCCATTTCTGAACTCTATGTCTCCCATGACAGTGCGCAAAAGCTAAAACTTGAGGCAGCCGAACTGGCCAGTTGGGACCTCAGTGCCCGCCAGATATGTGACCTGGAGCTGTTGATGAATGGCGGCTTCAGCCCTCTGAGAGGATTTCTGGGACAGGAGGACTATGAGAGCGTAGTGAAAAGCATGCGGCTTGCCGATGGCACGCTTTGGCCGATGCCAATTACGCTGGATATATCGGACGAGTTTGCCAAGACTGTTGAGGTCGGACAGGATATCGCCCTGAGGGATCCCGAGGGTGTCATTCTGGCCATCCTCTCGATTTCGGACAAGTTTGTACCCGACAAATCACGCGAGGCCGAACTGGTTTTTGGCAGTGATGATCAGGCGCATCCGGCAGTAAAATATCTGCACAACACAGCAGGAAACACCTATCTGGGCGGCGCCATCACCGGATTGCAGCAGCCAATTCACTATGACTTTCGCGCCCGGCGTGACACACCCAATGAATTACGAGCCTATTTCCGCAAACTGGGCTGGAACAAGGTCGTTGCCTTCCAGACCCGCAACCCGTTGCACCGCGCCCATCAGGAATTGACCTTCCGGGCGGCAAAAGAGGCCCAGGCCAATTTGCTGATCCATCCAGTCGTTGGTCTGACCAAGCCGGGCGATATCGACCATTTTACCCGCGTCAGATGCTATGAAGCGGTGCTTGACCAATATCCCTCAGCCACCACGACCATGAGCCTTCTCAACCTGGCCATGCGCATGGCGGGACCACGCGAAGCCGTCTGGCATGGCCTGATCCGCAAGAACCACGGCTGCACTCATTTCATCGTTGGGCGCGACCACGCGGGCCCCGGAAAAAACAGCCAGGGCGAGGATTTTTACGGTCCCTATGATGCTCAGGACCTGTTCCGTGAGCACCAGCAGGAAATGGGCATTGAGATGGTGCCCTTCAAGCATATGGTCTATGTACGCGAGCGTGCCCAGTATGAACCGGCAGACGAGGTTGAAGAAGGTGTCACCGTTCTGAACATCTCAGGTACCGAGTTGCGCCGGCGCCTGACCGAGGGACTGGAAATTCCCGACTGGTTCTCCTTCCCCGCCGTGGTGAAGGAGTTACGACGAACCCGACCTCCACGTTCCAAGCAGGGGTTTTCGGTGTTTTTTACCGGCTTTTCCGGCTCAGGAAAATCGACCATTGCCAATGCCCTGGTGGTCAAGCTCATGGAAATGGGAGGACGCCCGGTTACCCTGCTCGATGGAGACATAGTGCGAAAAAACCTTTCGTCTGAACTTGGGTTTTCTCCCGAGCACCGCGACCTGAATATCCGGCGCATTGGCTATGTGGCCAGTGAAATCACCAAGAATGGCGGCATCGCCATTTGCGCACCAATTGCCCCCTATGCCAAGACAAGGCAGGCGGTGCGCGAGGATATCGAGGCGTTCGGAGCATTTCTTGAGGTGCATGTGGCCACATCGATAGAAGAGTGCGAGCGCCGCGATCGCAAGGGGCTTTACAAGCTGGCCCGGGAGGGGAAAATCAAGTCCTTTACCGGCATTTCCGACCCCTATGAAGTGCCCGAAAACCCCGAACTCCGGCTTGAAACGGAAAACGAGGATGTGGACAATTGTGCCCATCAGGTAATCCTGAAACTCGAACAGATGGGGCTGATCGCGGGATGAGGCCCGCGCCTGCTGTCCGGTTTGCATATGATTTTTTGACCAAGTGGTAAAACTCGTGCACTATGCGAGAGAATCCAAAAAACAAAAACCAAACAGGAGGAACACCAAATGAAACTTCCCACTTTTCTGACCCGCAGGACGCTTCTTGCCGGGGCCGCTGCATTAGGGCTGCTTATGTCCAGCGGGGCTGCGTTTGCCCAAGCCATCAAGGTCGCCGGCATTTACACGCTTCCTGTCGAACAGCAGTGGATTAGCCGCATTCATCTGGCACTTGTTGCCGCCGAGGAGCGCGGGGACATAGATTATGAATGGTCTGAGAATGTTGCCAATACCGACTATGAGCGGGTCATGCGCGAATATGCCGAACAGGGTGTTGACCTGATCGTGGGGGAAGTCTTTGGACTTGAGCGTGCTTCACGCACGGTTGCCGCCGACTACCCCGAAACCGCGTTTCTAATGGGGTCCTCTTTTGCTCCGCAGGCTCCCAATTTTTCCACCTTCGACAACTATATCCATGAGCCCGCCTATCTTTCGGGCCTGATTGCAGGCGCTGCTACAAAAAGCAATGTCATCGGCATGGTGGGCGGTTATGCCATTCCCGAGGTGAACCGGCTGATGAACGCCTTCATGGACGGCGCCCGTGAAGTCAACCCTGATGTCAAGTTCCTCGTGAACTTCATTGACAGCTGGTACGACCCCCCCAAGGCCAAGGAAAGCGCCTTTGCCATGATGGACGCCGGGGCCGATGTTATGTATGCGGAGCGCTTTGGCGTATCGGATGCGGCAGTTGAGCGTGGCGTCAAGGCCATCGGCAACGTTATCGACACATCTGCTGACTATCCAAACACCATTCTGGCTTCGGCCATCTGGCACATGGAAGCAACGATTGATACCGCTGTTGCAAACGTCAAGGCAGGCACCTATGAAGCCGATGAGTATGGTCAGTACAGCTTCATGGAATATGGGGGCGGTTCACTGGTGATGGACACTTCCCTGATAGCTCCGGAAACGGTTGAACTGGTCAACGCAAAAACCGCCGCCATCCTTGATGGTTCCTTTACGGTGACCATCAATGACGAAGAGCCGGTCTCGGACGAATAGAACAGGCGCGGAGCCGGGTTCGCCCGGCTCCCTTTTCCCTTCAATGAAAAAAGACCTTGTTCTTTCGCTCAACAAGCTTTCCAAACGCTTTGGCAAGGTCATCGCCAACGACGCGGTAAGCATTGAACTGCACCGCGGTGAGGTTCTGGCCCTGCTGGGTGAAAACGGCGCGGGCAAAACCACGCTGATGAATATGCTGTTCGGTCACTATCTGCCCGATAGCGGCAGTGTCGAGGTTGCCGATTCCTCAGGGAATATGCACCCCCTGCCCCTTGGTAATCCGCAGGCAGCGCTTGCCGCAGGTATCGGCATGGTGCACCAGCATTTCGCCCTGGCTGAGAATCTCACAGCACTGGACAATATTCTTCTGGGGTCGGAAAAACTGTTTTCGCTTGGCCGCAACACTTCCGCGGCCCGGGCCAAAATCAATGGTATTATGGAACGCACCGGCCTCACCGCACCGCTGGACGAATTGGTGGGCAGGCTCTCCGTGGGCGAGCGTCAGCGGGTGGAACTGCTGAAAGCTCTTTATCGCGACGCGCGCATTCTGGTACTGGACGAGCCAACCGCCGTGCTGACACCCCAGGAAGCTGATGCACTTTTCAAGAATATCGGGGCAATGACCAAAGAGGGCCTCTCGGTTATTTTCATCTCCCACAAATTGCGCGAAGTACTGGCCTTTTCCCACCGAATTGCCGTATTGCGTCACGGCAAAAAAGTCGGCGAAATGGAAACTGCCAAAGCCGACCAGCGCTCAATTGCGCGCATGATGGTGGGCGAGGACTCGCCCGTCACCAAACGTGAAAAACTGGACCCGGGAAAGCCGGTTCTGCATTTGAATGCTGTCAGGGTTACCGGAAAAAGTGCCCGCAATTCCCTGCACGGCGTTGACCTCACCGTCAACGCCCACGAGATTGTGGGCATTGCCGGGGTTTCGGGCAATGGCCAGAACGCCCTGGCCATGCTGGTTTCCGGACTGGTGTCTCCTGATGAGGGGGAGTTGAGCGTCGAAGATAATATTATCACCCGCTTCAACCCCGCGGCGTTTATCAAAGCTGGTATCGGGCGTATCCCCGAAGACCGCCACCACCACGGTGTTGTTGGAGCCATGAGCGTTGCCGAGAACCTCGTCATTGAACGCCTCGATGACACCGAGGTGCAAAACAGGGGCTTCCTGCGCTCAGGAGCCATTGGCGCAATCGCGGAAAAGCTCAGCAAGAATTATGACGTTCGCGGCCCCGGAGCCGAGGCCCCTGCCCGGCTATTGTCCGGGGGCAACATCCAGAAGCTCATTCTGGCGCGGGTATTTGAATGTGCGCCAAAACTCATTCTGGCCAACCAGCCCACGCGCGGACTTGACCTGGGCGCGGCAAACGAAGTCAGCCGCCGGTTGCTTGAAGCCCGGGGCCGGGGCGCCGGAGTTTTGCTGATTTCGGAGGATCTGGACGAAATCCTGGCGCTCTCAGACCGCGTTATGGTTATCCATGATGGCCGCATAAACGCAGCCAACACCACCGACAGACAGGCCATCGGCATGATGATGGCGGGAGAAGCCGCATGATCCGGATCGAGCCACGCGAAACCACTTCGCGCCTGTGGAACATAGGTGTTCCCATTCTTTCGGCGGTAATAGCGCTGGGATTTGCCGCCATTCCTCTCGCTCTGGCCGGGGCAAATATTGCTGAGGCCTATTATCAGATGGGGCGTGGAGTATTCGGCTCGGTGTTTGCGTTTACCGAAATGCTCACCCGGGCCACGCCGCTGATATTTACCGGCCTTGCTGCAACTCTTGCCTTTCGCGCCAAGCTCTGGAACATCGGTGCAGAAGGGCAGCTCTATCTGGGAGCCATGGCCGCGGTGGTCGTTGGCACGGGCGCAATTGATGCGCCCGCTATTGTTCTTGTGCCCATTGTTCTGCTTGCCGGAGCCGCCGCCGGAGCCGCTGGAATGGCCGGACCCGCCTATCTGAAAAACCGTTTTGGTGCCGATGAAGTGGTAACAACGCTTCTGCTCAACTTCGTTATTCTGATTTTCCTGCAAATGATGCTCGAAGGCCCCCTTAAAGACCCCATGAGTCTGGGCTGGCCCCAGTCCGAACCGATTGTTGACAATGCCGCCCTGCCCCGGTTGCTCGACCGGATGCGTATCCATGCCGGGCTTATTCTGGCACTGGTCGTGGCGGTTATTTCCCACATCATGCTTTCCAAAAGTGTCTGGGGGTTCAAGCTGCGGGCCGTGGGAGAAAACGCTGCTGCCGCCCTGCACGCAGGTATTGGCGTCAAGCGCTCCCTGATGGGGGCAGCCATTGTTTCAGGCGCTGTTGCCGGGCTTGCCGGGGTCAGCGAAGTCGCGGGCCTCAAGGGTTATCTCACCGCCGACCTTTCCCCCGGCTTCGGGTTCACCGGCATTGTGGTGGCCATGCTGGCTGGACTGTCCCCCATCGGGGTGGTCATCTCGGCAGTATTTATCGCCTCGGTGTTTGTGGGGGCTGACAGCATGAGTCGGGCCATGGGCGTTTCCAGTTTTCTGGCCGACCTTGTGGTCTCCCTTTCTCTGATTTGTGTGCTCATCGGCGGTTTTGTCTCAAATTACCGTTTTGTGCGCACCGCAAAAAGGGCCGCATAATGGAAGCTCTGGAAATCTTTCTCAATGTGAACTTCTGGGCCGCTTCCTTAAGGATTGCCTCACCGCTGATATTCGGCGTCCTTGGTGCTCTTATCTGCGAACGGGCCGGTGTGCTCAATCTGGGGATTGAGGGCATATTTGTTGCTGGGGCCATGGCCGGCTGGATGGCGGTCTGGCTCGGCGCGGGGCTTTGGGGTGGAGTTGCTGTTGCCGCTTTTGCCGGAGCGTTTTTTGGCCTCATCCACGCCATCCTGACCATTCCTTTGGGCCTCTCTCAACATGTCTCGGGACTGGGGGTGACCATGCTGGCAACTTCCGCCAGTTATTTCACCTATCGCACCGCCCTGCCCGATGTATCCTCCCCCCCGCGCATCGTACCCTTTCAGCCGCTTGATATTCCCATCCTCTCAGACCTGCCATTCCTGGGGCCCGTGCTGTTTCAGCAAACCGCCATGACCTGGCTGGCCATCATTCTGGTCGGCGTGGTCTGGTGGGTGTTGAACCGCACACCCCTGGGGCTGGCCGTCCGGGCGGTGGGCGACAACCCCGATGCAGTCGATGCGCAAGGTCTGTCGGTCTATGGCTTGCGCATCGGGGCTGTTGTCGTGGGCTCGTCTCTTATGGCGCTGGGAGGTGCCTTCCTTACCATGTCCGCGTTTGATGCGTTTTTCTTTGGCATGATAAACGGGCGGGGCTGGATTGCTATTGCACTGGTGATTTTTGCCAGCTGGCGTCCGGGCAAGGCCCTGCTGGGCGCGCTTTTATTTGGCGCCTTCGATGCCTTTCAGGTGCGCCTGCAAACCCAGGTCGGGGCCTTTGTGCCCTCCCAGATATTCCTGATGGCACCCTATGTGCTTTCAATAATCGCGCTGGTGTTGCTGGCGCGAGGCGCCGACTACCCGCGCGCCCTGCTCAAGCCGTGGTTCAAGGGTCAAAGATAGGAACGCTTTGCGATGTTCGACCTGCTCATTAAAAACGCTGCCCTGCCCGACGGCCGGAACGGCATCGACATTGCATGCGCCGGCGGTATCATCAAGGCCATTGAGCCCGGAATTTCCGCCGAAGCAAAAACCTCCATCGACGCCGCCGGTCAACTGGTTTCGCCACCCTTTATTGACCCCCATTTCCATATGGATGCCACCCTTTCCCTTGGCACCCCGCGCCTGAATGTTTCGGGCACCCTGCTTGAGGGCATTGCCTTGTGGGGCGAACTCAAACCTGTGCAGAGTGTTGATGATATCATTGAGCGGGCGCTCAGATATTGCGACCTTGCAGCCTCCACGGGCATTGGTGCCATTCGCTCCCATGTGGATGTTTGCGACGATGAACTCAAAGGGGTGACTGCTCTGCTAGAAGTGCGCAGGCTTGTTGCCCCCTATCTGGACTTGCAACTGGTGGCTTTCCCTCAAGACGGCCTGCTCCGCTCCAAAACTGCTGAGAAAAACCTGCTTCGCTCCCTTGATATGGGGGTCGATATTGTCGGGGGCATCCCCCATTTCGAGCGCACCATGGCCGATGGCGCCGCCTCAGTTCGGCGCCTGTGCGAGATTGCAGAAAAACGCGGCCTGATGGTCGATATGCATTGCGACGAGAGCGACGACCCGCTCAGCCGCCACGTGGAAACGTTAGCGTTTGAAACAACCCGCCTTGGCCTTGAGGGGCGCGTCACCGGCTCCCACCTCACCTCCATGCATTCCATGGACAATTATTATGTATCCAAACTCATTGCGCTGATGGCTGAGGCGCGCCTGCATGTGATTGCCAACCCGCTGATAAATATCATGCTTCAGGGCCGCCATGACACCTATCCCAAGCGCCGCGGACAAACGCGGGTGCCCGAGCTCAGGGACGCGGGGATGAACGTTGCGTTCGGTGCTGATTGTGTCATGGACCCCTGGTATTCGCTGGGGCGGGCCGACATGCTGGATGTCGCCCATATGGGCCTGCATGTGGGGCAATTGTCGAGCCGTGCTGACATGGAATGGTGCTTTGAAGCGGTGACCACCAATCCGGCAAAAATCATGGGGTTGGAAGGCTATGGCGTTGAGGTCGGCTGCAAAGCCCATATGGTGCTGTTGCAGGCCAAAGACCCCATTGAAGCCATCCGCCTGCGCGCGACCCGGCTGGCGGTTGTTCGCAACGGCGAAATCATTGCCCAAACTGCACCCGATCTGAGGGAGCTAAATCTGCCCGGCCGCCCCCAACGGCTCGACCCGGCGGATTACGCACCAAAAGCAAAAGGCTGACTGGCAATTGGAGTTTCGGGCGAAGCTGGAGACTTCAGGCCGCAGAAGTGGATACCGAATTGCGCACATTGACGAAACGCAGGGTTCTTTGCGCGATGCCCACATCAACATCCTCGTAGGCCAGCGCCAATTCGTCAGCTTTGGATGAAGGCAGGCTGAGGCGGGCATAGCGCATTCTGGCCAGGTCGTGGAATGCTTCGCGCCCCATATTGAGCGCTTTGCACAGCAGGACAATCCCCTGCCCGTTAATCTTCAGCAAACTACTGGCCACCTGTTCTTCGGGAATTTTTGAAAGCCTGGATATCACCATTGCAATATCCATAGGACGGTCCTGGGAGGAAAGGTAGCTGATGATGCTGTCGAGGCTGCGCTCACCCGCTTTATGCTGCTCAAGCAGCTTTATTGTGTCGATCCGTTTCGCCTTGTTTTCTATGGTTTTGATTGAGGTATCGTGAACCGCCTGTCCGATCAATGCCTCAAGTTCGCCGGTATCATCTTCCAGCAGCCCCATCAGCTTTTGCTGTGCATGGGGAGGAAGCAAGGGCAAAACATTTTTTGCGGCAGCCAGCGACATGTCCTTGCGGCTGGCAAGATTGGCCTGGATTTGCTCATCGTCCGCGGCCTGTTCGGCGATGGAGCCAAAACCCCAATCAGAAATCGGGGCATTCTGGTTTCCTGAAATCGCGCGAAGCACCTCACATTCGCCGTGTTTAATCAATTCGTCGGTTATTTCGACATTCAGGTCCGAACGCCTTGAAATGCTAACACGATGCTCGGTTCCCTTTGAGCCAACAAGGGACATCAAATCATCGGAGGTCAGGTTTGGAGAATTTTCCAGCATGGGCCGGGCAATGGAAATTTCCTCATTGGCCAGCTGCAAAGCGATGTCACGGGGTGTATTTTCATCACGGGAAAGCTTTTCTGAAAGCGTCGCCTGTGATGTCGCATCAGACCTTTCAAGAAGCTTGGCCATGACTTCACCAAAAAGGTGAATCTCTCTTTCGCTATAGCGTTCAGAGCCTTCCACAAAGTGATCAGCGACCCGCCCCATCAATTCGCGGCGCTTTTCGCTCGACTTTTCCCGGGCAAGTCCAACCAGATCTTCAAGCATCTTTACTGCCCTTATAAGCTTTTATAAAAAGAACAATTCAGGTCATCATGTTCATCAAAATTTTCATTCAATACAACAATAAAACCATCTTCTCATTAAGGAAAACTGAAACCCTCGACAGAGCTCCCCAAAACAGGTGAACAGTTCCTTTATTATTTTCCTTGTTTTTCTTGAAAACGACGATAGCTGGAGAGCAATCCTTCAGTGGATGCATCGTTTGCAGCTTTTCTACGGGCAGTTTTGTTCTGGACAGCGGGCAGCAGGTTTTTGGCAAGTTGCTTGCCCAATTCCACTCCCCACTGGTCAAAAGAATTGATATTCCAGATCACTCCCTGCACGAAGGTCTTGTGCTCATAAAGCGCAATCAGTTTTCCCAAAGTCGCCGGGTCGAGCTGGCGATAAAGCAACGTGGTGGAGGGCCGGTTTCCCGGAAAAACCTTGTGGGGCGCAAGTTGTTCGGTCTGCTCCACGCTGAGCCCGTCAGCTACAAGTTCAGCCCGCACCTCATCAATTGTTTTGCCCAGCATCAATGCCTGAGACTGGGCAAAACAATTGGCCACCAGCTTGGCGTGGTGAGGGGACATATCTTCCTGCGGGTTGGCGGCAAGCAGAAAGTCGCAGGGAATGATGTCTGTGCCCTGGTGGATAAGCTGGTAGAAGGCATGCTGGCCGTTGGTGCCCGGCTCGCCCCAGACAATGGGGCCGGTGCCAAGAGTGGCTGCGCTGCCATCCAGCTGCGTGCTCTTGCCGTTGCTTTCCATATCCAGTTGCTGCAGATAGGCGGGAAAGCGCGCCAACCGCTGATCATAGGGTAATATGGCCTGGGTGGAAAAACCCCAGACATTGCGGTGCCAGACACCCAGAAGCGCCAGTATCACCGGTAAATTGCTCTCAAGAGCCGTTTCCAGAAAATGGCGGTCCATCTCCGCTGCCCCAGCCAGAAAGGCAGTGAAATTTTCATAGCCGATGGCAAGCGCCACCGGCAGCCCGATGGAGGACCAGACAGAATAACGCCCCCCCACCCAGTCCCAGAAGCCGAATATCCGGTTTTCGTTGATGCCGAAATTTATGCAGGCGGCAATATTGGTGGAGACCGCCACGAAATGGGCGATCACCGCTCCCTCCCCCAGCTTATCAGCCAGCCATTGGCGGGCTGAGGCGGCATTGGTCATGGTTTCGTCGGTGGTGAAGGTTTTTGAAGCAATGATGAACAGGGTGCGGGCCGGATTGAGCCCGGCCAATGTATCGGCGATATCGGCGCCATCGACGTTCGAGACAAAGTGCACCCGCAAATCTTTACGCCCGAAGGGAGACAAAGCCCTTGTGACCATGGCGGGACCAAGGTCAGAGCCACCAATGCCGATATTCACGATATCGGTGATTTTTTCTCCGCTGGAGCCAGTTATGGTGCCATTGCGCACGTTTTCGGAAAATTCCCGGATGACCCCGAGCACCTGACGTACATCACCCATCACATCGCGCCCGTCAAATTTGACCGGTTTGTCACCCTGATAGCGCAGGGCCATGTGCAGAACTGCCCGGTTCTCGGTGGAGTTGATGCGCTCTCCAGCCCACATGGCATTGCGCTTTTCTTCAACGCTGGAGCTGCGGGCCAGCGCAAAAAGAGATGACATAACATCAGTATCTACACGGTTTTTCGAGTAATCTATCAGGATGTCGCAGGCGGACGCCGAAAAGGTTTTGAACCGGTCTGCATCAGAAGAAAACATATGACGCATGGAAATCCTGCCCATGCGCTTCTTGTGTTCAATCAGTTCATCAAGCGCAGTCTCCAGCGGAATCCGTGTCACAATTTCTACCCTCTGCTAAAGTTCGGAAATATCCCCTTTGGCCCAATCCTGCCGCGTTTCGGCAGCGAAATCTTCAAACCGGCCAAGTTCAATGGCTTTACGCATACCCGCCATCAGCTCCTGATAATAGGCCAGATTTATCTGGGACAAAATCATGGCGCCCAGAATCTCTTCGCTTTTGACCAGATGGTTCAGATAGGCGCGGGAAAACCGGCGGCAATTCGGGTTGGAAGATTGTTCATCCAGGGGCCTTGGGTCTTCTTTGTGCCGGGCATTCTTGAGGTTGACCACACCAAAGCGGGTAAAGGCGTGACCATGCCTGCCCACTCTTGTGGGGTGCACGCAATCAAACATATCAATACCCCGTGCCACCGCCCCCAGCAGGTCGTCGGGCTTGCCGACCCCCATGAGATAGCGGGGTTTGTCTGAAGGCAGATGCGGCGTGATTTCGTTCAAAACCTTGAACATCACCTCCTGAGGTTCGCCCACCGCCAGCCCTCCCACAGCGTAACCGTCAAAACCAATATCAGTCAGCCCGGCAGCGGATTGCGCCCGCAGGATTGCGTCGTCTCCACCCTGCACGATGCCAAACAATGCCCGGTCTTTTGCGTTTGCAAATGCCGTTTTGCTGCGCTCGGCCCAGCGCAGGGACAATTGCATGGCGCGTTCCATTTCCTCATGCTCCGCCGGCAGCCGGATACATTCATCGAGCTGCATGACAATATCAGAATCCAGCTTTGTCTGGATGTCGATGGAACGCTCCGGGGTCAGTTCATAGGCAGCCCCATCAATGTGGGAGCGGAAAGTCACGCCATTTTCGTCCAGCTTGCGCAACTGGGCCAGGGACATGACCTGAAAACCACCAGAATCGGTGAGAATGGGCAGTTCCCAGTCCATGAAAGTGTGCAGGCCACCCAAACTCTCAACCTGTTCGGCACCGGGACGGAGCATCAGATGATAGGTGTTACCCAGCAGAATTTCCGCGCCGGTTTGGCGCACCTGTTCGGGATACATAGCCTTGACCGTCGCGGCTGTGCCCACCGGCATGAAGGCCGGCGTCTGGATACTACCACGCGGCGTGCTGATGGCCCCGCGCCGCGCCAGCCCGTCACTGGAAGAAACAGCAAACGAAAAGGCACTCATGTCTGCTCCCCCGCGCGTTCAAGCAAAGAGGCGTCGCCGTAGGAATAAAAGCGATATTCCTTGTTGATTGCGTGGGCATAGGCACGCTTCATAGTATCCATGCCTGAGAATGCAGAAACCAGCATAAACAGGGTCGAGCGCGGCAGGTGAAAATTTGTCATCAACATATCCACCACATTGAACCGGAAGCCGGGCGTAATGAAAATATCTGTATCCCCGCAGAATGCCTCCAGCGTGCCGGTTCGCTGGCTGGCGGCCTCAAGCAGGCGCAAGCTTGTGGTGCCCACCGCAATCACACGCCTTCCAGCGCGCTTTGCCTCCGCCAGGCGCTCCACTGATGCTGCGCTTATCTCTCCCCATTCAGCGTGCATTTTGTGGTCTTTGGTGTCATCCGCTTTCATGGGCAAAAAGGTTCCCGCTCCCACGTGCAGGGTGACGTGCTCAATGGCAACGCCGCGCTTTTCCAGTCCGGCCAGCAACTCACTGGTAAAGTGCAACCCGGCAGTGGGCGCGGCAACCGCGCCGTCATGGGCCGCATAGACGGTCTGATAATCCTCATCGTCCCGTGGTTCGGCCTTGCGCCTGGCACCAATATAGGGAGGTAAAGGCATGGCGCCCTGGGACTTTATGGCTTCGTCCAGATAGGCCCCGGCAAGGTCGAATGCAAGCGTTACCTGCCCACCCGTTGCAACGCCTTCAACTCTGGCCTCCAGTTTTTGCGCGGCGCAGGCCCGATCTTTTGCATGCCCGAAAACCACCTGGTCACCAATTTTCAAACGCTTGGCGGGACGGGCAAAGGCCAGCCAGCTGGAAGGCCCTTGCCGTTTGTGCAGGTTGAAGGAAACTTTTGCCTGAAATTCTCCACGCCAGCGAATGCCGGTTAATTCGGCAGGCAGGACTTTTGTGTCGTTGACCACCAATACATCTCCAGGCCGGAGTATCTGGAGCAGATCGGCAACCCCCCTGTCGTGCAACTCGCCACTATGGTCAACATGGAGCATGCGGGCACTGTCACGGGGTATTGCCGGGTGCAGGGCTATCAGTTTCTCCGGCAGGTCGAAGTCGAACTCGTCAACACGCATCAGGGGCCGGAGCAGCTCACGGCAAAAACCCCTGCTTCAGCAACCTGCAGGGTTCCGGCTGCAACCTGCTCATCATCCTGAGCGGCTGTAAACAGGCGCAGCCTGGCGACAATCACTTCAAAGTTCTTGTCGGACAGGTCGAGCAAAATCCGGTCGTTTTCAATGAAGCTCTGGGCGATTGCAACGGGATTGTCATAAGGGGCTGAAGTGGACCAGAGCTTGTTCCCCACATAAAAATCAGCCCCTACAATAACCGCCCCTGCCCCCGAGCCAATGGTCAGATTTATACCTGCATCTTCATTCACAGCCTGACAAAACACCGAAGAGGTCGCGCTTGCGCCGGAAGTGGCCGCCAGAAAAATTGTCAGACTGGCAACCAGTTTTTTCATTTGTCCGCTGCCACTTTCATAGAAATGATTTTGTCCGGGTTGGCCACCGGCTCGCCACGTTCAATTTTATCCACATTGTCCATACCTTCGATAACCTGTCCCCAGACAGTATATTGCCCGTTAAGGAATGGAGCTTCCTCAAAGCAGATGAAAAACTGGGAGTTTGCACTATCGGGGCTGGCGCTGCGGGCCATGGAACAGGTTCCGCGCACATGCTTCTCGCCGTTGAATTCTGCAACGAGGTCAGGCTTATCCGAGCCGCCGGTTCCTGTGCCGTGGGGGCAACCAACCTGAGCCATAAAGCCATCAATCACCCGGTGAAAAACAATGCCGTCATAAAATCCTTCCCGCGCCAGAGCTTTGATTTGCTCCACATGTTTTGGCGCAAGGTCGGGACGCAGTCCGATAGTGATGTCGCCCTTGGTGGTTTCCACAATAAGGGTGTTTTCCGGGTCAGTCATTTGTTCAATCCTAGTTTTCTAATGGAACTTTTTAGATTTTGGTCGGTGATCAGATGGCATCAACAACACGCATGGAAATTATAGAATCCGGGTCGTCCACCTGCCCGTTGGCCCGCTCGGAACCCTTCTTGATTTCATCCACATATTCCATGCCTTCAATGACCTCACCGATGACGGTATATTGTCCGTTGAGGAATCCGGCATCATCATAAACGATGAAAAACTGCGAATTGGCGCTGTCCGGGCTTTGTGAGCGCGCCATGCCAACAATTCCGCGCACAAAAGGTGTATCAGTAAATTCTGCGGCAATGTCAGGCAAATCGGAGCCTCCCATGCCGGTGCCGGTGGGGTCGCCGGTCTGGGCCATAAAACCATCAATTACCCGATGAAAGACAATTCCGTCGTAAAAACCCTGATTGGTCAGTTCCACAATCTGGGCCACATGTTTTGGCGCAAGGTCAGGGCGCATCTGAATTGTGACAGTACCACTGGCCAGTTCCAGTTCAATCAACGGCATCTCACCATCATAGGCAAGGGGGAGTGCCGCCTGAGTTCTCTCCACCTCGGGGGTATCCCAATAGCGTGGTTCAGGACTGCCCCAGGGCGAATAGCGCACAAACAGAATTGCGGCGAAAATCACAACGAACAGGGCCACCAGAATTTGAATGGCGCGTTCCCGGGGGTCTTTTTTGGCGCTCATAGTTTGTTCAATGCTTCCAGCACAATGGAGGGAACAAAGGCTGAAACATCGCCGTCCATGGCTGCAATCTGGCGTACCAGCGTTGCCGATATATGCCGGACATGGGGGCTTGAGGGAACAAAAACCGTCTGCAGATCGGGGGCCATCTGTGCGTTCATGCCCACCATCTGCATTTCATAATTATAGTCGGTGGTATCGCGCAAACCCCGGATAATCAGCTTGGCATCCAGAGAACGCGCCTTGTGCACCATCAGGCCTTCAAACTCGACGATTTTCACATCGGTCTGAGTGCGCCGGGCGATGGGCTCGACTGTGTGCTCGAGCAGCGTGATGCGATCAGAGTCCGACAAAAGTGGTGTTTTGCCAACCTGCATACCCACCCCCACATAAAGGGTGTCCACGAGACGACAGGCCCGCTCGATGACATCGAGGTGGCCATTGGTGACTGGATCAAACGATCCGGGATAAAAACCAGTGAGTCTTTTCATAATTTTTGCTTTTGTCACGCCTTTTGAAGAGATGCAAGCCGATGCAGGATTTGTTGAGTGACCAATATCTTCTGGGGGAAATTCCCCCGAAACTCAAGGCTGCTGCCTATGCCTTTTTCTGGGTTGCCAGCCATACTCCGCCAAGCATCAAAAACATGCCCGAAATACGGGAGAGAATACGCACACGCGCACCACTCAACACCCCTCCGAGCGACCCGGCCAAAACTGCGTAAATACTGTCGGAAATCGTGGCCACGACAAAAAATATCAACCCCAGTTGCATAAGGGACAAAAATGCCGGTTCGCCGGACGATACAAATTGGGGAATAAATGCCCCAAAGAACAACAGGGTTTTGGGGTTGGCCCACATGACAACAAACCCGCGCAACGCCAGCCTGAAATGGCTTTGCGATGCGACTTTTATGTTTGCGTCCAACCTGCCGGACGAGGTCAACATGCCAAAGCCCAGATAAATCAGATAGAGCGCCCCGGCTATCTTGATCCAGTCAAAGGCCCAGCCCATGAAACCAAGCAGCGTTTCAAAGCCGAACGCCACCACAAAAACCATGCTTAGAATGCCAATTGAAGTGCCCGCGACCGTCGCCATTCCCCCAAGAACACCCCATTGCAGTGAAGTGGCAACAATCAGGGTAACACTGGGCCCCGGTACAATCGCCAGCACAAAGCTGGCAAAGGCAAAAGCAACAAGGGTGGTTGCATCCAACATGAAATCATCTCCGCGGATCGGGGTTAGGTCACGGACCTAGAGCGCTTCCGGGCCAAGCGTCTGAACAATCAGACGTGAAAGCCACAAAACAAGTCCTATTTTGTTCGGGATCCTATGTAGGGGCATCGGGGTCCTGATCTGTTTCACTCCCCTCGCCCTCTTCTTCGTCCTCTGGCTCGGGTTCGCTGATGCGTTCCACCGAGACGACATTCTCGTTCTCAGCCGTGTCGAGAACAATCACCCCTTGCGTGGCGCGTCCGGCCAGGCGGATGCCCTGCACCGGCACTCGAATGAGCTTTCCGCCATCGGTGACCAGCATGATCTGATCGTCGTTCTCAACGGGGAATGATGCAACAATTGGCCCGGTTTTGGCAGTAACTGCCATGGCCGTAATGCCCTTGCCGCCGCGCCCGGTAACCCGGTATTCAAAACTTGAGGAACGCTTGCCAAAACCGCTCTGGGATATGGCCAACACGATCTGCTCGGCCGCGCTCATTTGCGCATAACGCTCAGAGGACAAGCCGTTGGCAGCAGCCTCGGTTTCTTGTTCGTCAGCATGGCTTTCCACCTCCCCGCGCATGGCCCGGCTCATTTTGATATAAGCTGTGCGCTCCTCGGGAGTGGCAACAAACTGGCGCAAAATGGCCATGGAAATCACATGATCGCCTTCGGCCAGCCTGATGCCGCGCACGCCGATGGAATTTCGCCCCACAAACAGACGAACATCACCGGCGCCAAAGCGAATGGCCTGCCCCAAAGAGGTGGTCAACAACACATCATCGGTTGCCGAACATGTTTCCACACCGACGATACCATCGCCCTCTTCGAGCTTCATGGCGATCTTGCCGTTGGCGCGCACCTCGGCGAAATCGGCCAGAGAGTTGCGGCGCACGGTGCCACGCGTGGTTGCAAACATAATGTCCAGTTCGCTCCAGCTGCCCTCGTCTTCTGGCAGGGGCATTATGGAGGTGATGCGTTCGCCCTCGGAAAGGGGAAGCAGGTTAATCAGGGCCTTGCCACGGGCCTGGGGCGCCGCCTGGGGCAGACGCCAGACCTTGAGCTTGTAGGCAATGCCGCGAGAGGAAAAGAAAAGAACCGGCGTGTGGGTGTTGGCCACAAACAGGCGTGCGACAAAATCCTCATCTCTTGTAGACATGCCCGCCCGGCCCTTGCCGCCGCGACGCTGGGCCCGGTAGGTGGAGAGCGGGACCCGTTTGATGTAGCCGGCGTGGGAAACCGTCACCACCATATCCTCGCGGGCAATGAAATCCTCGTCATCCATATCGGCAGCATGGTCAGTGATTTCTGTCCGGCGGGGGGTTGAAAACTGATCGCGTACGCTCTCAAGCTCTCCGCGCACGATGGCCATGACGCGCTCTTTGGAGCGCAAAATTTCAAGATAGTCGGATATCTGCTCACCTAACCCGTTCAACTCATCGCTGATTTCGTCGCGACCAAGCGCCGTCAGTCGGGCAAGACGCAAGTCGAGGATGGCACGGGCCTGCTCTTCGGAGAGGCGGAAAGTGCCGTCACTGCCTACCTTGTGGCGCAGGTCGTCGATCAGGCGGATAAGCGGCTCCACGTCGCCCACCGGCCAGTCCCGCGCCAGCAGCTGTTCACGGGCAGAAGCGGGGTTGGGTGCTTTGCGAATAAGGGCAATCACCTCATCGACATTGGCAACAGCCACTGCCAGACCCACAAGGACGTGGGCCCGATCCCGCGCTTTATTGAGCAGGAACTTTGCCCGGCGGCTGACAACGGTTTCACGGAATTCAAGAAAAGCACTCAATATTTGGCGCAATCCCATCAACTCGGGCTTGCCCCCGGTCAGCGCCACAAAATTACAGCCGAATGAGGATTGCAGAGCGGTATAGCGATAGAGCTGGTTCAACACCACATCAGCAAAGGCGTCGCGCTTGATCTCAATCACAACCCGCATACCGTGCCGGTCGCTTTCATCACGAATATCGGAAATACCTTCCACCCGTTTATCACGCACCAGCTCGGCAATTTTTTCAATCATCGTTGCCTTGTTCACCTGATAGGGAATTTCGGTGATGATCAGGGCTTCACGCTCTTTGCGGATTTCTTCGATCTCGACCCTGCCCCGCATCAAAACTGAACCACGCCCGGTCTCATAAGCCGATCTGATGCCTGCCCGACCTAAAATTATCCCTCCGGTGGGGAAATCTGGCCCCGGCATGATTTCAATCAAATCGTCGATGGAAATGTCAGGGTTCTCAAGCACCGCCAAAGCGGCGTTGATGACTTCCTCAAGATTGTGGGGCGGGATATTGGTAGCCATGCCAACGGCAATACCCCCTGCCCCATTAACCAGAATATTGGGAAATCTGGCGGGCAAAACCGAGGGTTCCGTTTCAGAATTGTCGTAGTTCTCCCGAAAATCAACCGTGTCCTTATCCAGATCATCCAGAAGCGACAGGGTGACTTTTTTCATGCGTACTTCGGTGTAACGCATGGCGGCGGGCATATCTCCGTCGACCGAACCAAAATTACCCTGTCCGTCAATCAAGGGCACACGCAAGGAGAATGTCTGCGCCATGCGCACCAGTGACATATAAACCGCCGCATCGCCATGAGGGTGATATTTACCGATGACATCACCAACCACACGCGCCGACTTGCGATAGGGTTTGTTCCACTCATAGCCATTCTCGTGCATCGAATAGAGGATGCGTCTGTGCACGGGTTTCAGGCCGTCGCGCACATCGGGCAGAGCCCGCGAGACAATGACGCTCATGGCATAATCCAGATAGGATTTGCGCATTTCGTCAGCGATGGAAATGGGAACAATGTCGCTGGAGCCCTCAGCGGCTCTGTTCTGCTCTGGCGTATCTGTCACTTAGTGTTTTGTCCTGAAATTTCTCATGGGGCTTTATAGGTGATTCCATATCGCCACGCCACGTTTGTTAAGAGTATCCCGGAGCAAGGGAAGCAGGGAAATTGTCCTTTTTGCCTTAATATTCTTCTTTCCGAAAGCCCCCAATTGAGCTCCACTGTCATAAAACTGATAATATCTGGACGAAATGGCGCACAGCCATTAGTAATTCCTCCGTCATTTGTGAGGGAGAATGATTCTTGTCCATCGGTTTTGGTATTGAACGCCTGGGATTGATTGCACTTAAGTATCCCAAGGCCGCAGGCCTTATTGTGCTGGCCTTTACGGTTCTTTGCATTTCGGTTCTGCCCCGCGCCTCTGTTGATGGTGACCTGCTTCGGGTCTACAAGAACTCTGGCGAGATGTACGACCGCTATGCGGATCTTGGCGCTACTTTTGGCACCTTTGATAATGACGCCTATATTCTGGTGAAATCCGACCAGATGACTGACCCGGAGGTTATTGAGACCCTGCGCGAGCTGGCGTTTGACCTGGAGTTGACCGACTACGCCGTGGGCACGCTTTCCCCGTTCTCGCTGCGCAAACCAGCCGACGACAGTCAGACGCTTCCGGCAGTGCCCGAAAACATGGCAACGCCTGAAATTGTCGCGCAGGAACTGACGGCTCTCAGGGGCAATGACCCCATCATGCGCAATCTGATTGTTGAGGACCTGACCGGGATGGTCATGATCATGTTCCCCGATCAGGAACTGACGCAAGGAGCAGGCGAAAAAGAGATGATCGCCTCTTTGCGCGAACTGGTGGAGTTTTATCAGTCTGACAAGATTCAGTTAGAACTCACGGGCGCACCCATCTGGAAAACAGAAATGCTTGACGCCAGCATTGAGGACCAGATCAAGTTCTCCGTATATGGCGTCATTATTGGCTTTTTGACTGCTCTCATCAGCTTTCGTTCCTTCTGGGGGGCGGTTCTTGCCACCCTGACACCGTTTGTTTCGGTGATCTGGGTCATGGGCGTGATTATCATGCTGTTTGGCTCTTTCACCTTTCTGACCAATATTGTGACTACGCTGGTGCTGGTGATTGCCTTTGCGGAAAGCATGTTTTTCTGCTTCTCCTGGCTTCGCTTGTGGCGGGACGGAATGGAACCAAACGAAGCCGTTCGCCAGACCGTATTGCGGGTCAGTCCGGCCTGTGCCCTGACTACAATCACGACCATGATCGCATTTGCTTCCCTGGGCCTGACACAGGGCCAGGGCATTCAGGAATTCGCGCTTTCGGGCATGATTGCTGTCGTTGTCGCCTACGTCACGCTGGTGACCTTCCTGCCGCTTGCACTTAAACTTGCAATCAGACTCGGCTTCAAGTCTCCACGCAAACCCAGCGCCGCGCTAACAGCTCCCATTCCGGTGGTCAAAAAGCTGGTCCACCGGTTCACAAAACCGCTGGCCATATTTGGCGTAGTGGCAACAGTGCTGTTGTTCTATCCCCACATGGATCTGGAACCGCAATTCTCGTTTCAGGACTTTTTACCAGCAGATTCCAGTTCGCTGGAGGTTGCTGAGGCGATTGACACCGGGGTGGGCGGGGTTTCGCCCATCTATATTCGCATTCCTCTGGAGTTTGGCCTCGAATCGGTAGCAGACGCCGACTACGAAAAAATTGTTAGGGTCCATGAAATCCTTGAGAGCAATATCGGCAAGGGCAAAGTCATCTCTGCAGCGAGCTTCGGCCATTATGCAGACTCGGGGTTCACCCGGGCCCAGATTTTCAACGCTGTCGGGCCGTTTCTGAAAAGGCGGTTTGTCACTGATGACGGCAAGCACGCTCTGGTGACCGGCTTCCTGCCCACGATTATTGAATCCGACGAATTACGCGATTTCGTGAACAGAACCGATCAGCAATTGCGCGACGCCGGTTTGGGGGATGCGCAAGTCTCGGGCTTTCGGGTGCTTACATCTTTTGCGTCCATGGACATGATTCGTTCAATGCAGCAGGGGCTCACCCTTGCGGTTTTTATATCTATCTTTGTCATTGGCTTTGCGTTCAGGTCGTGGAAAATCGCCCTGTTTTCCTTTGTGCCCAATATTCTGCCGATTCTGGGCACCGAGCTTTACCTGTGGGTCTCAGGGGCCGGACTGCAACTGACTACGGTCATTGCGCTTACCATTGCCTTTGGTATCGCTGTTGATGATACCATTCACTTTCTTGCCAACTACAAACGGGCCCGTGACAATGGTCTTGAGCATGTTCCAGCGGTTAATCGCGCTCTTGATCGCGTGGGACCCGCTTTGATTGCCACGACTTTCATTCTATGTGCAGGCACGTTTATTGTGGTGTTTTCGGCTCTGCCGCAAGTTGCCTTATTTGGAACACTAACGGTGCTCACGCTCCTGCTCGCTTTGGTTGGTGATTTGATTATACTTCCAGCCATGCTTCTCGCCGGGGGGCGCTTCTTTAACTCTCTTGGAGGCCTTAAAAAATGACGACGACAAATACTATCCGCAATCTGATTGTTGCAGGCGCCCTCGCTGCGACCGGCCTGTCTTTTGCTTCCCCCGTTCTTGCCGCACCAGCGGATCTGGAACTCATCCAGTCCTATGTAGGCAACTGGCGGGGCACCGGAACACTCAACAACGCCGGTCAGCCCGGTGAGTCCGTGAGGTGCCGGCTGAACATCACAAGGTCCAATGCCGAAAAAATAAACTTCAGCGGGCGCTGTGCAATTGCGGGAACCACCTTGTCTATGGCTGGCACCATGGCCTATATCTCTGCCGCCAATCGCTATGAAGCAATCATGACCTCAAATACAAGCTTCAAGGGAGTAGCAATCGGCACTCGGCGCGGTTCAAATGTCACTTTCAACCTGCAAAGTGTAGATGACAATGGTGAGACTTCACGGGTGCGGGCCGGATTCGGCCTTACCGGTGACACGATCAATGTTGATTTCGAAGTGACAAACGCCGACGGGACAAAAATTGTTGCTGACATACCGTTTGACCGTAACTAGGGTCAGGGTCGGGGGATCAGAACTCTTGCGGAACAGGTGATTATTCGTTCCAGAAGTGCATGGCGCGCAACAGAGATTTGTTCCCTGTCCAATTGCATGGGGTTTCAGCCACAAAACAAAAAAGACGGCTTTTGCAGCCGTCTTTTTTCTATTTCAAGCTGCTGCTCATTCAGCGGGGACTGTCAGCACCATCTCAATTCCGCCCAACTCGTGAACGCTGTCACGTCCTCTAATGGTGACCTCTCTCAGATCCGGGTCAAGAGTAACGCCCGAAATTGAACGGGTGAATGGCTGCTCTTCCACATGGGGGTGCACCAATATACGCACGGCCAGAACATTGCCTTGAGCATCGACAATCTCGAACGCATCAGCATAGTGCTCCCAGCCAGTGTCGGCGTGAGCGAGGGTCACGTCAAAGCGATATGTTCCATCGGCAGCGCGTACAATGCCTGCATCAACCACATCCGCCTCGCCACCCAGCGCAGACACAGTGGCGCCAACGACTGGAAAAAAGAAAAAAGCTAATGCAAGGCAGTTCCTAGAACGGAATGTCGTCATCTGTATTGCCACCTTCAAATGCGGGTGCTGTGGAGGCGGGCTTACTCATGCCTCCGCTGGAGGGTCTGGAGCCAGAAAAGCCCCCTTCTTCTGAGCTGCGACTGTCAAGCATTGTCAGGTTTGAATTAAATCCCTGCAACACAACTTCTGTTGAATAGCGGTCATTGCCATCCTTGTCCTGCCACTTGCGGGTCTGCAATTGCCCCTCGATATAGACCTTGGATCCCTTGCGCAGATATTGTTCGGCAACCCGGACAAGCCCCTCGTTGAAAATGGCCACCGTGTGCCACTCGGTTTTTTCCCGCTGCTCCCCGGTGTTGCGGTCTTTCCAGCGTTCTGATGTGGCAATACGCAGATTGCAGACCTTGCCACCATTCTGGAAGGTACGCACCTCGGGATCCGCCCCCAGATTTCCCAAAAGAATAACCTTGTTTACGCTGCCTGCCATCTTCTTGCCCTTTCCGGCCAATCGGGCCGTTTTTCCCTGTGTTTGCCTTCAAGGCCATACTAGCCCACCTCGACCGCCCCTTGTCTCGCCTCTTTCGCAAAACATCCACAGAACCTTTGACACTTAGCTGTGTTCTTATTATGTTCCCGGATTGTGTCAAGCAATAGCCGACAAAATCTGTAACTGGAGCCTGTGCGCAAGCAAATTTTCTTGAGATACCTTCGCAAAACCGCATATAGTTTGCTCAGGGAGACAGGTAGCTGCCCCAGGGTCTCACCCGTGCAGGCAGCATCAAGCGAATTATGAATATAAACGAAAAACCGCCCACAGCCCCGCACTCTTTGCTCGCCACCAGGTGGGCGAACACCATTCGCTATTCCATGATGAACCTGTTTATCCTGAGCGGTATGGTAACCATGGCGCTGGGCGGATGGTGGTTGTGGCTCGGGCTGGGCACAACGCTGGTGCTGGTCAATATCGTTGACGAATTGCTTGGTGATGCTGGAAATATCGAGGCCATGCCCCCCAAGTGGTATATGAACCTGATGTTGTGGCTGACATGGCCTTTGCTGTTCGTGATGACACTCATATGCCTCAACACCGTCGGCCCCGGCTTTGCCTCTATTGACAGGATTTTGAACTGGCTTGGTTTTGACCCTGTCGGTGCACGCCAGAACACTGGTTTTGTCACCGGAACCGGCGGTCTTGTGAGCCTTGGCATGTTTTACGGACTGGGCGGGGTTAACGTGGCCCATGAACTGGTGCACCGCACCAAGAGCACGTTTGATATGGTGCTTGGACGCTGGCTTTTGGCTTTCACCTGGGACACAGGCTTTTCCATTGAGCATGTTTACGGGCATCATCGCCATGTGGGCACCCCCAAAGACCCCGCAACGGCCCGGCGGGGTGAGTATATCTTTGCCTTTGTTGTGCGTTCGGCTGTGGGCCAGTTTCTTTCTGCCATGCGGTTTGAAAATGAACGCCTGAAGCGCCGGGGGCTTGCCAATAATCTGTGGAACAACGTATTCTGGCGCGGTCAACTGATGAGCCTTTGTGTGATTGCCCTTTTTACCTTCATGGTCGGACCCTTCGGGTTTGCCTATGCAGCTCTGGCCGCTTTTGTCGGGAAAATCTATCTCGAAATCGTCAATTATATCGAACATTACGGCCTGGTTCGTGTTCCGGGAAGCCGGGTGGAAGACCGCCATTCGTGGGATTCTCACAGACGCCTGTCCACCGGTCTTACCTACAACCTGCCCCTGCACTCAAATCACCACAAGTTCGCAACCAAACCCTTCTGGGAATTGCAGCAGGCCCATGACAAGGCACCACTGTGGCCAATGGGTTATGTGGCGATGATTCTATGCTCCTTCTTCCCCCCGCTGTGGAAGAGGGTGAGCGAGCCGTTGCTCAAGGACTGGGATCAGCGGCTGGCCAGTGAGCAAGAACGCGAAATCCTGCGTGCAACAGGTGAACTTCGCGGATAAAGCGCTTGACGAAAGCGTCAGTTGTTCTATCTATGTTCCTCTGGAATTGCGAATGCAAGAAGAACTGTGAATTCGCAAGACTCCGACTGCGTCATATCCGTATTCAAGGCAGGCCCCATGAGCCAATCAAACGCTAGCAACAAAGAGATTATTGTTCGCGGCGCCAAGGAGCATAATCTCAAATCCGTTGATGTGTCCCTGCCCCGAGACAAGCTGATTGTAATGACCGGTCTTTCAGGTTCGGGCAAGTCCTCACTGGCATTTGACACCATCTATGCCGAAGGCCAGCGCCGCTATGTAGAAAGTCTTTCCGCCTATGCGCGCCAGTTTCTGGAAATGATGCAAAAGCCCGATGTCGAACAGATTGAAGGGCTGAGCCCGGCAATTTCCATCGAACAGAAAACCACTTCGAAGAATCCACGCTCCACCGTGGGCACGGTCACCGAAATCTACGACTATCTGCGTTTGTTGTTTGCCCGGGTGGGAGTGCCTTATTCTCCCGCTACCGGTCTGCCCATCGAGAGCCAGACCATCAGCCAGATGGTTGACCGGCTCATGGCCCTTGATGAAGGAACGCGACTCTATCTGCTGGCTCCCATCGTGCGCGGGCGCAAGGGCGAATACCGCAAAGAGCTGGCCGAATTGATGAAAAAAGGTTTTCAGAGAGTCAAGATTGACGGCGAGTTTTTCGAAATCGAAGACGCGCCAGTGCTGGACAAAAAATTCAAGCATGATGTGGAGGTGGTTGTTGACAGGCTCGTTGTCAGCGGTGAAATCGCCGGACGGCTTGCTGACAGTCTGGAAACCGCACTGGGGCTGGCCGACGGCATTGCCATAGCTGAGTTTGCTGAGGAGAAAGAACAGGACGGCTCGCCCAGGCAGGTCGTGTTCTCACAGAAATTTGCCTGCCCGGTCTCCGGTTTTACCATCGCTGAAATCGAGCCGCGCCTGTTTTCATTCAACAACCCTTTTGGGGCCTGCCCCACCTGTGACGGACTTGGCTCGGAGTTGAAAATAGACCCCAACCTGGTGGTCACCGACCCCACGCTGACACTAGGTTCCGGAGCCATTGTGCCTTGGTCGCGCACCTCCGCCCCCTATTATCAACAGACTTTGAAAGCCCTGTGCGCGCATTACAAGGGGTCGCTGGAAACCCGCTGGTGCGACCTTGGTGATGAATTACAACATGCAATACTTTATGGTAGCGGCAAAACAGTCATCAATTTCGTTTACGATGACGGATTGCGCACCTATAAAACCTCCAAGCCCTTTGAGGGGATAATTGGCAATCTTGAACGCCGTTTCCGCGAAACGGAATCCTCGGGCATGCGCGAGGAAATCGGACGTTACATGAGCAAGGCCCCTTGCGAGATTTGCGCAGGCCAACGCCTGAAGCCCGAAGCGCTGGCGGTCAAAATTGACGGACTGCACATCTCCGAGGTCGCTGACAAATCCATCAGCGCTGCCGCCCAGTGGTTTGCCTCCCTGCCCAAGAGCCTGAACAAACAACAAATGGCCATTGGCGAGCGCATTCTAAAAGAAATACGCGACCGGCTGAAATTTCTCAATGATGTAGGCCTGGACTATCTCACACTGTCACGTGGCTCAGGCTCGCTTTCAGGGGGCGAGAGCCAGCGCATCCGGCTGGCCTCCCAGATTGGTTCCGGCCTCACAGGCGTTCTTTATGTGCTGGACGAGCCTTCCATCGGCCTGCATCAGCGCGACAATGCCCGCCTGCTTGAAACGCTCAGGAGATTGCGCGACCTGGGCAATACGGTGATTGTGGTCGAGCATGACGAGGATGCCATCATGAGCGCCGACCATGTGGTCGATATCGGACCCGGTGCTGGCATCCATGGTGGCGAAATCGTGGCCCAGGGCAAGCCCGCTGACATCCTTGCCAGCGAGGACAGCCTCACCGGGAAATACCTCTCCGGCGAGCTTTCCATTCCCATCCCCGCGGAGCGCAGAAACCCCTCCAAAACCCGCCGCCTGAAACTCAAAAATGCGACCGGCAACAATTTGAAAAACGTGTCCGTTGATATTCCTCTGGGCCAGTTCATTGCCATAACGGGGGTTTCTGGTGGAGGCAAATCCACTCTGATGATTGATACGCTTTATGCGGCCATTGCCCGGCGTCTCAACGGTGCCCGCCTCAATCCCGCGCCTCATGATGAACTGAGCGGACTTGAGTTTCTGGACAAGGTTATCGACATTGACCAAAGCCCCATCGGGCGTACACCGCGTTCCAACCCCGCCACTTACACCGGGGCGTTTACGCCCATTCGCGAGTGGTTTGCCGGGCTGCCCGAAGCCAAGGCGCGCGGATACGGGCCAGGGCGCTTCTCCTTCAACGTCAAGGGGGGGCGATGCGAGGCCTGCAAGGGCGACGGGTTGATAAAAATCGAGATGCACTTTTTGCCCGACGTTTATGTCACTTGCGACGTGTGCCAGGGCAAGAGATACAACCGCGAAACGCTGAGTGTTCTGTTCAAGGGCAAGTCCATTTCAGATGTGCTTCAGCTTACCGTAGACGAGGGTGTGGAATTCTTTTCGGCCGTACCCTCAATCCGCGATAAAATGCTTACCCTGCAAAAGGTCGGTCTTGGTTATGTCAAAGTCGGCCAGCCCGCCACCACCCTGTCCGGGGGCGAAGCGCAGCGGGTCAAGTTGAGCCGGGAACTTTCAAAACGCGCCACCGGGCGCACACTCTATATGCTGGACGAGCCCACCACCGGCCTGCACTTCCACGATGTGGCCAAGCTGCTCGACGTGCTGCACGAACTGGTGGCAACGGGTAATACGGTAGTGGTCATAGAGCACAATCTGGAGGTTATCAAAACTGCCGACTGGGTGATTGACCTGGGACCGGAGGGTGGAGACGGCGGTGGTGAAATTGTTGCCGTGGGCACGCCTGAAGAAATTGCGGATTGCCCGCAATCCTACACCGGCAGTTTTTTGAAACCCGTGCTTGAGCGCCGCGACACAGGGCGGCGTGACGCGGCCCAATAGAACACCAATGCCGGTAACCTTTTGTTAATCAGCCCTGCGGTTATTGCATAGCGGTATTGAGAAAAAGACCCCTGCTCATTGGGGAAAATTCTCCCTAGATATCCTCCTGTAAACACCAACAAGAGGAGCTTCATTATGGGCATTCTTAAATCTATCCAGAAATGGTCCGCCTACCACCGCACATACCGCGATCTCAATGCGCTCGACGCCCGTTCGCTTGACGACATCGGCATCAACCGCGGTGACATTCATCGCCTGGCCCAGGAATATGCAAATCGCATCTAATGCCGGCATGACCGGAACCCGCGACTGCCCGGCAAACCGAACACCCGCTTCAAATTATTGAACGCGGGTGTTTTTGTATCTGTTGCACCTACAATGCGCACCTGTTAAGCGCCGGTCATGGATAGTTCAGAGCACATTCACATTGTCGGAGGCGGACTTGCCGGTTGCGAAGCCGCCTGGCAGGCAGTGCAAGCTGGCGCAAAAGTCATACTTCACGAAATGCGTCCGCAACGCGGTACCCCGGCCCACATCACCTCCGATCTGGCCGAGCTTGTTTGCTCAAACTCCCTGCGTTCCGACGATTTCCAATATAATGCGGTGGGCCTGCTGCACGAGGAAATGCGGCGCTGCAATTCATTGATTATGCGCGCCGCCGACACCAACGCCCTGCCCGCCGGTGGAGCGCTGGCCGTTGACCGGGCCGGATTTTCTTCCCACATTCTTGAGGCACTTGAAGCCAGTCCCAACGTGGACATCAGGCGTGAGGAAATCACCGGACTGCCCCCTGCGGAGTGGCGCCATGTCATCATTGCATCGGGGCCCCTCACCTCTGAACCGCTGGCCAAAGCCATACAGAAGCTTACCGGCGAAGATGCGCTGGCTTTTTTTGACGCCATCGCCCCCATCATTCACGCCGATTCCATCGATCACGACATCGTCTGGGCCCAATCACGCTACGACAAGGTCGGACCATCGGGCACCGGCGCTGACTATCTCAACTGCCCCCTGAACGAGGAACAGTACAACGCCTTTGTTGATGCTCTGCTCGCTTCGGAAAGCCACAAGTTCCACGACTGGGAAAATGTGCCCTATTTTGATGGCTGCCTGCCTATCGAGGAAATGGCAGCCCGGGGACGGGAGACCCTGCGCTTTGGCCCCATGAAACCGGTCGGTCTGACCAACCCCCGTGACCCGGATAACAAGCCTTATGCCATCGTCCAGTTACGGCAGGATAATTCGCTGGGCACGCTGTGGAACATGGTCGGTTTTCAGACCAAACTGAAATATGGTAATCAGGCAGAAATTTTCCGCATGATCCCCGGTCTGCAAAATGCCGAGTTCGCCCGCCTTGGCGGCCTGCATCACAACACGTTCCTTAATTCTCCCAAAGTACTCACCTCTGACCTGCGCCTCAAAGCTCAGCCGCGCCTGCGCTTTGCCGGACAGATGACCGGGGTTGAAGGCTATGTGGAAAGTGCCGCAATCGGGCTGATTGCCGGAAGACTGGCGGCGGCGGATTCTCTGGGAAGAAAAGCACCCCTGCCACCGGCAACCACCGCCCATGGTGCATTGCTCAACCATATAACCGGTGGTCATCTTGAGGACGAGGGCGCGAAACTGCGCAGCTTCCAGCCCATGAACATCAATTTTGGCCTGTTCCCGGATATAGAAGTCAAAAAACCCGAGGGCGTAAAACGCTGGAAAAAGTCCGAGCGCAAAAAAATCAAAAAGAAGGCTGTTTCAGACCGCGCCCTTGCTGCAATCCAGAGTTGGGCAGCCGGCAAATAAACTACTTGGGGTCCTGATCCTAATCTGTCACAGTCTCCGGCCTTTTGTCGCTGAACAGACTGGCCCGGATGTTAACCAAATCCCAGCTGGCCTCGGTCCCCCCACGCGTGAGAAAACCAACCTCCTCAACCAGCAGAACGAAGGCAATTCCTGCCACCTCAAACATAAGAAGCGGCTGTACAATTACCTCCTCCTGCTGTTCGCCCTTCCAGGACAGCAAATCCAGAATCAGTTCATCGGCTGCGCCGTCAGCAACGTGCAATCCCTCATCACTCATTCTGAATGTCAGCCCCCCAAGATTCTGACGCTCGCCCCGGCCCAATTCAACAATCCCCAGGGCGAAAGGGGTTTGGGAAACGTCTGTTGCCTGCGAGGGCGCGCGCACCATGTGCAACCAGCGCTCTGCCCCGGTTTCAAAACCCGACGAATTGAGTTCGAGCGCGGCCATGGCTGCGCTGGAATTGTTTAACTGATTTTCGTCCAGACTTATGCCCTGCAGGGCCAGGGTGCGGGCCAGCAATGCCCTGCCGCCCTCAAAATCACTCAGGTAATCAATCGCGCCGGCGGCTGCCTTGCCGCCCTCTTCGCTCCACTCATAAGACCCCCCCATAGACTGTGTGACCGGCGTCGCGTTGTGGATTGCGGCTTCCAGCCGCATGTTCTGATGCAGCAAAGGCAGATTGACAAAATTCCATGGGCCAACGCTCAACACCAGAATTATCGCCCCGGCCAAACCGGGTATCAACCGGATGTCGGCAAACCTGCGGGTCAGAAACACCAGCGTCAACAAACCAGCCCACAGGCCTCCCGCCAAAAGCCCCATGCGCAACTCGGTCAGCCCATAAGCATCTATCCGCACGGATACTCCGGCAAAATACAATATGAGCGGAACCAGCGTCAGCCAGAACCACCAGCGCCGGAATTGTTTTACCAGCCACCGCTCATGCATGAATTTTGGGTGCAAAACCAGCCAGGTGGCGGCTCCAACAATGATAAAGCCAAGCACCATCCAGCCCAGCATGCCCTCAGGCAACGAAAGTGTCACCACGATCTGCACGGCATAGGCCAGCAGGATCAGCGCATAGATGAACAGAAACGGCGCCAGAATAAACTGGCCCAGAAACCCGATGGCGCGGGAGAGGAAATCGGGTTCATCCATTTCTTTGGGGGAATAGTCGCTCAAGTCGGGAAGTGTGGAAAGCCAGTAAACCGGCGTCAGAAACAACCCTGTGAAGGGAAGCAGAAATTGATAGATAAACTCACCAATCTCCAGCCCGAATAATGTGGCAAGCGAACGCTCGACCGCGATCAGCCCCAGCGAAACAAGCCCAAAGGCCACACCAGCGATAACTGCCGTCGCAATGGCACGATGGTTGACCCACCAGAAAAGGTTCTGAATGTCGGCGCGTTCATCTCCCTTTCCCCAGTGGGTTACCGGGGAGATGGAAAGCCAGAACAGCCCGATGACCGGCAGCAGAGGCGAAATCAGAAATCTGGTGCCTGAAATCTGCAGGAGGGCAACAGAAGCCAGGGGCAGGACATAGGCAAGAATGAGGATAGCGGCCCTGGCATTTGGCCTGCTCTCAGCGAAAAGCACACCTGCGGCAGCAAATATGGCACCAGTGAACAGGCCGGCCGCAAGCTTGAACCAGGTTTCCAAGGAATCCGATATCAAGGCGGTGGACAGGGAAATCACCAATATTGTGCCAAGAGCCGCCAGAAGAACAGCAAGAGGAAACCTGCGCAAAGTTGCATCCACGTCAGGTGCAAATTTTTCAAGCCAATATTGCATAAGCACCGGGTCCCATTGGTTCAGTTGCGCAATGCCCACCACACCAGTTTTGCTATTTTTTGCCAGTTGGAAATATCGGGCGGCGTAACGAAGGGAATGGTCTCAAATTCTGCCAATCGTTCCAACTGCCCCTCGAGCAAGGAGACATGCGCAAAAGCCGGCCTCACGTTCCGCGGCAGCGCGCTAATGCCCCGCCGGGCTAACGTCAGATGCTCTTTTGCAATTTGACGCAGCTCTTTGGTTGCTTTTATCATTTGGGGACTTGCTTCACCGGCAAAAATACTGGCTTCACTTACTCCATGTTCCGAAAACACTGACCAGGGCAGAAATATTTTTCCCGCGTTAGCCGTTTGCCCCAGACTACGCAAATGACCGATAAGAGCATGGGCGACCCCCAAATGTCCGGCTGCATCAGCAGCCCCCGCGTCATTGCCTTTATTAAGAATAAGCGTTGTGAGCTGATAAAGGATTGAATTGGTTTCTCCCGCATATCCCTCAAATGCGTTCAGGTTGGGCATGGGATCGTGGTAGAGGTCAAAGCGGCGTGCCGCCAGAAGTCGGCGCAATGGCCCGGTTGGCAGATCGACCTTGTTGATGGTGCCAAGCAAGGCCGCGGCCAGCGGGTTTTGCTGCGCCGCACCATGCTCACTCCCGGCGAGGAAATCCATCCACCATTGCAGCCGAACTTCCCCCGGCGCAGGTTCTGAGACCCTTTGTGCTATCAGCGCCACATCGGCGTTGAACGCATATAGCGCCTGCACATCATTTCGGACGGCTTCGGGCACCACTAAAGTTGCAAAATAGCGTTCAGAGTCGTGGGTTTTCAGAAAACCTGCAACATAGGCTGCATTTTCACTCATCGGGAACGGCCGGCATCAGGTTTTGCGCGCTCTACAGCAATCAGGGCGGCCCCAACTGCACGCCCTTCGGCGAACATGATATTATAGGTGCTCACGGCACTGCCGGTCCCAACAGCCTCAACGATGACTTCATGGTCCCGAAAGGCCTGCCGCAGCGCAGGATCAAGAAACAAAACATCTTCACCCATACCGATGAACAGCACGTCTATCTCGCCTGCAAGAGCAAAGACCGGCGCCAGCGTTGTGATGTTCAACTGGTCAGGAGCAGCTACATCCCAGGCATGCATTCCCGTTGGCAGACAGAGCAACGAGCCCCTGTGCGACATCTCAGAAAAACGGAATCCGCCATTTCCGTACGCATCAATTGAACTCTGGTAAGGATAATGTCCGTCCCGCTGCACGCAATAACGCCCTTAAATCCATATGAATTATACTGATGCGCCATCACTGCGCTTCTCAACAGCCTGTTTTTCAGCTTTCTCACGAGTTTTCAACCCGAAGAATATCAGAATTGGTGCAGCAATGAATACCGAGGAATAGGTGCCAACAAGCACACCCCAGGTCATGGAGATGGTAAAGCCACGGATGACTTCCCCCCCAAAAAACACCAGAGCCAGCAATGCCAATATTGTGGTTATGGAGGTGAGCATTGTCCTTGAAAGCATGGAGTTTATAGACAAATCAATTAGCTCTGAGACCTTGAGTTTTCTGAATTTTCGCAGATATTCGCGCACACGGTCGTAGACAACCACCGTGTCATTGAGCGAATAACCGACGATTGTCAGAATTGCCGCGATCGAAGAAAGGTTGAATTCAAAGCCTACCAGTGAATAAAGCCCGATGGTCAGGATAACGTCGTGAACCAGTGCTATGACCGCCCCGATGGCAAATTGCCATTCAAAGCGGAACCAGATGTAGAGCAGTACCGCAAAAATCGCGACCAGCACTGCAATGGTGCCGGCGATGGCAAGCTCTCCTGAAACCGTTGGCCCAACCACTTCAACCCGCCTGATGTCGTAATCCTGCGAAAGCGCGTCGGTCACCAGCCTCACCGCATCCTGCTGCGCAGTGTCGCCACCCTCCTGGGCTTCAACCCGGATCAACACGTCTTCAGGGGTGCCAAAACCCTGTACCTGCACATCTCCAAGCCCCAAATCACCAAGGCGATCACGAATATCGGCTATGTCAGCCTCCCCTTGAAGCGCCTGAACCTCAACGGAGGACCCACCCTTGAAGTCGATACCAAGGTTGAGGCCCTGAAAACCAAACAGGCCCATGGATGCAACCATGGCGACAGCCGAAAGGCCGATGGCAATTTTTTTCCAGGACATGAAGGGGATTTTGGTTCCCTGCGGGATGGGGCTTATCAGTTGCACTTTAAGCGTTTTTGGCCGCCGCCACGCATACCAGCGCCCGATGGTGAACTGGGTTACAAAATAGGCTGTGAACATGGTTGTCAGAATGCCCAGAGCCAAAGTAATCGCAAAACCCTGAATGGGACCGGAGCCGAGGAAAAACAGCACGGCGGCAGCAATGAAAGTGGTTACATTGGCATCAATGATTGTGCTCATGGCGCGTTTGAACCCAGCTTCAAGGGCCTGATGTACACTCCTGCCCCCAACCATTTCCTCTCGAATGCGTTCGAAAATCAGAACGTTGGCGTCAACCGCCATGCCCACGGTCAGCACAATGCCTGCAATGCCGGGTAAAGTCAGCGTTGCCCCCAGCATGGATAGCGCGCCCAGCACCAGCACAACATTGAGTATGAGAGAGATATTGGCAAACAGGCCGAACTTTCCGTAAGCCAGTACCATGAATACGATAACGGCAGCAGCGCCGAACAGGCCGGCAAGCAGACCGGCCTGAACCGAATCTGCCCCAAGACTTGGACCAACCGAGCGCTCTTCAATAATATCAAGCGTTGCCGGCAACGCTCCGGCGCGAAGGAGTACAGCCAGGTCGTTGGCACTTTCGGGCGTAAAAGTGCCCGAAATCTGCCCGGACCCTCCGGTGATGGCCGTCTGGATAACCGGCGCGGTTATCACCTGATTATCCAATACAATGGCAAAGCGCTGACCGACATTGGCTGAAGTTATCTCGCCAAAAATTATCGAGCCGCGTGTATCAAAGCGAAATGAGACGATGGACTGGCCGGTCTGCGCATCAAATCCGGGTTGCGCATCAACAAGAGACTCCCCACCAAGCGCCACCTCCTCGAACAACAATTCATCAATACCATCGACACTGGGCACAATGACAGTTCCGGGGGGCAATCCCTGCGCCTGTGCCTGCCCGGCTGTGATGGTGGGGTGCACCATGTGGAAGGTCAGGCGGGCAGTTTGCGAAATCAGGTCTTTAAGGCGCTGAGAATCATCGAATCCGGGAACCTGGACCAGAATGCGATCCGTACCCTGACGCTGGATTGTCGGCTCTGTTGTTCCCAGTTCATCAATCCGTCGGCGAATGACTTCAATCGACTGCGTAACCAGGGAAGACATGCGCTCGTTGATCCCCGCATCTGTCAGGGCGACAATGATTTTGTCGTCCCCTGAGACAGAAATGTCCAGCTCCCGGACGCCACCGACCGAAAAGACGGAATTGCTGACCACGGTGTCAATCACCCTGAGAGCTTCCCGGGCCTGCTCAAGCTGGGCGGGATCGCTCAGGGTGATAGTGAGGCGTGCACCATCCGTTGCAATCAGGTGACCAATGCCGTTTTCATTGGCGAGAACCCTACGTATCTCGCGCCGCAGATCGCGCAGACGCTCCCCGATTATGTCCTCCCGATTGACCTGCATCAGCAAGTGCGAGCCACCCTGCAAATCAAGCCCGAGCACAATCTCCTGCTTGGGCATCCAGTCCGGAAGAGAATTCACGAAAGACTTGGGGGCAAAACTTGGCAGCGCAAACAATATGCCCATCATGGCAACAATAGCTATTATCGCAGTGCGCAGGGGCGAAAACTGAAGCATAATCTATCCTTGGAACCAAAAGAGCCTTGCCCACTCATGCAAGGCATAGCTGGAGCGCTGTCTATTTTTTTTCTGTGTTGTCATTAACCGGCTCGGGCTTGGAGCGCACATCGGTAATCATCGTGCGCACAATCTTGACCTTCACACCATCGGCAATCTCAACATCAAGGTCCATGCTGTCGTCTTTCACCCGCACCACTTTGGCTACCAGTCCGCCATTGGTGACAATCGTGTCACCCCGACGCACTGCGGCCAGCATGGCTTTGTGCTCTTTGGCCCGTTTTTGCTGGGGCCGAAATATAAAAAACCAGAAAATGATGATCAGCAGGATGATTGGAAAAAATGACGACAACAAATCAGCGGTACCACCACCGGCGGCCTGGGCATAAGCGGGGGAAACAAACATAGAAACAGACTCCTTGTGACGCATGCGATTGAGCAGGCGGTTGGCTTGTCAAAGCCCTTGTGAATATCCCATATAGGATGTCTTGGTGGCAGATGGCAGTCCCATCACCTTCAAAATCGCGCGGACTATACAAGCGGCCCTGACTGAATGCAAAGGCATTTGGAAGCTAAAACTCCAGAAGGAAACGAATTTTGAGCGAAAAAGAAATGCTGGCGAACATAGCACGCGCGATTGAAGAGCTGACCAGTACAATCAGACAGGCATCAGAACCCTGCAAGGCCCCCGACATCAAATTGTGCAAGGCCAATGCTTATCATTGGGACGCCAGATTGCAAGCTCTGTTGCCGGTCGAAAATGTTTCGCATGTCCCCCTGTCATTATTACGGGGTATCAATGATATACGCCACCTTCTTGAACAGAATACCCTGCAATTTGCCCGTGCGCACTCCGCAAACAACGCCCTGCTTTGGGGGGCCCGCGGCATGGGGAAAAGCTCACTGGTCAAGGCCCTGCATGCCGACATTGTCGAGCGCACCGACAAAGAACTGAAACGGCTTGTCCTCGTTGAAATCAACAGAGAGGATATTACCAGCCTGCCTGTTCTGATGCGTGCAATTTCTCCCCTGCCCGCGCAGTTCATAATTTTTTGCGATGACCTGAGTTTTGACACCGGGGAAGCAACCTACAAATCCCTAAAAACGATTCTGGACGGTGGACTGGAGGGGCGTCCGGAAAATACTCTGTTTTACGCTACCTCCAACCGCCGCCATCTGATGCCACGGGACATGATTGAAAATGAGCGCTCCACATCCATCAGCCCCGGCGAGGCGGTGCATGAAAAAATTTCTCTTTCCGACAGGTTCGGCCTGTGGCTTGGGTTTCACAACTGCTCGCAGGATGACTATCTTGAGATGATTGCGGGCTATGTGGAGCATTATGGCATTGCAATTGATCCCGCAGAACTCAAGGCGCGCGCTGTTGCTTGGGCGGCAGCCCGCGGCTCGCGTTCAGGGCGGGTCGCTATCCAGTTCATCCGCCAACTGGCCGGAGAAAAAGGCCAGGCGATTTAGCAGGTTTCCCCCCTTGCATCGCCTGGCCTCTTTTGCCTGCACTCGAATTTATCAAGAGAGCCCTTTTCAGGCTCTTTCGTTAGTTGGCCAGAAGCGGCATGGGATCGACTGGCGTCGCGCCCCGGCGCAATTCAAAGTGCAGTTGTGGGCGATTAACAGAACCGGTCATGCCAATGGTGCCAATCTGATCGCCGCGATTGACCACGTCGTTCTTGGCAACGGTGATGTCCTTCATGTGGGCGTAGGCAGACACAAATCCGTTAGGATGGCGCACAAGAATGAGATTTCCATACCCCTCAACGCCATTACCCACGTAAAGTACGGTTCCATTTTCCGCAGCGCGTACCGCAGCCCCTTCTGGAGCTTCAATATTGATACCGGTGCGGCGTGAATCTTCAAAGTCGACAATGACACGTCCGGTTACAGGCCAGCGGAAATCGTCAGCATTTGGAGCAACCTGAGTGACAGCGGCCACCTGCACAGGCGCGTTGACAGGTTGGGATGCCGCCTCTGGCTCCGAATTCTGTTGGGCCGGTGCAACCGAGGCCGTCGCAATATCATCCTGAACCTGAGAAGTGCCGGGTGAGGCCACCAAGTCGCTGCGCCCCGGAATAACAAGTTTCTGGCCCACATAAATCTGGTCGGGAGCGGAAAGATTATTGGCCCTGACAATCGCATCGGTGGAAATGTCATAGCGGCGGGCAATTGAATAAAGAGACTCTCCGGTTTCAACGGCATGCTCAAAGGCTCCACCGCGCGCCGTTGTGAGGGGTGCAGGGGTTGAGCTCACCGGAACTGTGGAAGCAACCTGGGGGACGGGGTTATCCTGAAACAGCGGAGTGGCAAGGGCTTGAGCGGGCATGGTTTGTTGGCTCCCAACTTGAGGTGATTGCGGCAGGGACGCGACAGGAGGAAGTTCCTGAGCGACAACAGGTGTAGTCCCGCCGGGCAAAGGTGGCATCAGTTGAGAAGAAGATACACCTGCCGTCACAGGATTACCTGCAGAAAGTGGCATGCCGACCTCTGCGGGGGGAAGATAAGGACTGCCCGCTGCCGGCACCGCCTCTAACGCACCAGGCATCGGCTGCGTAAGGTTTCCCGGTGCTGCGGGTGCAATAGACCCGGTTACCAGCGAGCTGTCTGAAAGTGCCCCCAAAGAAGAACAGCCTGAAAGCACAAGCGTTCCAACCAGCACTCCCGCAATTGCGAGATGGTTTTTCAACGTAATTCCGTTTGCACGGCTACTCATGTGATTACTCATACTCAACTAAACAACTGGCATGAGATTAGGCCGCGTTAGGTAAATAGCGCCTTAAAATACGTAAAATTTGAAATAAACCGTTACAAAACCAACTTCCAACGTCCTCTTTGGAACTGATAGTGATGTGCCTACGCTCCAGCCAGAGCAATTTTTCCCTGAAGCCGGCTGATATCATCCATGTCCGACTGAACCAGCGTGAGCGGGGTTATCGTGATTGCATTTTCCATGCTGAGTACATGGAAGTCATGCCCTGGATCCATCGGAGTCGGGGTCTCTGGAATAGATACAAAAAACTTGCCTGCATTCTTGCTCGGGTAGTGCTTGAAGGCCGACCGCTCAAAGCGTTGATGGGGCACAATTTCAACGCCACTCACTTCTTTTGCGCTACAGACCGGAAAATTGATGTTGTAATAGGTGTCACGACCACCGGCGTTGGCAATCAGCTTTTCAAGCAGGTCCGCGCCATGCACCAGAACACACTCCCAGGAAATATCAAGCTGGTTTTCATAGTCGATGGCCTGGGACAGGGCAATACCCAGCGCGCCCTGCAGAGCCCCTTCCCGCGCAGCGGCAGCGGTGCCCGAGCAGTGGATGATATCACCCATGTTTTGTCCGTGATTTATCCCGGAAAGCACAATATCGGGCAGATGGTCCTTAAGCACATGGGTGCAACCTATAACAACACAATCTGCCGGAGTGCCATCGACCGAAAAACGGCGCTCACCGTGTTGAGTCAGGGCCATCTCGGTACCCAGAGTGAACCTGTGACCGGCGCCGGACTGATTGCCGCCAGGAGCCACAACCCAGACATCATTGCTGAGCTTGCGGGCAATATCCGTCAGCATAGCCAAACCGGGTGCGTCAATGCCATCATCGTTTGAAATCAGTATGCGGGGGTTTTGTTTCATGGTTTTGCGCCAATTTGTTCCAGACCGCCCATATAACGCTGGAGCGGTTCAGGAACTGAAATCGAGCCGTCGGCATTCTGGTAGTTTTCCATGACCGCAATCAGTATCCGCCCCACCGCAACCCCGGAACCGTTGAGGGTGTGCACAAACTGCACATCGCCATTTTCATCACGATAACGGGCATTCATGCGTCTGGCCTGCCAGTCCCCGGCAGTCGAGACAGATGCAACCTCGCGATAGGTATTTTGACCCGGCATCCAGGCTTCAATATCATAGGTCCGGCGCATGGAATCTCCGGTATCCCCAGAGCACAGGCGTACGGTGCGATAAGGAATTGCAAGGCGTTCGAATACCTGTTGTGAGCACTTCAACAGCCGTTCATGCTCCTCCTCGGACTTGTCCGGGGTGGTTATGGCCACCATCTCCACCTTGGAGAACTGGTGCTGGCGCAACATGCCTTTTGTATCCCGGCCCGAGGAGCCCGCCTCGGAGCGAAAACACTGGGACAGGCTGGAAAAACGCAAGGGCAGTTCCTCACGGCTCAATATCTGTTCCCGCACCAGATTGGTCAGGGTGACTTCCTGGGTCGGCACGAGCCAGCGCCCATCAGTGGTCTGGAATGAATCCTCGGCAAATTTAGGCAATTGGCCGGTACCAATCAGGGCGTCGGAGCGCACCAGCAACGGTGCTGAAATTTCCTCGAACCCGTGGTGAATGGTATGAAGGTTAAGCATGAAATTGCCCAGAGCCCGCTCCAGCAACGCCAATTGCCCCTTAAGAACCACAAAGCGCGCACCCGACATCCGGGATGCCGCTTCAAAGTCCATCAGACCCAGTGCCTCGCCTAGTTCATAATGCTCTTTGGGCGAAAAATCGAAAGCTGTGGGCTCCATGAAACGGCTGATTTCAACATTGTCGTTTTCATCCGCACCATCAGGAACGTCATCTGCGAGCAGATTGGGCAATACCAGCAAGGCCTGATGCAGAGCTTCACTTTCAGCCCGCGCCCGTTCTTCACCTTTCTGCACTTTGGATTTGAGGTCTGCGACCTCTGCCATCAGCAGCTTTGCAGCTTCCTCTTCCCCCTCTGCCTTGGCCTTTCCTATCAGCTTTGAAGAGGCGTTGCGCTTTTCCTGCCACTCATTCAGACGTTGAATTGTTGCCCGGCGCGCGTCATCCAATTCCAGCAATTTTGCCGCCTGCGGGGCAAGACCGCGGCGAGCCATTCCGGCATCAAAACTTTCGGGGCTGGCGCGTATCCATTTAATATCAAACATAGTCTTACCCGCTCCCTTTACGGCACCGGCTCCTCGAAAATGATTTTAACACCCGCCAGGGTGCGATTGCTCTGATAAACTAGCTGGTAGGCTGCGTTTCGTTGTGTTTTTCCCGTGACCTCTCAACCAACCATACCGACAGAATAGAAAGTTCGTAGAGCAGCAGCATGGGCAGGGCAAGGCCGAGTTGCGAAATCGGGTCGGGCGGTGTCAAAAACGCAGCAACAACCAGCACCGCGACAAAGGCGTATTTGCGCCAGGATTTGAGCTGTTTTGTCTCAACAATTCCAATGCGCGCAAGCAATGTGAGGATGACGGGAAGCTGAAAGCAGACGCCAAAGGCCAGTGTCAGGGTCATGATAAGACTCAGATATTCGCTGACCCGTGGTAGCATTTCAATGGTCACCACATCAGGCCCGCCCGCCTGCATAGAGAGAAAAAACCTTAGAGCCAATGGCATGACCCCGTAGAACATCACGGCAGCGCCGATAAGAAAAAACACCGGCGTGGCCACCAGATAGGGTAAAAAGGCGCCCCGCTCATTTTTGTATAGTCCAGGCGCAACAAAAGCATAAATCTGCCCGGCCAGTATGGGAAAAGCCAGAAAAACCGCACCAAACAGTGCCAGTTTAAGCTTGGTGAAAAAGAATTCCTGAGGGGCGGTAAAAATCAGACGCACGTCTTCCACGCCACCGGAAGCAGTTTTGAACGGCTCAAGCAGAAAGTCAAAAATCTGATCAGCAAAGATAAAACACACTACAAAAAGTACAGCAATTGCGAGCATCGAATAAATCAACCGCTGGCGCAGTTCCGTCAGGTGCTCAATCAGCGTGGCCTCGGTTCCAGCCAACTCGTCAGGCGTTTCAGTCTGCCCTGTCAGCTCAACCTTGGACACGCCGGGCTCCTTGGGTGCATCGGTTTCTTTTGCCATCAGTTTCTATCACCTGCCCGGGGCTTGGAAGCCGCAGACTTGCGGGTAGTGCGCTTTTTCGTTGCGGGTTTACCCATAGCGGCTTTGGCCGGTTTTGTACCATTGGTTTTAGCAGGTTTCGACTTGGCGACCGCAGCTTTTGCGGCACGCGGTTTTCTGCTGCTCTTGCTTGCGGCAGCTTTGGGCTTTGCCCTCGTGTTTCTTTTTACGGCAGATTTTGTGGCCGCTGGTGTTGTTTTGGAAGAAGCCGAGACCTTTTCTGCAGAAGATTTTTTTTGCGCTTTTGAGGCTTTGGTTACGGCCGCAGCAATGCTGGCCCTGGCCGCAGCCCCATTCTCTTCAAGCGTTTCCCCCATTCCGGCGGCAGCGCGTATTTCATCCACCACGCTTTCCGCACTGGGATCGGAGGGCACAATTTTGCCACTGGGCACGACCTCCCCAGTTTCGGTGATGGAGTTGAACTCTTTCTCGATACTGGCGCGGGTTTCGCTCAGCGGCGCAGAAATGGATTTCTTGATGTCCCGGATTTCATCAACTGCTGTGATCTTGTTGAGTTCAGACTTGAATTCATTGCCCATCCTGCGCACGGAGCCAACAGCCTTGCCAATCTGGCGCAGCATAGCAGGAAGGTCGCGCGGCCCCACCACAATCAGGGCAATCGCCGCGACCAGCATCATTTCGGTCCAGCCAATACTCAACATTAGAGCACGCCCTCACTTAAGCAACTCTCTTTGCCGGAGGCTGTTGGCGTGGTTTGTCAAAAACACGCCCGGCCTCATTTAGACCGTCTCAGGCTTTAATGAAACCAAAACAGCAATCCAGCCTATTGTTTATGCCACGTCATTTGCCCGATAACCGGTACACACTGAATCGATGACACGCTTTAGGCGTCAGTGCTTTTTTCTGCGCTTTCGGACTTCACGGCATCAGCTGGCTTTTCTTCAACAGCCTTGCTATTATCGCTCAATCCGCGCTGAAACGCTTTGATTCCAGAAGCGACTTCACCCATCATGCCTGCAATTTTTCCGCGCCCGAACAGCAGCAGAACAGCTATCACGATAATGAGTATGCCCCAGGGTCCTGGATTCATTTTTCTTCTCCGTTTACGAACCCACCTACTCAGGTTCGCTTTTGTGTTGCATAGATATGGCTATTCCACGCCAAAAACAAGCACATGCTCAGGATTGAGGGTCAAGAATATGTCGTTTCCGGGTTGCAAACGGTAATTTGATCGCCGCCGAATGCGGATCGGGCCGTCAATGCCCTGCACCAGCACCTCATAAATATCCACCCCCAGGGCCTCGCGTTTGGATAAAATCCGCGCCGGAATGCCCTTCCCGTCTTTTGCGATATCCAGTGCCCCGACTGACCTTAACCCTATGAGTACTTTTTCCCCATCTGCCCTGCCCACCACTGGAATATTTCCCAGGGGAGTGCTGGCTGCGCCATTCTTCACAACCGCCCTTATTTCGGTCAGCGCCGAAAAAAACCGGGCCACATCAATATCAACCGGTGCGTCATAGATGGCCGAACTGGTATCTATTTGCACCACCTTGCCATCGCGAAGCAGGGCGATTCTATCCCCCACCATCATGGCCTCCTCGGGGTCATGAGTGACGATGATGGTTGTTGCGCGGGTTTCCCTCAAAATCGCAAGAGTCTCAGCCCGCACGCTTTCGCGAAGTCGTGTATCCAGACTGGAAAAAGGTTCATCAAGCATTAGAATGCCAGGGCGCGGCGCAAACGCCCGCGCCAGTGCCAGCCTCTGCTGCTGACCTCCTGAGAGCATGTGCGGAAAATCCCTTTCCCGATCTGCCAGCCCCACACGGGCAAGGGAAGCCTTTGCCTGCGTGCGGGCCTCCGAGCGACCAAGCCTGCCGAGGCCAAAACAAACATTTTGCAACACATCCATGTGCGGAAAGAGTGCAAAATCCTGAAACATCATCCCGATGCCGCGCTGTTGCGGCTCAAGATTGACCTGGCTTGAGGAAACTATGGTGTCATTTACACAAATTTCTCCCCCATGAACGGGCTGAATGCCTGCAGCGGCACGCAATACAGTTGATTTTCCCGACCCGGATTCGCCCAGAAGACAGATTATCTCGCCCGGCGAGACACTCAAATCCATCTCTTTCAAAACCCTGCGCCCTCCGATGCGCACGTCCACAGCATTAAAACTCAACGCCGCAGCAAAGCTGACGCCAGCGGTGCCGCGTGGGCCCCATTGTGGCTGGGCCGGTACCTCTTTGGTAGTCTTGCTGCTCATATCAGGTATGCCAGAGGGTTCTTCATTCGGAGGGCTTTGCCGGGCCGCCCCGGGAAAGCACCGCCAGAACTTCGGGATCGTCGTCCTCCAGGGCATCTTCGTCATCGCGCAGATCCCCGTCATAGGGAAGCGGAATTTGCATATCCGCAGGGAGGCGGTTCGACAAAAGCCCCGAACCTTTCAGTTCTTCCATTCCGGGAAGGTCCCCGAGACTCTCCAGACTGAAATGATCGAGAAAATCTTCAGTCGTGCCATAGGTCACGGGGCGCCCGGGTGTGCGTCGCCTTCCCCGCATGCGCACCCAGCCGGCCTCCATAAGTAAATCAAGGGTTCCGCGACCAGCAGCCACTCCTCGTATCTCTTCCATTTCAGCTCTGGTTACGGGTTGATGATAGGCAATTATGGCCAGCGTTTCGAGAGCGGCACGTGACATGGAGCGCGTTTCAGTCTGCTCCCGACGCAGCAAAAAACCCAAGTCCTGCGCAGTGCGAAATGCCCATTTATCGCCCCGCTGAACAAGACTGACACCCCGAGTGGAATAGGCTTCTTGCAGGTCGGTCAGCAAAGCCTCAACTGCTGCACCTTCCGATAAAAATGGTATGAGTTCAGCGGTTGACATGGGTTCGCTCGAGGCAAAAAGCAAAGCCTCAAGAACCCGTAGATTGCGCGCCCGAATGTCTGCTCCACCACCCGAATCTTTTACAGATTTGACGTTCTTTGACTGCTCCGGTCTGTTTTGGCCGTTCGGATGGTTCATGTTTCTTCTAGGCTCTGTTGAATGCAGAGGGGGATCAGGCGTTCCTTTTGTCTGATTTTCGGCGCCGTATCAACAAGGGACCAAAAGTCAGCGATTGACGCATTTCTATTTGCCCTTCGCGAACAAGTTCCAGAGAGGCGCTGAAACTTGAAGCAAGAACAGTCGCGCGGTCTTCAGGTTCCACCAGATATTGAGCCAGATAGGTATCAAACGCCGCCCACTCACCCTCCTCACCGATCAGCCGTTCCAGAATTTTCCGCGCTTCCTTAAGAGACCACACGGTGCGCGCACCAAGTGCATAATCAACGACAATGCCGCGCTCACGCAACCCCGTGTAGGCCTTTAACAAGGCAAACAAATCCACCTTCCAGACCTGATGTCTGGCGATATCCACTGGTTCGGGATCACCACGACCAAATACCTGGACGCCAAGTCGCGGACGGTTCATCAATTGCTCGGAAGCGCGGCGCATGGCTTCCAGGCGTTTGAGGCGAAACTGCAGGAGGGCCGCCATCATTTCGCCGCTGGGTTCTTCATCGCCCGGGACCTGAGGCACCATCAGCCGACTTTTCAGATAGGCAAGCCAAGCTGCCATAACCAGATAATCAGCAGCAATCTCTATGCGTTTTTTGCGAACTCTTTCAATAAATTCCAAATATTGCTCAGCCAGAGCTAAAACAGATATATTGGCGAGATCAAGCTTTTGTCGGCGCGCCAGTTCAAGCAAAAGATCAAGCGGGCCCTCGAAGCCCTCCACATCCACATAGAGAACCTCTGCATCGGGCGCATCTGCTCCAGCCCGCTCCGTCTGGGGATCTTGTGCAAACCAGTCCTGTTCATCAGCTACGCCCATGGACCGCATGACTCTGTTCTTGAATATCAGGGCGCACAGCTTCGCCATTCACCGTGACAGCGTCAAGACGCTCCCGGGTTAACTCCCCAGAAAGCCGGTCTCTTGAGCCAATTCCAAGCTAGTTGTTGCGCGGAAAGCAATCGCCGCCAGCATTTTGAATGGCATTACATACGGAACTGGCTTCTGCCGCTGACGCTGTTGGCAGCAACACCCGGTAAAATATGCCCCGATCTCCAAGGTCCACCCGACGCACCTCCAGCCGGCCCCCGCGAAGCGCAGAAGCATAACGCGCCTGCATGTTAGCCGCTGTTTCCTGTGCCACGCCCTGTTCCCGGAACGAAGCAATTTGCACAAAATTCGTTGGATTGGAAACTGGCTGCAAGGTCTGGGCTGTAGCGGGCTGTGTGGTTGCAGAAACGTTCACGGGAGACGGCGCAACAGCATCAGAAGCAATTGAAGCGATCAGATCAACGGTTCCACCTCCGTTTGTTGCAACAGGGTTTTGAGTATTCACGCCCGACGAGCGCGCAACACTGTTTACAGCAAGGCGGCTCTGACGCTCCGGTTCGCTCAGCCGTACCTCTGGAAAGGGAACTGTTGATCCGTCCACGGCAAAGGTCTGCTGACCAAGCAGAGAACCCGCCCCTCCGGGGCTGCCCGTCAAGTCAGGGCTTGCAGGCAAAGCGGAGACAGTTGTTCCCGCCAGTTCGGTATTGACGGCCCCCGCGGGCAGTTCAGGAAGGTTTGGTTGAGCGACCGGCAGCACTTCACTTCCAGCAACCGCGTCATCACCACTGATAATGGTGCCATCAGGCCTGACAGTCACTGTGCGCACGCGCCGATTGGCAAGTCCCGCCTCTGTATTATCAACCGTAATTACCTGGCGCACTTCACTGCCGGTTGCACCATCGGTCTGATCGCGTGAAACAAGGCGTTGCTCAGATTCGGGGACCAAATTGCCTTCGATCCCATTGAAAACCACGGATTGGTTGTCCCCACCAGCCTGCTGGCCGGTCGGCGTCTCCTTGGCGGGCGAGCCGTCAGCGAGCAAGAGGGGCGCCTCTCCATCGGCACCGCCAGAATTGAGCATAAAATAACCGGCAATGCCGGCGCTCACCAGCACCAAAACCGCAGCAGACGGTACCAGATAGCGCTTGATGGCAGAGGATTTTTCGGGCTGGTAATCGGCACCGGCGAGCAATGCCTCCTGGGGCGACGCCTGCGCAGGTCGTCCAAGTGCCTCGGGGCCTGTTGCGTCCTCGGGAAGTGAGGGGGTTCCGGGCGAAGCTGCGCCCATGGCCTGCAGAATGGCAGCCTCAGCTGCGCCAACATTACCGCCCTGCGGGGCAGATGCAGATGATGGAGTTGGCGGCGGCGCAATGGATTCTGCCTGGGGCTGTGCGCTGGTATTCTGCGAAACTGAAGGGGCTTGCACCGGCTTTTCCACGGCGTTCTGGGCCGAACTATCTTCGGGGAAGTCCACATGTACTGCATTGCCGATCAGGTGCTCGATTTCATCAAGCGCGTCTGGCTTGGACGGGCTGCCCTGATGGACTGGCGCAGGTGTGGGTGTGGGTGTGGGTGTGGGTGTGGGTGTGGGTGTGGGTGTGGGTGTGGGTGTGGGAAAGGCCGGTGCGGGTTCGGTGGGTTTTCCACCCAGGCCAAAAACCGGTGGAACCCTGAAGCCATCTCCTGCATTACGGGCTTCGGACTCTGCCTGTAAACTACTGCGCTGCGTGGTTCTTGGGGGCGGCTCTGGTGCTGCTATTTTCTGAGGCGCAGGCTGAGACTGGCTGCGAATAAGATCTGCAATAGGATCGTGCAACGGCTCACTTTGAGCTGCGGCGCCAAAAGCGGAGGGCGCAGTCGGAGCAGCAGGGGGAGTCGGGGCTGCAACGGATTCTGGCACATTCGGAGTGCCTGGCGCCGATAAATCAGGCGCGCGCGCGGGCTGAGCTGTCACTGCGGGTGAAGGCGGCGAATTCGGCTTGGGCATGGGGTTTTGCCCAGCATTGCCCTGCGACCCCGGCCCTGCGTTGCCCAACTCAAACTTAAAGGCTGATTTTTGTTCAGCCTCGGGGGCATCCGGTGTGCCGGGCGAACCAGTGGAAAACGGCACAGGCGAACTCGGCGCATCCTGTCCCGCGGAGCCAGGCACGGCACCAAAGCCCTGGAGGGGGGCAGACGCGGGCGCTGGAGCTGGAGCTACGGGTGCCTGAGGTGCAGGGGGCGCACTCTGCGGAGATGTTTTGCTGTGTTGAACCGAGCCGTGCTCGAGGGTCGGGGCTTGAGTGGCCTGCCCGACCGAGCTATGTCCGCCCGCAGGTGCGCCTCCGGGGGAGCGCTGCATTCCACCATTGTCACGGCTTGCACCACCCTGGGTTTTTTCCCGGGCACCGGCGGCCATCATCCGCGCCATTTCTTCAATGAGGTCGTCGGCATCACCGACTTTGCCGGACGGGTTCGACGGTTTTGCCGTATCCATAACCCGATCCTCCTTATTCTAGATGTCCATCACTTAAGACAATGCTTATGTTCAGCGAACAAACAGCACACCAATGTGCCTGAATTATGAAAGTTCACGAGGCGCGGAAACACCCAGCAGCCCCAATCCACGGCCTAAAACCTGACGCACACCGAAAACCATAGCGAGTCGGGCCAGGGTCAGTTTCGGGTCTTTGTCGTTAACAAAGCGTAACTGCGGGTCTTTTTTACCCTTTGCCCAAAATGCGTGGAAGGCTCCAGCCAGATCATGAAGATAAAATGTAACCCGGTGCGGTTCGTGGGCCCGAGCCGCGGATGCCAAAAGCCTTGGCCACTGCGCCAGCATTTGCAACAATTCCAGTTCGGCCTCGCTCCAAAGCATTGTCAGATCGGCATTATTCAGCGATTCATCGCTCAAATCCAACTCCGGCATATCGCGGACGGCAATTCTGGCCACCGAACATGCTCTTGCATGAGCATATTGCACATAAAACACCGGATTGTCGCGCGTCTGCTCCTTTACTTTGGCAAAATCAAAATCCATGGTGGCTTCATTGCGCCGGAACAGCAACATGAAACGCACTGCATCCCGCCCCACTTCACCAACCACATCAGCAACTGTCACCAGGTCCCCGGAACGTTTTGACATTTTGAAGGGTTTGCCATCGCGCAGGAGACGCACAATCTGACAAATCTTGACATCAATGGATGCCTCACCACCGGAAACCGCCTTCACCGCAGCCTGCAGGCGCTTTGTATAACCCGAGTGGTCCGCGCCAAGCACGATAATCTGGTCGTTAAAACCCCGCAGGAATTTATCCCGATGGTAGGCAATATCAGCTGCAAAATAGGTGTAGGAACCATCTGACTTTATCAGCGGCCGGTCGGTATCGTCTCCAAAGTCTTTTGCCCGGAACAAAGTCTGCTCTCTATCTTCCCAGTCTTCGGGCGCCTTGCCTTTTGGTGGATCAAGGCGGCCCTCATAGATCAAGCCACGAGAGCGCAACCAATCCAGTGTCTCAGCAATCTTACCGTTTTTCCCATGGAGAGTTTTTTCGGAAAAAAAGAAATCGTGGACAACGCCGAGGTCAGCCAGGTCCGCACGGATAAGTTCCAGCATTGCGTCAAGAACCTTGTCCCGGAAGGTTTCCAGCCACTCACTTTCAGGCTGACCCAGAAATTTCTCGCCAAATTCTTCCGCCAGCGCTTTACCTACAGGCACCAGATAATCGCCGGGATAGAGCCCTTGCGGAATATCGCCGATTTTTTCCCCCAGCGCTTCACGATAGCGCAGGAAGGCCGAGCGGGCCAAAACGTCAACCTGCGAACCCGCATCGTTGATATAATATTCCCGCGTGACCTCATAACCACAAAAATCCAACAAAGAGGCCAGCGCATCACCGAAAACAGCTCCCCTTGTGTGGCCCACATGCATGGGGCCTGTGGGGTTTGTCGAAACAAACTCCACATTGACCTTTTTGCCGCCCCCCACTGCTGATCGGCCAAAATCACTCTTCAGTTTCAATACTGCGCCAAGCACCCCCTGCCAAACGCAAGGGGAAAGCCGAAGATTCAAAAATCCGGGACCTGCTACATCAACTGTGGTGATATCGGGGTCCTGCCGCAGGGATTCTGCCAGTGCTTCAGCAACCTCCCGCGGATTTTGCTTGAGCGCTTTGGCGGTCACCATTGCCATATTGGAAGACAAATCACCGTGGGCGGGGTCGCGTGGCGGCTCAACTGTCGCGCGCGCCAGCAGTGTCCGGGCATCGCTATTATCCGGGTAAAGTTCAACAAACGCAGCGTCAATCCGCTTTGCAAAACTAGCAAAAATATCCATAATCTGTCCTATGATTTCAAGGCTCGCTGGCGTTAGCTGAAATCTGGCCGAGCGTCAAACAAGCGCTCATATTCATCCAGTGCGTAAGGGTCGGTCATCCCGGCGATAAAATCGGAAACCACCCGCGCCCGATCGTGCTCTCTTATGGCTTTATCAGCACTTCTCTGCCAGTCATCCGGCAAGTCCCCTTGGGTAAAATAGTGGCTAAAAAGGTCTGTAATCAGTTTTTCGGAAATACCAACCGGCTTCATGACAACAGGTGCACGATAAACCCGGGCGAACAAGAATTCCTTCAGAATCCTCTCACTCTTTTGAACCTTTTCCGAAAAAGAAATCAGGGTCCGGCCCGCTTTTCGCACTTCACTGGGAGACTTTGGCGCAAGAGCGGCAATGTTTTTGCGGCTGGCAGTGATAACATCCTCAATCAATCCGGTAATCAGGCGGCGTTGCACCTCGTGAGTTTGGCGTGAAATATCCAGGGAAGGCCAGAGCGCCTGCACTTCGCGAACAATTTTCCCGGCCAGTTCAACACTTCCAAGGTCCCCAAGACTGATAACCCCGGCGCGCACGGCATCATCAATGTCATGGGCGTCATAGGCAATGTCATCAGCAATTGCGGCAACCTGAGCCTCAAGGGAAGCATGGGAATTCATTTCAAGATCGAAACTCTGTGGCAGAAAGTCGGGTTTTTTACCCGTTACCGGCCCGTTGTGCTTGAAAATCCCTTCCAGCGTTTCCCATGTCAGGTTCATGCCGTCATGTTCAGCGTAGCGGTTCTCCAGCACGCATACCGTACGCAGAGCCTGAAGATTATGATCAAAACCACCCCACTCAGCCATTGCCTTGTTCAGTGCCCTCTCCCCGGCGTGGCCAAAAGGCGTGTGTCCCAGATCGTGAGCCAGGGCAATGGCCTCGGCCAGGTCTTCGTTTAGTCCCAAAGCACGGGCAAGGGAGCGCGCTATCTGGGAAACCTCGAGCGTGTGGGTAAGGCGGGTGCGAAAATGCTGCCCCTCATGATGCAAAAACACTTGGGTTTTGTATTGCAGACGCCGAAACGCAGTCGAGTGGATAATACGATCGCGATCCCGTTGATATTGAGAACGGGTAAGGCTGGGCGTTGTTTCAAACAACCTCCCCCGACTCAGTGCCGGGTCAGAGGCAAAAGCGGCCAATTCCACATTACTCATCCGCACCCCTTCCCTTTGTTCAGACCAGCGCCTATTTTGACATGACAGCCACGCCAATATGAGAATGCGAGTTAAATCCGTATGAATGATACTGCACTTCAATCCTCTAGCGTTGAATTAACACAGCGCGCGGGCAAACAGATTGCAAAAATTCTTGGCGCCGAGCCAGAGGGCACGGTGTTGCGCATTGCCGTTTCGGGCGGCGGGTGTTCGGGTTTTCAGTATGAGTATAACCTAGTTCAGGAAACCCCGGCTGAAGACGACACCGTACTGGAATGCATGGGCGCGACAGTGCTTATCGATTCCCTGAGCCTGGAGTTTATGGGCGGTGCAAAAATCGACTATGTGGACGACCTGGTGGGACAGGCGTTCAAAATCGACAATCCCAATACCGTTGCCTCATGCGGATGCGGCAACAGTTTTACCGTCTAGACTCAAGAGAAAGGACCCGCCGACGGCGCGCCCTTCTCCTTTGTTTCAGGTGCAAGACTGCACTCTAACTCTTTTCATGAGCGTGCTGTTCTTCCTATAATCAGCACCCCTTTGCTGCGGATGTGCTCTAACCCTCTTTTTCTTCGGGCAGCAGAAGATTCAGAACAATCGCCAGAATTGCGGCCGGCAACAGGCCGGTGCTCAACAGCAATTGTGCCGTACCGCCCAGGAACTTGAGGGCATCAGGCACCTGTTGCAGCCCAAGACCCAATGAGAGCGACACCGCAAAGATCAACATGTTGCGGCGGTTCCATTTCACGTCAGAGAGCATATTGACCCCGGCAGCGGCCACCATGCCGAACATGATAATCACGCCGCCGCCCAAAACCGGAAAGGGAATGGTGTTGATGACTGCGCCGACCTTGGGCACCAGTCCGGCAAGGATAAGAAATAGCGCTCCGATGGTCACAACCCCACGACTCATCACACCGGTCATGGCCACAAGGCCCACGTTCTGACTGAATGAGGTGTTGGGCAGCCCCCCAAACACACCGGCAATCGCCGTGCCCAGACCGTCAGCAAAGGTCGCGCCGGTAATTTCCTTGTCTGTTGCCTCACGCCCGGCACCGCCCCTGGTTATGCCCGAAGTGTCACCCACGGTTTCTATGGCAGAAACAAACGCCATCAGACACATGCCGATGATAATGCCCCAGTCGAGACTAAAACCAAACTTGAATGGTTGCGGAAGGGCAAAGATTGCTGCACTGTCAACTCCGGCAAAACTTACTGCGCCCATGGCCATGGCAACAAGATAGCCGGCAATGAGGCCAATCAGAACTGCCGCAATTGATATAAAACCCTTGGTGGTAAACTTGATTGCCAGCGTGACGACAATCACAACACCGGCCATAATCCAGTTATTCAGACCGCCCCACTCGGGTTTTGACTTGTTGAAGTCCCCTGCGCCACCAGCTGCATATTCAATGCCAACCTTAACCAGCAGAAGGCCGATGAGGAGCACGATCAGGCCAGTAACGAGCGGCGGCAGAGCAAAACGGATTTTTTTGATAAAAAAACCGAGGCAGAAGTGGAATATTCCCCCGATCAAGACCCCGGTCATCAGCCCGGCCATGCCCCCGACCCCAGCTCCGGCAACGGCCGGTATCATCACCGGCAGGAAGGCAAAGCTGGTTCCCTGCACGATGGGAAGTTTTGCGCCAACCGGACCGATGGAGATGGTCTGGAAGAGAGTGGCGACACCCGCAAACAGCATCGACATCTGAATCATATAAACAACAGCAGGAATATCGGCGTTAGGTGAGCCGAACCCGAACCCGGCTACGCCTGCTATAATGATCGCCGGAGTTATATTCGAGGCAAACATCGCCATAACATGCTGAAACCCCAGTGGAACCGCCTGTATCAGTGGCGGTGTATAGTTGGGATCCCTCAGCTTTTCTTTGAGGTCTTCAGTTGCATCCGTCATTGCGTCCCTCCAATTGTTGCAACGCTAAATGTTGTGCCGCAGAATCGCTGCGTACCCTGCGACAATAAGCCCCGTGAGGCGTATCCGGCAGTACAATCAACACAACATGTGGAAAAGGGCACGCCCGCCTTAGGGGCAGTGCCCCAAGCAAAGGGTGCCTCCTGACATGAGGTTATTCAGGTGTTCAGCGCGAAACGGGGCCTGGTTTACTGCCGCATGAGACAGAGACGTTTGGCCACCGCATTCTCAATGGCATTGCAATCAGTGCTCACAGCCAAATTAATGCCACCGCCACGAAAGGGCGGTTGATACTCGCTGCTCAAGCCGGTCAGCACACATTGGGACTGCTCCCAGCCGGACGGGAATGCCTGCAAATCAACCTGATTCCATTTTGGGTGACCGTTTTGACGAAGGGCATCCATATTCTGATTTATCAGATAGGTGATTTCAGATACCGCGTCGCATGAAGCTTTAAAATAAGCATTTCGAGCGGGGTCGAACTCGTAGGTCATCAGAACAGCGCGCACGGCAGCAGTCATAACGTCCTCAGTCTGCCAAGGGTAGGTTCCCGCACGAATGGTTGTGATGCCGTAATAGTCCCCGACTCTTGTTCCGGGCACGGTGACCAGTTTCAGGTCATCATTGGGGCTGGTCTCGCTCAACAGACGGGTCGGCACACCTGCCACATAGACAAAGGCCTCGATACTGCCCGCGCGCAATTGTTCAAGAGCCTCCCCGGCTGAAATTCCCACCGAATTACGCGGCCGGATATTCTCAATCTCGAACAGGAAGGTTGCTGTCAGGTTGGTGCCTGAATTGGGGGCGCCAACCCCCACGACCCTGCCATTCAAATCGGCTATGGTATTGATGCCGGTGCGCGTTGTGGTAACGATGTGCACTTCTTCTTTGTAAAGAGGAAATACGATTCTTGTGTTTCTGAGGATAGAGCGCATCTCGGCGTCTTCAGCACGGAAAGTACGGATAAAATCGAGCACATCACTTTGCACAATGCCAAACTGGGTACGCGGCCTGGATTTTACGGCAGCAATATTTTCCATCGACCCTGCTGATTCAACGACAATAACACCTTCTCGCCCGGCCTGCTCAGCCAAAGCCGCAATGTCTTTGCCGATCTGGATGTAGGTGCCGGTGGCACCCCCGGTCATTATGTTGACCTCCAGATCCTCCAGAGCTTGCGGATCCGCAACAACTCCAAGAGTAGTAAAGAGAAAAAAACCAAGCGAGAGCGCCGGGCCGACGATACTCTTATTCCAATTCATGACAAAACCTCTAGTTTTGCCCCCGCACCATGACCTGGCATCTGATGTAGGTGTCAAAAACATGGCAATTGTTAGCCTCGTCGTAAAAATTGTATTCAAATTTGGCTCAACAGCAGGGTTCCTGCCTGCAAAAGGAAAGCAAAACGGGAAAAAACAACACATGCGTTGCGTCTTGGGACCCAGCGCCTAAAGTCGCAGTGCTCAGAGTCGCAAACGGCGGCGGCTCCAATCATTGAGGTTCTCAGCCATGCGCATTGTCACCTGGAACATAAACGGCATTAAAGCCCGTCTGCCGGTAATCACGGAATGGCTGTCACAGCAAAAGCCGGATATTCTGTGTTTGCAGGAAATAAAATCCGTCGATGAGAACTTTCCCCGCGAAGCCATCGAGTCTTTGGGCTATAACATTGAGACCCACGGGCAGAAGGGTTTCAATGGAGTCGCCATTCTCTCTCTCCAGCCATTTGACGAAGTGCATCGTGGCCTTCCGGGGAACGAAGAGGATATGCAGGCGCGACTGATAGAGGGCGTGTTTTCAACAGAGAGGGGGGCAGTACGTGTGTGCAACATCTACCTGCCCAACGGCAACCCAGTAGAAAGTGAAAAATTTCCTTATAAACTCAACTGGATGGACCGCCTGCAAGATTTTGTTCAGTCAAGACTTGAATACGAAGAGCGTTTTATCCTGCTTGGTGATTTCAATCTCATCCCGGAGAAAATTGATTGCCACGACCCGGAAGCCTGGTGGGGGGACGCGCTTTATCGGCCCGAAAGCCTTGCGAAATTCCGTAAACTCCACAATCTTGGTCTGACCGATGCGCTGCGCGCGGTGACAGAAGCGCCATCATATACGTTCTGGGACTTTCAGTCCGGTGCCTGGCGGCGCAACAATGGCGTCCGCATCGACCATCTTATGCTGTCCCCTCAGGCTGCGGATCAACTGGAGGGGGTCATCGTTCACAAAGAATTGCGGGGCTGGGACAAGCCTTCCGACCATGTTGCGGTCGAGGGAAGGTTTTCATTTTAACAGCGACGTTGGACCAAAATCAAATCCAGTCAGGGTTGGAGCCCACTAATTTTAGTTGGTGAGTATTCACTGCGCACAATGTTTGCCGCTTCAATCGCCTGTGAACGCTGCTCGGGGGTTGCAATTGCCACCGCCCGGATCAGAAGCTCATTTACCCAAACTTCGTCATCAGTTCCGGCTGTTGCCTCACGAGCCAGTGTTAGCCACATCAACCCTTCCACCGGTGCCGGGTCAATGCCATCACCATTGAACAGCAAATCGCCAAGCACCGCTTGTGCTCCAAAATGTCCTTTGTGAGCAGCCAGCGACAACCAGCGGGCGCTTTGCAATGTGTTCTTGCCAGACTCTCTTTCGTCCAGATAGAGCAGACCAACCCGGTATTGGGCATCGGGGTCACCAAAATAGGAAGCGGCGTGAAACAATAATGCCCGGGATTGGGCCTGATTTGCCTCAATGCCCGCGTCAGGCAGGCCCACCCGGTAATAGTCACCAACCTTGATGAAGGAGCGAGCCACGATATCAGCTTCAATTGAACGCGGCGGAGTGTCGGCATTCTCATTGGCAATCTGGGAGAAGTAGGCAAAAGCACGGGCCTGATCCTGCTCCACACCGATGCCGCTCTCATACATTTCTCCCAGACGCCACAGGGCCAGCGGCTGGCCGGCTGCTGCTGCCCCCTCAAGAATGGCTATCATGTCATCCCCCGACACGCCCGCACCTGTTGTCTCAAAAAGGCCCCCCATCTGCCGGGGCGCTTCGCTGGCCTTGCCAGTCTGTTGTGCGGACACCGACACATTTACTGCCAGCAAAAAAGCCAGAGCAAAAAATGCCCTTGTCCAGGCACTGCAAAAGGTGTGCAAAGCACTAGATGTCTGCATAACAGGATTTTTCACCTTTGGCTCCTGGGTGGGTAAGCGCGCCCTGACGTGCATCACCAACAATCTGGGCGTATTTCCAGATGGCGCCGGAACCGAAATTTTCCTTGCGGGGTTTCCAGTTTTTGCGCCGGTTTTCCAGCTCCTCATCGCTCAGGTCAACCTCAATGGTGCCCTCAATCGCGTCCAATGTGATGATGTCGCCGTTTTTAACCAGTGCAATAGGCCCGCCCTTGGCAGCTTCTGGCCCCACATGGCCAACACAAAACCCGCGGGTTGCACCCGAAAAGCGCCCATCGGTAATAAGCGCAACCTTGTCGCCGGAACCCTGCCCATAAAGCGCGGCAGTTGTTGCCAGCATTTCGCGCATGCCTGGCCCGCCAACCGGTCCTTCATAACGAATGACAAACACATCACCCTCATTGTAGGCGCGGTTTGACACAGCTTCAAAACACTCTTCCTCATTATCAAAACACAATGCCGGCCCGGAAAACTTCAGTTCCTTCATGCCGGCAATCTTTACGATTGCTCCATCCGGCGCCAGATTTCCTTTAAGCGTGACGACGCCGCCATTCGGGGTAATTGGATTGTTTGCAGGACGTACCACGTCCTGATTGTCATTCCACTTCACGCTTTCCATGTTTTCAGCCATCGTACGGCCGGTGACCGTCATGCAGTCGCCGTGCAAATAGCCATTGTCGAGCAGGGTTTTCATCAGAATCGGAATCCCCCCCGCTTCAAACATATCCTTGGCCACATATTTTCCGCCCGGTTTCAAGTCGGCGATATAGGGAGTCTTCTTGAAAATCTCACCCACATCAAACAGATCAAATTCAATGCCGCATTCGCTTGCAATTGCGGGCAGGTGCAGAGCGGCGTTTGTGGAGCCACCGGAAGCGGCAACTACGGTTGCCGCATTTTCAAGTGCTTTGCGGGTAACAATATCGCGCGGACGAATGTTGAGTTTCAACAATTCCATCACCTGCTCGCCAGCAGTCATGCAAAACTGGTCGCGGATTTCATAAGGAGCCGGAGCGCCGGCCGAATAGGGCAAAGCCAAACCAATAGCTTCGGAAACCGTGGCCATGGTATTGGCGGTGAACTGCGCACCACAGGCACCAGCCGACGGGCAGGCAACAGTTTCGAGCTCTTCCAGATCCTCGTCAGACATATCACCAACGGAATGGCGGCCGACGGCCTCAAAAACATCCTGCACAGTTACCGGTTGCCCGCGAAAGTTACCGGGAAGGATCGAGCCACCGTAAATAAAGATCGAGGGCACATTCAGACGACACATGGACATCATCATGCCGGGCAGAGATTTATCACAACCCGCAACGCCAACCAGTGCATCATAACAATGGCCGCGCATGGTCAATTCGACTGAATCGGCGATAACATCGCGTGAAACCAGAGACGACTTCATGCCCTCGTGACCCATAGCAATGCCATCGGTTACGGTAATAGTGGTGAACTCACGCGGTGTGCCCTGAGCCGAGGCAACCCCTTTTTTTACAGCCTGGGCCTGACGCATCAGTGCGATATTGCAGGGAGCGGCTTCATTCCAGCAGGTGGCAACACCAACAAACGGCTGATGAATCTGGTTTGAAGTCAGCCCCATGGCATAATAATAGGAGCGGTGCGGCGCCCGTTGTGGCCCTTCGGTGACGTGGCGTGATGGCAGTCGCGATTTGTCGATGTTCAACTCAATCATATTTCAGTATTCCCCAAACTATTTTTCCGTCGACCTCGTCAGGCCGCTTCTGATTTTCCGCCTAAAATCGTCACCCCCTGAACAGTCTCAGAGTAAACCGACGCAGATTGCGGGTCTATCAGGGCCGAGGCCCTGCACTTCACTAGAAACCCCAGAAGCACAGCACCCGATTACACAGCACAATACGAAGAAGGTTTTTCATCAGCATTTTAGGTAAGATTGTGGCCAAGCCCCGTTCGCATCGAACAAAGCACACAGAACGTAACTTGTTTCTGAAATGTTGCATAAACAACACTTAAAATCGTCCAGGGTCCAGACCCCGGGTCGTATTGACCCTAACTTAATCGTTCCAGAGCCAGTGTCAGCCGGGCACTGCGATCCTGCGCTTCCTGGAGACGTTCTTTCTGCTCCGCAACAACTTCGGCTGGTGCCTTGGCGAGGAACTGCTCATTGCCCAGTTTTTTGTCGAGTTTTGCTGCTTCGTTTTCAAGCGCGGCAATTTCTTTGGCCAGTCGGGCTTTTTCCGCATCCAGGTCGATAATATCCCCCAGCGGCAGGGCAAAAGTAGCCTCGTCCATAATAAGTTGTGCCGACCCCTTTGGCACCACTTCAGAAAAGCTCATCTCGCTGAGCCGGGCCAGCCGGATGATGGCGTCCCGATGGGTTTTTATTCGCGCAAGAGTTGCTTCACCCGCACCGGTAATTTTCAGAGGAATTTTTGCACCAGCCGGAACATTCATTTCGGCGCGCAGGGAGCGGATGCCCGAAATCACCCCGACCAGCCAGTTCAGTTCAGAATCGGACTGGGCATGTTCCAGACCATCCAGTTCGGGCCAGTCGGCCAGAATAAGCATCGTTTTGCGCGCCGGACCGGTTTTGGCGGTTTCAGCCCACAATTCTTCGGTGACAAAAGGCATGAAGGGATGCAGGAGTTTCAGGATCTGGTCCAACACGAAGGCGGCGGTTGCCCGCGTTTCGGTCTTTGCCGCTTCGTTGTCGCCCATGAAGGTTGGTTTGGCCAACTCGATATACCAGTCACAGAACGTGCCCCAGACAAAATCATAAGCAGCATTGGCCGCTTCATTGAAGCGGTGCTCCTCAATAGCTCTGGTGACTGAGGCAACCGTGCGTGCAGTGGAACCTAAAATCCAGTGGTTTAGCGGCGCGGTCACCGCTGCGGGGTCATACTCTGCCACACGCCGGCACTCATTCATTTCCAGAAAGCGCGCCGCGTTCCACAGCTTGGTGACAAAGTTCCTGTACCCGGCGACCCGGGACATGGAGAGCTTGAGCTCGGCCCCCTGCGCCGCCATCGCCGCAAAGGTAAAGCGGCTGGCATCGGCCCCGTATTCATCGACCAGGTCAAGCGGGTTGATGACGTTGCCCTTGACCTTGCTCATCTTCTGGCCCTTTTCGTCGCGGACCAGAGCGTGCATATAGACGGTGTGGAAGGGCTCCTTGCCCATGAATTCGATACCCAACATCATCATCCGCGCCACCCAGAAAAAGATGATATCAAAGCCGGTGAGCACAACATCGGTGGGGTAATAGCGTTTCAGTTCCTCGGTCTCTTCGGGCCAGCCCATGGTGGAAAACGGCCACAGGGCCGAGGAGAACCAAGTGTCGAGCACGTCGGGATCGCGGTGCAGTTCCGTCACTGCTCCATAGTGCTGTTCGGCCTCCGCCATCACCTCTTGTTCGCTCAAGCCGACAAACGCCGTGCCATCGGGCCCATACCAGGCCGGTATCTGGTGCCCCCACCAGAGCTGGCGCGAGATACACCAGGGTTTGATGTTCTCCAGCCAGTTGAAATAGGTCTTTTCGTATTTTTGCGGCACAAATTTTGTGCGCCCCTCGCGCACCGAGGCAATCGCCGGCTTGGCCAGAACGTCAGCTTTCACCCACCACTGGTCGGTCAGATAAGGCTCGATGACGACCAGCTTGGTCTTTTCGTCATAGGGCACCATGATTTTCTTTTTTTCGACCCGGTCCAGAGCGCCGATGGCTTCCAGGTCGGTAAGAACCTGCTTGCGCGCGTCAAAGCGGTCCATGCCCTGATAGGCAAGGGGTGTATTTTTGTTCAGGGTTGCGTCAGCATTGAAGATGTTGATCTGCTCCAGATCGTGGCGCTGGCCGACCTCAAAATCGTTGAAATCATGGGCCGGCGTGATTTTCACCGCGCCCGAGCCCTGCTCCGGGTCGGCATGTTCGTCGGCAACAATTGGGATGCGCCGACCGACCAGCGGCAGGTCGACAAAACAGCCGATCAGATGCTGATAGCGGCTGTCCTCGGGGTTCACCGCAACTGCTGTGTCCCCGAGCATGGTTTCGGGCCTCGTAGTGGCAACCACAATATAGGAGCGGGTTTCAAAACCGTCCGGATCTCCATCCTCGGGCAACCAGTCGCGACGGGTTGTTTCACCCTCTTCGCCCTGCACTTCCATATAAGGGTGCTCATAGGTTTCCCCTTCGGCCAGCGGATAACGCAAGTGCCACATCTGGCCCTTGACCTCGAGGTTTTCCACCTCAAGATCCGAGACCGCGGTTTGCAGGCCGGGGTGCCAGTTCACCAGCCTTTTGTCCCGGTAGATCAGCCCCTTGTTGTAGAGATCAACGAAAACCTTGATGACGGCGCGCACCATCTGCTCGTCCGCACGCCCGTGTTCGCCAAGGGTAAAGCGCTCGCGGCTCCAGTCGCAGGACGCCCCGAGGCGGCGCAACTGGTTGAGAATGGCCCCGCCACTCTCGTTTTTCCATTCCCAGACTTTTTCGAGAAATTTTTCACGCCCCATTTCGCGCCGCGAGGGTTCCTGCCGCTCCATCAACTGGCGCTCGACAATCATCTGCGTGGCGATGCCTGCATGGTCAAGCCCAGGCTGCCACAACACGTCCTTGCCCCGCATGCGTTCAAAGCGGATCAGAATATCCTGAAGCGTATTGTTCAGCGCATGCCCGAGATGCAACGAGCCGGTGACGTTGGGCGGTGGAATGACGATGGAATAGCCCGGCGCACCCGGCTTTGCCCCGGCTCCCGCCCTGAACGCCCCTGCATCAATCCATGACTGATAGATGCGCTGCTCGACATTTTCTGCTTTGTATTTTTTTTCGATCATTTCAGAGCGCTCACGTTAGTGCGGCCCGCCATTGCAGGCGAGCCGTAAGAAATATGTTCTACTCTTTGTAAAGCCAAGCCGTGATGCCAAGTCAACAGCCCGGCGACCAAAAGTCAGAGGGTTTCTGCCGCTATTCGCCGCGTGAGACGCGCTCAATTTCTTTTTCGACCATGCGTTCAACGGTTGCGGGCAGATGTTCATCCAGCCATTCCTTGAGCATGGGGCGCAGCATATCGCGCACCATGGACTCCAGGGTAAGATCCGCACCGCCAATGGAAAGAGAATTCAACTTTGCAAACGTGTGGCGCACAGCTGCATCCGTAGTCGGTGCCAGAAGCTTGTTTGCCATGTCTGTGCTCAATTCCGGATCAGGCATCGCAGAAACCGGTGCAGGTTCGGCCTGCACGTCCTCTTCCACCATCTCTTCAGGAGTTTCTTCCACGTCAAAAGCTATGTCGTCTGCGACAACCAATTCGACTTCTTCTGCCGGACTTTCCTCAACCGGCGCCTCGGGCTCAGCAGGTGCAACTGTCTCCGCTCCAGCGGATACCGGGTTAAAATCAACTTCGGGCAGTTCCTCAAGGGCTTGAGGTTCGGCAACCATCTGCTCTGCGGAAAGCTCTAAAGGCTCTTCTTCAGTTGAAGCCGCCGGAGCCTCCTCACTTGCTGCAAGAGCCACCATTTCCGCATCCGCCTCAACTTCGCTGGGTACGGCGGGTGCTTCTGTTTCTTCAACAGCGCCTCCCTCGGGCGCATCATCGTCAGCAATAATCTGACGGATCGACGACAGGATTTCGTCCATTGAGGGATCTTTGGCAGCCGGCTTATTCATGTTTGCCCCTTAATAAGCTCTTGATACTAAACAACAAAACAAATCATACTCGTCTTTCGGGCAACCATGAGCCCCTGATTCGCTTGCACATACTGTACTCCGGCTTGCGTCAAGGCAAAATGGCATCACTTACGATGTCCACGGTTTAGTTGGATTGAAAAAACAGCGTCGCCCCGACAAAGCACGCAACAGGCAGTGCCCTGCCTCCTGAACAGGCCGATGATACTTATTACAGTAGCGGAGCTGTTTGAGAATATCGCTTCTGTTGTACCAGAAGTCAGTTGACCGGAAGACTACGCAGGTCAGCCCAGACATCCTCAACCGATTCAACATAGCCTTGTGCCGAGCGAATTTGAACCTGCAGGCCCAAATCAACTGCAGAGAGCCGTCCTATCGAAGACAATAGTGTAAAGCCCGCCACCAGTTTTGAGTTTTGCGCTGAAATCAGCTGTTCGCGCGCATTCGTCAGGTCGGACCTTGCATTCAACACATCAAGTGTTGTGCTCTGACCCACATTGCGCTCCTCAATTACTCCGGCCAGAACCGCTTCGCTGGCCCGCACGGAGGATTGCGCGGAAGTAATTTGCGCGTTGGAATTTTCCAGCCCGTTCCAGGATGAAACCACTGTCTCCCGAATCTGGTCCCGCGCCACCAGAGCATCAAGCTCCGACTTGATTTGATTGAGATTTGCCTGCCGCAGCGAAGCGCCCATGGCACCACCGGAATAGAGTGGAATGGACAGGGTCAGCCGGATAGAGCCGCTCATGCCGGTAGTTGTTCCGCCAAAGCACTGAACGGCGCAAATCGTGCCGATCAAGTCGAGTGTCGGGCCAAAGGCAGCCCGGGCGGCGTCAGCTCCTGCCTGCGAGGCGCGCAGCTGCGCCAGCGCACTCAGTATGGCGGGGTGCTGGGTATCGGCAAGAGCAAGGGCCTCGCTAAGCGAGCGCGGCAGTGCGCTGAAGAAGTCAAATCCTGAACTCAGATTTTGCGGGGGCCGCCCCACCCAGCGCTGATAACTCGCCTGGGAAACCTGCAGGCTGGCAACCCCGTTGCGATAGGATGCAACGCTTGAAGCGAGCCGCGCTTCAGCCTGGGAAACCTCTATTCGTGTCCCCTCCCCGATATTCAGACGGTCCTGCGCTGACTTCACCTGAGCCTGAAAAAACGCCACATTATCAGCCCGGAGCTGAACCAGTTGGGTGTCACGCAGGACATTGAAATAAGCGTTTGCGGCCGAGAGCAGCACATTCTGCTCAGCATTGCGCAAGGATTGCGCTGCAACCACGGTAAAGGCACGTGCCTGCTCCACCTGAGCATCAGTGCGCAGATTATCGAACAGGGTCTGCCTATAGGTCATCCCGATATTGAAGGATTGTGAATCCGAAGCGCTCCCCCCCACAACTGACCAGTTATAGGCATAGTCTGCAGTCGCACTGATCGAAGGGAGTTTCCCTGACCGGCGGATAGCAATATCTTCGGCGGCAGTCTTCACGCTGATGAGAGCCGAGGCAATATTGGGGTTGCTGGCATAGGCGCTGCTCAGGGCCTCACGCAGCGTTTCAGCCTGCCCCAATGAAGTGGAACATGCCAAAAGCACCGCAGTAGCGCCTACGCGCAAAAATATCTTAAGTTTCATGCCAACGCCTCCAATGGCACTACAATAGGCACGCCCTGCCCCTGGCACAACCATTGCGTCCTTAAATATTATTAATCTTGGAGATGCAGCTATATCAGGACAACAAATGACGTTTGAAGCGTTGTGAGAATACAACAGTATTGACCCGCCCGTCCAGGCTCAGGGCCCTACAGGCTGAACGCTGGTTCCGGGAACAGTTCGGTAAGGGGAGGAAGACTGGCATTGAATGCCTCAACCCGTGCAATTTCACCCTCGCCCTTGATATGAAGCACGGCTGTTGCGCTTGCTCCATCTCCATAAAGCGCAACCAGACGCCCCCCAACGCGCAACTGGTCAAAAAGCGCCTGTGGCACTATGCCGACCGCCCCTTCAATTATCACCACATCAAAAGGTGCTTCTGCGGGGGCCCCTTTTTTCAGAGAGGCTTTGATAACAGCAGCATTGCCGATATCCAGACCGGCCAATATCTGATTGGCTTGAGCAACCATAGCCTCATCGGTCTCAATCGCCACAACCGAATTAGCCAGATGGGCGATAACCGCAGTCGAATATCCTGTCCCGCACGCCACATCCAGAACAATGTCATCCTGTTCGATTTCGGCCAGTTCAATCATTTTCCCTAGTACAACGGGTGATGCCATGTAGCGTCCGACAGCCCCCTCAAGCCTGTGATCCATATCCAGATAGGCAATAGCCTTGCGCCCCTCATCAAGGAATTCCTCCCGGGGAACGCTTCCCATGGCCTTGAGAACCCGTGCGCTCAGCACGCCCGAAGTTCGCAACTGGCCTTCAACCATTGCTTTGCGTGTTTCTGCAAAATCAATCATTGTGCTGTCTTTCTTTGAAGAGAAACCGGCTCGTGAAAAGCTTTTAGGCTCTTTACGTACCAAAGGCCAAGGGCTCAACATGTCGCAAGACAAACATTATCACCCCATGTGCAAAACATCTCACAGGACGGGCATCCGCCGACAGGTTGCGGCAAACCTCTGCCAGTTCTTTTTATCTCTTGGTGTCCATGCCGATTCTGCAATGGCACTGAGGCGCGGGAAGACCATGTGATTGAACAATTCACGCGACACCAGGTTTTCGCTCCAGATACACCCCTGAATGCCCTTGAGTTTATGCGACAGTGGCTCGGGAAACTCCCCGGCCGCCTCGTATTCATAGGTTAGCTTAGGGGGAACCTTGCGCGCCGCCCAGTTCAACCCCGGCTCCTGCCAGTCTTCAGATTGCACCATGTCCAGATAATAGGCCTGCCCCGGCGTCATCACGACGTCGTAACCCTGCTCTGCCAGTTCCGGGCCAAGCTCCGCCTTTTGCCAGGCCATCAGCAGAGTGCCCTCCGGGTCCACCCCTCCTCCATGAGAAACCTCATCCCAGCCCGAGAGTTGTTTGCCCATACCGCTCAGCATGGTTTTAACCCGGCGAAGCAGATAGGCTTGTAACTCAGGAGTTCCACCAAGCCTTTCTTTCGCCATCAAATCTTTTGCTTTGGGCGAGGCCAGCCAGGCCCCCGGAGCAACCTCGTCACCACCCACATGAATGTAAGGGAAGGGAAACAGTTGAGCGACTTCTGAAAACACTTTTTCCAGAAACTCAAATGTCTGGGGAAGGCCGGGGTTGATTGAATTGTTGGAATATCCCTGCACCGAAAAATAACTCTCCGGTGCTTCCTGCCCGTCAGTCAGATCAGGAAGCGCAGCAAGCAGCGCAGTACAGTGGCCCGGAATATCAATTTCAGGCATAATATCTACATTTATGCGCTTGGCCTTTGCGACAAGTTCACGCACCTCTTGCTGGGTATAGTGCCCGGCTGTAGTGCGTGCGCCGGTGCCAAGTTGTGCCGTCATTATTTCATCGGGCCCGCGTCGTGCGCCAATTTCGGTTAACTCAGGATAGGCTTTAATCTCAAGCCGCCAGCCTTCATCATCAGTCAAGTGCCAATGAAGCACGTTGAGCTTGTTCCAGGCCAGAATATCAATGAAGCGAGCTACGGATGCCAGCGGGTAAACTTGACGCGAGACATCCAGATGACAGCCCCGCCACTGGTAACGCGGCGCATCCTCGATATTGCCCGAGGCAGGGAAGCTGAATTTCTCCGGCTCCCTGTGAGAGGCCATGAGCATCTGCACCAGAGTAACAAGACCATAAATGGTTCCGGCGTGCCCGGCACTGGCCAACTTTACTTCGTCTACCGAAAAACTCAGGGTATACCCCTCCCCGGCGAGATCAGAATTTTCCTCAAACCGGATGGGCCTCCCCCCGGTCACAGCACACAGAGAAAAAGGCTGCGCTTCTGCAGGAAACAGTCTGGCAGCGAGTTCTGAGATCTCGGACAGGGCCGCGATCTTATCGGTGCTGCTGCCATCCTGCGCAAAGAGCGCAACAGGGGGCGCGCCAAAACCCATGGCCGAAAATTTTTTGGGCCAGGGCAGGATTGAAACGGGAAATTCCAGTTCCCCCTCCGGCACCAATTCCGGGGTGAAGGTTGCCGGACTGTCAGAAGGCAAAAAGGGGCCCAACGCAATGTCATGGCGTGAACCATCGGCAAGCGTGATATAGGCGGTACTCACCCCGTCCGTCCGATGCCGGGCGGGGCGGGTCAGTCCGCCCACGCCAAAGCGCCAACTCTTACCAGGAGCAATCGCTTTTCCATCGACCGGCATCATTTCGTGCAGGTTGGCGTTGCGCCTGAGCAGGGTGGCGTTCTCGCATTTGGAGGCGTCTTCAATACGCGTCAGGCTGGTGTAGGACAGCCGGAAGTCCGCAAGCGACGCATCGCCAAGATTGAACAGCTCAAATTCCAGCCGCCCCTCTTCCAGGGTGATGCTGGTCCAGCGCGCCTCAAGGCGGCAGTGAATTTCGTTCATCAGTCAGGCTCCCAAAACTGGAATGAAAAGTTCAATAATCATCGGACTGGCTGAACAGGCCTGCCAGCTCCGCCTGCCCCGCCATCAGTCCACAATCCACCGGCAGGCAGACGCCGGTAATGGCGCTGGCTTTGTCGCTGGCAAGAAACGCAACGGCATTGGCCACATCGGTGGTCAGGGAAATGCGCCCCAGCGGGCACGGTCGGCTGGCGCGCTTGAATATATCGGGGTCGTTTTTTGCCCGTTCTTCCCAGGCTTCCGTGCGCACGGTCCCCGGAGCCACGGCGTTGGCACGCACGCCGAACTGGCCATATTCAACAGCAATCATCCGGGTAAAGTGGATGAGCCCAGCCTTGGCTGCGCTATAGGCAGGGTGCCCGAAGGTGCCCAGTCCATTGACCGAGGCAATATTGATTACACAGCCAGAACTTGCCTTCAAATCCTCTGCCAGCGCACCAAAGCAAATAAACGCTCCATTCAGGTTCAGGTCGGTGTCTTCCTTCCAGCGTTTGACGCTCATTGACTGCAAGGAAGGTTCCCTCACCCCGCCCGCATTATTGATCAGCACCGTAACCGTCCCCTTGCTGCGGGCAATTTTTGCCATTTCAATTGCTGAATGCTCATCAGTGATGTCACAGGTCACCGGAAAAACCCGACCTCCCTCCGGGTCCAAAACCAAGGCAGCGTCTTCCGACGCCCTGGTGCTGATATCGGCAGCAATCACCTGATGGCCTGCCCTCAGCATTTCTTTGGCGATGGCCTTGCCGATGTCTCCGCCAATCCCGGTAATCACGGCTACAGAATTTTGTGCAGTTTGCGCTTGCTGTTCCACGGCTAAATTAGTCCCCCAACGGCTCACTGTCGTCATTGTCGCGATGTGCGACCACCTGAAACTTTATCCGGCGCAGTTTTTCCTGCGCCCCGCCCTCAACCCGCATGGCCACCAGCGTGGCCAGTATGTCCACCATAGCCAGGAACACGAAACGAACCGCGGTTGGCTTGAGAATGTTCAATCCCTCGCGCAAATCTATGGGCAGGGTGATGTCTGCCATTTCGGCCAGAGGGCTGCCCGGCCGGGTCAGGGCCACGGTGAACACCTTGTAGTCGCGGGCCACCTTCATGGTGCGGACCAACTCTTCATTGCGGCCCGAAATCGAAGAGGCAATGATAATATCTTCAGGACTGGCTGCTGAGGCCATCATCAACTGCATTGTGTGGTCAGAGCTTGCGGTGACCCTCAGCCCGAAACGAAACAGCCGGTTCTGCACTTCGCTGGCCACCATCGAAGAATTACCACCCGAGCCGAAGGCATAAACCATCGAAGAATTGCAGATGCGCTCAGCAACCTCTTGCAATTCCATAATGTTTGTACTTTCGTGCAGGCTGTGCAGCGCCTTTTGCGCGCGGGTCACAATATCCTCGACTACATCACTTGCTGAAAGGGGTGGCGTTTCCGGTGTCAGGTAGCGGGTTCCCACAAATGTCGTCTGAGCCAGCCTCACCTTGAATTCCGAATAGGACTGGCACCCCAGCCGACGGCAAAACCGGGTAACCGTGGGAGGCGAAACCTTGGCGCGGTGCGCCAGTTCGGTGATTGAGGCATTGGTGGCAAATTCAGTGTCGGTAAACAGGATATCGGCGATACGCTGTTCGGAACGCGAAAACCCTTCCACTTCGTTTTGCAGGGTTCCAAGAATATCCATTTCACTTCACTTTCGTTGTGGCTAAAAGTAGCCGCCTCGATCCTGACCGCCCAAGGTTTTCTTTCTTTAAGCTTCAGGCGCTTTATAACAGACGCAATCAATCTCGACTTTGCCGTCAATCATCAGCCGGGACTGCACGCAGGCACGCGCCGGGGGATGCTCACCAAAATATTCCTTGTAAACACCATTAAAGGACCAGAAGTCTCGCGGGTCGTCGAGCCAAACCCCCACGCGAACGATGTGCTCGGTGCCGTATCCCGCCTCTTCAAGAATTGCCAAAAGGTTCTCAATGGTGACGCGGGTTTGCTCGACAATGGAACCGGGCACAATCTCTCCGTTTTTCATGGCGACCTGCCCTGAAACATAAAGCCAGCCATCGGCCTCAACCGCTCGCGCAAAAGGCAGATTCTGCCCCCCCGCCCCGGACTTTTCCGCCCCATATCGTTTGATATCGCTCACAACCTCTTCCTCCCGCTTATTTTGTTGCTATGATGAAAATATTTTTCTTACTTCATTGACAATCGAACAGAATAATCGGAACTTTTCCAGAATAAAGTGACATGGATGTAATTTTTTTGCGATGCGCGCCCATTTTTTCATTCCTTTTTCCTCTGATGGCCCGGGCCGCTGTGCAATCCGGGATGTTTTGACAAAACACGGTGCTAACGCCTTTCCGGCCACTGCTTTTTCGCGGGGCAGGAATAAATTCATCAAAGAAAGTTTTCTCAGCGTTGACCGCATAAACACCGGCAATTCCAACGACCGGAATCTTGTTTTTTCCACCCATGGACTCATCGGACAGTTAATGGCCGGGAGGCGTACTGAGCGTTGAAGATTTTCACTGCCGTTCTGGCGACCGAAACCAATACATTTTCTCCCATATGTATTGACCAACGCGCGTTTGAGGCATCGCTCTATGCCCCTCCCGGAACCCACCCGGATACGCCAACCCTGTGCTCGGCTCCCATTACGGTGGGTCGCAAGGTTGCTACTTTGAAAAACTGGCACCTTGTCGAAGGTACCGCGGCCTGGGCCGACCCGGCCGGCCTTGTCAACAGGGAAACCTACGAAACCCTGCGTGACGAGATTCTTGACCAGTTGCGGGCCGCCATGCCGGTGGATGGCGTCGTTCTGGGCCTGCACGGCGCCATGGTTGCCGCCGGATATGATGACCCGGAAGGGGATTTCCTCGCGCGCATCCGTAGCATTGTCGGCAAGGATACTCTGGTCTGTGCCGAACTCGACCCCCATAGCCACCTCACCGCAAAACGCCTTGCAGCGGCTGATTTTTTTGTTGCCTTCAAAGAGTTTCCCCATACAGACTTTGTCGAACAGGCCGAGAACCTGTGGCACCTTGCAGGGGAGACTCTTGTTGGCAACATCAAGCCCGCGATGTCGAGCTTTGACTGTAAAATGATTGATATATTTCCCACCTCGCGCCAGCCCATGCGCGGCTTCGTTGAAAGAATGAAGGCGCTTGAAAAATCAGACCCCGACATTCTCTCCATATCCGCCATTCACGGCTTTATGGCCGGGGACGTGCCTGAAATGGGCACCCACATAATTGTCGTGACCAATGCTCAAAAGGAAAAAGGGGACCGCCTGGCGAAGAAGCTTGGCTTGGAACTGTTCGCCCTGCGGGGCAAGAGCCTGTTTCCCCTGCTTTGCCCTGCTGAAGCGGTTTGCGAAGCGATTGCCCAACCGGCGCATCCGGTGGTAATCGCTGATGTCTGGGATAATCCAGGGGGCGGAACAGCAGGTGATGCCACCGTCATTCTTGAAGAAATTCTTTCTCAGAAAGCTACAAACATTGCCTTTGGCTCTATCTGGGACCCGGTTGCCGTTCAAATCTGCATCGCCGCGGGGGAAGGCGCGGAAATTCCCCTCAGGTTTGGGGCAAAATCGGCACCCGGCACCGGCAACCCGGTTGATGCACGCGTGCGGGTTAAAAAAATAGTACACGATGCACACATGCGTTTTGGTCAGTCCAGCGTCCCTTTTGGCAATGCAGTGGTGGTTGAGTTCGACGACATTGAAGTGGTGCTGAACTCAACCCGCGCCCAGTGTTTTGATGCCAGTCTGTTTGAAGTGATGGGCATCGAGCCGGCCTCAAAAGACGTACTCGTCATCAAATCAACCAACCATTTTTTCGATTCTTTTGATAATATTGCCTCCAGAATTATCTATTGTTCGGCGGGAACCCCCTATCCCACCGACCCCAAGACCACCCGATACCTCAAGGCTCCCAAAGATATCTGGCCTCTGGTTGATGACCCCCACGCCAAAGCCGGGTAATGTTGGCCAATCATCTGACACCGGAGGCGAAAAAATGCCCTACACAGCCAAAATCGGACAATCCATCAACACGCTCTCGACACCGGTGCCGGTGATTGATGAGAATATCGTTGCCGGAAATATCGCCCGCGTTCAAACTTACATGAACAAAATCGGCCGTTCGTTCCGCCCCCATATCAAAACCCATAAAATTCCTGATATTGCTAAAGCCCAGTTGGACGCCGGCGCGCGCGGCATCAACTGCCAGAAGGTTTCAGAAGCTGAGGTCTTTGCCGATGCCGGTTTTGATGACATCCTCATCACCTATAATATTTTAGGCGAAGAAAAGCTTTCAGCCCTTTATGCACTCAATAAAAAAACTAAAGTGAGTGTCTGCGTTGATAGTGAAACCACCATTGAGGGACTGACGAAAACTTTTTCGCCCGAAAGGCCACTTTCCGTTCTTATAGAATGCGATACCGGGGCAAGCAGATGCGGCGTCCAGTCCCCTGAGCAGGCGCTTGTTCTGGCACAAAAAATCGCCGCCAGTCCGGGGCTGAAATTTAGCGGGCTGATGACCTATCCCAAGCCTCACAGTGAGGCTCAGAGCGAGAAGTATCTGGCCCAAACGCTGGTTTTGCTCACCGGTGCCGGGCTTGATTGCCCCACCATCTCTTATGGGGGCACGCCGAGCCTGTTCAACTCTCATCAGGTGCCCAGCGCCACCGAGCACCGCGCGGGTACCTATGTCTATAATGACCGAGCCATGGCACGCAGCGGGCACTGCAAGCTTGAGGATTGCGCCATGAACGTTCTGTCAACAATTGTGTCACGCCCCACCCCCGACCGCGCCATCATTGATGCAGGTTCCAAGGGGCTGACCTCGGACCTTCTGGGTTTTGACGATTTTGGATTGATTACCGAATACCCGGAGGCAAAAATCGTCGAGCTTTCCGAAGAACACGGCTCTGTAGATTTAAGCGCATGCACCGGCAAACGCCCCGAGGTCGGCGAAAAAATCCGCATCATCCCCAACCACACCTGTGTGATTTCGAATCTGTTCGACCGGGTGGTATTTCACGCCGGGGGCAAGGTCACCCGCCTTGAGACTATTGCCGCGCGCGGGCGCGTCTGGTAACTCCCCTGTTTTGGCTTATTTGTGGGTCAACAGGCTTTCGTCAATGGCCGAGAGTTCGTTTGTTCTGGTGAGCGCGTCACCTTTATCATCAAACAAATGGCAGTTTTCAGCGTCAACGCCGATACTGCTGGATTTGCCGACCTCCACCGGTGCGCTTCCGGGCAACAGGCAACTGATATACTCTCCCCCCTCATCCATATTTGCATAAACAACTGTATGAATACCCAGCCGCTCAATCACTGAAGGTGTTATAGAGATATTGGCTTCCCCTCCATCAAGACGGGCGTGCTCCGGGCGCAGGCCCAGCGTGAGCTTTTTGCCCTTGAGCCCTTCTCTGGGGACTACGGGCACCAGAAGTTCAGCACCATCTGCAAATCGCACTTTTGTGCCTTTTTTGTCGCTGCCAAGGCAGTCCACACTCAAAAAATTCATCTTGGGATTGCCGATAAAGCCGGCAACAAAAATATTCTCGGGCCGGTGATAAAGCTCCAGCGGCGTGCCCACCTGTGCAATGACCCCATCGTCCAGAACCACAATGCGGTCAGCCATGGTCATGGCCTCAACCTGATCGTGGGTAACGTAAATCATGGTTGCGTCAAGCTCATTGTGCAGCTTGGCCAGTTCCACCCGCATTTCAGCTCTGAGGGCCGCATCCAGGTTGGATAAAGGCTCATCGAACAAAAACACCGAGGGCTGACGCACAATGGCGCGCCCGATAGCCACACGCTGGCGCTGCCCCCCGGAAAGCTGACCGGGTTTGTGTTTCAAGCGATCATCAAGTTTGAGAATACCCGAAGCCTCGCTTACCTTGGCTTCCACCTCAGCCTGGGGGAGTTTCTCAACCCGCAAAGGAAAGGCAATATTTTCAAAAACTGTCATATGCGGATAAAGCGCATAGGACTGGAACACCATGGCGATGCCACGCTTGACCGGCGCCAGATCGTTGACGATTTTTCCCTCTATCTCCACATTGCCGGCTGTGATTTCCTCAAGCCCGGCAATCATGCGCAAAAGCGTGGACTTGCCGCATCCCGAAGGGCCGACAAACACCACAAATTCCCCGTGGGGTACATCAAGCGAAACCCCTTTGATAACTTCAATGCTGCCAAAGGACTTGCGTACATTGTCAAGCTTGAGCTGGCCCATATACTGAATTCCTTGTTTTATACAGGATCGGACCCCGGCTCAACGTCCGGGGCCCGACAAATTTTACTTGTAGTCTTCCAGAAGATCTGCAGCATCTGCAATGGCATCTTCCGCCGACGCCTCACCCAGAATAACCGACTGAATGGCCTCGTTGATTGCATCCTGCAAACCAACATAGTCAGTCACAAACGGCTCGGGACCACCGGTGGCAATTGCGTCAAGGAAGGCGTTCCATGTGGGATCTTCATCCCTGATGGCCTGAACGCCGGGCAGGTCACGCAAAGGTGTCAGGCCCGAAGCAAGCTCAAACTCAAGCTGATTGTCGGGGCTGGTCAGCCACTTGGTCAGCGAAAGCGCCTGCTCTTCAACTCCGGTTCCTTTGAATACTGCAAGGGAATCTGTGATCAGAAGCGTTCCCGGGCCGCCCTGGGGACCTACGGGAATGGGAGCAACGCCCCAATTCACATCACCGATGAGGCGACGTTCCCAAGGGCCGGAAATCATCATGCCAATCTGGCCTTCGATGAACAGCGGGCGCAGTTTACCCCGATCATAGGCGATGGGGCCGGGCTGAGCCACTTCGGCCAGCGCTGCATACATTTTGAGCGCTTCGACATTGTTGGGTGAGTTGAAGACAATCTCGCCGTCCGAGTTGATGACTTCACCACCGTTTGTGTACACATAGTTCATGAACTGGTGCATGGTGTTGTCAAAGGAAGCGGCGGCAATGCCCATACCGTTGGCGTCAGTATTTTCATTGATTGCCGTTGCTGCTGCCAACCACTCGTCCCACGTCGTGGGCGGGGATTCAGGGTCAAGGCCAGCTTCTGCGAACAGGTCCTTGTTCCAGTAGAGGGCTTTGGTCGAGAAGGCGATGGGTGCCCCCCAGACTTGGCCATTTGCTGTAATCGTACCCAGAACCGGGTCAGCGTAGGTCGCTTTTTCCTCGTCCGTCATGTCGATGGCAACGATCAGGTCATTGGCTGAAAGCTGCTTGAGGGTACGCGAGCCCATATAGGCAAGCGCAGGCGCGTCACCGGCTGAAGCCAGCGTGGTGGATTTTTCCTGGCACTGTCCCCAGGGAACGAATTCCCGGTCAACCTTGTAGCCTGGATTTGCGGCTTCCCACTCAGCGATGAGGCGGGTGTGCACGGCGTTACCACCACCCTGATCGTCACCGCAGTTGATAAAGTGCACGCGTGTTTCCTGTCCAAAAGCTGTTCCCAGCCCGGACAAAACCATCGCGCCACCCAAAAGAATTGGCGTAAGTTTCATTCTACTCTCCCTAAAAATTGCCATTTTCCTGATCCTACTCCTTGAGCGCACCGGCGGTCAGACCGGAAACGATGTATTTCTGGAGGAAGATGTAAACGATCAGCACTGGCAAGATGCCGACCAGACTTGCGGCCATCAGCTCATTCCAGACAACGGTCTGACGACCGAAGAACTGGAACAGACCAACTGGCAAGGGGTTGAGCTCGTTGACGGAGTTAAATGTCAGAGCAAAGAGAAATTGCTGCGCGTATGCCCCGATAAAGGTGGCGATGGCGACCACGACAATGCCAGGCATGGCGATGGGCAATATGACCCGGCGCAACGTGTAAAGCCGGGAGGCACCATCGGCCCAGGCCGCTTCCTCCAGCTCTTTGGGGATTTTCATCAGGTAGGAACGCAACAACCAGATACCGGTGGGTATAGAGAAGGCTACCCCCGGGGTAATCATGGCGAAATAGGTGTTGAGCAGGCCCATCTGCTGCATCACTTTGTAAAGCGGGATGAGCAACACAGCGCCGGACACCATATTGATGGCCAGGAATGCCGTGAGCATGCCATCGCGGCCCTTGAATTCGAAGCGGGCAAAAGCATAGGCCGCCGGAATAACCGCCATCAGGGCAAAGAAGGTCACGGCCGCAGCGATCATGAATGAATTGAACATATAAAGCCACAGGAGCGGCACGCTGCTCCACATGGAGAAGTAAGATTCAAACGACATTTCGTCGGTGATGAATCTGTAGGGAATTGAGAATATGGACGTTATCGGGCGCAGGGACACCATGAAGGCTTCAAGAAACGGTGCCAGAATGAAGGTCAGAAACACCGCCATTCCGCAATAGATCAGAACCAGTTCCCACCAGCGGTACTTGTTAATCATTTCCCACCTCCTTCTTGGCGATCCTTGAAATCATCAGGAAGTAGAACCCTGCAAACAAGGTCAGGAACAAGACAATCATCACCGCGCGTGCAGACCCCTCCCCGTACTTGAACCGGGATATGGCCGTTTTGTAGGTATCAATGATCATGGTTGTAGTGGCATCGCGCGGTCCTCCTTCGGTCAATATCCAGATGATATCGAAGGAGTTGAACGTCCATATTGCTGACAGAAGCGACATGGTGGCCACCGCCGGCATAATCAGAGGCAGTGTAATGCGCCGGAAGCGGTAGAAGCGGCCTGCCCCGTCAACCCAGGCGGCTTCAAGCAGGTCGGGGCGCACCCCTTGCATGGCCGCAAGCAAATAGATTGTGACCAGGGGTGTTCCGATCCACACATCGGTGACAATGGTCGAAAAAAACGCAGAATTTCTAAAGGCCAGAAATTCCATAGGCTCGGCAATCAGACCGAAGCGCTGAAGCAGGCCCGAGATCATGCCGAACTGGCCGTTATACATCCAGCTCCAGATGAAAACGCCAATGGCGATAGGCACAATCCAAGGCGGCATAACCAGAACCCGGAACAGATTACGCCCCGGAACCGCGGCATTGAGTAGTGCCGCCCCGGCAATGCCAATAATCATTTTCAGACTGACTGAAACACCCATCCAATAGAAGGTGCGAAAAATTGTTTCGGGAAATTTGCGGGCAAACATCTTCTCATAGTTTTCAAGCCCGACGTAATTCTCAGTAAGCTTCAGTGAAGCGTCAGTAAACGAAAGGCGGATGGTTTCCACCACGGGCCAGGCAACAATGAGCAAAGTAACAATCAGTGCCGGCACCAACAACAGATAGGGAAAATAGTCTGTTTTTTTTACGTTTGCTGCCATTTTTCCTACACCAGCCCGAAGCTGTCGAATTTGGCCCAGGTCTTAGACATATCAATGACGGCACGGGAATTGCGCGCCTCGTCCATCTTGATGGCAGTCAATCCGGCAGCCAATCCGTCAACAATGGAAACCGGAAGGGACTTTCCCTCGATGTAGTGGGCAAATATATCTGCGATCATGTTTTCATCCGCTCCATAGTGGAACGACAGATCTGAAACCTCGTAAGACTTATCAACGAGCTTGGCGGAAGTGCGTGCATCATGGACGCGGAAGAAATTGCGTACGAAGTCCCCCTCGGCCATTCCCTGCGAACCCATTACGCAAAACCGCCGAAATTCGTCCGGAACATTGAGGTTTGTGTGAAAACAAAGGTTTTCTCCGCCCTCAAATTCAACAATTGCGGTCTGGTAGTCGATAATGTCCCCTTCGCTGTCAAAGACCTTGTCTGAAGCCATCCAGCCACCGGGTTTGCGGTAGTAGACTTCATCATCGTTGATGCCCATCTTTTCCGGCGCATTCTCGGGAACAAAGCTTTTACGTCCCCCGAAACTGGCAATTCTGAGCGCCCGGCTGCCCACAAGGCCCTGGTAGAGGTCGATGTCATGGCAACACTTTTCCAGCATAAAACCGCCCGAATAGCCGCTCTCCCGCCGCCAGTCTCGCATAAAAAATGCCCCGTGATAGGGCGCAATATGTTCGGAAGCTTCAATGGAAACGATGGTGCCGAGCTGCCCTTTGTCCCGGGCGGCAACCAGGTCACGATAAAGCGGCGCATAGCGCAGAACCAGCCCGATGCTCACGCTGTCCGCCCCCCCGTACTGGCGCAACAGGGCAAGCAGCTCCATTGTGTCCTCTTCACTGGTTACAACGGGCTTTTCAGTAAAAACCCTGACCCCAAGATCCAGTGCCTGGCGGATATGCTCCAGATGCATCAGGTTGGGCGAACCCACCATTATCAGATCAGGGTTTTGTGCCGAAACCAAATCTGAAATTGTCTCATAAGAGGGGCCGGATTCAATATTCCCGTCTGTCAGGATGTTCAGCCCGAAGGGGGTTGGATCCACATAGCCAACAAAGCGGGCGGCAGGCACAATCTGATCAATAACGCGCGCCAGATAGCCCAGCCGGAATCCCAAGCCAACAATACCAACCTTCATGAGCTCTCCCCGCAACGACTTTGCGCCGTTATGTAAATTTTTTCAAAGTTTGTCCCAGCCTCAGAATATTGTCAACATGAAAGTCCACATACACCCGGTATTGTGAAATTTTTTTTCATAGCTTGGCAAATATTGGAGAAAACCCCAATTGGTCTTGTGGTTAAGAATACCAATTCTTCTTGACTTTGCAGGTCAGGCCAGCCTGTTCAGCCTCGCTGCCATATTGCGCACCATATTTTCGTTCGTCGTTTGCCCGCGCTCTGCATCAGCAAAGCCAAAACGAGCCAATTCGGCAGAACCCGGAGGCGCTACCGACCGGCATGAAGCGTGTATCTGCTCCAGCCCTGTTGTTTGTATCAGTTCTTCAACATTGCCCGGGCTAATGCCGCCCGCACCAAGGATTTCAATGCGCGCCCCTGCCTGCTCCACCAACATGGCCAGAAGGTTGCACCCGGCGAGGGCACTTACTTCCTGACCTGAAGTCAGTATCCGCTGGAACCCCAGATCAATAACGCGTTCAAGCGCACTGAAGGGATCAGGCGTCAAATCAAACACCCGGTTAAGGCACACTTCCATATTCCCGGCAGCGGTGCGCAGCCTTTCAAGCGCAACAAGGTCCAGACTGCCATCAACGGCTGCGGCGCCGATAACGACTCCTGCACAATGGTGCTTTGCGGCGAAGCCAATGTCGCGCTCCATGATTTCCAATTCGCAGGAACCATAAATGAAGTCCCCGGAACGCGGCCGGACAAGCACCATGGCAGGGATTTTCAAACCGGCAGCAAATTCGATCATGCCGGCACTCGGGGTGAGACCGCCGGAGCCAAGCGCGCTGCACAACTCCACCCGGCCCGCGCCCCCCGCCTGAGCTGCCAACAACCCGGCGCAATCCTCAACGCAGACTTCAAGCAGCTTCCCCGGCGGCTTCCCGTTTCGACTTTGCACCTCAAGCCCGGCGCTATTCATTCGGCCAGCTCTTTACCGGACAAAGCTTGACGAAGGTCTTCTCCGGCAAGCGCGGCGCCAATCAATCCGCCATCCTGCGCATGTTTCCCCGGAACGACCAATGGCTGAACATAATCCGCCAGAGTCAAAGCACGCACCCGGCGGTCAATCAGGGAAACCAGCTCCACGGAGTGCGACAGCCCTCCGCCAACAGGAACAATGGAAGCGCCGAATGTATTCACGACAACGCTCAGCGCTCTTGAAACATGCTCAACCAGAACCTTCACACTCAGCGCAGCTTCAGATTCCCCATTTAGCCAGCGCGCAATAATATCGGTACTTCCCGCCTGCTCGGCATGAATAGCCCAGTGCAGCCGTTCCAGCCCGCGAGCGCCGCCAACGGTGTCGAGGCAACCCACTCCCCCGCAGGCACAGCGCATGCGCTTGAGCGGCTCAATCAGCCCCCCCGCCCCGGGGTCAACAGAGGGCCCATGCCCCCACTCTCCGCCGAACCCACCAAAACCTGAGAGCAGGTCGCCATTGAACACCATCCCGCCGCCAACGCCACTGCCCAGAATGATACAAAACACATTAGTATGTCCGCGCCCGGCACCAAGACGCGCCTCGGCAAGCGCAAAACAATCCGCATCGTTGGAAATGACCACCGGCAGACCCAGCTTTTTTTCCAGATCCCCTTTCAGTCTGCGATCGTTCAGGCAGGGAATATTGGCAACCGAGGTCAGTTGTGAATTGGGATTGATAATCCCGGCCAGTGAAATTGAAACGAGCGGAGCAAAGCTGGCGGGCATGCTCCTGATAGAAGACACCAAAACCTCAACGAGTTCGTCAAAGGAGTTCAACGGCGTCGGCACACGCCCACTCTCTGTCACAAGCCCTGCGGCATCCGGAACTCCGAACTTTATGAATGAGCCGCCGATGTCAAAACAGTAGACCATGATTGTTCGGCTCGGACTGAGCGCAAAAAGCCTCCCTGGCGGACCTGTATGTCCGACTGCTCATATCGGTCAGCTGGATAAAATCCAAGCCTTGAAATAGTAGTTCCTCATGAAAACTTTCGTGTATTCACGCAGAGCCAAGCATTAGGGAAAGACTGTAACTCATTGCAAAACAATCCTGTTTTTCTCAATCAATCACCCATGAAAATGTCAGCGCGCATGACAGCAAATAAAATGCCGGAAATGAACGTCTTTGCCTGTTTTGCATCTCCTCAGGCAAATTTGCGCAAGGGCCCGCGCTGCTTTTGACGCAATATCATTGTTTGGAACAATCGCGCCCTTGCCTCGCGACAATGTTTGAAATAACAAGCCTTCTGTTGAGGCCACGTGGCGGAGTGGTTACGCAGCGGATTGCAAATCCGTGTACTCCGGTTCGATTCCGGACGTGGCCTCCACATATCAGACCCAACGGTTTGCGCCGGTCTCCCATTATCCGGAGGATCAGCCGCCCTGTCCCTCAACATGAAACCCTGAACGAGATGCCAGCAACCACACGCCAGGAACAACAGACCGAAGGCAAGCAAGCTGATATTCTTGGCGTTATTCTGGCAGGGGGAAATGCCACGAGGCTGGGTCAGGCCCTGAAATCAGGGATTCTTGTTCGCGGCCAAAGCCTGCTTGAACGGGTGGAAAGCGCCATAAGAGACGATTGCACACACATTCTTCTCTCGGTGGGCAAGCATCAGAAAAACCAATTTCACTCGGCACCGAATTTCATAGCACTCAGTGATTCAGGCAATGGCCCGGCTGCCGCCCTTATAGAAATGGCCGCCTTTGCCCTTTCAGAGCTCCCCCAAACACAATTTCTGCTGACTGTGGCTGTCGACACGCCCTTTTTTCCATCTGACTTTGCAGCACGGGCCCGCCAGATACTGACACCGCAACTGGATGTGGTTGTCGCCACTTTTGGCGATCAGGTTTACCCCACCAATGCTCTTTGGCGTCTGTCCAGCTTTTCTCCAAAGACCCACGAAAGAAGAAACCCATCACACCGCGCTCTTTTTTCTCTTCTTGACAGGCGCGAATGGGCCCGGCTGGATTATTCCTCCCTTCAGTCAGACAATCCGTTTGTCAACATTAATACCCCGGCTGACCTGATTGCCTGCAACAGACAGGCAGAGCTTGAAGCCAGCTCTTAGAGCATCGCGCTATATCCAAATTTACTGTCAAACAGGTCTTGGCAAAGCCAAACAAAAACGCTACACGGTGCCGACCTTGATTTCGGGTGCCATTCTTCAGGTATTCCCCGGTAGCTCAGTTGGTAGAGCGAGCGGCTGTTAACCGCTTTGTCGCAAGTTCGAGTCTTGCCCGGGGAGCCAATGCCTTTCAATACACGCAGGAGTGGAAGGCAGTTGCCTTGACTGCATATTTGCTGGCAAGTTCCTCCCCTTGTGTAAAAAGTCCCCGAAGGCATCCTCTTGCCGCTACCTGTGGGCTTGTCCTCCCGTTTTATCAGGGCCTTTTGCAGGGCCTTTTACAGAGCTCAGCCCCAAAGTGGTTTTTGTTTTGGTGGTTGCCTAATCAAAGCGAAAAACAAGTGCTGCTTTCTGCTCCATGCTGTTATTTCGGCAGATCGCAAAACCGTTCATACCGGGCCGCAAGAACGCCATTAAGCTGAGGGTCAGGCTCAATGCTCATGGCGTTTGCCGGTTTGCGCGACAGGGCTTCGTCGACCGAAAAATCGCCGGATGCAACGCTGCCCAGCCGCGCCGCGCCGATGGCCGCTGAGGCACTGCTTGCCCCCGGCACCTGGATACTCGTCTCAAACAGTGTGGCGATGAGTTGAACCCAGAGCCGGTTTTTCGAGCCGCCGCCAACGGCTGTTATACTGTTTAGCGGCACCCCGGCCTCTTTCTGAGCCTTGAGGCAGTCAAAAAACTGGAAGGCCACACCCTCCATTACCGCATAGGCAAGCGCCGGGGCATCCGTGAGCGAGGTCATGCCTGATATGGCAGCCCCTGCATCGGGCCGATTATCGGGGGTTCTGATGCCAGTCAGGGAGGGGCGCATGACGGGGGCGCTTTTTATCCCCTGCTCTGCAACCATATCATCGACCAACGCCGCCAGTTGCAGAACCTCTATCCGACTGAGTAAGGCAAGCCATTCCAAAGACTGGGTGGCGCTCATGACAACACCCATGGAGAGATAAGTGTCCGGCGCGCCGTGGGGGTTGGTCAGAACTGCCGACTGGGGAGCCGGATGGAAGCCTCCGTCAACAGCGCACAGCACCCCCGATGTGCCAAGAGTGACCACAGCATCCCCGGCGATGGTTGCCCCCACCCCGAGCGCACAGGCCATGTTGTCCCCTGCCCCGGTTGCCACCGGCACCGGCTTTGAAAACCCCCAGCGCCTTTGCAGTTCAGGACGAAGCGTACCCGCCGCCTCGTGGGATGCCACAAGCACCGGCAGGCGCTCGAGGCTCCACCCGGCGGCTCTGGCAAGCTCCTCGTCCCAGGAACGGCTTTTGCAATCCAGCAGCAGCGTACCGGCAGCATCCGAAAGATCGCTGGCCCGCTCCCCCGTCAGGCACAGGCGCACATAATCCTTGGGCAGAATCAGCACTTCGGCCTGCTCCAGCGCTTGAGGAACATGCTTGGCCAGCCACAGGAGTTTGGGCGCGGTCAGGCCCGGATCGGGATTGCCCCCGGTCCGCATCCCCATATCGGGAACCGCAGCGAGCATTTCCCCACATTCGGCCAGTGCCCGCTGATCATTCCACAGGATCGAAGTGTGGGTCGGCTGGTCATTTTTGTTCAGAAGCACTGAACCAAGCATCTGACCTGAAAGACCGATGCTCCTTGCCTGAGCCATCAGTTCGGGGTGATTTGCGCTCAACCGGTCGAACACATCGCAGGTCGCCTGCCACCACAGGTCCGGGTGTTGCTGGCTCCAGCCCGGGTGGGGACGATCAACTTTGATACTGACAGAGGCGTCGGCATGGATTTTGTCAGCGCCGTCGGCAAGTACGACCCTGACGCCGGACGTGCCCATGTCAATGCCAGCGTAGAGTGTCATCTAAAACATTACCTCAAAGCAGGGAGCGGGCGGTTTCTTCGTCGGTGACCAGAGTGTTTACAAAACCCCGGTTCAGGGAAGCCTGCATAATCGCCACCTTATGCGCTCCACCGGCAGCCAGAATGGTATCGGGAATATTGTGCAGGTCGTCCAGTTCAACGCCGATCAGGCGCCCGTTGATGGGGTGGTCGACCAGGTTGCCGTCACGGTCGAGCATATAGCCCAGAATATCCCCCACCGCCCCGGCTTCAGAGAGTTCCTTGGCGCTGAACTCCGAAGGAAGGCCATCACGAATGAGCAGGGACTGGGCCATGTCACCCGCCGCCATGGCCAGCGCGTCAGCACTGCGGATTTTTTCAATCACATGCTTGAACACATCCTGGGCGATCAGCACGTCACGGCTCTCGGCCGATCCGGCATAGATGGGGGCGGTGAAATAGGAATGGTCGGCGTTGCACAATTCAGCCAGCCTCTGGGTAATCTCATAGGAATTGAGCTCGGACCCCTTGGTCAGGCCACCCATCACCGAAACGATTTCGAGGTCGGGGCGGTTGATAGGTTCCATGTGACGGGTGGCCAGATTAAGCGTGTTGCCCCAACTCATGCCAAACAGGCGCACCGACGGGCGCATCAGCAGAGCGCTCAGATGATGGCCCAGGGCAATGCCGACGATGGTGCGAACAGCGGCGGGGTCTTCAGGAGTGGGCACGATGCGGGCATCACGCAGGCTGTAGCGCTCCACCAGAGCGACTTCGAGTTCTGCGCAAGGGGCATAGATGGAATTGATCGACACCCGCACAATGCCACGGCGGCGCGCTTCGGCCAGCGACTTGTTCACCCGCAATCGGGTGATACCAAACCGTTCAGCCGCCGCCGCCTGGGTAATTCCCTCGATTTCACAGGCCCAGGCGATGCGCACCAGCAAACGTTCTTCCTCGTCAATCCTTAAAGAACTCGAAGGCCGGGCCAATCATTCGCCCCCGTAAATGCTGACGTTCCTGTTCATTTCACCGCCCCCATGGTCAGACCGCGCACCAGATGCTTGGACGCAATCAGCGCGAATATCAGCACCGGTATCACGATCAGGGTCGAGGTGGCCATGATTTTTCCGTAAGGCAGATTATAGCCCTCCATGAAACTTACCGCCATTGCCGGAGCGGTCTTGGCGTTGGTGCGGGTCAGAACCAGTGCAAACATCAACTCGTTCCACGAAAAAATGAAGGAAAATATCCCCGACACCGCAACGCCGGGCATGGCCAGAGGCAGGCAGATGGAGCGGAAAATACGCCACTGGGAAGCCCCTTCAAGCGAGGCGGCTTCATCAAGCTCAAAGGGTATGGAACGGAACTGGTCGGTACATATCCAGATAACAATGGGCAGATTGAAGGTCAGATAAATCAGAATGAGAGTGATGTGTTTGTCCAGCATTCCCAGATTGCGCACAATCAGGAAAAACGGCAGAGCCAGCACAATGGGCGAGATCATGCGGTTGGTGATGAACCAGAACCACAGGTCTTTTTTGCCGCGAAACTCAAACCGGGCCAGCGCATAGGCTGCCGGCAGGCCCAGCATGATGGCCAGCGCCGTTGTTGAAACCGCAACAATCAGCGAGTTGATGAGCGTGCGCATAACCCCGTCGTCGAACAACACGGTCAGATAATTGGAGAAAGTCGGCTGGAACAGCCAGACCGGCGGACTTTCAAGTGCCAGCACCTGGGTTTTGAGCGAAGTAGTCACCATCCAGTAGAAGGGGAACACGCAGAACAGGATGATGACCAGCATCAGGGCTATCTGGGCGCCCAGCGAACGCGATTTACCTGATGTCGCTGCCATCTCAGACCTCCTTGTAAAACGCTTTGATGTAGAACTGGGCCAGAATAATAGTGATGATCAGCAGGATGATGGCCTGGGCAGAGGCCACCCCCTGATCAAAGGCGCGGAAACCCACGCGCTGGATCATCAGCGAAATCAACTCGGTGGAGGAGCCCGGCCCTCCCCGTGTCAGGGTGAACACCATGTCGAAAAGCTTGAGCGTGTCGGCGGTGCGCAAAATCAGTACCGCAACAAGTCCGGGCATCAGAAACGGCAATTGCACATGGAGCAAAACGGTCCACCAGCTTTTGGTTTCAAGGCGCGCCGCTTCTTCCACCTCGCCGGGCACGGTGGTCAGACCGGCAAGCAGAACAAGCGCCACAAACGGTGTCCACTGCCAGACATCCCAGAAAATTATCATGGCAAAAGCGTTGAACGGGTCGCCAATCCAGTTGACCGGCGCAATTCCCAGAAATCCGATCAGCTGGTTGACCACGCCGAATTTGAGGTTGAACATCACCTGCCCCAGAAGGCCGACCACCGCATAGGTGGTTGCCATGGGCAAAACCAGCGACAGCCGTGTGAGCAAGCGAAGAAACCCCAGACCCGGCGCGTGCAGAATAAGCGCAATGCCAAGACCGATGGCAATCTGGAGCGGCAGCGCAATAATGAGCATGGTGAAAGTGCGGCCCATAGCTTCCCAGAACACGGGGTCCGTCAAAACGCTTGAATAGTTCTCAAACCAGATGAAGCGCACATTCCTGAGCTTGGTCAGGTTGAAAAAGTGCAGGCTGGTATAAAACGCATAGAGCAGCGGCACGATGCCTACCACGGCCAGCGTGATAACCGCAGGGGCGAGAAATCCAAAAATAGTTCTGCGCGGTGTCTTAGCAGGCATCTGGTTACACCCTGAACTTCAAAAAACCGGGGGCACCTTAGGAGGCGCCCCCGAGAGTTTGCGGAGGAAACCTGCTTACTGGGCCAGGGGCTTGTCGCCCGAATAATAGCCAGCTTCTTCAAGAACAGCTTCCATGCGTTCGCCGAGAATTTTGGCGCCTTCTTCGGTGGTTACTTCACCAAGCATCATCTTGGTACCCCACTCCTGGACAATCTCGGTGATTTCAGGCCATTCAGCAAACCGGGGCCGGAACTCGGGCACGCCGTCCTGCCAGCTTTCAACCAGCGCGGGCACGAAATCATAGGCTTCGGCCACACCGTCCATTTCATAGACGGACTGACGGGCCGGCACACCACCACGCTCAAGATATTCGCGGGCGTTGGCTTTGGATGTCACCCACTGGATGAACAGCCAGGCAGCGGCCTGTTCGTTTTCATCGGCCTGGGAGGCAACAGCCAGCGAGAAGCCGCCAAGGGCGGGCTTGCGACCGGCAGGGCCCATGGGCTCAGGCGCAATTTTCATGCAGTCGACCACTTTGGACGTTTCGGGGTTTTTCAGCGATGAATAAAAGGCCGACCATTCGGTAATCATGGCCACATCCCCTTGCGCAAAGGCGTTGACCGCCTCGGCGTGATCGTAGGATACAATGCCTTCGGGCATATACTGCATCAGATCCTGACGAAATTTCAGACCAGCCTGGCTTTCTTCGGAAAGCAGGTTGGAACGGAAGTTTTCGTCAAGGAAGGAGCCGCCAAAGGGCCATAGCATGCGGGCAAAACTGTCGGCGGACTGGGTTTCGTTACGCTTGGACTGAAGCGCAAAGGCATATTTGCCATCCTTGGTCAGAGCGGGGCCGTAAACGTCCTTCAACTCGGCCCAGGTCTCTGGCGGCCCGTCAAATCCGGCTTCTTCAAGCATGCATGAATTATAGAACAGCAAGCCCGAATAATTGTCGAAAGGCAGGCCGTAAACTTCACCGTTCCAGCCGCCAAAGGCGTTCAGAACCAGCGGGAAGAAGTCATCCATATCCAGCTCGGGGTCGGCAAGGTCGGGGTTTGAGGTAAACTTGGAGACGGGAACAATCCACTCGTTTTCAGCGAAGTTGCCGATCCACACCAGATCAATGAGCGCGATGTCAAAATCGCCGTTGGCAACAAAGTCACGCACCTGCTGGCCCAGCGCGTTCTCATAAGGATGCTTGACGATGTTCACCTTGATGCCGGTCTGAGCTTCAAACTCGGGCAACATGGCTTCTGCGGCCTCATAACCGGGCCGAAGCAGGAACACAACGTCAACAGTGGTGCCCGCATAGGGTTCCGCCGCCTTCTCCAGTGTCCACTCTGAAGCCTGAGCGGCCCCGAGCGTCAGACCGGCCGTCAGGGCCAGTGTGCTTGCACAGGTTCTAAATTTCATTTTTTCCTCCCTTTAGAATGTTAGGATTGACATTCATTTGTATAGTGGTCAATACATATGTAACGAATTAGCCTTCTGTCAACATAATTCTGACATTGGGCGAATGCCGGATCGTTTAAGGCCGCAAAAAAATGGGCTGTTGTGGAGAGTATCATTGGCTGAAGTCACACTTGAAAATGTCAACAAATCATACAGTGGAGTTCCAGCTCTCGCCGATGTGTCCCTGTCGATAGCAGACGGCGCTTTTATGGTTTTTGTCGGACCCTCGGGTTGCGGCAAATCCACCCTGCTGCGCTCTATTGCAGGGCTTGAAGGCATAGAATCGGGGAAAATTTTTATCGGCGGACAGGACGTCACCGAGACCGCCCCTTCCGAGCGCGATGTGGCCATGGTCTTTCAGTCCTATGCGCTTTATCCGCACATGAGCGTGCGCCAGAACGTCGAGTTCGGGATGAAGGTCAACAAGGTGCCGCGTGAAGAGCGCGAAAAACGCATCGCCGAGGCCGGCCGCATCCTTCAGTTGGAAGAATATCTGGACCGCAAGCCCTCCCAGCTTTCGGGCGGCCAGCGCCAGCGCGTGGCCATCGGGCGCGCCATTGTGAAAGATCCCAAGGTTTTTTTGTTTGATGAGCCGCTTTCCAATCTGGATGCAAAACTGCGCATTCAGATGCGCATCGAGCTTGAAGCCCTGCACAAGCAACTCGGCGCCACCATGATTTATGTGACCCACGATCAGGTCGAGGCCATGACCATGGCAGATACCATCGTGGTGCTCAATGAGGGGCGGGTCGAACAGGTTGGCGCCCCCCTTGACCTTTATCATCACCCCCGAACAGAGTTTGTTGCCGGGTTCATCGGCTCCCCGGCCATGAATTTCCTCGACCGTGAGCAACTGGGCAAAAAAGGCGCAGAACAGCTGGACAAAAGAACCGTTCGCATCGGCATTCGCCCCGAACATGTGCAGATTACCGAGGCAGGCAAGGGTGCGCTTGACGTCAGTGTCGCGGTAAAAGAGCAGTTGGGTGGCGAAAGCTATCTTTATGTGCGGGACGGGACGTCTGAAAATATCGTGGTCAAAACGGACGGTGATGACAAGACGCCCTCCGGTGCCAACATCGGCCTTATCTTTCCAAAAGAGCGCCTCCACCAGTTCGACAGTTCCGGCCTGTCCATCGCGCAAAGCTGAGGGGGAGCGCCGCGATGTCTGACTGGCAAGCAGGGATGAAACAGATCGTAGAGCCGGCGGTAGAACAATCTGCAACCATCAGGGAACTGCTGGTCGAGCGCGGCGCGATCACCAGCACCGGGGCGCTGGTGCGCAGAAACTTTGAGGGCAATATAATCGTGCTGTTTGCCGACGAGGCCGGATTTGGTGCTGGCGGGGCCAACGCTGTGCAAAGCCTTAAGGCAGAGGGCTTTGAGGTCACCACGCACATCATCCCGACCCACCCCCTGCCCAAGGCCAGCGTTGAGCTGGCAGAAACATTCCGTCCGCTGCTCTCCCGGCCCGGCACCATTCCTGTGGCGCACGGCTCCGGGGTCATCAACGACCTAGTCAAATATGCCGCTTTTTTTGAAGGCCTGCCCTATTTATCCATCGCCACTGCCGCATCCATGGATGGTTACGCCTCGGCCGGTGCTCCACTGGTCAAGGACGGGTTCAAGATTACCATTCCCACTAGCGCGCCACGAGCCATTCTGGCCGATCTTGATATTATCGCGTCCGCCCCCCGGGCAATGACAAGCTGGGGCTACGGGGACCTTGCGGGCAAGGTTCCTGCCGGTGGCGACTGGATCTTGGCTGATGCGCTGGGGGTTGAGCCTCTGGACGAGCTGGCCTGGCCACTGGTTCAAGACCATCTCCGAAACTGGCTGGCTAACCCTGCCGCTTTGGCCAGAGGTGACTTTTCCGCCGTCGCCCGCCTGTTCGCTGGCCTTAGTGTTGTGGGGCTGGCCATGGAATTTCACGGCTCCTCGCGCCCTGCTTCAGGTGCTGACCACCAGATTGCCCATCTGTGGGAAATGGAGGGACTGCAATTTGACGGGCAAAACATATCGCACGGTGCCTGCGTTGCTGTGGGCTGCATGACGACCCTTGCCATGTATGACTGGCTGATCGAACAGGATTTAGGAAAACTTGACCCTGCGGGAATCGTTGCATCCGCCCCCACGCTTGAGGACAAATATGCAAGCATCGAGGCAGCTTTCGCTGACCCACAGATTGTTGCCCGCGCCAAGGTTGAAACAAAAGCAAAGCACCTTTCTTCCGGAGCGCTTGAGAAGCGGCTGGAGGGTCTTGTTTCCCTGTGGCCCGCCCTGCAATCGCGCCTCAAGAGCCATATGATGCGCGCGCCGGAAATGGCCGACCTGCTGCGTGCCGCCGGAGCGCCGGTGGACGCCTCCGATATCGGGCTCAGCCCCGAACACCTCCGCCAGACATTTCTGGCCAGTCGCTTTATCCGTTCACGCTATACCCTGCCCGACCTGTTAGAAGAAACTGGTCTTTTGGAAAGGGCGGTTGAAGCTGTTATCGTGCCGCGCATGTTTGCTGCGGAATAGCGGGGAGAAGCGATATGGATTTTTTGGGGCTGGGAGCCGGTGCGAGCGCAGAAATCGCCGATTGCATTGCAAAAATTGACCCTGCTCAGGTTGAAGCCATGGTGTGGACTATCGCCAAAGCCAAGCGTATCGCCCTTTATGGGGTGGGGCGCGAAGGGCTGATGATGAAAGCCCTTGCCATGCGGCTTTATCACCTGGGACTTGATGCCCATGTGGTGGGCGACATGAACACCCCTCCCCTTGGTACGGGTGATCTTTTGGTTGTCAGCGCCGGGCCGGGCATGTTTTCAACCGTTGCCGCACTGGTAGGTGTCGCCAGAGAGGCGGGAGCTTCCACCGCCTGTTTTACCGCCCAGCCCGATGCACAAGTGCCCCTGATGTGCGATGATGTTCTGGTACTTCCGGCCCAGACCATGGCTGATGACAGCGGCGACAATATTTCCATCCTGCCCATGGGCTCGCTTTATGAGGGGGTACAGTTTCTTGCCTATGAAATTCTGGTGCTGATGCTGGCCCAGCATTTGAACGTCAGCCCATCCGCCATGCGGGCCAGGCACACAAATCTGGAGTAGAAAAAATGGCTGAATGGCACAAGCGATTTTCTCTTGAGGGACGCACCGCTTTTGTTACCGGTGCCTCAAGGGGCATTGGTGCAGAAATCTGCCGTGTTTATGCCGATGCGGGGGCGGATATTGTCGCTGTGGCCCGAGACGCAGAAGCGCTTGAAACCGTAGCCGAAGAGGTCAGGGCCAAGGGCAAAAAATGCCTGACCCTCACCGCCGACCTGGCCAGCACTGACGGTCCCGGCGCAGCGGCCAAAGCAGCGCTTGAACAGGTGGATGCTATCGACATTCTGGTCAATTCCGCAGGTATCGCGCTGGTCAACCCCGCTCTTGAATTATCGCTTGAGCAGTGGGACCGGACCATGGCGGTAAACCTGCGCGCACCGTTTCTGCTCTCTCAGGCGCTGGCCCCAAAAATGATTGCGCAGCGCTGGGGCAAGATTATCAACATTTCCTCCCAGACCGGCGTTATCGCCCTCAAGGACCATGCAGCCTATGCCACATCCAAAGGCGCGCTCAACGCCTTGACCAAATCGCTGATGGCAGAATGGGCCGAGCACAATATTCAGGTCAATGCCATCTGCCCCACGGTGGTGCTGACCCCCATGGGCAGGGAATTATGGAGCCCACCGGAAAAAAGCGAACCGTTTCTGGAGAAAACGCCCCTGGGACGCTTTGGCGAACCGGTGGAAATTGCCGACCTGGCGCTCTATCTGGCTTCCCCGGCGGCTGAACTGGTCAACGGCTCGGTGATTATGATCGAGGGTGGTTTTTCGTCGGTCTGATATTTTGTCAGCGGCGGTGCCAGTGCACACCGGCGGGCGGTATCTCTGTTCCCTCAAAGCTGACGGGTTCGGCTCCATAGTTGAATACGAAGCGCACCGGTCCGCTGTTGCGCACCCGGATATGGTCGGGCAAATCCAGTGTTGCGACATTTTCCTGGTTGCAGAGATTTTTCAGCATTCGGTTAAGCGCTATCTGGTCGGGCCAGCCCGCCAGATAAAAACGATCGCCATCGCCAACCAGCGCAGGAGCGCCCCCGCTGGTCAGTTCAAGCGGCTTCAGCGAGGTTTCCAGTTTTTCTGCCCAATGGATAAAGGCCCCTCCTCCGGCCAACGACACTTCCGCGCCGGGTCGCAGGCTCTCAACATATTCGACCCTGCAATCCAGCCCCGAAATGTCGGGGGGCAGAGCGGGGGGGATTTGCATCGTGCCAACCTTGGCCCCGGTGCGCGGTCCGGAAAGTATGGTGCCGCCAAAAGCCGCCATTGCCTTTTTCAGGCCAGCGCTCAGGCTCATCAGTCCCGGCATCAGAACCAGCTTGTAGTCGCCCAGATTGGCGTCATCAGGCGATAAAATGTCGATGGACAGGCCCAACCTTCTCAGAGCGCGATAAAAATCAAACACCAGAGCAAAATAATCAAAGCTCTTGCCCTGGGGCTGAATGCTCCAGCCCCAGGCCGATTGGTAGTCAAACACCAGCGCCACATCGGCTCGCCCGCAGGCAGTTTCAGGCAGTTCTGCCAGTTCTCGGGCAACCTGTGCCGCCTCCCCCAAGGCCGGTGCCGGTTCGCTGTCGGGGCGCAGCAGGCCCGCGTGCATCTGCTCCTGAGCGTACGGGGCCTGACGCCAGCGGAAATAGCACACGGTTTCCGCGCCATGGGCAAAAGCCTCCCACGTCCACAATCGCACCATTCCGAGCAATGGAGCGGGGTTGAACGGCGCCCAGTTCACCGGACCGGGCTGTTGTTCCATAACCCACCAGCGCCCCGATCCCACCCGGCGATAAAGGTCGTGGTGGAAAGCCTGAAAGTCAGGGTCCCCCTGACGCATGAAGCGCTGTTTCCAGTTCTCCCCTTCATCGGAGCGGTCCTCCAGAAAACCAAGGGGATAGGAATCCCAACTGGCAATATCCAGGTCGGCCCCCACCGCAAAGTGGTCAAACTCAACGGTCCGGCCCATGTAATTATGTATCAGGGGCTTGTCGGTGAACTGGCGCAAAATGTCGGTCTGTACCCGGTTGAACGCTACCACCTGCTCAGAACTGTAACGCATAAAATCCAGCACATGGGCCGGATTGGGCTGGGTGACCGTAAGGTTGGGCAGGTCAATTTCATCGAACTCACCATATTCCATGGACCAGAACACGTTGCCCCAGGCTTTGTTCAGAGCCTCGGGCGACTGGTACCTCTGAGCCAGCCAGTCCCGAAACCCACGCAATGCGGAGCGGGAATAGGACAGAACCGTATCGTGACAGCCATATTCATTGTCGGTCTGCCAAGCTGCCACATGGGGGTTTTTGCCATAACGCTCGCCAAGTTTTTGCACAATGCGTGCGCACTCGTGCCGGTAGCCCAGATGAGAAAAACAATAGTGCCGCCGGGAGCCGAATTTTCGCAAATTCCCACTCGCATCGACCCCCAGCATGTCGGGGTGCTTATCCAGCATCCAGCGCGGCGGCGTAGCCGTGGGCGTGCCAATAATAACTTTAAGCCCGGCACAACCAAGCGTCTGGATTGCCTCATCCATCCAGGCCCAGTCGAACTCACCCGGTTTTGGTTCGATGCGGCTCCAGGCAAACTCGCCAATACGCACCCATTGCAGGCCGGTTTGTGCCATCAGAACGGCGTCTTTTGCCCAGAGTGCCCGGGGCCAGTGCTCGGGATAATAGCAGACACCAAGAGCGCGGATTTTGTCCGGTGTTTCAACCATCCCTGGCCGCCTCCAGCGCGTATGGCGCATTCAGAAGTTGAGAGGCAGCACTTCTCAAACCAGCAAGGGTCATGGCTTCAACGTCGTAGCCGGTGCAAGTCGCTCCTTGCAGCTTCAGCGCCTCATGATAGATATGCGCCAAAGCATCGGTTCCCAGAACAGCCACATTCCGACCATCCCAGTAGGCCTTGCTTCCCCCAAGTTCCAGGCCAATCAGAAGCCCGGAAAGCCGGGCGCGGGCCTCCATTCTGGAAAGGTCCGAAATCAGCGATTGCGCTCGGATGGAAAACAGGTGTTCGGCCACTTTTTCCGGCTCGGCAATGGAGGATTCAAGCGCATCCCGGAACGCCTGACCGTCCCAGCCTCCGGCACCAACCGAGTGGCGCAAAACCGACTTTTCCGCCAGCAGGGAAAACAACTCTCCCGTGAGATAGGTTGAAAACATGCATATCTTTTTGTCTTTTATGCGCACCCATTTTGTGTGTGTTCCAGGCAGGCAGACCACACCGGAAAAATCCGGATCGCCAGCCAAGAGCCCCGCTATCTGGGTTTCTTCTCCCCGCATCACGTCAGCGGGTTCGTGTTGAGCAATGCCTGGTATGATGTGGATGCTTATGCGCTGGTCCTGTGCCTCTACATATGTCAGTTGCCCTGCGGCGATGGGAAATGTCGGCGCCACCCGGTAGGGCGCTTCGACCCAGCCCTGGCGCGAGCCGACCATGCCGCAACAGACAACGGGAATATTTTTGTTATCGGCAAGCCAGGGGCCAATAAGTGCAAGCAGGGCCGGTTCAAAGTCACTTCGGGACAGGCCACCCATACCGCTGTTGGAAGCGCTTCGCGCCAGAACCGCCCCATCGGCGGTCATGGCCCATGCGCGCAGGCGGGAAGTGCCCCAGTCCACACCTACCCAGCGGGTTGAGAAAGCATCACTCATCCGGTTACAACCACGCCCCCGTCAATGACAAGAGCCTGTCCGGTCATCATCCGGGAGGTTTTGGAGGCGAGAAATAATGTGGCATCGACAATGTCGCGGGAATTCAGGTGTTCCTTTAAGCATTGCCGTTCCATATGCGCTGCCAGCCCTTCCTCTGTAGCCCAGAGTTTCAATTGTCTTTCAGTCAAAACCCATCCCGGCATCAGCGCGTTGACCCGGATATTGTCAGGGCCCAATTCACGGGCCAACCCCCGCGTCAGGCCGGTTATCGCGGCCTTGGAGGTCATATAAGCAGGAAAGCCGGCAAGCCCCATCATGTAGGAAATGGACGAGAAATTGATAATTGAGCCGCCTCCGTTCCTCCTCATGGCCGGAGCCACCGCCTGGGCGGTGAAAAAATGGGGCCTGAGGTTGACGTTCATCGCCGCGTCCCATTGTTCGGGCGTATATTCATCCAGCGTGTGGCGCGTATCGTTTGCCGCATTGTTCACCAGAACTGAAATGTCGCCGTTTTCTTCCGCCGCCTGTTTTATGGCTGTCTGAAGTGCTGTAATATCGGTGATGTCGCAGGGAATAAAAAACGGCTTCCTCCCGTGTTTATCGCCCATCTCAGCGACAAATTCCGCGCTATCCGAGCGCTGGACAAAGGCCACCCTGGCCCCCTGCTCCAGAAACCCTTCAGTGAGCGCCGCCCCTATTCCTGAACCACCACCGGTAATAAAAACACTCAGTCCCTGAAGGTCGTGGAATGTTGCAAATCTGGTCATCAACGAGCACCTCCTTTGTCCGGCGCAAACGGGTTCTGCGCACCGACATCCAGCGTTGCGCGTCAACGCAATGGGGTCAAGGCTCCTCCAATCCCACGCATCAACATGCTGAAGCCAGGGTTCTACTTGTCGAACAGACGATCATGCAGTTCATCGGCCAGTTCCAGAGGCTCGGCCTCACCGCCGTGCAGGATGAGGTCAGCACGTTCCGGCGCTTCAAAGGGCGAATCAAGGCCGGTAAAATTCTTGATTTCACCCTTGCGGGCACGAGCATAAAGCCCTTTGGGGTCGCGGGCCTCACAAACCTCAAGCGAAGTATCGACAAACACCTCAAGAAACTTGATATCTCCTGCAATTTCACGCGCAATCCGACGCTCATTTCTGAAGGGTGAAATGAACGACACCAGCACAATCAGCCCGGCGTCCGCCATCAGCCTGGCTACTTCAGCCACCCGGCGAATATTCTCGATGCGCGCAGAATCGGTGAAGCCCAGGTCCTTGTTCAGTCCGTGACGCACATTGTCACCATCCAGAATGTAACAATGTTTGCCCTCGGCGGTGAGCCGCTTTTCCACCAGATTGGCAATGGTTGATTTGCCCGACCCTGAAAGCCCGGTAAACCACACGATCTGGGGCTCCTGGCCCTTCTGTTCGGCGCGCACCTTCCGGTTAACATCGAAATTGTGATAGGTGATGTTTTCGCCCCGACGCAGGCCGAAATCAATCACCCCCGCACCAAGGGTTGAATTGCTAATCCGGTCGATGAGAATAAAACCGCCGGTCTGCCGGTTGGTACCATAGGCGTCAAAGGCAATCGGCTTGTCGGTGGCAATGGTTATGGTGCCCACTTCGTTGGCTTCAAGGCGTCTGGCCGGATGCTTTTCCAACGTATTGACATCGGTCTTGTGTTTTATCGCTGTAATCGTTGCCGGCACCATTTGCGCACCGGTTTTGAGAAGATAGGAACGCCCGGCAAAAGCGGGTTCATCCTGCATCCAGACGACGCGAGCCTGAAACTGGTTGGAAAACTCGGGCGTTTCACCGGGGTGGGACAGCACATCGCCGCGCGAAATATCCACCTCCCGGTCGAGCACCAGTGTCACCGCCTGCCCGGCAACCGCCTTGGTGTGCTCCGCGTCCATGGTGACGATGCGTGAAATTTTTGCCGGTTTGCGGGATGAGGCAACCAGCACATCATCGCCTACCCTGACCACGCCACCGGCAACAGTGCCGGAAAAGCCGCGAAAATCCAGACTGGCCCGGTTTACCCATTGCACGGGAAATCGCATCTGACCCTGAGAGCGGTCCACGCCAACCTCAACCTGTTCCAGATAGGGCACAAGCTGGGGTCCCTCATACCAGGGCGTTGCCTCACTGCGTGAAGCAATATTGTCGCCTTTCAAGGCAGAGACCGGAATCGCCTCAAGGCTGTCAAAACCCAGCCGTGCGGCAAATTCGCGATATTCGCTTTCGATTTTTTCAAAAACCGCTTGATCATAGTCAACCAGGTCAATTTTGTTGACCACCAGCACCACATGGCGCACCCCGATCAGTGACAGAATGAAACTGTGGCGTCGGGTCTGGGTCAACAGACCTTTGCGCGCGTCCACCAGCACTATCGCCAGATCGGAATTGGAGGCACCTGTTGCCATGTTGCGGGTATATTGCTCGTGACCGGGCGTGTCGGCGACAATGAACTTGCGCTGGTCGGTGGTGAAAAACCGATAGGCCACGTCAATGGTGATGCCCTGCTCGCGCTCGGCGCTCAAACCATCCACCAGCAGCGAAAAATCAATTCCCTCGTCGCCGGTGGTGCGGTTTTTGCTTTCATTTTTCAGGCTTGCCAACTGATCGTCCAGAATAAGCTGGCAATCATAGAGCAAGCGGCCAATGAGGGTGGATTTGCCATCATCAACGCTTCCGCAGGTCATAAACCTGAGCAGGCTCTTGTGAGTTTGCTGTTCCAGCCAGAGGTCTAAATCTGCGCTGGATTTCGCTGAAGTTGCTGACATGGTCATTAAAAATAACCCTCTTGTTTCTTCTTTTCCATGGAGCCGGACTGATCGGCGTCAATCAGGCGGCCGTCGCGTTCCGAAGTGCGGCTGGCCTGCATTTCCATGATGATTTCGGGCAGGGTTCTGGCTTCGCTTTCAATGGCGCCGGTCAGGGGATAACAGCCCAGCGTGCGGAATCGCACCATTTTGGTAATCGGGGCCTCGCCCGCCTCGAACCGGAAGCGCTCGTCATCAACCATTATCCAGGTGCCTCCCCGCTTGACCACCGGGCGCGGCGCAGCAAAATAAAGCGGCACAATGGGAATGCCCTCAGCATAAATATAGGTCCAGATATCCAGTTCGGTCCAGTTGGACAGAGGGAACACCCGCATGCTTTCGCCGGGATTGATCCGCGTGTTGAACGCCCGCCACAGTTCTGGCCGCTGGTTTTTCGGGTCCCAGGCGTGGGCAGTGTTGCGGTGAGAGAACACCCGCTCCTTGGCGCGGGATTTTTCCTCGTCCCGGCGCGCACCACCGATGGCCGCATCATATTTGCCCGCATTCAGCGCCTGTCGCAAGGCCACGGTTTTCATAATGTCCGTATAGCGGGCCGAACCATGATCGAAGGGGTTGATTTTATCCCGCGCGCCTTCGGCATTGGTATGGACCCGAAGGTCAAAATCATAATCCCTTGCCGTCTGGTCGCGAAAGGCGATCATCTCGCGAAATTTCCAGGTGGTATCCACGTGCAGCGAGGGGAAGGGAATGCGCGACGGAGCGAAGGCCTTGCGTGCCAGATGCAACAGCACACTGGAATCCTTGCCAACCGAGTACATCATCACCGGGCGCTCGAAGCTGGCCGCGACTTCGCGCATAATTTCTATGCTCTCAGCCTCGAGCATTTCGAGGTGAGTCAAACTATTCTGGGAAAGGGTCATTTCAATTCAATCTGAGGGGAGACTGCGAGGGGGATACAGATTTAGCACCTTCAGGACAAGTAAATTCGTATGGCTTTTTAGTGGGATTGGAATAAAGGCATTGCCGGACCCATGACATCATATCAAAGCGATATATTTTCTGCTAACGGGACACAATCAGGTGCGTTCAGCCAAGGAACAAGGCAAAAAGGTAAAATCTCTTCAATCCACAAACGCTGACTTGCGCGCCGGCCCGGCCAGGCCTTAGAGTCAGGATCCGTATCCCTTCAAAACGGACGAGAACAAGATGGATAACTCCTCCGATGTCACCGCCCTCATCGGCAACACCCCCCTCATCCGCCTCAAGGCCGCCTCTGAAGAGACGGGGTGCGAAATTTGGGGCAAGGCGGAGTTTTTGAACCCCGGACAATCGGTCAAAGACCGCGCGGCGCTTTACATTATCCGCAAAGCCATTGCTGATGGTTCGCTTCGCCCCGGCGGCACCATTGTCGAGGGGACAGCGGGCAATACCGGCATTGGCCTGTCGCTGGTGGGTAATGCCATGGGATATAAGACGGTCATCGTCATTCCTGAAACACAGACCGAAGAAAAAAAGGACGCAATCCGCCTTATGGGCGCTGAACTCATCGAAGTTCCGGCCAAGCCTTACAGAAACCCCAACAATTTTGTGCGGTTTTCCGAACGGCTGACCCAAAAGCTGGCGGCAGAACTTCCCGATGGAGCGATATGGGCCAACCAGTTCGACAATGTGGCCAACCGGCAGGCCCATGTGGAGGGCACCGGAGCCGAAATTTATGAGCAAACGGAAGGCCGCGTCGACGGGTTCATCTGCGCCGTTGGTTCAGGTGGAACTTTGGGAGGGGTCGCTATCGCCCTGAAGGAGCGCGACCCAAAAATCAAAATTGGTCTTGCTGACCCCGAGGGGGCAGCGCTTTATTCGTACTACACAAGCGGAACCCTGCAATCGAGCGGCACCTCGATAACCGAAGGCATTGGCCAGGGGCGCATTACGGCAAATCTTGCTGACCTCAGCGTCGACATGGCCTATCAGATCCCCGACCATGAGGCCCTGCCCTACATATTCGATCTTTTGCAATACGAGGGTCTTTGCCTTGGGGGCTCCAGCGGCATCAATGTCGCAGGCGCCGTGCGCATGGCAAAAGAAATGGGACCCGGCCATACCATTGTGACCGTACTGGCAGATTACGGAAACCGCTACCAGTCAAAACTGTTCAACCCGGAGTTCTTGCGCACCAAGTCCCTGCCCGTGCCCTCATGGCTGGAAAAAAACACACCTGTTGACCTGTCATCAATATTCGAAGCGGAAAAGGATTGAGCCGGTGAGCACAGAGTTTCTTTTCAGAAGTCAGCCCTATCTCAGTGAAACGCAAGCCAGAGTCACCAGCATCAGCGAAGACGGTTCCGTTCATCTGGACAGAACCATTTTTTACGCACAGTCCGGGGGGCAGCCCGGAGATCAGGGCGTGCTGTTAACTTCCAAAGGGCAGGAAGTTCCCATCACCAACGCCATCCACCCCGGAGACAAGACAGAAATCGCCCATCTGCCCGCCCAGGGCGACTGGAACATAAAAGTCGGCGATAAGCTGACCTGCAAAATCGATTGGGAGCGACGGCTGCTACTGATGCGCATGCATTCGGCCCTGCATCTGCTCTCCGTTGCTTTTCCGTTTCCGGTGACTGGCGGCGCGATTGCCCCCGACAAGGGGCGTCTGGATTTTGACATGCCTGAAGTCCCTGAAAACCTGGATGAAATCGCAGTACGATTGAACGAAGCAATCGCAGAAAACCATACTATCAGCGAAGAATGGATCACCGAAGCAGAGCTGGAAGCCAATCCTGAACTGGTCAAAACCATGAAGGTCAAGCCGCCAATGGGTCAGGGCCGGGTCCGTCTTATCCGCATTGCCAGCGGCGACAAGCTCATCGACCTGCAGCCCTGCGGTGGCACCCATGTGGCATCAACCGGGGAAATCGGACCATTGCGCCTCGGAAAAATCCAGAAAAAAGGCAAGCAGAACCGGCGGGTTTATCTCCACTTTGCATGAGGAATATCCATTGAAAGACGACAGTCCCTTTGTCACCACTGACTGGTTGTTCAATAATCTGGAACAGCCCGACATCAGAATCGTTGACGCCTCCTGGCATATGCCCAATGCAGCACGCGATGCAGCAGCGGAGTTTGAGAAAGCGCATATCCCCGGCGCGGTTTATTTCGACCTTGACAGGATTGCGGATACTGCGAGCGACCTGCCCCATATGGTGGCGGCCCCGGAAGATTTTGCTGCAATGGTTGGCGAGCTTGGAATTTCCGACACCGACACCATCGTCATTTACGATAGTGTCGGCCTGTTCTCTGCCGCTCGTGTCTGGTGGAATTTTAGGATCATGGGCGCGAATAACTGTTTCGTTCTGGAGGGTGGGCTTCCAGCCTGGCAGAATAAAAGCTACCCGGTTGGTTCCGGCGCTATAAGCCCGGAGCCTACATTATTTAACGCCCTACCGGACATTCAGGCTGTGGTCGGAATTAAAGAAATGCAACGGCATTGTTCAATCAATGAAGAGGGACGGCCGGTGCAGATTGTTGATGTGCGCCCCCGGCTCCGTTTCACAGGCGAACAAGCAGAACCCCGGCCCGGCCTGAAAAGCGGCTGCATGCCCGGCTCTATCAATTTGCCGTTTTCTGAACTGGTGACAGGGGGCACCATGCAGAATAGAGAGGCCGTTCTTTCTGCCCTGCGCTGTGCGGGAATCAACCCCGACGAGCCCATAATATCAAGCTGCGGTTCCGGTGTAACTGCGCCCATTCTCAATCTTGCGCTGGCAACACTGGGCATTGATGCAATGCGGGTTTATGACGGTTCGTGGGCCGAATGGGGAGCCACGGCGGGCTGTCCTGTCATTGGCAGAGAGGGACAGCTGCTCTGACAAAATTGAAATGCATGCCACAAATTACCGAACGGGAGGGGCAAAGAGCAGCCCGCCCTGGGTCCACAAGGCGTTAGGCCCCCGCACCATTGCCGCTCCGGTCTGAGGCCCAAAATGACGTTCAAAAATTTCGCGGTAATTGCCCACTGAGCCGATGACAGCGAGCATCCACTCCTGATCAAGACCAAGAGGGGTTCCAAAATCCTGCTCCTGCCCCAGCAATCTGCGAATTGCAGGTGTACGGGACGAGAGCATGGATTCCAGATTGGTAGAGGTGACCCCGGACTCTTCGGCCGCAATCAGCGCAAACAATGTCCAGCGCACAATGTTGGCCCATTGATCATCTCCATCCCGCACGGTCGGGCCAAAGGGCGCCTTGGAAATCAACTCGGGCATGATGCGGTGCATACCGGGGTCCGGAAGTGCCCTGCGCACCGCCTGCAAAAAACTGGCGGGCGCAGATATGGCATCACACAGTCCAGCCTGATAGGCCACGGCAAGGTCCCGCCGGTCTTCGTATATGAGTTCGTCATAGACCGCCTGGTTGTCAAAAAAGAAGGCCCGCATATTGGCAAGATCATCATCCTGATCGGCAACGCAAACCGACAGATCAGTCAACTGGAAGGCGGACACATAGCCAAGGCCCTGCCGCACAAGAAAGGACTGTCCATCAAAATAGCTGGTGGCCACATAGCGTACGCCGAATCTGGCGTCGCGGCTCAGGGTCCAGGAGGCGCTGCGCGCCACCACATCGACAGCGCCGGTTTGAAGTGATGCAAACCGGCTCTCCCCTGATAACAGCGAGAATTCCACCTGATTGGCATCGCCAAGCGTTGCCGCAGCAATCGCACGGCAAATGTCCACATCAAAACCGGTCCAGACACCTTCTTGGCTTCTCTGAGAAAATCCGGGCAGGGAATTTGAAGCAGCGCAGGTCAGAAAACCGCGTTCGCGTACCTGTTCAAGTGTTTGTGCCTGAACAGGGGACAAAATGTAGAGCAAAACAAGCAATACCCAAAAGGCTTTGCCGGCCACGGACCTTTCTGAGGCGTCTCTCACTTTTCCTCCAACGACAAAGTTTAACACACCGCCGCCGCGTGCCCCAACACCGCCTCATAATGTGGCAAGGCCGGTGCCCGGGTCAACCGGGCGGTGCAATCATCCAATGCATTTTATCCTGTCAGTCCGCAGCACAACACAGGGCACGAGCACGCGCCTACAGCCACAACCGGCAATAACTTTCAAGCACCGGTGGTCAGACGTGAAAGGCGTCCAACGGCACATGCCATGTCTGCTTGAAACCAGCGTTGCAGCCAAATGCCTTTAGTGCAATATCTGGCTGAGGAATAGTTTGGTGCGCTCGTGCTGGGGATTGGAGAAAAACTCCTCAGGCTCATTCTGCTCAATAATCTGCCCCTGATCCATGAACATCACCCTGTTGGCCACCTGACGGGCAAAGCCCATTTCGTGGGTCACACAGAGCATAGTCATGCCTTCTTCGGCAAGATTGACCATAACGTCGAGAACTTCCTTGATCATTTCTGGATCAAGCGCACTTGTGGGTTCGTCGAACAGCATGATTTCCGGGCTCATGCACAAGGAGCGGGCGATAGCAACACGTTGTTGCTGTCCGCCGGACAACTGACCAGGAAATTTCTCCGCCTGCTCCGGAATTTTTACCCGCTCAAGATAATGCATGGCAATTTCCTCGGCTTCGGCCTTGGGCATCTTGCGTACCCAGATCGGCGCCAGCGTCAGATTTTGCATAATGGTCAAGTGCGGAAACAGATTGAAGTGTTGAAACACCATTCCCACTTCGCGGCGCACCTCATCGATTTTTTTCAAATCGTTGGTCAACTCTATTCCGTTGACAATGATGTGGCCCTGCTGGTGCTCTTCAAGACGGTTGATGCAGCGGATGAGGGTTGATTTGCCTGAGCCTGACGGGCCGGCAATAACAATTCTCTCTCCCTTCATCACCTTGAAATTGATGTCCTTGAGCACGTTAAAATCGCCAAACCATTTGGCCATATTGGTAATTTCGACCGCAACTTCGGTCTCTGAAATATGCATTTTTTGGTTTGCTTTGTCAGCCATCACCAACTCCTAACTTTTGTGACCTGTGTCCAGACGCCGTTCCATATACTGGGAATAACGGGACATAGCGAAAGAGAATACCCAGAACACCGCGGCAGCAAACAAATAGCCTGTGACAGGAATTGTGGGTGCACTCCAGGTGCCAGTCGCGGTACCGGCTCGCACGGCTCCCAGCAAATCAACCAGCCCCACGATTGAAACCAGAGTCGTATCCTTGAACAGGGAAATCGAGTTATTCACAATCCCGGGGATTACGATCTTTAGCGCCTGAGGCAGGGTGATAAGCATAGTTGCCTGAAAATAGTTCAGTCCCAAAGCATCGGCGGCCTCAAACTGCCCTTTGGGGATTGCCTGCAAACCGCCGCGCACCACTTCAGCAGTATAGGCGGCAGTGAACAAAGTCACACCCACCAGCGCACGCATGAGCTTGTCGAAGTTCGTCCCCTCGGGCAGGAACAGAGGCAGCATCACACTGGCCATAAACAGCACAGTAATTAGCGGCACGCCGCGCCAAAGCTCGATAAAGACCACGCAGACCGAGCGCACCAGGGGCATTTTGGATCGTCGCCCCAAAGCCAGCACAACCCCGATGGGGAACGAGGCAACAATGCCCGTAACAGCGACCACCAGGGTCAGCATCAGGCCGCCCCATTTCTCTGTAGGGACTTGCAGAAGGCCGGTAAAGCTTCCACCATAAATAAGGAAATAGGTCACAACCGGATAGACAATCAGAAACAGCGCTCCTGTTATAACCTTCCCGGGGATCTGTGGCGTGGCCAGCAGAAACAACAATACTCCACCGATGGCAAACGCCAGATTTGGCCGCCAATATTCGGTGTCGGGGTAAAATCCATAGATAAAGAATGTCAAGCGATTGCCGATATATGGCCAACAGGCACCCACATTCTCCACCCGGCAGGCGGCTCCACCCGTGCCCTCCCAAATCGCATTGGTGACTGTAAAGGCATAGACCCCCGAGATGGCGACATAGATTACATAAAGGCTGAGCAGCGTCAGAATTGAATTGCCAATCGAGCTGAACATATTGACGCGCAGCCAGCCGATAACCCCTTGCGTGCTTGTTGGGGGTGGTGCATCCGGAACCATTTCGGAGCGCACAAAGGCCACAGAGCCTTGTTTCGTATCTGTCATAGCGCTTCTCCTATCGCTCTGTCAGCGCGATACGCGCATTATACCAATTCATGAATGCCGACGTGGTCAACGAAAGCGTCAGATAAATCAGCATGGTCACCGCCACCACTTCAACGGCCTGTCCGGTCTGGTTAAGTGAAGTCCCCATGAAAACACTCACAAGTTCAGGATATCCGATCGCCACAGCAAGCGAAGAGTTTTTGGTCAGGTTCAGATATTGCGATGTTAATGGAGGAACGATCACCCGCAACGCCTGGGGAATAATCACTTGCCTGAGGCGGTCCCCCTCTTTCAATCCCAAAGACTTGGCAGCTTCGGACTGCCCTGTTGGAACCGCCAGAATACCGGCGCGTACAATTTCAGCAATAAAGACAGCCGTGTAGATGGTGAGCGCCCAAAGCAGCGCAAGAAATTCCGGAGGAATGTGAATACCATTCTGGTAGTTAAAGCCAATAAGAACGGGAATGGACCAGTTCAGGCTCGCGCCGGAAATCAGCCAGACAGCACCTGTAACGCCGATTATCATGGCCGCATTTATCCGAGCTGCAGGAGGGCGGATTCCGGTTGCATCCTGACGGGCATTGGCCCATCGCGTAACAAAAAAAGCGGCAACAATGGTGATGAGCAGCGCTATCCAGACCGTGTTAAAGTTATCGGAGAGTATGGGTGCAGGCGTTACAATTCCGCGATTGTTAAATACGATAAAGAGCGGCAACTCCAGGCTCTGCTTTACCCCTGGCATCAGCTTGAGCACACCAAAATACCAGAAGAACATCTGCAGAAGCAAAGGAATGTTGCGGAAGGTTTCAACGAGTATAGTTGCGAGTCGGGCAACAATCCAGTTGGAAGAAAGCCGCGCAATTCCAAGGGCAAAACCCAGAATCGTTGCCAGAATGATGCCGATCACCGCGACCAGCATTGTGTTCAGAAACCCTACAATGAGCACATCCAGAAATGTCGATGAACGGTCATAGTCAATCAGCGTGAAGCCGATATCAAAACTTGACGTATTGCCAAAAAAATCAAACCCGGTACGGATGTTCTGGCTGGCCCGGTTGGCGTTCAGATTTCCAAAAATATATATGAAAAACCAGACAACACCAGCCAGCAGCAACGCCTGATAAAAGATCGCCCGCACCCTGGGGTCGTTTACCAGCGAGGCCTTTGCAGGCGCGTCAGACACGGCCTTGGAACCTGAGGATTCATTTTCGGAAGCCATATTGAGCCACCCCTCTTCCGATGAAATTCTTTTTACTGCAGTTTTTGTTTTTTGCAAAGGAACCCCGGAGGCCACAACAGCCTCCGGGGTTCGGAACTTTGTCAGTCTCTAGCGAATCGGGGGAGCGTACTGAATGCCACCGTCTGTCCACAGTGCATTCACACCGCGGGCAATACCGATTTCGGTGTTCGGACCCACATGGCGCTCATACATTTCGCCATAGTTGCCCAGGGCTTTGATGATCCGGTAACCCCAGTCGTTGGAGACGCCGATCAAATCGCCATAGGTGCCTTCAACACCAAGAAGACGCTTGATGGCCGGGTTATCGGAAGCCAGCATGTCGTCAACATTTGCCTGCGTTACACCCAGTTCCTCAGCATTGAGAAGCAGGAAGTAGACCCAGCGGTTCAGGTTGAACCAGGCATCATCGCCCTGACGGACAGATGGGCCAAGCGGCTCCTTGGAAATGATCTGCGACAGAATCAGGTGAGCATCGGGATCTTCCAGGTTAAGGCGTTCTGCAGCCAGAGCGGAGCTGTCAGTTGTGTAAACGTCACAACGGCCATCTTCGTAGGCTTTGAGCACTTCGTCCTGCTCTTCAAAAACAACGGTGTTCACGTCAATGTTGTTGGAAGAGAAATAGTCAGCGGCGTTCAACTCTGTTGTGGTACCGGCTTCGATACATACCGAAGCGCCACCAAGTTCAAGAGCGGAGGTAATGCCGTCAGACTTGCGAACCATGAAGCCCTGGCCATCATAGAACATTACACCAACAAAGTTGATGCCCAGCGATGTGTCGCGGGTCATTGTCCAGGTGGTGGTGCGGGAAAGAACATCAATTTCACCCGAGGACAGGGCGGCAAAACGTTCGGTTGAAGTCAGAGGAGTGTAGCGAACTGCGTCTGCATCATCGAAGATGGCGGATGCCAGAGCGCGACAGAAGTCAACTTCAAGACCCGTCCAGTTGTTGTTTTCATCAGGGGCAGAGAAACCGCGAACACCACCGGTGACACCGCACTGAACAAAACCCTTGTCCATAACTGCTTGCAGAGTGCCTGCACCGTGGCTCGCAGCATACGAGGCTGTAGCAGACATCCCGAAAGTGGCTGCCAGCGCTGCTAAGAGAAGCTTTTTTTGCATTAGATTGCCTTTTGTTTCCTAACATTCATGAATCCGGGAAACGGCGCAGACAAAATCACACGACCCCTCCCGGTCTTGACACCCTTTTGCCTTATGCTGGCAAAATTAGTGCTGTGGTGCACACAAACTTTTATTCACTAAAAGGTCAAGCACTTCTGTCAAAGGAGACCGCCAACGGGGTAACTTTTCTTTTAAAATCGTTAATTGGCGGGCGACTTGGGCTAAAACTACGGCAAATCGGCAATGTTCCATTCTAACATACCAGTTCTCTGATTTCTTTTTCTGACACAAGAAGGCGCTGGCTTTTGCAATTCAATCGCGCTGGCCTTGTTTTTTCCAGCGCCTTTCCTTCACAATTGCAGGCAATATAAAGCGATTGCATCTTTGTTCAATTCTCAACAACAACGGGCCCCAAAATGGCATCCTCAAAAAAACCACCCCTGAGCAACGAAACCCTGCTCACCCATCTTGGGCGCTGGCCGGATGAACAGCACGGTTTGATAAACACGCCAGTCTCGCGCGGCTCCACCATTTTATTTCCCAACCTGAAGTCACTGCAGGATCTTTCCCAGCCCTATTCCTATGGACGCACGGGTAATCCTTCCTCACGCTCTGTGGAAGAACTGGTCACCGCCCTTGAAGGGGGAACAGGCACAAGATTGGCACCCTCGGGCCTTGCGGCGCTTTCCTGTGCGCTCATGAGCACACTTTCAAGCGGCGATGACGTTCTGGTCACCGACAGTGCCTATGAACCAACCCGCAAATTCTGTGATAACTACTTGACCCGAATGGGTGTTTCGGTACGCTACTATGGCCCCCGCATTGGAACCGGGATTTCCCAACTTCTCAAAGAGAACACGAAAGCAATTCTGGTAGAAAGCCCTGGGTCCCTGACTTTTGAAATTCAGGATCTGCCTGCGATCTCCGCCGCCAGAGGCCAAAGCGATATTGCAATCATCGTCGATAACACCTGGGCGACACCACTTTTTTACAGGCCCCTTGAGCTTGGAGCAGATATTACTGTGCATGCGGGCACAAAAATGTTTGTGGGCCATTCCGACACCAGTTTCGGTACGATTACAGCCAATGAGAAATACTGGCCGCAACTGCATGCAACCCACTACCAGCTTGGTCTTTGCGCCGCGCCTGATGATTGCTTCCTGGCTGCGCGTGGTTTGCGCACACTGGCCATCCGTATGGACGAACATCAGGCTCGCGCGCTTGAAATTGCCCGATGGCTTGAGGCTCATAATCTGGTGACCAGAGTGTTGCACCCTGCCCTGCCGACTCATCCTGACAATGCTCTGTTCAGACGGGATTTCGCCGGCTCGGGAAGCCTGTTCAGCTTCGCGCTTCCGCGCGCGCCGCAGGCGGCATTGGCAGCCCTGTTCGACGACATGGAGCTGTTTGGCATCGGCTATTCCTGGGGCGGGTATGAAAGCCTTATCCTGCCGGTTGACCTTTCGCAAAATCGCACAGTGACCACACCCGAACGGGACGAACAGATTATTCGCCTCCATATCGGGTTCGAGGATATCGACGATCTCAAAAACGACCTGAGCGCGGGCCTTGAGCGCTACAGGTCAGCGATGGGCTGAGTCATCTCAAGAGGAGCGGCTGTCGCCGGTGGGCCAATCGAAGTTTGGCATAATTTTTCCCCGTGAATTCTGATGGAACAGCCAGCCTTGTTTCAGGCAGAAATTCCTCACCCAGTAGGCCCCCAGAACTCCGAGCAGTATGCCTCCAAACACGTCCGTTGGGAAATGAACCCCGACCATGATGCGCGACAGGCCCACCAGTGCTGCGCCGAACAACATCCACCAGAATAGGCGGGGGAAAAAGAACAGGACCACCATGGCGAATGCAAAGATCGTTGTGGTGTCTCCGGAGGGGAAAGACTGGAACGTCCAGTCATTGAGCACCGGGTCAAAAGAAAATATCCCGTTTTCTTCAAAATTGACCGGGCGCGAGCGCCCCAGTCCCCGTTTGACAAGGTTGGCAACAATTCCGGGTACCGCAACACCAGCAAATAAAAAGAATGAGACCGAGGCAATGGTGCGCGCCTTGATTTGCGCATCGCCCTGCATCCAGAACCGGGCCGCAATGCCTGCGCCGATTGCCACCAGCAGAGTTGGCAACAGGTTCCAGTCCGATTTTCCCGCACGGGTGATATAGTAAAAAGGCGCGCGCACGGCTTCAGGCAGCCCTGCAACCCAGAGTGTAACCGGCGTATCAAGCATCCCCAGTGCAACAAGTATCACGACAGACAGGCTCAAAAACCGCCAGATATTCCCCTCATCAAGGCTGAAAGGCCAGCGGCATTGCGGATCAAGAAAAGCATAGGACATGGCTGTGATGCTTGACTCATTTTAATGGGAAAGGTCAAGCACCTGCCCGTAACACTTTCCAACGCTTGCCCTTGCTTCAAAGAATGTATAATGGCAATCTCAATCGCGTTTGTTTCGGGGTATAGCTCAGTCTGGTAGAGCACTGGTTTTGGGAACCAGGGGTCGCATGTTCGAATCCTGCTACCCCGACCAACGCGTTTGACTTGAACGGCAAGTAATCCGGGGTTTTATTGATGAGTGCAATAATCTACCGACCTTCGCGCAACGCCATGCAGTCGGGCAAGGGCAAATCAAAGCACTGGGTTCTGGTCCATGAACGTATTGCTCCGCGTCAGATTGAACCGCTGATGGGTTATACTTCTTCCTCCGACATGAATGCGCAGATCAGGCTCAACTTTTCTTCTCTTGAAGAAGCTGAAGAGTATGCAAAGCGCCAGGGACTGGCCTATCGCGTGCAGCCTGCCCATGAGGCAACACCCAAGCGCTCGGTCTATACCGACAACTTCCAGCACGACCGCAAAACCCCCTGGACACACTGAGTTTATCGCCGATTTACATCTTTGTTTGGTTGAAGTACTCGCCTGAATAATTGCGCTTACCTACAGTTCGGCGCAGCCCAGACGCCTGCCCCAACTTCCCATGAACACCATATTCAGTATATATTCAGGTTAAGCACGCCACCATCGGGGCTAACAGCTGAGCTTTCAGGTCGCAACTTCATGAGCGAGTTAACCCGAGAGTTCCTTTGTTTTGCTCAAAAACACTGAAGGAACAACAATATGAAAAAAACCATATTTTCCAGCGCTGCGATGGCGGGGGCCTTTGTTGCCGCCAGCCTGTTTTCGACCGGAAGCGCCCTGGCCGCCTGCACTTTAACCGAATGGACCAACATTCTGCCGGGCCACCCTCTGCCCCAAGTGACCGGGCGTGTTTGCGATGGTGACATGGCCGTCAATGTCATTGGTGCAGACCCTTCGGGTGCGACTTTTGACTTTGGCTGGAGCGCCATGGAGCAAATCGGCACTGATTCCTTTACAGCCGAATTTGTCGATGCCAATGCCACCAACAAGGTTCAGATGGACGTGAATCCGCTTCTCAACACCATGCGCATGACCATTGACACCACCATTCTGGCGACCAGCCAGAACACTATCTGGTACGCCGACTATGTGCTGACAAAGGTCTATGATCAGTAATCATCGGACTGCTCAAATTACCAGCCTGCCCGGACACTCCGGTCAGGCTGGTTTTTTTGTGTGGGCAAAATTTACTCAAGGCCTGTCCATTGGCTGTCATTGTTGCTGGAGGTCACGGCAGCAACGATAAAGCGCATGCCCTCCACACCATCGGCCAGAGTGGGCAGCAGGGAGCCGTCCGCCTCCCCGCGAATAACTGAGGCAAAGTCTGAGTAGAGCGTTGCAAATGCTTCCAGGTAGCCTTCAGGATGTCCAGCCGGTATTCTGACCGGAGCGCCTTCTGCGCCATTCGCTGCGGGGCCACCCCGTGTGATGAGTTGTCTGGGCTTGCCAAACGGGCTGAACCACATCTGGTTGGGATTATCCTGACGCCAATCAAGGCCGCCCTTGTCACCATAAACACGCAAGTGAAGCCCGTTTTCGTTGCCCGGAGCGACCTGGGAAGCCCACAGCATGCCCTTGGCCCCGCCCTTGAAGCGCAACATGATGTGCACATTGTCATCAAGCTGGCGTCCAGGAACGAAGGTTGCCAGGTCGGCGCACAGGGCCTCGGTTTCAAGACCCGTCACGAAGCGCAGCAGATTGTAAGCGTGAGTGCCGATATCTCCCACACAGCCTCCGGTGCCTGATTTTTCGGGGTCGGTGCGCCAGTCGGCCTGCTTGCTGTGCACCTCCTCGGTGAGCCAGTCCTGCGGATATTCCACCTGCACCACGCGAATATTGCCCAGAAGGCCGGAGGCCATCATCTCGCGGGCCTGACGCATCAAAGGATAACCGGTATAATTGTGGGTGAGCAGGAATTTGGCTTCGCCCTTGGGCTTGACCTCAGCCAGCGCCAGCGCTTCCTCAAGTCTGGAAGTCAACGGCTTGTCGCAAATCACATGAATACCGGCCTCAAGAAATGCCTTTGCGGGCCCGAAGTGCACATGGTTTGGGGTGACGATGGCAACCGCTTCGATGCCATCCTCCCGTTCTGCTTCAACCTGCGCCATTTCCTCAAAATCGGTATAGGCGCGCTCTGGGGCGATACCCAGCAGACGGGCCGATTCTTTTGCCACTTCCGGGCGTGACGACAATGCCCCGGCAACCAGTTCATATTCACCATCAAGCCGCGCCGCGATGCGGTGCACATAGCCGATAAAAGACCCCTGGCCCCCGCCAACCATGCCAAGACGAATGCGTCGCTTTCCGTTTTCACCCATAAGCAAAATTCCTGAAATCAAATTCCCGACTTGTTGTGAGCCAAATAATTCCTCAGCGCAAAAGTGCCCGCGCAGCTTGAGGCCCCAGCGCCTCGGGGCGCGCGCAACTGGTTTTCATCAGCACTGCCGAGCCGGTTTCAGCAGACTTGAGGATACCGGTCAACACCTCCACGCTGTGCAGCGCCATCTCCAGCGAACAGCGGGGCTTGCCTCCCTGCCCGACAGCGCTCATCATCTCGGCAAGACCGGCGGCACGATAATTTGCCTGGGTGAGCTTGGTGCCTTCCTCCCCCTGATTGGCGACACCCAGCGGGTGGTCCCAGGGAGCAACCGGTTTTTTCATGCTCGTGCTGTCAGCAACAAAAAGCTCACCGCCGAAAAAATTGGGGTCGGGTAAAAATATGGTGCCCTTGTCGCCATAAAGCTCCATCGGGTTATGGCCGTGGGCCACCACATCCCAACTCGCCCCAAGGGTAATCAGGGCACCGCCCTCAAACTCGAGCACCGCGTGAATGGTGGTTGGCGTGCTGACCGGAACTTTTTCTCCCGCCCGTGGACCCGAGCCGATGGTGCGCTCATTTTTTGCCGCGTTGGCAAAGGCCGTCACCCGGACAACAGGCCCGAGCAGGTTAATCAGGTTGGAGACGTAATAGGGGCCCAAATCAAGGATTGGCCCACCGCCGGGGCGGAAGAAAAAATCCGGGTTGGGATGCCAGCTCTCCATGCCCGCGCTCATTACATGGCAGGTGCCCGAGGTGATTTTTCCCACTTCGCCGCCATCGACCATATGGCGGGCCTGCTGATGAGCACCGCCCAGAAACGTGTCAGGCGCACAGCCGACTTGCACGCCTTTTTGTTCCGCCAGCGCCTTCAGGTCCAGCCCCTCCTTGATGCTCAAAACTAAAGGCTTTTCCGAATAAGCATGTTTGGACGCGCTGATGATGCTTTTGGTGACAGAATAGTGCGCCTCTGGGATGGTCAGGTTGATGATGACATCAAGCCGAGGGTTTTCAAGAATGTCCTCGATGCTTTGCGCCTCCAGGCCATATTCCCTCGCGCGAACTTTGGCCGCTTCAGGAACAATATCGGCAACCGCGCGCACTTCAATGCCCCGGAACAACGGGATAAGGTCCAGATAGGTTGTGGAGATGTTTCCACAGCCGATGATGCCGACGCCGAAGATTTCTTCAGATGTTCTGCTCATACCGCCTCAACTCCACAATCTATTGCCAGCAACAATGGAGCGGGAGGCGAACCGTTCCACATCAGCGGGGTTGTCATGCTCCATGACAAACGAAGTGCAACCGGAATGTTGCCGGATGGCAGAGAACAGGGCTTCCCAATCCAGCACCCCCTCGCCCACATCGGCCCAGCCGTCTTCGTCTGCGTTCTGTCCCGCCGGAGCGATATCCTTGACATGAACTGATTTGATTCTGGCCCCATGACGTTCAATCCATTTCAGCGGGTCCTCACCAGCCCGAACAATCCAGGCGATATCGGCCTGCCAAATCATTTCCGGCGCCCCCTCAAGCAGCAGGTCGAGGGGGAACTTTCCGCTTTTGAGCGGCAAGAACTCAAAGTCATGGTTGTGCCAGCCAAACTTGAGGCCCTCGCTGGCATAGGCCGAACAAAGCCTGTTCAGGGTCTCTGCCAGCGCTTCCCAGCCCGCTTTTTCGGTGCTGCGCCGCGCAGGCGGCACAAACGGGCAGATAAGCGTTTTGATGCCCAGTTGTTCAGCAATCCTGAGCGTTACGGGAATATCCTCAAGCTGGTCGAGGCCGAAATGGCTGGTTGGCATGCCAAGGCCATTGGCCTTTATCGCCGTGGCCAGGTTTTCAGCATCCCCGTAAAGCCCGCCATATCCCTCGACCTGTGCATAACCAAGCGCCTTGAGCTTTGGCAAAAGCTCCGGGAGAGGCGGAAAATTGCGCGCCGAATAGAGCTGAAACGAAAAATCCACCATAAACTCCCTCCGTGCCCATCCGGGCGTACCTGCCGCCCCAAAAGAACAATTTGATAGAAGCGCTGTTCGGAGCCGGTTGCAATGCTCTTCTGATTGGTTAGGCTCAGAATTTTGTGCAGCGTTGGAGGCAAAAGATGGAAGAAGTCAGAATTCCCCGAAGCCCCGCCCTGCTGATAATTGGCCTGTTAGGGGGCATTGCGGCAATCATCCTTGGGCTTTATTTTTACAGTCTTGCCGATGGTCCCCGCATAACCTCGCCCCTGATGGTACAGTTGACGAGCGGATTTATTGGCCTTGCCGGCCTTTTGGCCGTGGTAATTGTTATCTGCGAAGCCATCCTTCCCAGCAACCTTGTCATCAATGAAAAGGGCCTGAACTCCAGAATTTCATTTGGATTTGTGCCCTGGGACGAAATCATTTCCATCGACGTTTACGAGCGGGTGGAGGGTACTGGAAAGTACTCCGTAAATGTGAAGGGATTGTTGGTTGGAGTTAAGGACCCCGACAAAATAATGGATAAAATCAAAGGCTTGAAAAGATATGGCCCAAGCCGGTCCTTCCGGCTGAGAGGCTCGCCGGTGTTCGTTCCCGAAGCCACCTGGTCCTGGAATCAGGATGAAATCCATGAAAAACTGCAAACATATTTGACAGAATATCGTAAAACGTCCAAATCGGGCGCACAAAGCTAGGTTGAAGTTCTGAGACTTCAACAGGCGGAGTTCTTTTAACGGCCCCGTAGCTCAGCTGGATAGAGCAACGGACTTCTAATCCGTAGGTCGCACGTTCGAATCGTGCCGGGGTCGCCAGCTTTTTGTCTCCCCTTTTTGGGCAGCAGGATAGGCACCGAGTGGCAAGGGAGGCCTCACATGTTTACCCACGTAAGCGAGGTATTTTCCCGGATTGTTTTTTTGAACCCGCCCAGCAAACCGAACACATTACATTTATTTAATTTTACAAATGCTGCTCCGCTACCTACCTGAAATCATAACCTGCTCGAACCAGCACAGCCCAAGGGTTTATCATGGCAAACAAAACGCCCCCCCGGACCAAAATTTCAAGAATTTTGGTCCTTGTTGCAGCGCTTGCTGCAGGGATTGGAATTATCGGTTTTTTTGTTTCCCAGAAACAGCCCCCCGCCCGGGTTGCGCTGGGTGAAACCGCAAGAGATGTGCAGGTATTTTCCACTGCCCGGGTGCCCTTTGTTATCTCGGCCAGCGGATTTGGAACTGCCCGCCCAGAGCAAACATGGAGTGCAATCTCCAATGTAAAAGGGGCAGTGACATTCCGGCGGGCCGACCTGGAAAGCGGTGCGCTTTTTTCAGCAGGCACGCTTTTACTTGAAATTGATCCCAGTTTTTATGAACTGGCATTGCTGGAAGCGGATGCGGAAATTGCCAGTATTGATGCTGAAATTGCTCAACTGGTGCAGGAAAACAAAAACAGTGCCGCCCTTCTTGAGCTCGAGCGCCAACGGCTGGAACTGGCCGAAGCTGCCCTCAGACGCACAGAAGCCCTTGTTGCCTCCGACGCAGTTTCCCAGGCCAGTCTCGAAACCCAGTTGCGCGCGACCCTGCAGCAAAGGCAGGCAGTTCAGTCACTGGTTAACCAGCAGAATATCTTCCCAATCCAGATGCAGCGCCTTAATGCACAAAGGGAACGCACCAACGCCAGGCGCGCGCAGGTGCAAAGCGATCTTGCCGACACCAAAATCTACGCCCCCTTTGACCTGCGCATCTCGGAAGTGAATGTCGAAGAATTTCAATACATAAACCCCGGTCAGTTGTTGTTCTCCGGCGATGGCACCAAGGCTTCAGAAATTACGCTGCAGGTGCCCATGCAGGCCTTGCGCCGGGTATTGGAGCAAATGCCTGCAAGCGAAGGGGAGCCGGATGTATCGAGCCTCGGAGTCAAAATTCAACTCATCGACAAAAGCCAATACTGGGACGCTGAAGTGCTGCGTATCGCCAATGGCATAGACCCCGCCACCCGCACGGTTCAGGTTGTGACGCGGGTAATGCAACCTGATTCCACAACCCCCTTCACAGAAACCCCTCCCCTGCCCAAGGGAATGTATGTGGAGGGCGTGCTTAGAATTGCATCTCAAACACCATTGCTCGCCATTCCGCAAGAGACGGTTCATGCAGGTCAGGTATATATTGTGAATGCTGAGAACCGCCTTGAGCGGGCTGCGGTGGAGGTTTCCTTTCGACAGGATGGCCTGGCCGTCATACAATCGGGCATTGAGGAAGGTGATGTAATCGTACTGGACGATATCGTGCCGGCAATCTCAGGCATGCTGCTGGCACCGGATGTGGCAACGGACAAACAGGCTGAAATCCGCGCAGCAGCGCTGGGAGATGCCCTATGATCCGCTGGTTTGCCGGCCACCCCACGGCTTCAAATCTCCTGCTCGTCGTAATTCTGGCAATGGGGATATTCGCCGCACCAACATTGTTGCGCGAAACTTTTCCCGATTATTCGCCGACCGAGGCCAGCATTACCATCGCCTACCGCGGCGCCAGCGCCACGGATGTTGAAGATGCCATTTGCCTTCGGGTGACAGATGCGCTCAAAAGCGTCAACAATCTGGAAGAACTGAGCTGCTCAGCGCAGGATAATGTTGCCACCGCCATTGCAAAAATGGTGCCGGGGGGAAATGTCGGCAGCTTTCTGGATGAGGTGGATTCAGAAATTGGAGCCATCACAGACTTTCCTGCCGGAGCTGATGCACCCATTATCACGCAGCTCTATACAACTGATCTGGTTTCGGCGCTGGCGGTGCATGGGGAGATGTCCTTCGCCGATCTGGAAACCTATGCAAATGGTCTTGAGCAGAGGCTTTATAAAATCGACAATGTGGCTTCAGTAACTATCAAAGGGCTTTCCCAGCGCCAATGGCAGATTGAAGTTTCCCGTGATCTGCTCCAGCAATACAGTCTTTCAGTCAGTGATATTTCACGCCTGATCCGCCTGCAGAACATCGACATGCCGCTGGGCACCATTGAAACCGACACTCAGGATATCCAACTGCGTTTTGTCAATGAAAGCCGCTCCCTGTCGGACCTGGCAAATCTGGTGATCCTGTCCAGCCCGGAGGGCGGCGAATTGAAGCTGGCCGACATCGCCAGCATCAGTGAAAACTATGATCTCGAAGAGGAAAAAATCCTGTTCAATGGGGAGCGGGCCCTCATTCTGGAAGTCTATAAGAACAAGGACAGTGATGCGATTGATGTCATGGCCGACATCAAAACCTTTCTTGGAGACGAGCGCGAAAAGATGGGTGATAACGTCACCCTGACCATTACTCAGGACATGACCTCGATTGTGGCGGACCGCCTGCAGATGCTGGTCAGCAACGGTATCATGGGGTTGATCCTTGTTGCGGGCGCGATGAGTCTCTTTTATCGTCCACGGCTGGCCATCTGGGCCATTCTGGGGCTTCCGGTGGCTTTTGCGGGTGCCTTCGCCGTCATGGCATTGCTTGGCCTGTCCCTGAACATGATCACGCTGGTGGGGCTTCTGGTCGCCATTGGAATTGTCATGGATGATTCAGTGGTGATTACCGACTCTATAGCCGAGAGCATGAAGGAAGGCGTTACTCCCCTCGATGCGGTGACGCACGGCGTTTCCCGGGTGCTTCCCGGCGTCATGTCCTCATTCCTGACAACAATTGCAGTGTTTGGGCCCTTGTCCTTCCTTTCGGGTGAGTTGGGGACTGTTCTTGAGGTCATGCCCATTGTGCTGATCGCTGCGCTGGCGGCCAGTCTGATTGAAGCTTTTCTGATACTCCCACACCATCTGAAAGCTCCGCTGGTCCATGCTGCTGAAAACAAACCGGGGAGCTTTGCCCGGGCATTTGATGCGGGGTTCAACAGGCTGCGCGAAGGGGTGGGCAAAACCGCCGACGGCGCCATAAGAATCCGCTATCTGGTCATGGGGCTGCTTATCATCACTCTGCTTGGTTCAGTGGGCTTTTTTGCCGGTGGCAACATCAAACTTGAGGCCATGCCCGACATGGAGGGCGATGTGCTTGAAGCCAGGCTTCTGATGCCCCAGGGCACCCCCCTCGCTCAGACCGAAGAAGCCGTCGCCCAGGTGGTCGATGCCATTGAGAGAATAAATGCGCAATTGGCGCAGCCCCAGGATCAGGAACTGATACAGGCCATTCAGGTTCGTTTTAACGAGAATATCAGCGCCGGTGAAACCGGGCCCCATGTTGCGACCGTAGGAATTGACCTTTTGACAGCAGAGTCCCGACTCACATCCCTTGATACGCTCATTCCCCTCTGGGAAAAGGAAATCGGCAGCATTTTTGGCCTGATCAATCTGAGCATTCAGGAGCCGGGATTTGGTCCCGCCGGTATTCCCATTGAAATCCGTATTCAGGGGGCCGATCTGGATCGGATGAAGCTGGCCTCGGCCAATCTGGTCAACTATCTACAGGGCTATGTAGGGGTATTCAATGTGCTGGATGACTTGCGACCCGGCAAGCCTCAGCGCCAGTTGTCTCTGACTGATGGCGCCAGGACCCTGGGTTTCACCTCGGAATCCGTTGCCTCCCAACTGCGCTCGGGAACTCTAGGCGACATCGTGGACAATCTGCAACTGGGTGACCAAAGTGTGGAAGTCACAGTTTCCCAGACCCGGGCCGAACGCGCGACACTGAACAGCCTTGATCAGGCAATCGTCGTTTCCCAGACCGGGCAGTCCGTGCCCCTGAGTGTGATTGCTGATGTCATAGAAACACGTGACTGGGCCAAAATCACCCTCATCGACGGAGTAAGAACCGTAACGGTTCAGGCCAACGTGGATGCGGCCAGGGCCAACGCCGGTGCGCTTATGTCTGACCTGCAGAAAAATTGGCTGCCCGGGTTTGAACAGGATTATCCTGATCTGCAAATCCAGTTTCTGGGACAGGTGGCGGCTACCGCCGAGACGGCTGTTTCCATTGTCCGGGGGCTGGCCATTGGCATGCTTGGGGTTTTTCTCATCCTTTCATTCCAGTTCCGCAGCTATATCGAACCCCTTATCGTGATGATTGCCATTCCCATGGCTTTGATCGGCTCCATATGGGGTCATGTCATCATGGGATATGATATTTCCATGCCCTCGCTGATTGGCGCGGCGTCTCTGGCCGGAATTGTTGTGAACAACTCAATCCTGCTCATGCAATTTATCAACAAATTCCGTCTGGAAGGGCTTTCAACTGCAAAGGCTGCGGGTCAGGCCAGCCGTGCGCGCATGCGCCCGATTTTTATTTCCACCGCAACCACCATCATGGGCATGCTGCCTTTGCTGGCTGAGACCAGCGCCCAGGCCGCCTCCATCATCCCGCTGGTGATTTCTCTGGTATTCGGGCTACTGGTTTCAACCATACTGGTTCTGCTGGCCCTGCCCGCCCTCTATACTATCCTTGATGATATCGGAGCCACCGGGTTCAAGGCGATAAAGAGCGGTCTGGAAGAAGTACCGGACGACGGAGCAAGAGCAAAACTTGCTGGATGAACCAAAAAAGTACGGGCCAAGAACAATTGCCGGCACAGACATTTCCAGGCAGCTTTTTTCCAATTTCTACCGAACTTTGCTGCCCGGAGCCGCTCTGGTCTCAATCCCCGTCGGCAATGCCTTTGGCCCTGATGCGGGCCAGCCGGGCCCGCCACGAGGGCAGGATGACCAGAACAATCGCCAGAAACAGCAACCCCGTGGTCATCGGGCGTTCCCACACAAAGCTGAAGCCGTCATAAAGCTGCATCGAGCGGGCAAAATTGTCCTCAAGCATGCGCCCGAGGATAAAACCGATAAGGGCCGGAGCCAGTGGAAAATTAGCGAAGCGGAGAATAGTTGCGGCAACGCCCAGACCCACCAGCAGCAAAAGTTCGGTGGCGTTGTTCTGCCCGATATAAGCGCCCATCATGGTGAAAAACAAAATGAACGGAATGAGATAAGTGCGCGGTACTGCAAGAATTTTTGCAATATAGGGAATAAGGGGCAGGTTGAGAATAAGCAGTACCAGATTGCCCAGATACATGGAGATAATCACGCTCCAGAAGATGTTGGGATTATCCACCATCAGCCGTGGCCCCGGCGAAACATTGAGCGCAATCAACGCCCCCAGCAGAATTGCGGTGGTGCCCGAGCCGGGTATGCCCAGCGTCAGCAACGGCACGAACGAGCCGGTGCAGGCCGCGTTATTGGCCGATTCAGGAGCAGCCAGACCCTTGAGCGAACCCTTGCCGAATTTATCCTGGTCCTCTTTCTTGGCGATGTTGCGCTCCACCGCATATCCCAGGAACGAGGCAATGGTTGCCCCCGCCCCCGGAAGCACGCCGATGAAAAATCCCTGCAGAGACTGACGACCAATGACCGGCGCAATCTCTTTGGATTCGGCTTTGGTGATTCTTAAATCCTTGATTTCACTTGTGCCCCCCGAGCCGGTTTTGGAGCGGTTGGGGTCGAGCACCAGATATATCGCTTCGGGCAAGGCAAACATGGCCATGGCTAGGGTGATGAATGAGAGGCCAGACTGCAAGTCCTGCACCCCGAAGGTGAAACGCGGTGCCGGGAACAGGGCCGCCTCGCCCACGGTGCCCAGCATCAGGCCCAGAATAGTCATCATAATCGCTTTGGAGACCTGCCCGGTTCCGGCAAAGGCAGCAATGGCAGAGAGGCCCACCACCATCATGGCGAAATATTCGGTGGAATGGAACAGAAGCGCCACGGTTGCCAGCATGGGGGCAAAAATCATCAGCAGGATTGCCCCGATTGTCCCCCCTGCAAACGAAGATACCGCCGCAACAGTCAGCGCCTTGCCCGCCTTGCCCTGACGGGCCAGCGGGTAGCCGTCAAAACTTGTGGCAACGGTTGAAGCGACACCGGGCGCGTTGATGAGAATGGACGATGTTGAGCCGCCAAATATCGCCCCATAATAAACCCCGGCCAACAGAATGAGCGCCGTTGAAGGCTCGCCGATAGAGATGGCGACCGGTATCATGATGGCGATGATGGACATGGGACCAAGGCCCGGCAGCATACCGATGAATGTGCCAATCAGCACACCGCCAATGACCATCAGAATGTTGGTGAATGTGAAGGCCGTAACCAGCCCCTGCATCAGTCCTTCAAGCATGGTGCTTCAATCCCCTCAGATGAACCATGGCCAGGGCCGGAGGAAAATTCCCAAAACCTCCTGCACCAGATACCAGATGCCAAAAACCGCCACCAGTGACACCGGCACCACAACAAAGAGCTTGCGCTCGCCCAGAATGTAACTGCCCAGAGACAGGAAAATCACCGAGGACAGCACAAAACCCACCGGGCGCAGGGCCAGCGCATAAATCACCATCAGTGTCAGCAGCAACAGGGCCTGTCCGAAATTATAGCTCAGCAGCCGCCTGTAATCGATTTCGCCTTCACCGGGTCGTGAGGCTGCGGCCTTTCCCCCGAACAGAATAACCAGCCCTGTGACCAGCCCCATCACCGCCAGAATCTTGGGGAAGGTGCTCGGCCAAACGGGGTTGCGACGCATGAAGGGTGCGAGTGCGCCGTCCATTGCGAAAAACGCCGTATAGCCATAAATCAGGCAGATTGCGACAAATACCAGGGCAATCCAGCGCTCCAGTGCCATTTTGGCCTCCGGGTCAGAACTATCGGGCATTGGTATGAGACAAGAGAGATACCCTGCCCGCTTCAGTCAGGCAGGGTATCGGGGTGAGGCTCCTAGAGGAAGCCCAGTTTGGTCATCAAATCCTTGATGATGCCTTCCTGATTCTCCAGGAAAGCGACAAAATCATCACCGGAATTATGGATGTTGACCCAGCCGTTGCGTGCCCGCACTTCTTCCCACTCGGGGGTGTCATACATGGCGGTCAGAGCTGCCTGATAGGCGGCCAGCTTTTCGGCAGGCAGGCCCGGAGCGGCAAAGAATCCGCGCCAGTTGACGAAGTTCATGTCGATGCCCTGCTCTTTCATTGTGGGCACATCGGGCGCTGCATCAATGCGTTCGTCAGAGGTGACACCAATGATTTTGACTTCTCCGGCATCAGCCAGCGCCACGGCTTCAGAAAAGCCGGTTGAAAGCGCCGCAATCTCGCCGCTGAGCAACCCGGCCATAGCCATGCCGCCTGCGTCATAGGCGATATATTTAACCGCTGTGGGGTCTTCACCTGCTGCTTCCATCACCATGGCTGCAACCAGATGGTCCATGCCGCCGGGCACAGAACCCCCGCCAATGGAAACCTCAGAAGGGTTGGCGCGATAGGCCGCCAGCAGGTCATCCATGGAGTTGATGGGGCTGTCTTTGCCCACAACCAGCGCCGCATAATCGCCGATGGTTCCGGCAACCATGGTCAGGTCGCGGAAGTTCTGTGAAATCACGCCAGTCAATGCCCGGATAACAATCGGGGTTGAATTGACCATCAGCGTATCATAGTTGCTTTCGGCATTTTCAATCAGATAACCGATGGCCTTGCCGCCACCGCCGCCGGACATGTTTTCATATGTGGCACTGCCGATAATGCCCGCGTTGGTCAGGGCTTCACCCGTTCCGCGCGCGGTTCCATCCCAGCCGCCCCCGGCTCCGCCGGGAATGAGAAAGTGAATCTGGTCAAGGACCTGATGGCTGCCGGCAAGGGCGGGGCCGCCCGAAACCATAAGCGCGGCCGCAGCCGCCAGAATGGCCCTGCGTCCAAATGTGGTTTTCTTCATAATCTTGTTTCCTCCCTGAAACGAAAAAGCGCTTCGCCGCAATATCGGCGCTTGCAAAAATCAGTTTCACGCGAAAAGCTGACATCAACCTGTCACGCAACAATTTTGATGGAGTTGCCGTTGCGCTTCCTGCTGATTGAGGACAATGCCGATCTTGCCGTTTCGGTGCGCGACCGTCTGGCGCTCGACGGCTATGGTGTGGACTGGGCCGACTCTGTTTCAGCGGCGGAAGATTGTCTGGCCGGTGCTTCTTATGATTTGATTTTACTTGATATTATGCTGCCAGATGGGGACGGACGTGATTTTCTGAGCGCCCAGCGGAGCCGCGAAATCGACACACCCATAATCGTCATTACCGCACGTTCCGAGGTCTCCGACCGCGTTCATATGCTGGATCTTGGTGCCGACGATTATATCACCAAACCGTTTGATTTTCTGGAGTTGGAAGCGCGCTGCCGGGCAGTCATTCGACGCAAAAATGGCGCGGCGAGCAATGTCAAGCACTATGGCGACCTCGAATTTGATTCTCTTTCGGCAACGGTAAAAGTCGCCGGACGGGTGTCGGAACTGCGCAATCGAGAGTTGCGGCTGATGGAAATATTTTTCTCGTCCCCTGAACAGATTTTCCCCAAATCCCAACTTCTGGACCGCTTGTTCTCCTATGCGGAGAATGTCTCGGAGAACGCCATAGAGGTGTATGTCGCCCGTCTGCGCCAGAAAATTGACGGCGGCGCGGTGCGTATCGAAACCGTGCGCGGTATCGGTTATCGCATGAGCAAACAGGAAACATCCAACCGCGAAAAACCGGGACCATGAGTGCTGCCCTGAAACCCGGCACTTCCCTGCGCCAGCGCCTCAGGCTGCAGCTTCTGGGGCTTATCGCCATCCTGTCGCTGTTGCTCTATTTTTCTGTGCGCACCATTGCCGGGGGCGCGGCTGAAACCACGCAGGATAATATCCTGTCCGCCTCCGCCACCTCCATTGTTGAAGCCCTGCACGCCGAGCAGGACGATATTTTGCTCGACATCCCTTACGCGGCTCTGTCCATGCTGGGGGCCAACGCCGAGGAGCGGGTATTCTACCGTATTTTGACTGCGGCCAACACAATCACCGGCTATGATGACCTGCCTGCTCCCGAGGTTTTCCCCGCGCCAGACCAGCCGGTTTTTTATAATTCCCAATATCGGGGCAGCGCTGTGCGCATTGTCGCCATGACCCGGATCATCACGCTGAAGGATACACCCACCAAAGTGCTGGCGCTGGTAGCCCAGACCCGACTTGGACAGGACGCCATAACCGCCCGCATCGCCAATACCGCCGCGGCGCTTGGGGTCGGTTTTTTTCTTGTCGCCGGTATTCTTGGCGCGCTGACCGTTGAAAGCGCCCTGCGCCCCATCGAAAACATCGCCGCCGCTGTGCAACGACGCGGCCCCCATGATTTGCGCCCCATGCTCAAACCCGCCCCATCCGAACTTGCGCCACTTCTGGCCTCGCTCAACAGCTTCATGGAGCGCCTGCGCACCGCCCTGTTGCGCACCGAGGATTTTATCGCCGAGGCCGCCCACCGGGTACGCACCCCCCTTGCCACCGTCAGAGCCCAGACCGAAATTGCCCTGCGCCGGGCCAAAACCCCCGAAGACCGCAAGGCCTTGCGCGCCGTCATCCGCGCTGTTGACGAAAGCGCCCGCTCTGCCGGGCAATTGCTCGACCATGCCAGCGTCACCCTCAGAGCTGACAAGATGGAGCGTGTGGACGTTGATTTATGGGTGTTGGCCAAGGACCTCGTGCACGGTCTTGCCCCGACGGCTGAAATCCGCGACATTCGCATCGTCCTGCGCCCCGCTGAGGGGAAATTCATCACCATTGGCGACCCCGTTCTGCTCATGGGGGCGTTGCGCAACATTCTGGACAACGCCATCAAATATTCCCCGGACGAAAGCGAAATATCCGTTGCCCTCACCGGGGAATCTGAGATTTGCTCCATTACCATCTGCGATCAGGGGCGCGGTCTGGATAACGCGGAGCAAAAAACGCTGACCCGGCGCTTTGAGCGCGGCAGCAATGTTGCCGATGTGGTGGGCTCGGGCCTGGGCCTGACTATCGTTTCTGAGGTTGTCGCAGCCCATAACGGCAGTTTCAAGCTCGCACCCAATCAGGAGAGAGGCACATGCGCCAAAGTCTGCTTGCCACGAAAATAGTCTGGTCTATGCTGGCGATTTTTGCCCTTTCAACCACCCCCTCCAGAGCTTTTGAAATCGAAGCGGAACAGTATTTTGCGGCCACGGACGGCACGAGCGAAATTACCATCATGTCCACCGCCGACCTGTCGGTGTTCGCTCCGCTGGTTCTGGGTTTTCAAAACCAGAACCCCAGTGTCAACGTGCGTTATGTGGTGCTCTCCAGCGCCGAGCTATATTCGGCTGTGCTTGAGGGGGAGGCCACCCCCGACCTGGTGATTTCCTCGGCCATGGATTTGCAGACCAAGCTGGCCAATGACGGCTTTGCCCAGCCTTTCCGCTCGCAGGCCACCGAAACCCTGCCCGCCTGGGCCCGCTGGCGCGACGAACTTTTTGCCTTCACGCTGGAACCGGCGGTGCTCATTCTCTCAAAAGCGGCTTTTGCCGACCTGCCCCGCCCCAGAACCCGTCAGGAGTTGATTGAACTGCTGCGCGATAATCCGGCCCGGTTTGAGAACCGCATCGGCACCTATGATTTGCGCACCAGTGGGCTGGGCTATCTTTTTGGCACCCAGGATGCACGCCAGTCCGAAACCTTCTGGCGCCTGTCCGAAGTTATGGGCGCCCTGCAAACCAGGCTTTATTGCTGTTCGGGCCAGATGATAGCGGACGTCAAAAGCGGCAAGCTTGCCCTCGCTTACAATGTGCTGGGTTCTTACGCCGACGCCCAAAGTGAGAGCAATGTCGATATTGTTCTGCTGGAGGACTATACCAGCGTGATGATGCGCACCGCCTTCATCCCCGACAGCGCAAAAAATTCTCAACTGGCCGGCACTTTTATCAACTATCTGCTCAGCGCAGATGGCCGCTCTCTGCTAAGGGCGGAAATCGGCCCCGGCCCCCTTGATGCGGAGACCTTCTCCTCGGACCAGAACCTCAGACCCATACGGCTGGGCCCCGGACTTCTGGTCTATCTGGACCAGCTCAAACGCAGGAGTTTTTTGCGCGCATGGACCAGCGCCATTGTGCAGCCTTGAGGAACCTTGTTCTTTCCCGCTCTGTCAAATCAGCCTGTACTGGGCCGCCTTGTTGCGCAGAAAGGGCAACCCGTTGCCCATAACTTCGGCTTCACTCCGGGCAACCGGGCGCCAGACCGACAGCCCGTGAGCAATTTCAGGGGGCATATTCACAAAACTCTCCATGGCCAGCCCGCCGTTGAAGCCGATGGCGGCGAGGGAGACAAAAATCTCGTCCCAATCGCAGGTGCCCTCTCCCGGCGTGCCCCGGTCGCTCTCAGAAAGGTGGATGTAGCGCAGGTGCTCGCGTCCATCCAGAATGCCATTGCCCGCCCCCTTCTCCTCGATATTCATGTGATAGGTATCCAGGTGCAGAAAGATATTGTCAGCGCCGACCCTCTCAATCATTTCGACCCCTTGGGCGGCGGTGTTGATGAGGTGGCTTTCATAGCGGTTCACCGGCTCTATTCCCAATGCAATGCCGTGCTGCATTGCGTGGGCAGAAGCCGCTTCAAGCACCCGCGCTACATTATCCAGCTCTTTTTGGGTGGGCGGCAGACCGGAGCGTTCACCGATGCCCCCGTAAATGACACCCGAAAGGGCCTCAGCCCCGATGGAAGCGGTTTTCTCAATAGCCGTCCTGAGAAACCCGATGGCCCCTTCAGGGTTTTTTGAGGCCCAGACCGGCTCAGGCAAGCCAAGGGAACACACTGAACGCAGCTGGTGTTTTTCCAGTAGTGCCCGGCTGTGGGCGGCGTCAACCGCTTCCGGATTCAGCAGAGCAATTTCAATAAAATCCATCCGGTTTTCAACGGCGGCGGAAATCGCTTTTTCAGCACCGTCACGGTCCCAACTCATGGTCCACATGCTGGTATGAACGCCAAATCCCTGCATGAGTGCCTCCATCTTTCCCGATTTTCATGCCAAATTGCTGATGGTATTTTTGCAACCCTGAGCTTTTGAACCGAATCCTACCGGCCTTCAACCAGCGGATGCTCAAGCCGGTCCCCGACAACAAGGCCGATTTCACGCGAACGTCCGCCAGGAATTTCGAGCACAAAACGCACCGGAAAACCCGAAGGGATTGAGGTGGGGTCCTGAGGCCGGGCGTTTTCGTGGATGGATTTTATCTCACCGTCAGCGGCGATAAAAATCATGTCCAGCGGAATGAAGGTGTTGCGCATCCAGAACGCCACCTCGCGCTCCTCGCCAAAATCAAACAGCATGCCTGCATCATCGGCCAGCGACTGGCGGAACATCAGGCCCTGCGCCCGTTCCTCATTGGTATCAGCCAATTCGATGTTGAATACAAAACTGCCGTTGGCGGTCACCAGGGTCGCTTTGTTTTCATCAGCACACGCTGCAACAACCATAAGCAGAAAAACTGCAATAACAGTCTTTGTGAGGCGATAAAAATGCGACAGGTTAAAACTCATTAACGCAAAACTCACAACAAGAGCGGGTAGCGACCAGTTAGTGCGATGCAGGTGCCTCACCCCAGTCTTCTGGGCGAATTTCTGCGACCATCAATCCCTTTGGACCCTCTCCATAGCGCGCCAGAACAAATTGACCGGGACGCAGTTCGGCAAAACCATAGCGCCTCAGGGTCTCCATATGTACAAAGATATCCGGGTGCCCTTCACCTTTGGAGAGGAAGCCAAACCCGCGAACCCGATTGAACCATTTTACCTGCAACCGCTCGAGCGCGCTTGAAGGCTCGACCACCACATGGGTGCGTGGCGCTCCCATCTGGGAGGGATGCAGGGCTTTTGTGTCATCCATGGAAAGAATGCGAAAGGCTTGCAGACCGCCGGGCCGGTTCAGGGCTTCACAGATGATACGCGCCCCTTCATAGGCGGTCTGGTAACCATCGCGGCGCAAGCAGGTCACATGTAAGAGCACATCGGGCTTGCCATCATCGGGAACGATAAAACCGAAGCCCTTGGATACGTCAAACCATTTTATGGTTCCTGCGACTTCGACGGCGTCAATTTCCTCGTTCGGCACCACCGTGCCGACGTCAGACAAAACCGTCTCGCTCTTCGCCTCGCGGAGTTCGCCTTGCGGCAACTCAGGTGTCTGTTTGGCCCCCATAGTCCCAACGCCTCTTTCAAACTCGCCCCGCCAAAGGCGAAGTTACTCAATCACAATTTTGCCCACTTTGGCCGATTCACGCCTAAAAGTTAAGATGCATAAACAACTTTGTTACCGAATTGAGCAAAATTAATGTTCGGCGGGGTGATTCCCATAGCTGAATCCGCATGATAAGAGTGGGCACGCCCCCACCATTCTCCAGAAAAGACAAGCTTCACGATGAAATATTTGCACACAATGGTCCGCGTCACCAACGTAGAAGAAAGCCTGAAGTTTTATTGTGAGGGCCTTGGTCTTGAAGAAACCCGGCGTCATGACCACGAAAAAGGCCGGTTCACGCTTATTTTCCTGAAGGCCCCCGGCGATGCCAGCGGAGAAATCGAACTTACCCACAACTGGGACCCTGAAACCTATTCCGGCGGGCGTAATTTTGGCCACCTCGCCTACAGCGTCAAAAACATTTACGACACTTGCCAGCATCTCAGTGACATGGGCATCATCATCAACCGCCCACCACGGGACGGGCGCATGGCTTTTGTACGCTCCCCTGACGGCATTTCCATTGAACTGCTTCAGGAGGGTGAGGCCCTGCCTGTGGCAGAGCCCTGGGCCTCAATGCAAAACACCGGCGAGTGGTAAAGCGTATCACCGCCCTCAGATTCCAGTGTCAAAACCTGTAAAATTAACAGTTTTTTGACCCTGCTGGTTAGCGCAAGCTTAGCCATCGAAGCGTTAGATTGCCGCTTGTTTTCCTTTTGGAGCCTGCCGGGCACTTCTTTCAGGTGCTATGGTGGTGACAGGCAATGTTGCGCACATTTAAGATTGTCGGAATCTGTCTCAGCCTTGGCGCCTGCACGCCCATGGCCATGTTCGCTTCTTCCAGTCCCAATTACCAAAGCAGTTTTGGGGTGCAGGTTGCGAGCAGCAAGGTCAATACCCTGTGCATAAGCCCTGCCCTGCGGCTGGCAATCTGGGAATTTGAAGGAAAATTCGGGAAAAAAATCGTTGTTACCTCGGGCTATCGCACGCCCTGGTATAATGCCTCAGTGGGGGGGGCCAGCAGTTCTTTGCACATGAGTTGCAATGCTGTAGATTTTTTCATTCCAGGCGTTCCCAAATCCGAATTGATTGCTTTTGCCCGTAGTCTGAGCAATGTGGGAGGGCTTGGGTGCTATGCGGGCCGCCCCTATATTCATATCGATGTTCGCCAGCGCCCGGCCGGTTATCGCCAGCCCGTCATGTGGCGATGTTGAAGCTGATCAGACAGGCATAGCCTTGCTCGCATCAAACATTTTTCTAAAGGCTGAAAATCGGACTTGCGCATTGCCGCGTTGCGCCCTATACGGTGCACCCTAGTCAGGCGCCCATCGTCTAGTGGTCTAGGACGCTGCCCTTTCACGGCGGAAACACGGGTTCGAGTCCCGTTGGGCGTACCACTCTCCTGCCAACCGGAACCCGTCTGGTTCCAGTGGCCAGAAAGAGGTGAGGAGAATTTTCCTCAACCAAGCCGGCGCTCCCTTCGTCTAGCGGTCCAGGACGCTGCCCTCTCACGGCGGAAACACGGGTTCGAGTCCCGTAGGGAGTACCAGTTTTTCAAGTTGCTCGGACCTGAGCGCTAAAGCCGCTTTGGCGCGCCGCCCGGCCATAACAATTACAATAAAATCTTTGTTCCCACACCAGCCCCTCCCCTGTGGAATTGCCAGCGCTGTCCACCAGGCGGAGATTCCCTGCAGCCCTTGATAGCGGCTTGCGTCATAAACGCACCGCTCACCTGCCGGAATTTTCCGTGTGCGCACCTCCTCGTTACGGGCCCCCTGAAGACTGACTTCCCCTCACGCTTGCTCTTTTGTTATATTGTTATATTATAAGGTTGTTTCATGGTGTTAATGCCATCACGCAGCACATGACTCTAAATCAGCCTTACCTGTGATACCATAAAGCGTTTTTCTCCTTATGGCACAACATTGCCAACACTGAAGCTTCAGTGTTTTCTGACAAATCTGAAGATGCACAGAAGCGTAAAACCGGCCATTTTCTTTGGTTCAAAAGGTTTCCCGGGCATTGCGCAACTTCCACAGAACGCGGCAAAACTCAACTCCTGGCAGTTGACAAACAGCCCACTTCCTATCATACCAAACCATAGAATGCAGGTGAAACAGCGAGCAATTGCCAGCCTTGCCTTTTCCTGCCCGAAGCGCCCGCAACAATAAAGGGGGCACACTCTCTGCTGATGGCGCGGCAGGGAAATTCAGGGAGACAGACTCTTATGGACATCAATGAAACCCGCCGGATTGGCCAGACAGAATGTTATCTGCCCATATTGGGTCTGGGAGCAAATCCACTTGGCGGCCTCTACGAGCCCATCCCCTATGAAGATGTCAAATCCACCATTGATACGGCGTTGAACGCCGGTGTGCGGTTCTTCGACCTGGCCCCGGTTTATGGATACGGAAATGCAGAGAAAAGCGTTGGCAAGGCTCTGGATGAGCACCCGCGCGACGAACTGTTTGTGAGTACCAAAGTCGGGCGTCTGCTTCTGGACCCCGATGACCCCGCCTCCCCTGCGGAACGCGAAGATGTGATGGTGCTGTGGGAAGGCGAACAACTTTACAAGGGCACTGATGCGGTGCGACCCTATTTCGATTTCAGCCGCGACGGGGTGATGCGCTCCCTCGAAGACAGTCTGAAACGCACCGGTCTGGACCGATTTGACGCCATTCATATCCATGACCCTGACCTGTTTCCCGACGAAGCGATAGATGGCGCTTTTCGGGCACTTTCCGATTTGAAGGACCAGGGAATAATCGGGGCCATCGGCTGCGGAATGAACCAGTGGGAAATGCTGGCGGATTTTGCCGGTCGCGCCCCTTTTGACTGTTTTTTGCTCGCCGGACGCTATTCCTTGCTCGATCAGTCAGCACTGCCCGAGTTGCTGCCGGTGTGCGAACGCAACAACATCTCCCTCATCATCGGCGGGGTATATAATAGCGGAATTCTGTCGCACCCCGACCCCGGCACCATAGGGGGTGTTTCCAGCAAAAGCGACGCCATTGGCAGCTGGACGGAAAACGTCACGTTCAACTATGTGCCTGCGCCACCCGAAATCATCGAGCGCGCCGGTGCCATGAAGCGAATTTGTGACGCACACAACACCAGCCTGAAGGCTGTTGCCATTCAGTTTCCCCTGCATCATCCCGCCGTTGCTTCCGTTCTGATGGGGCCGCGCACGCCCGAGCATGTGCTGGACAATATCGCAGCCTTTGGCGCGCCGGTCCCCGATGCCTTGTGGGCAGACTTCAAATCGGCGGGATTTTTGTCTCCACAGGCCCCCACCCCATAGGGTTGAAAGGAACGGATATGGCGGTATTTGCTTCAAAACTTGGCGCCCCTGAAACACCACGACTGCTTGAGGGCAACGATTGGCTCTGTGTTGAAATGGCCCCTCCCCGGGCCGGTATTACCCTTGTTAGTGCGGATGGCTCATCGCGGCAGGTCGCGCCCGCCGGCTGTCCCAACGGGTTGTGCATTGACAGGGGCCGGAGCATCTGGGTCGCCGACACCGTGCCCCCGGCACTGCTCAGAGTTCAGATGGATGGCAGCTCTGATGCCGTGCTCACCAGTGGGGACGCCGGGCCGTTTCTGTTGCCTAATGATTTGTGTTTTTCGCCTTCCGGTCTCCTTTATATGACCGACAGCGGCATGCTGATGTCCGACTGGGTGGTGGATGGCGCGCCAAGACCTGATTGGAAAAGCGCACCCTTTGATGGCAAACTCTGGGAAATCGACCTTGAGGCCCAAACGGCTCGCGCCATTGACCGGGGCCTGCGCTTTGCCAACGGTATTGCGTTTGGCCCGGATGGACGCCTCTATATCAATGAAATGATAAGCGGAGATATATCCGCCTATGAGGTCACAGATGGACGGGTTTCTGGTCCACGGACCCACTTTGCCAATGTTCTCTCCTCCGATTGGCAGGGTGGATTCCGTGGGCCAGATGGCATGTGCTTTTCTGAGGATGGCCGTTTGTGGTGCACTGTCTACGGAGAGGGCAAAATTGCTGTAATTTCTCCAGAAGGCGACGTCGTGGAACGGCTGAAAACTCTGGGCAGTGCCCCGACCAACGTGGCGTTTGGTTCAGACGGTGAAAAGCGGATTTATATCACCGAACACGAACTGGGGCAAATCGAAACACTAGAGGTCGACGCGCGCGCCTATCCGCTCTTTGACGGGCCGACAAAATGAACGATGTCCACCAATTGCGCGGGGCGTTCGGGCAAGTTGACCTTCAGCCCGAAGGTGGAATGATTGGCCCGGCGGTGTTTGATGTGCCCGGCGTTGGCCGGATTGAGCCTCTCACCTGCCCGGACTGGCGCAACCGGGACGGCGCCGAAGAACTTTTGCCACTCATCCGCAACCTGTGCGGTGACTTTGTCTGCGCGCCCTATGGTGCACCAGAGGCATCTGGCGACTTGCCATCAGACTGGCTCAAAGGCGCTGACGCCAATATTGAAGAGGACCGCTGGTTTCATGGCTATCCGGCCAATTCTTTATGGGAAATCAATGGCGATAATGAAGGGGGCGATGCAGCAACACACGCAACCATGAGCTGTCGTCCGGCAGCCCCGCACCCCTTTGATGAAATCTGTCGGACAATTTCCCTGCTGCCCGACGGGCCAGGATACGCTGTTGAACTGAGCATCAAAGCCCGGCATGACGTAAACTTTCCGTTCTCGCTGCATCCCTGTTTTTCGCTGCCTGAAAAGCCTGGCTCCCTCCGGCTCGAAATACCCCGGGCGGGAGAGGGTTGGACCTATCCCCTCCCGGTTGTTCCCGAACACGCCCCCATCGCTCCAAACCGGCGCTTTGACAGCTTAAGGGCAGTTCCCCGGGTCGAGGGCGGATTTTGCGACCTTACCCGGCTCCCTCCTTCCGAGCGGAGTGAGATATTGTTGCAGGTTCCCGCTCCCGGCGGGCTGGTGCGGCTGATTTATGAACAGGCCGGATATGCTGTGCGCTTCACCTATGACGCGCAACTGGCGCCCTGTATTGTTATCTGGGTCAGCAATCGCGGGCGGGACGAATTTCCCTTTGACGGACAATTTCGCACTCTGGGTATAGAAGCTGTGGCCGGTGCCTTCGACCTTGGACCGGCAGTCTCCGCCTCCGCCATGAACCCCATTGCGCGTGAAGGTGTTGCCACCTGCATTTCCCTCACGGCCGGGCAGCAATTGACAACCCGTAGCAAGATCGCGCTCGAAGCTCTCTGACGCATAAAAATCAGGAAAAACACACACAATGGCGAACTACCCAACGAGTGAGACCGACCGCAGAGTAAAGGCCGATGCGCTTATCGCCATCACAGAGGCGATATTTCGCGCCTGCGGGATGCGCCCGGATGACGCCGCACTGCTTGGCGCTTCACTGGTTCACGCTGACCTGCGCGGTGTGCATTCCCACGGTGTTTTGCGTATCCCCGACTATGTTCACAAACTCAATGGCGGTGGTGTTGAGGCAACAGCCGTGCCCACAATTGTTTCGCGCAGCAAGGGAGCGATTGTGGTCGATGCCAATAACAGCATGGGCCAGATCGGCGCGTCCTGCGCCATGGATCAAGCCATTGAAGCTGCCCGGGAGAACGGGGTGGCACTGGCAGCCCTTCGCGGATCGAACCATTGCGGCGCTCTGGACTGGTACACCCTGCGCGCTGCGGAACAAGGCATGATCGGCATTGTCGGCTCAAACGCCCTGCCGACCATGGCTCCGCTGGGGGGACGAGATAAAATCGTCGGCATGAACCCCATTTCCATTGCCATTCCCGGTGATAGGGAACCCCCTGTGGTGCTGGACCTGGCTTTTGGTGCAACGGCACATGGTAAAATTCGCGTCTACCATCAAAAGGGCCTGCCTCTTCCCGATGGCTGGGCTTTTGATGCCGAGGGAGTGCCGACCAACGATGCAGGAATAGCGCTGGAAGGACTTATTCAGCCGGCGGGAGGGCACAAGGGAATTGCGCTGGCCATGATGGTGGGGATGCTTTCGACGCTGCTGTCCGGTGCCAGCTATGGCACGGGGTTGGGAGACATGGTCAATGGCCCGATTGCCGGTCGTGACGGTCAGTTTTTTGTCGCCATCAATATCGCTGCCTTTCGCCCGATTGTGGAACTTGGCGGTGACGTGGACGCCATAGTGGAAGAAGTTCACAATTCCGCCCGGCGCGATGCGGACACCGCTCTGCTTGTGCCCGGTGAAATGGAGCGCCAGTATGAAGAAAGTTACGGAGCGTCTGGAATATTACTACCCGCGCTCACTCTTGATGACATCAGAAAGTCCGCGCTGGCGCTGGGCGTGGACAAAGCAATGGTTGTGGCTCTGTAATGGGCTCCAGTTCACAAACGCTCCCCGCGCAGATACCGGACACCCCACTTGAGCCTGAACTGGCGGAGTTTCTCTCTTCCATTCGGCAGAAAGTGCTCCAGAGGGCGGGCAGTATGCCCGGCATTGATGCGCTGCGGCAGGCTTCGCGGGATGCACGATTGTGCTGGTCGCTTTCAGGTCCTGCCCTGACCTCAAGCCAAAGCAACGAATTTGGCATGCTCACCCGGATGTACTCCCCTCCAGAAGCTGAACCAGACCGCCTGCTGATCTATCTGCACGGCGGCGGCTGGGCCATGCTCGACCTGGACACCCATGACCGCTTGATGCGGGCCTACGCGTTGCGCGCCAAATGGAATATTATCGCTCTTGACTATCCACTGGCCCCGGAAACCCGGTTTCCGCAAAGCCTGACGGCGTGCGCGAGCACCGTAGAGCGCATCATTGAAAGCGTGAAAACAGCCGGGCTCAGTCCGGGGAATATCGTTTTGGGCGGAGACTCGAGCGGCGCCAATCTGGCTCTGTCGGTGGAACTTGACCGCCAAAGCAGAGGAGAAAAACCGCTGGGGGGGCTCTTGTTGAACTATGGGGTTTATGACAGCGATATGTCGCGCGCCTCCTACCGCCGGTTCGTGGGCTCTCCTTATCTGCTGAGCGCCGAGCGTATGGAGTTTTTCTGGAGCCAGTATTGCTCCACCTTGCAAAGCAGAGAGGACCCGCGCGCCGCGCCATTACGCACAGACCCTGCCCTGCTGGCCAAACTTCCTCCCGTACATTTAACCATCGCCGCCCAGGATGTGCTGGTTGACGAAAACCTGCTGTTTTCGGACAAGCTGAATGCTGCAGGTGTCTCTGTCACCCGCCAGATTTATGCTGAGGCCGCCCACGCTTTCCTGGAGGCCGTGGACTGCTCGCCCGTTGCCGACCGGGCGATAGCAAACGGCGTAAACTGGCTTGGGAGATTATAACGCGTGTTCTTGTTTCCCGGCCTTGAGAAAAACTCATCATACCATATTGAGCTTTATTCATACCTTGTTCAAGCTCACTGCGCAAAAGGAGTCTCACCTGATGCTTTCAATCAACCCCACATACGGCATCTCTCAGGAGTTCCGGTTTCGTCTTGGTGATTTAACCTTTCCCGGAATTATTTCGGGGCTGCAAGAAGTACCCAAAAGTTCCCTTCTAAGACTGAACGGGGGGAAAGAGCGAAGCTTTTACGTGGAGCCGGTGCCTGATCTGGGTACTGACTGGCTGAACGGATACAAAGCCTCGCCGGGCGAGTTGCGCTGCCGACACTTTGGAGAGTTCTGCGTGGAAATCGCCAGCGATGACCCCGAACTGCTGGTGGGAAACAATCGAGTTGACCTGGAGGTGGTTGATGGTCTGACCACCAGCGCCATCAGCATAGATTTCACCTGGGACCCCACCCCGCTTGAGCCCGAGCTTGACCTGGGGGATCTTACGAAATTTGCCACGGTGCAACAGGTGGGACAGGTCGTAAACGGTGCGTTCGACCTTGACCGGGCAGCCAATCTCATTCGTTCCCGCGCCCCGGTCGCCCCTGATGCGTTGTTGGTAATCGGCTCGCCAGGCAAAAGTCAGGAAGCGACCTATCGTGTACGTTTTCTTGAGCCTCATCACTCCAAATGGCTGGGTTTGAGTGATTTTCATGTGGGCATGGTTGAAGGCGTTCCCCCAAGGGGAATTAAAGTTGGCTGGTCAAGTGCCGGCATGGCCGTTGCCATGCCCAGCGGGGGCGCCCGCAGTTTTATCGCCTGGGGTGATCATTCCGGCGCGCCTGAGGAATGGGCCATTGCCACCAACCCGCCCGCCGAAGTTGCCATTGAGCGTGGCGTCGCCTATCGGGTGCGCCATCAGATGCAACTCGAAACCGGAATCAACCGGGTGCGCTTTCGCTTATGGCCGGAGGGATTGCCCGAACCAAAAAGCTGGCTCTGCGATGAGCACGACGGTCTCTTGCCCGCGGCCTCACCCCGCCATCAGGCCGCTTCGTTCAGTCTGTTCCAGCATATGGGAATGCCTGTCGAGTGGTCCGATATCAAGCTGCGCCCGATGAGTTCTGATGAGTTTGACCAGGTCGATCCCGCAAGCGGGCGGCAACCGTTTTTCAAGCGAGATCGCCCCGGCGCGTTCTAGACACGGATTTTGGGCAGTAAGGAAAATCACAACGAGAGGACTTGCGCTTACATAACGGCTTTCCAGTAACGCTCCACAACGATGGCCAGGTGCCGGTCCATTGCTTCTGCGGCCGCTTCAACATTCTTGTTTTTTATCGCCTCGAAAATCTCCACATGCTGACCTACAACATCTTCAAAAGAAGCGCCGCTGGCTGAAGACTTCACCCTTTGATCCTTAAGCCAGTCGGAGAGCGCAGCATTAAGTCCCTCAAAAACCGGGTTTCTCGAAATCTGAGCAATCGCCAGATGAAAAGTCACGTCTGTCTGGACAAAGGTATCAAGATCCTTTGAAGCCCGGTTTGCGTCCAGGGCTTTTTCTAGTTTTTTGATGTCTTCGTTAGTGGCAATCTGGGCTGCCCGACGCGCCAGCCCGATCTCGAGCAGCGCGCGCGCGTCCTGCATTTCCCGCAGCCCTTCGGGGCGGTTCAGATAGTGGCGCATGGAGCCTGAAAGTTCCGCGAACATGCCATCTACCGTGGGTGTCGAAACTCGGGGAACAGCACCGGGACGCGACGTCAGGAGACCCTGCCTCTGCAGGGAAAACAACGCCTCACGAACGCTGGACCGCCCGGCATCAAATTCTTCCATGATCTGACGCTCAGCCGGCAGACGATCACCGGGCTGCAGTCTTCCAGAAAGGACGAGCAACTCAAAATGCTCTGCTATCTCCTGATATTTTTTGCGCGCCATCGCCCGAAGAATCCCTCTATTTGCTCTATTAAGACCGGAGTATCGTAGAATTCGCCGCACGTTTCCAGTTTTTTTAACCTCCGGGCGAGTTACAGCGCTTGATCCGCTGGTAAAACGTTGATAAACCTGTCAGACCAAATAAACTGAAAGCAATATTCTTATGCCGAAGCTCGCGGCGAATCTGTCGACTTTGTTCGCAGAATTTCCTATGGAAGATCGCCCCTCTGCCGCTGCTGATGCCGGCTTTGAAGCTGTGGAAATGCGTTTTCTGGATGCCGAGCCAGATGTTCGGTTTCTTGAGGATATAAAGGCCAGAGAGCTTGAATTTGTCATGTTCAATGCCAGCCCTGGCAATATCGCTCAAGGGGAGTTGGGGCTTGCTTCACTTCCGCAGGAAAGGGAGCGGTTTGAAAAGTCCATCCACCGGGGCATAGAGTGGGCCAACCGGCTGGGGGCTTCCTTCCTGCATGTATTGGCCGGAAAAAGGAGCGAGCACCAGACAGAAACACAACAGCGGGATGCAGCCATAAAGGCTTATGCATGGGCAGCCGAGCAGGCAGAAAAGACCGGCCTGACTCTGCTCGTGGAACCAATGGCACCCATCGCCGTCGCTGACTATTCTATTCCATCACTGGAAAGCGCGCTCCGCATCGTCAGGGAGGTAAATTCGGCACATTTCAAAGTGCTTTTTGACTTTTATCACATGCAGTTGGCGGGGGGTGATATCATTGGCCGGTTCACCGAAGCCAGGCCTTGGATCGGGCATGTTCAGATAGCCGCGGCCCCCTCACGCGGGGAACCTGACACCGGTGAGCTCAACGTTGATTTTGTTCTTGGTGAGCTGGATCGCGCGGGTTATTCTGGCTGGGTTGGATGTGAATATTCCCCAAGAACCACAACACTGGCGGGTCTGTCTTGGGCGGATAAGTATCTTTCAAAAGAGGCTTTGCTCAAAAATTCACAGACAGAATGACTATCTCTTGCGACAGGCTCGGCAAACTGCAAAATACAATTGACCTTTCCACCCAATGTCCTCCATGGACTTTTGGTACTAGAACACTGAATGGCAACCTGGCCCGGCGCGGCCTGATCTAAGGAAAAACAATATGTTGCATGGCGGACATTTTATTGCGGGAAAATGGGTCAGGGGTAAAGAAACTTTCCCCAACATGCCCGTTGAAGGCGCAACTGATGAATTTGCCGTCGGCCTGCCCGAACACATAGAAGCCGCTGCTGCAGCAGCTGAACAGGCGTTTACCAGCTACAATCAGACCTCCCGGACTGAGCGGGCCGGTTTTTTGCGCTCTATCGCCGATGAAATCGAAGCGCGTGGTGATGAAATCACTGAGATTGGTACCCGCGAAACCGGGCTGCCTCAAGTCCGGCTTGAGGGCGAACGCGGGCGCACAACCGGCCAGTTGCGCCTGTTTGCCGACCACATAGAAAAAGGCGACTATCTGGACCGACGCCATGATCTGCCCCTGCCCGAGCGCACTCCCCTGCCCCGCCCCGACTTGCGCATGATGCAATTGCCGGTGGGCCCGGTTGCGGTTTTTGGCGCTTCCAATTTTCCACTGGCCTTTTCGGTGGCAGGTGGCGACACGGCCTCAGCACTGGCCGCTGGATGCCCCGTGGTGGTCAAAGGCCACTCGGCCCATCCCGGTACCAGCGAAATAGTAGCCCAAGCCATCGAAGCTGCCATCAAAACCTGCTCCATGCATCCAGGTGTTTTTGCGCTGGTTCAGGGAGGGACCCGTGAAGCCGGACAGGCACTGGTGCAACACCCGCTTATCCAGGCTGTGGGCTTTACCGGCTCACTGGGCGGCGGACGCGCATTGTTTGACCTGTGCGCATCGCGTCCCAACCCGATACCGTTTTTTGGCGAGTTGGGAAGCATCAACCCCATGTTCCTGATGCCCGCCGCGCTGAACGCCAGAGGGGAAGAAATTGCAGGAGGCTGGGCCGCTTCCCTCACTATGGGCGCGGGCCAGTTCTGCACCAATCCAGGCGTTGCCGTTGTGATTGCCGGCGAAGGGGCTGAAACATTTGCGCGCAGTACACAGGCAGCACTGTCTAAAACCGGCGCACAGACCATGCTGACTAAGGGTATCGCGGAGGCGTACGATGAGGGCCGCACCCAGATGGCGGGCACAAAAGGAGTGCAGGAACTGGTGAGTTCGGCGTCTGAACCGCGCACAGCAACCCCAAATCTTTATCGCACCACCGGCTCTGAATGGCTTGCCAACCCAAACCTTGGCGAAGAAGTGTTTGGTCCGCTTGGCCTCATTGTCGAGGTCGGGGACCTTGAAGAAATGGCCGCCGTGGCCAACAGCCTCAAGGGGCAGCTCACCTGCACAATTCATATGGACGACACCGACACTGACGCAGCTCACGCCCTGCTGCCCGTTCTGTCGCGCAAAGCAGGAAGAATTCTGGCCAATGGCTTTCCCACCGGCGTTGAAGTCTCGGATGCCATGGTCCACGGCGGGCCCTATCCTGCTTCAACAAATTTCGGGCATACCTCGGTGGGTACGCTTTCCATCAGGCGCTGGCTGCGCCCGGTCTGTTACCAGAACATGCCCGAGCAGGTTCTGCCCGACGACCTGAAATAGGCCACGTGCCCCAAATAAGGGAACTGCAACCGTACACGCCGGAGGGCATGGCTCACCTGCCTCAACAATGTGGAACCATAAACGCAAACGAGATTGCACGGACGATTGAACTCAGCTAGTTAAACGATTAATGTCTGTGGCTTGCAGCTTGCGAAGTCAACGAGGCACCCGTAGCTCAGCTGGATAGAGCGCTGCCCTCCGAAGGCAGAGGTCACAGGTTCGAATCCTGTCGGGTGCGCCATCTCACTTTTCTGACCAGAAACGCCGAAAAACCTAAAGGGAACAGAGAGTTGCGGGGTTCGAAATCCCTTGCCTCTTTTGTAGCTCATACGCTCAGAAAAGGCCAATCTGAGCACAGTTTTGCGCAAATGGATTTGGCCCGAAGTGTAAGGCGCAACTTCTTCAAGGACAGAGACTTGATTAACCAGATTGTTGAAGGAGGCGCCTTCCTGCGCTCCCCCGTACTCGAGTGAGCAGCATAAAATGTTCTGATTTTAAGCTTTAGAGGAATGGTGCCGGCAGCAGGATTTGAACCCGCGACCCCCTGATTACAAATCAGGTGCTCTACCAACTGAGCTATACCGGCAGCGGGCCGCTAGCTAGCACCCCCATGGACAAGTTTCAACCTGCTCCCCGGACAAAATCCGGCCATCCCTATTAGCCTCTCTCTTCATGCCTCTCTGGATTGGCGGGAACAGCCGTGTTAGCCCTTGGCTTTGTCGGAATACCGACCCAATAACTATTCACGTCAACCAATGCGCCGGACCTGAGGAATGCCCAAGATAAGTTTTGTTTCCAGTGGAATAGCAGATGCCAATGAGGCAACTGCCGCCATGTGTGAAAAGTACGGGAACACGGGGCTTGATGAGGCCGAGGTCGCTGTAGTTCTTGGTGGCGATGGAATGATGTTGCAGACCCTGCACAAGGTTATGGACCGGCATATCCCGGTTTACGGGATGAATTTTGGTTCTGTTGGTTTTTTGATGAACAGCTTTGAGGCGGACAACCTGCCAGAACGTATCGCCAACGCCAAGCCAACCAGAATACACCCTCTTTCGATGACAGCCACAGACAATATGGGTGGCACCCACAAGGCGCTGGCTCTGAATGAAGTCTCACTGTTCCGCTCCTCATTTCAGGCTGCCAAAATTGAAATCCTGGTCGACGAGGAAACACGCATTGCCGAACTCGTCTGCGATGGTGTGCTGTTGGCAACTCCAGCGGGCTCCACAGCTTATAATCTTTCCGCCCACGGACCCATTTTGCCCATCGACTCTCCCCTGCTGGCCCTAACCCCGATTTCCCCGTTCCGGCCCCGGCGCTGGCGGGGGGCAATCCTGCCCAATCGGGCTGGTGTAACCTTTAAGATTCATGAACCGGAAAAGCGGCCGGTATCGGTTGTTGCCGACAGCACTCAGTTTCAGGAAGTTATCGAGGTTGAAGTGCACGAGGATCGTTCCAACGCTGTCACTCTCCTGTTCGACCCCGGCCACAGTCTTGAAGAGCGGGTGTTAAACGAACAGTTTAAATATTGATACGCGGACAAACCTAAGACCAACTACGCTTGCCCTTCCCCCACTCGATCTGGATAATTCAGAGCCCGATCCTGAACATGAGTGAAGCGGTAGAAAAAGTGTTAGACGCCAAAGTCTCTCCCGGTGGTCCGGGCTATGTTTATGTGCTGCCACGGGTCAAGCTGAGTGCCAAGACCCGCCCCATAAGGAAGCGGGATTTTGACCCCATTGCCGCAGCCGAAGTGCAAATGAAACGGGTATCCGCGCAATACTCCTATTGGCTTGAGGAGCAGGAATCGGCGTTGCGCAAAGCCCACCGGGCTTTCAAAAAGAATCCCAAGGACCCGGTTTTATACGAAACCCTCAAGGCCATCATTCACGAAATCAAGGGCAACGCACCGCTCCTGGGTTCATCTGCCGCCGGTGCGCTCGCCTGCCCCATGGCAACCGCCATGGAAAGGTGCACCGGAAATCGTATTGTTCACGCCACCTTTGACCTTGTTGTTACTGCCATCTGCTCAGCGCTGAGAGGCAAAATTTCGGAGAACGACCATGCATTTGTCGATTTGATTGCGACGCTTGATGAAATGAATGCAAAATGCGCGTCAAATGATCTCCAGAGCGGCGCCAAGGCGCGCTCAGGCAGCGGGTAGAGCAATCAGGCGATCAACGGAATTGGGATCTTCAACACGCGTTGCCTCTGGCAATTGCAGATCTTCGGAACTGTGCTCGGAAAAGCCCGGCATCACTCCTGATGCAGCCCTTTTTGCCAGCTTCATGTTCTGTTCGTTAAGATAGGTAAAGGCCATTTCCAGTTCAGCCGGGATTTGGCCGTCATGTTCAATAATCAGTTCCTCGACCAAAGCAGTTACGATAAAGTGCCGGGCTGAAATATCGTCGCTCAAGTCGGAATTCCGGGCAAAAACCACCAGTCGCGCCACGAGATTTCGCAGTGCCGGGGCCATGCCGCATTGGCTCAATAGTGCATTGAGCCCCACCCGCGAGCCCCGTTCGAGCAACCCATAGACCTTGCCGGCGGGCATTCGGGCCAGAAGCGCAATGCATTCTGCAAAAAACAAAACCCGTCCATTGACCAGCGCATGCAGCAAAAGCCGGGTGTTGAGCCGGTCGGCCGCCTGCAATTCAATGGCAAACCTGCCTCGCGCCCCGGCAGCTTCCGATTCGCCCATGCTTGTCACTGCATTATCCAGCGCATCGCGCATCAGACGTTCCAGCCGTTCAGGAACGATGGCACCTTTCACCATGCGGGTTGCACAGAGGGCCTGGTGTATTTGGTCCAGCATTTTCAGGCGGCACATGGCGGGCAGCTCGGGGCGCTGCAATAATTTGCCGCGAATTTTTGCCTCCCCGCCATATTCGTGCGTCAACTGCTCAAGAACATCTGCAGGAAACTCCACATCCCTGCGCTCGAGAAGTCCGAGGATGATTTTTTTACTTCCAAAAGACACCAACTCACGCAGCAGCCTGCTCGACAATGTGTTTCGGTTGGCAATTGCCTCCCATATTTCAGACCTTGCGCATCGGGCGGCAGCAATAAGGTCCACATCAAGCAGAACCGGCGAATATTGCACCACGGCCCGCGCGATAATCGGCGCATCCTTGGCCAGAGACAGCATCACCAGGCGCGGCGCGGTGTCGGCGTGCAGCAGACCATAGGCAAGCGAGGCGCGCACCTTCACCGAAGCATCATCCAGAAATCCCAGTACCGCTGCATAAAGCGCAGCCCGTTCGTCGGCGGGACCGTCATGCTTTGCATAAGCTGCCGAAACCATATGGGCGGCCCGGCACCGCTGGGCACTGTCCGGTGAATTGGAAAGGGCTACAAAATGCTGATACGCGACCAAACCGGGCCTCCAACAGACTAAAAAACGTTGGAGCATAGACTATTGGAGAAGACTTAAGGATTGGTTCACCATAAATCGAAGCATCTGCTTGATGCTATTTGCCATAGATTTGCGCAAAAAAAACCGCACCCGGGTCAACCACCACAGAGCGCGGGGTTGCCGGCTGCCCGTTTCCGGTCTGGTACATATTGGAAAAAGACATGTCCATTCGCGCGGCCTCAACTGGGGGACCAAATCTGGGTTGGGGGAAGGCACTGACCTGGACCTCGGGAGTGCGGCCTGAATTCTGCGCAACCGTCTCGGCAACGGGTGAGGTCTGTCCGTGCTTGGCAACCAGTGCCTGATAGACTTCCCGGATGGTGCGCGCACCTCCCGAATCATAAAAAATAGCTCGGTTGGCGCTGGCCTGTCGTGGAAACAGGCTCGCCGCAATCTGGTCGGGGTTCTCCAGACCAGCATTGAACATGCGCTCAGCACCCCTGGCACCCAGAAAATGGGCTATGTATAATTCGCCCGGGCTGGGACGACGGCCAAACTTGTTTTCCAGATACTCCCCGTTGCGACGAGTAAAGGCCGCCGCAAGGTCAGCAGAGATTTGCGGATCTTCACGCAAAGCGAGAATTTCCTGACGCAACTCACTGTCGCGAACGACATATCTGCCTTCGCTGTTTTTCTCTATAGCCTGAACATAGTTATCATAGCCGAGCCGTCCACCCTCCTGTTTCATGACCTCAAGCCATGTGCCCTCAAGAAACTGAAACAGCCCCACTGCGCTTGAAGTCCGCGCTCTGGCGCTGGGGTTGAGGGAACTCTCACGCATAGCGGTCTGTACCAGGTAGTCAAAATCCACATCACTTTTATCCCCGGCCCGATTGAGGACCTGAGTGAGACCAGGGGGAATGTGGATAGCTTCAACGCTCATGGCAAACCGTGAACAGGAATAAACACGGTTAACAAAACATCAATAGAGTTAAGGTCTGATTAACCAATCCACTCAGTAACGGTTTTTTCCATATCAGGCGCGGGCTTGTCTTCCAGCCGCTTGGTCGGCGTGCCCATATGCACGAAGGCAACAAAGCGCTCCCCCTGCCTTGCGCCCAGCATCTTTGCTGCTGCCTGGTCATAAGCAAACCAGCGCGTGACCCAGTGGGCTGAAAACCCCGCGGCGTTGGCTGCATGCACCAGATTGAGGGCCACAGCAGCTGCGGACAATAATTGCTCGAACTCCGGGACCTTTATGTGCTCAACCGGCGCACTCAATACGCCAACCGTAAGCGGCGCGGGCAGGAACTGATTGCGCTCAGCCTCCAGTTCCGCCTCATCAATGGAGGGATTATTCGCTCTGGCGATTTCGGCAAGCCTTTTACCAACAGCCTGGCGTGCACCGCCCCGATAGATCATCAGCCGCCAAGGGTTGAGTTTTGCATGATCGGGAACCCTGACTCCGATTTTCAGGATTTCCGCCAGTTGCTCATTGTCGGGGCCGGGTTCGGTAAGAAAGGCTGCCGGTGTTGAGCGGCGTGTGGCCAGGTAATCCAAAACCTCTTTGTTTCTCGTCATTAAAACACTCCATTGTGTGCCCTACTGCGGGGTGACACGCCATTTTGCGTCACAACTTTTCCGCAATCCGGCCATAAATGCATATGCGCAAATCATGCTATAGACACAAGCGCTGATTCCGTCGACTAAAGTGAGAACAATTTAACAAATGCGCTGGCAAACTGTTCTCTTTGTTTTTTTGAGTTTCATTTTATCACTGCCCGCAGTCGCGCAGGAGAAGCCCCCCATTCCCGAACCGCGGATAGCCCGACCGGGCGATGCGGCTCCAACAGTTCCCCAAGATGCCGGAAATCAGGGCATGGGCGGGCCCATGATGGAAGTTGACCCGGTTGAGGCGGCCCGTATCAGCCAGGCCCTTGAAGCGGTTTCCCCGGCTATAACCGGTGCAGAATATCCTGTGACCCTCTCCGCCAGCATCGTTGAGAACGGCCCCATCATCCCTGAGGGGTTGGTCTGGCGGGTCTTTGACACACGAACTGATGAATCAGGGCAACTAGCGTTGATCTACAAATCCGAGGATGCGGTGGCGTCTCTCTCTCTGCCGCAGGGGGAATATCTGGTACATGTGGCTTACGGGCGCTCCCAGGCCAGTGACCCGATTACCGTTGAGCGCGGCCCGAACATGAAAACTGTGGCCCTTCAGGCCGGCGCCTTGCGCCTCAGGAGTGCCATCACCGGCGATATCGCCATCCCCTCATCTCAGTTGAGTTTTGATATCTTCACAGCCGGACTGGACGAGGGGCGCGTACCTGTTGCACTTGATGTTGAAGAAAACGCCATGATTCACCTCAATGCAGGCACCTACAGCGTGGTCTCTAAATGGGGCGATGTAAACGCAACGGTCAGGGCTGACCTTCGGGTTGAGCCCAGCGAGGTTACCGAGGCGACCCTGTTTCACCGCGCAGCGCAGATCACCTTCAAACTGGCTTCCAACGCCGGCGGAGAGGCTATCGCCGATGTGGATTGGACTGTCACCAACCAGGCCGGAGATACATTATTTACGGCCCTTGGCGCCTTCCCCGTCGTTGTTCTGGCAGAGGGAGACTATGTGGTCATTGCTAAATCCGGCGAACGGGTGTTCAATCGGGACTTTCAGGTCCAGCCCGGTGCGCCCCGGGAAATTGAAGTGCTGACCACGGTTTATTAAGGGCAGCTCCTCAAATCAGGGGGCAACGCCTCTTCTGCCAGACTGGCGATTGCCTCACTCACGCTCAAAACTGTTTGTCCCTGCGCGCCCAGACGACGCACGGACACTGTTCCTTCTTCCGCCTCTCGCTTGCCAATAACGAAAATTGCCGGGACCTTGGCCACCGAATGCTCGCGCACCTTGTAGTTGATTTTTTCGTTGCGGAAATCAGTTTCGACCCGCAGGCCCGCCGCTTTCATTTTGTCGGCGACTTCCTGCCCGAAACCATCGGCCTCTGAAACAATGGTTGCGACCACGCACTGCACAGGGGCCAGCCACATGGGCATGCGCCCCGCATGGTTCTCAATGAGAATGCCGATAAAGCGTTCCAACGTTCCAAGGATAGCCCGGTGCAGCATGACCGGGCGCTGGCGCGAACTGTCCTCGGCAATGTAAGAAGCGTCCAGCCGTTCGGGCAGCACAAAATCAAGCTGCAAAGTTCCGCATTGCCATGAGCGGCCAATGGCGTCTTTGAGATGAAATTCGAGCTTGGGCCCGTAAAAAGCCCCCTCGCCTTCTGCTATCTCGAACTCGCGACCAGTCGCCCTGAGCGCATCGCCAAGCCCGGCCTCGGCCCGGTCCCAGACATCATTGCTTCCGGCGCGTACATCAGGACGCGTTGCCAGCAGGATTTTAACTTCTGCAAACCCCAAATCCGCATAGATGGAATCAAGCAGATCGCAAAAGGCTTCAGTCTCGGCCTGCACCTGATCTTCCCGACAAAACACATGGCCATCGTCCTGGGTCATCTGCCTGACACGCATCAATCCGTGCAGGGCCCCGTGGGCCTCGTTGCGGTGGCAGCAGCCAAATTCGGCATAGCGCAGTGGCAGGTCGCGGTATGATTTAATGCCCTGCTTGAAAACCTGCACATGGGCGGGGCAGTTCATGGGCTTGAGCGCCATCAGTTTGGCCTCCCCCGAGAGAACCGGCGCATCATCTTCCATGGAAGGGGTTTCATCGGGCACCACAAACATATTGTCGCGAAACTTGGCCCAGTGGCCTGACTGCTCCCAGAGTTTGACGTCCATGATTTCGGGTGTCTTGATTTCCTTGTAACCGGATGCGTTCACCTTGCGCCTGATATATTGCTCCATGGCGTTGTAGATGACAAAGCCGTTGGGGTGCCAGAACACGGAGCCCATGGCTTCTTCCTGCAAATGGAACAGGTCCATCTCACGGCCCAGTTTGCGATGGTCGCGTTTTTCCGCTTCTTCGAGCATGTGCAGGTGTGCGGCCAACTGCTCTTTTTTCGCCCACGCCGTGCCATATATGCGGGATAGAACAGGATTGTTGCTGTCCCCGCGCCAATAGGCCCCGGCAACCTTGGTCAGCTTGAAGGCCTGGCCCACATCGCGGGTTGTGCGCATATGGGGGCCCCGACAGACATCAAACCACTGACCCTGTTTGTAGATTTTGAGGTCCTCATCAGCTGCCACCGCATCAATCAGCTCGATTTTGAACTTTTCGCCCTTGGCGGCAAACACCCGTTTTGCTTCCTCGCGGCTCCACACCTCTTTGGTGAAGTTGGCTCCGCGCTGGATGATTTCGCCCATCTTCTTTTCTATTACCCGCAAATCCTCGATGGAAAATGGCTCATCGCGGGCAAAATCATAATAAAAGCCGTTTTCGATAACCGGCCCGATGGTTACTTGCGTGTCGGGCCATAATTCCTGCACCGCTTCAGCCATGACGTGGGCGGCATCGTGGCGAATGAGTTCGAGCGCCGCCTCGTCGTCGCGCAGAACAAATTCAATGGCATCGCCATTCTTGAGTTCATCGGCAAGGTCGCTCAATTCACCATTGATACGCATGGCAACGGTTTTCTTGGCCAGAGATTTGGAGACCGATTCAACAATGGTGGTGCCGGTGGTGCCAACCGCATAGTCACGCGTTGCACCATCGGGAAATTTCACCGTAATCATTATCTTGTCTCCATACAAAAATAAGAACCAATCAAAAGCCGGGGAAAGCCCCGGCCAGTGCTGCTCGTTAGCACCAAAAGATAACTATTTCCAGCGCCCGTAAGTCCAGGGCAGATACCAGCGCGCGTTTTGCGGTTTTTCCTCCGGAACCGGGTCATAGCCGTGGCTTCCACCGGGGCGGCAGCGGAAAAGCCGGGCCGCACCCATCCACCCGCCAGACCAGAACCCAAAACGCCAGATGGCATCTCGGGTGAACTCGGAACAGGTGGGCAGATGTCGGCACGTACGCCCGGCAATGGCCGAAAGGGTATAGCGATAAACTGTAATCAGGCCCACCGCCACAAGTTTGAACGGCAGGTCCAAAAGGAACCCCAGTCGGCGCAACAGCTCCATCAGTGGGCTGCCGATTCTGAAATCTTGTCCAGAGCTTCGACAACAGCGTTGAATACCAGCATGACCGAGGCGTGCCGGGGCGGAAAATCCCTGACTGGCTCCAGATATTTTATATCCGCCCATTTGCCGGTCGGCGGCGGGCTGTTTTTCTTGAGCATCGCCTCGACCTGATGCCGCAACATGCGCAGTTCCTCAGGTGTTGAGCCCACAATATGTTCGGCCACAATCGAGGCTGCGGTCTGCCCGAGCGCGCAGGCGTTGACCTCCTGCCCGTAATCACTGACCACGCCGTCCCTCAGTTTCAGGTCAATTTCGACCACAGAGCCACAGATTCGCGAAGCGCGACGCGCGCTGGCATCGGGAAACTCCAGTCGGTTTCCCGCCTGAAGGCGCCCGGCGATTTCAATAATCCGGCTGGAATAGAGGTCAGACAGGTCCATCGGGTTCACGTTTTTTTGTTTGCTTGGCGTTTGCTCGACCTCGCCCTATATAAGGTGACTGGAAGCAAATGTCAGGGCTGTTGTGCCCTACCCGACCCGGAGCGCGACAATGGACGCACATTTGAATAATAAATCCAAGGCCGAAATCGCTTCGGTTGCGCCAGTGCGCCCTTCGCCCGCGGAGGTGGAAGCGGCCGTCAAAACGCTCATCGCCTGGGCCGGTGACAACGCGGAACGCGAAGGCATGGCTGACACCCCTGCCCGCGTCATGAAGTCATACAGGGAATTGTTCGCCGGATACGAGCAATGTCCCCGCAAAATTCTGGGCAAGGTCTTTACCGAAATTGGCGGTTATGACGATATCGTTCTGGTCAAGGATATTCCTTTTTATACCCATTGCGAGCACCATATGGTGCCGTTTTTCGGGCGTGTTCACATCGCCTATCTCCCCCTCGACGGAGTGGTGGGACTATCCAAACTGGTGCGCCTGACCAATGTTTTTGCCCGGCGCTTCCAGACCCAGGAAAACCTCACAGCCCAGATTACAGACTCCATAAACGAGCATCTGAACCCTCGGGGCGTTGCCGTGCTCATTGAAGCTGAGCATATGTGCATGTCCATGCGCGGGGTGCGAACCCCCGGCGCCACCACAGTCACCCAGCGTTTCAGCGGTGTTTTCGCCGAGGATTCTTCGGAGCGCGACCGCTTTTTTGCCATGGTGCACCAGAAATAGCGGGAGCAGAAACATGGTCGAAAGGTTCAAGACGCCAAGCGGTTTGAGCACGGAACAGCGCGAAAACGGCTCTGATTTTGCGCCTGCCTTTGATAAAAACGGCCTTATTCTGGCAATCGCCACCGAGGCGGAAAACAACGAAGTTCTGATGGTTGCCCACATGAATAGCGAGGCGCTGGCACTGACGCTTGATACGGGTATCGTCCACTATTATTCCCGCTCACGCCAAAGCCTGTGGAAAAAGGGCGAGACCTCCGGCGAAACCCAGAAGCTCATTGAAATGCGTACCGACTGCGACCAGGACGTGCTGTTGCTCAAGGTCGAGCAGATGGGCCGGGGTGCCGCCTGTCACACCGGGCGCAAAAGCTGCTTTTATCGCCGGGTTGCAGGCAAGAACGGCGAAATTTCACTGGTCAGGGATACCGATTCCCCCCTGTTCGATCCGGCACAAGTCTATAAAGACTGAGGAACAAGCACATTGCCCGACCTGGAAACAAACAAGAAGAATGTCATGGCATTTTATGACCTGATGTTCAATCAGTGCAAGCCGCGCGAGGCCATTGAGCACTATGCGGGAGCGGACTATATCCAGCACAATCCCCATGTTGCCGATGGAAAGGAAAACTTCATCGCCTACTTTGAAAAGATGGCACGCGAATATCCGGGGAAGTCTGTGAGCTTCAAACGGGTTATCGCCGAGAATAATCTGGTTGTTCTACACTGCCATCAGATTTGGCCAGGCGACAAGGACTATGCAGGCATCGACATTTTCCGCCTCGATGGAAGGGGAAAAATTGTTGAACATTGGGATGTATTGCAGGAAGTTCCCACCGCAAGCGCCCATAACAACACAATGTTTTAGGGCATGGACCTTGGCCTGTTTCAGCGGCGTCTGAGCACCCGCTCCACAACCGATGGCAAAATCAGACCAAGCAAAAACCCGCCAATGTGGGCCTGCCAGGCGATTTGCGACGGGGTTGCGGCGACAAAATAATCATAGACGGGGATCGCCAGATTTATACCCAGCCAGAAGATGGTGAAGGTACGGGTGCGTACATTGCTCCACATCTGAGCGACATCTGCCAAACGGGGCGCAAACAGCTTCACCTCGCCGGTTTCAGGGTTTCGTACTAGCTGCGCGGGCTCAAAAATAAAACGCATCGCCGCACCGGTCAGCCCGGCAACACCCCCCGAGGCGCCGATGAGTATGTGAATGTCGTTGAGTTGCAGCACAGCATAGAACAGCGCGCCCGCGATACTGCTCACCAGAAACATTGATACCATGACAGTCCCGCCATAGCGCCGGGCAACAGGGGTGCCAAAAATCGCCA
>JALSII010000024.1 GCA_026981645.1 Hyphomicrobiales bacterium | reverse complement strand
AGGCGATTTGCGACGGGGTTGCGGCGACAAAATAATCATAGACGGGGATCGCCAGATTTATACCCAGCCAGAAGATGGTGAAGGTACGGGTGCGTACATTGCTCCACATCTGAGCGACATCTGCCAGACGGGGCGCAAACAGCTTCACCTCGCCGGTTTCAGGGTTTTGTACTAGCTGCGCGGGCTCAAAAATAAAACGCATCGCCGCACCGGTCAGCCCGGCAACACCCCCCGAGGCGCCGATGAGTATGTGAATGTCGTTGAGTTGCAGCACAGCATATAAAAGCGCGCCCGCGATACTGCTCACCAGAAACATTGCTACCATGACAGTCCCGCCATAGCGCCGGGCAACAGGGGTGCCAAAAATCGCCAGCCAGGCTACGTTCAGCAGAACATGGGCCCAACTGCCGTGTAAAAAGGCATGAGTCACCGGCGTCCACAGCAGCGGCAGCAAACCACCCGGAAGGCTGGCATCAACCAGCCGGATGGGCAAAAATCCAAGCCATATCAAAAGGTTAAACTGCCCCTCTGCATCGAGGGCAAATTCATAGGCAGCAAAGATCACAACCATCAGCAATGCAAGGATGGCAACACTGCCCGGCAGCAAAAAAACCGGCTCAGGACCGTCATGCTCAGGTGGTGGAACTCTGGGGCGAATGTCCAATGTTTTTCTCCGGTTTGACGCAAGTCTTGCCCCACTCCCCCCTACTTATCAACACCCGGCGCACCTATTAACCTTAACCAATGTTTAATGGCGATTTTTGCCACCCTTTTTGGCATTGTGAAGCGGGCACTCAACAGGAACACCCAAGGCGTAAAAATAACGGCTCTGGGCATCAGATATTTGACGGGGCAGACATGCAACTGGCATCGACAAAAATTCTTTTTTCCTATTGGAACAAGTTGCGTGGTGCGCGCAGTGCCCCTGAGCGCCGCAATGTCGATCCGACTAAAATCCGCAGCGCTCTATCCAGCACATTCATTCTTGAAGCCGAAAAAGACCAGAATTTTGTCTTCCGCCTGGCCGGCTCGCACCTGTGCTCAACCTATTGCCGCGAACTCAAGGGCCGTGCGTTCGCCGGGCTCTGGCATCGCAAGGACCGGGATGCGATTGCAACCCTTATCAAGGCGGTGACAGAAGATCATGCAGCGGCTGTTGTGAATTTTGAGGGCACAAATTCTTCCAGCAAAACCATGTCATTTGAGACCATTCTGTTGCCCCTGCGTCATAACGGCTCCTCCAACACGCGCATTCTTGGCGGCTTGAGTGCCAAGGACGAACCCTATTGGTTCGGGGCGCAGCCCATTCTGGAACAGCGCATAACCGGCCTGCGTCTCATCTGGCCCGATGACTTTGCCGGCGAGGACGCCTTCAACGACAGCTCAACCCATGTTGGACAGGATGTTGTCTTTGGCTCCCCCTCCCCTGTCGTTTCCGCTCCGGTCACCGTTCATGGTGTTCAGGGAAGACGTTATGCGCACCTCTCCGTAATTGATGGCGGAAGAAACTAGGGCCAGGAGCCGTTAATTTCACCTTCCCCCTTACCTATGGTTAACCAAAGCTCGCTATCGTGAATGGTAGTGCAACCTATCATTTCAGAAACCGGGCATGCTAAAAGAAGACGCGATTGCCAAACTCAGAGCGGATGCCGCTATCAATCCGATAGAAGGCCCTCGTTTTCAACGGGTAAAGATTTCTGTGCTTGGCCGATACATGCTCAGCGACAAGCGCGAATTTCCCTGCCATGTCATTGAAATGTCTCCCGGTGACGCGGTCATCATCGCCCCGGTATCCGGCGACACCGGGGAACGGGTTATCGCCTATGTGGACCATATCGGGCGCATAGAGGGGCCTATCACCGAAGTGGTGGAAGGCGGTTTTGAAATGTGCCTGCAGGCATCCGCGCGCAAACGTGACAAAATGGCCGCCCAACTTACATGGCTCACCAACAAGGATGCGCTGGATCTGCCTGAGGACCGTCGCCATGATCGGCTGGTCCCGGACAACAGACACTCCCAGATTGTACTGGAAGACGGACGCAAATATGACTGCAAGATCGTTGACATTTCTCTTTCGGGCGCTGCTATTGACCTCGAAGTGAAACCGGCCATTGGCACTCCCATTTCCCTTGGCCGCATGCGTGCCCGGGTGGTACGTCACTTCCCCAACGGAGTGGGTGTTGAATTCACCTCAACCCAGAAAATACTCACGATCGTTCAACAGAACCTGCGCGTGAATTAGGGTCAAAAACCTTCGTGAGTTTCAGGCATACCTGCGTTCATTGATGAATCCAGGCCCTTTCCAGCTTTTATGAAGTTGGCGCCGGAAATGACGATCGGATTGCTTTTTATAATGGCAATACGCTGATTATCATCAATGGTATTGACACGAACCATCCTCCCTTTATGTCACGGCCCGAGGAGCTGGCAAAACACCTAGAGCCTTTCATGTTTTGATAGAATCAAAACAAAAGCTCTAAATTTTTGTTTTGTCGCGTTTTCGAGCCGGATAACCGCGCACACTTATCCTGAAAACACTCTAGAAGGTCTCGATACGGATCACCTGGGGTGCGCCAGTGGTAAAGCCATCATCGGCCACCTTTTCCAGCGCTGTACGTACCGAAGATTCAAGCGTCTCATGGGTAATCAGCACAAGGGTTCGCGTATCCGCAATAGCCGGCATCACCTCTTCATTCTGAAGGTCGGGCCGCTGAATGACGCTTTCGAGCGATATGCCATTTTCTCCCAGGCGGCTGGTAATCGCCGCCAGTGCGCCGGGCACGTCGCGCACGTTAAGCCGGATATAATAGCCCCCTTCGTGGGTACGCATGGGCGCACGGCTGTAGGGAAGCAATTCGCTGGTTGGCACCCCAAGCGGGGGCACATTGTGGCCTCTGGCAATATCCAGAATATCGGCGAGCACGGAGGCAGCTGTGGCCAGCCCTCCGGCCCCTGGCCCGGCCAGCAGAAGTTCCTGTATGTGATCTGTTTCAAGGGCCACCGCATTCAACACGTCGTCGACCCGTGCAATGGCACTCTCTTCAGGAACAAATGTGGGATGCACCCGCTGCTCAATGCCATCGCTGGAGCGCTGAGCTATGCCCAGCAGCTTGATTTTATAGCCAAGATCACGCGCCACGCTGATGTCAGCCTGAGTGATGGCGGTTATGCCCTCGACAAAAATCTCATCGACAGCAATTTCCGTTCTAAAGCACAGGCTACAGAGAATGGCCAGCTTGTGAGCAGTGTCAAACCCCTCTACATCAAACGCGGGATCGGCCTCGGCATAACCCAGTGCCTGAGCGTCTTTCAGGCAATCCGCAAAGGAAATATCCTCTTTTCCCATACGGGTAAGGATATAGTTGCAGGTGCCGTTCATAATGCCATAAACGCGCGAAACGGTTGCCGCCCCCAACCCTTCGCGCAAGGTTTTGATAACCGGGATACCCCCTGCCACTGCTGCTTCAAAACCGATATAGGCCCCCGATTGTTCGGCCCTGCGCGACAGATCAACTCCGTGCTTGGCCAGTAGCGCCTTGTTGGCGGTGACCACGGGGCGACCTGCATCGAGTGCCGCGCGCACTGCAGCAAGGGCAGGCCCGTCCTCCCCCCCGATCAGCTCAACAAACAGGTCGATATCATCAGAGGCGGCCAGAGCAACGGGATCGTCAAACCATTTATAGGCATTGATATCAGTACCCCGGTCCCGCGAGCGCGAGCGGGCGCAAACCGAAACCACCTCAATTTTACGTCCGTGCTTGCGCAGAAGATCGTCGGCTCCCCTGTCGAGCATGTCAACCAGAGCAGCGCCCACAGTGCCAAGCCCTGCAATACCCACCCGCAAGGGAGGTAACGTTCGGTCAGTTGCGAAATTCTTCATGGCCTCACTTATACGTTCGCGAGTTTCTGAGCGCGGCTCACGCCCCTCGCGCAGGTCAAATACAAACTGGGGGTCTCCCGCCAACTCGCGACCAAAACGCGTTGGTGACCAGTCATTTTTCAGCAAAAAGGCTTCAACAGCCTGCAAAAAATTATTCAGCTCATTCATGGGAATGTTAGAATAGGAAAAATCCATCGGGTCAATAGGAGAGTTTGCCCGAACCGTTTTCTCCTTGCCTGTTATAAAAAATGCGCGGCAGCGTTACTTCTTGTTCCTGTCAAAATTCCCGTCATCATGTTGACCCGCAAGGCTTTTCACGGCCTTGTCACGGCTCTTTGAGTTACCCTTCCTGCCCCGCCAGGCTGGCCAGCCTCCCTTCACGAAGGTGGTGACACGCTGAACGGTGGCATGGGCAAGGGCGATCTGGCCTGAACAACTCAGGCATTATCATTTAGGGTCAGGGCCCTAACAAAAAGCAGGGAGGCAACATTTACACCCCCTCCTGCTTTCTTTTGCTCTGTTGGAGGCCTATTTCGGTTTGCTCATGGCGACAACGTTGCCACCAACCCCGGATGAAGCGAAAAACTTCTTCAGGTTGCGCGCCGCCTGTCGGATGCGCTGCTCGTTTTCGACCAGCGCAATGCGCACGTAATTGTCGCCATATTCGCCAAAACCCACTCCCGGCGCCACCGCGACTGCGGCCTCTTCAATCAGCTGTTTGGCAAATTCGAGCGAACCCAGATGGGCGAACTGGTCGGGTATGGGCACCCATGCAAACATGGTCGCCGGGGGTGCGGGAACGTCCCACCCTGCCCGCCCGAAACTCTCAACCAGCACATCGCGGCGCGATTTATAGATTTGTCGCACATCGGAGATACATTTATCCGGTCCGTTCAGCGCGGCGGCGGCGGCCACTTGAATGGGGGTAAAGGCTCCGTAATCCAGATAGGACTTCACCCGCGCCAACGCAGAAATAAGCCTTTCATTGCCTACCGCAAACCCCATCCGCCAGCCGGGCATGGAAAAGGTCTTGGACATGGAGGTGAACTCAACGGATATTTCCATGGCCTCGGGAACCTGTAAAATCGAGGGTGGCGGATTGTCGTCAAAATAGACCTCGGAATAGGCCAAATCCGAAAGGACGAAAATCTCGTGGGCCCGGCAATATTTCACTACCTCACGGTAGAAATTGAGGTCCGCCACATAGGCGGTGGGGTTGGAGGGGTAGTTCAAAATCAGGGCAATCGGCTTGGGGATGGAATGGCGCACCGCCCGGTCCAGTACCCGGAAAAATTCATCATTGGGTTCTGCAGGCATCGAACGCACCACCCCGCCCGACATGATGAAACCGAACGAGTGGATGGGATAAGTAGGGTTGGGAACCAGCACCACATCCCCTGGCGCACAGATGGCCTGTGCCATATTGGCAAACCCCTCCTTTGAGCCAAGGGTGGCCACTACCTGGGTCTCAGGATTCAACTTCACCCCGAACCGGCGCCCGTAATAGGACGCCTGCGCCTTGCGCAAGCCGGGAATGCCCTTGGAGGCCGAATAACGGTGGGTGCGCGGGTCCTTGACCGTCTCGGTCAGCTTTTCAACGATGTGGGCGGGGGTTGATAAATCCGGGTTGCCCATCCCCAGGTCAATAATATCAACCCCTGCTGCCCGCGCCTTTGCCTTGATGGGGTTGATGTGTTCAAAAACATAAGGGGGCAGACGTTTAATATTGTGAAATTCGTTGCTCATGATGCACCTCAGCCGGAAAAATTGAATCAAACGACCCAGCGATTGATACCCCTATACCGCAATATTGTGGTTTGATATTGATAAAAACGGATGGGCGCATACTGCCCAGCCCAAAAAAACTGAAATAAGTGTCGACATTTCGTCAAAATTGGCGTGAACATCTGTCCGTGGTACGCTTGTGGCAATCAATGAGTGAATTTTTGGGCTGAGAGGCGCTGGCAAACGACACAGAACCAGCTCCTATCGGATGCAAAGATAGCAGTGAACGCTCAGCGTTTTCTCGTCCGCAAGCGCGGTACAGCGGAACAAGACCCTTATGTCTAAACGTATAGCAATAACAACCATCGGCACCCGGGGCGACGTCCAGCCCTATCTGGCGCTGGCCATAGCTCTTAAGGAAAGAGGTTACAGCGTAGTTGTGGGCGCCCCTGTGGACTTCGAAGAGGAAACAAAAGCGCTGGGTCTTGAGTTTTTCAGTCTGGGCAGCAACATCCGATCATTCCTCAGGCAATCCAATTTCGAGCATGCCAGCGAAAACTTTCTGGTCTCCATGCCCGCTCTTTTGCAGCAGGGCCAGAAAATTGTTGAACAGGCGGCCCGCCGCTCGTGGAAAATGGCACAGGGTGCTGATTGCATTCTGCTAAATATCAACACCAGTTTTGCCATCGACATCGCTGAAGCATTGGATATTCCAGCGATTGCCACTGCACTGCAGCCCCTCAACACGACTGGTGAATTTCCCATCTGCACTTTTGATCTGCCAGACCTCGGGCGCACGCTCAACTGGCTGTCTCACGCCGCAACCAGCGTTCAACAGGCCTATTATGATTTCCCCCGCGATCGATTGCGCCGTGAACTCATGGGCCTTGAGCCGCGCAAAAGCGGCGGGTTTTTCAAGGACAATGAAGGAAAGAATCTGCTCACCCTCTATGCCTATTCCAGCATTGTTTCCCCCCGTCCCCGCGACTGGCCCAAAACCGCGATTGTCACCGGCTACTGGCACTTAAAAGACCAGACCGACTGGCAGCCATCGCCGGAATTTTCCAAGTTTCTCTCTGAAGGCGACGCGCCGATTTATCTGGGGTTTGGCTCCATGCCCTTTGGCGCGGCCCGCAACACCCGCATCCTCACCGAGGCTGTACATCGCTGGGGCGGACGCATCGTTGTGGCAAGAGGCTGGGGCGGCTTTGACCCTGATAACCTCTCCAAAAATGTATTTGCCATTTCAAAGGCCCCCCACGATAAACTGTTCAAACACGTCAAAGCAGTTGTCCATCACGGAGGGGCGGGAACGACCGCTGCCGGGCTTTATGCAGGCAAACCCACCTTTGTCGTGCCCCAGGCCATCGATCAGCCCTATTGGGGCAGGCGCGTGCATGAGTTGGGTTGTGGCCCTGAACCCGTTGCCCTGAAAAAGCTGACCCCCGGAATTCTCGCCGAGGCGTTACATGGTCTTTCCACACAGGAGAGCTATGCCCGGGCCGCAAGAGATGTATCAGACCGGCTTCATGCGGAAGACGGGCCGGCGCGTGCCATCAAGCATATTGAACGGATGATGGGCAACTTCAAAACCCGTTCAGAGCGCAAACAGGACTACGATCACACTGCCCGCTGGGCCAACTGGTAGCTGGCAGCTGGTATTGGCGGCTTCAGGCCACCACAACTCTGCGCGGTTTTTTGCGCACCAGATATTCTGCAATCACCAGATTGGGCACCCAGCACAGCCATGCGATTAAGGGATAGGCCGTTTCAAAGGGTATGCCTTGAACAATGGAACCCGCCAGCCAGAGACGCAGCGTCACTCCGGCAAAGGTCAGCGCCGCCGAGCGGATCATCCAGTCTTTATGTTGTGCAATACGCCCCGCCCGAGCGTGCAAAACCGCCTGCGCCGTACTCCAGAGCCACAACAACCCCAGGATAAAAAACCCGGTTGCAGCAAACGCACCTGCATTGGTGTTCAGCGCAATCACCAGACCGGAAAGCCCTGCGATCAATATCATCAGGGCATAGGTCCGCCCCAGCCAGCGATGCACATACGGCCTGCGGGTGCGCAGTTTTCCCCAAAACTGAAAAGGCACGATCACCATGGCAATGGGACCGGCAATAACATGGGCGTAAAAAGCGAGGCGCTGCGCATCCAGTTGATGCAGCATATTGGGGAATGCCGCCTCCATGCCCAGGAAAAGATAACGCACCGAGGCAAGCGCAACGCCTATGGAGAGAAACCAGAACAAAAACCTTCTGGTGAAATTCAGCGTTCTGGTCACAATTGGCATTTTATCTCTCCTCGTCTGGCTTTCAACGCGTCCACCCCTCCCGACAGGCCGGCAAACAGCAAAACAGCAGGCAACTAGACAGTGTCAAGTTAGCGCTATATGCTATTTCGCTTGACAGTGTCAAGCCTCAAATTTATGTGTTCGATATGGAAACTCCTGAAACATCGGGCAAAACACACAGGCATCATGGCGATCTGCGCGAGACCCTGATCAGTGCCGGTATTGAGTTACTCGATGAAGGAGGGCTTGAGGCGCTTACCCTGCGCCGTTGTGCAGCTCGTGCCGGAGTTTCCCACGCCGCCCCGGCCCATCATTTCAAAGGGATAAGCGGGTTACTGACGGCTATCGTTGCGCGCGGCTACCGCAAATTTACCCTTACGATGATTGAAGAACGCGAAAAGGCAGCGAACGAACCGTACGCACGGCTTGAAGCTATTTGCCAGGGCTATTTGCGTTTCGCCCGTGAGAATGATGCACTGTTCGTACTGATGTTCTCACCGCAAAAACTTGATTTTGACGATGAGGAGCTGGCGCTTCAGTCAGAGTCTGCCTATGAGGTTCTGGCGGAGACGTGTGCGCCATTTCAGCATGGAGAGGCCGGCAGTCAGGGCACGGAAATTATGGTCTGGTCGCTGGTCCACGGCTTTGCAGTATTATCCCGGCGCAACCGCTCCGGTATTGCCGACAAAATGACCCCGGCTGTTCATTTCAGTGATATTCTGCCTCAATTGGCCCTGAAGCTGCCCACCCCATAGCCGTCGCAAAAGTACCCCGCTGAAGGCAAAAAAGGGGCACCAAGGGGCACCCCTTTTGAAAACTCGCCTGAATATGGCGCTGTTTTAGCGCTTGGAGAACTGGAACGAACGGCGGGCTTTGGCCTTGCCGTATTTCTTGCGTTCCACAACGCGGCTGTCGCGGGTCAGAAAACCGCCCTTTTTCAGGACCGGACGCAGTTCCGGCTCGAACAGGGTCAGCGCCTTGGAAAGGCCGTGCCGTACAGCACCCGCCTGCCCCGAAAGACCGCCTCCCGAAACCGTGGCCACGACGTCATACTGGTCGCTTCGCTCTGCGGCTACAACGGGCTGCAGCAAAACCATGCGCAACACGGGACGGGCAAAATACTTCTCGAACTCGCGCCCGTTGATAGTAATGCGGCCCGAGCCGGGTTTGATCCATACCCGGGCTACAGCATCCTTGCGTTTTCCTGTGGCATAGGCGCGCCCGTGCTCATCGAGTTTTTGCACATAAACCGGCGCATCGTTTTCCACAGACGCAACCCCGGCTTCACCCAGGTCTTCAAGGGAATTGAGTGTTTGTTCCTCAGCCATATCAGGACACCTTCACATTCTTGGAATTGAGTGCGCCGACATCCAGAACACTGGGCTGTTGCGCTTCATGGGGATGAGTTTCGCCAGAATAGATGCGCAGGTTTTTCAACTGCGCCCGGGTCAGGGGACCACCGGGCATCATGCGGCGCACGGCATTTTCCAGAACGCGCTCGGGAAACCGTCCTTCCAGAATCTGGCGTGATGTGCGGTCTTTTATGCCACCGGGATAGCCGGTATGCCAATAGAATTTGCGTTGATCCAGCTTGTTGCCGGTCAGCTTCACCTTGTCGGCATTAATAACGACAATATTGTCGCCACAATCCACATGGGGGGTGAAGATGGGCAAATGTTTGCCCCGCAGACGGGAAGCGATAATCGACGCGAGGCGTCCAACTACCAGTCCCTTGGCGTCGATGAGGATCCACTTCTTGTCAACCTCGCTCGCCTTAGCTGAGAACGTTTTCATGCTTTTTTCCCAAATTTGCTGTTCTGCCAGCGCGGGCTGTTTTCAAGGAAGCACCAGCCTGGCTCAAAATAGTTCGGACCTGTTCGGGCGGGTGATATATTTCTTCACACACCCCGTCAAGCAATAATATTTTATTGTTTTATTTCAAATGGTTACAAATACGGTACTATATTACCGCGCACTAGCTGCTCTCGTCCGCAAGAGTGGCAAAAAGAGCGGAAAAAAGCATGAATGCCAGAGCCTGATGCCCAATGGCCAGTGGTATGGGCACCACATAGATTAGAGTCAAAATCCCCAGAACCACCTGTCCAACAACCATCAGCACAATAATTTTCAGCCAGTTGTCCAGCCCCGAAAAACCCTCTCGCAGCCAGCCAGCGCCCACCCAGACCACCACATAGAGCAAAATGACATAAGCCAGCATACGATGGGCAAATTGCACCGCCAGCAGGTTTTCAAACAGGTTGCGCCATGCGGGTTCAAGGACGACCAGCCCCTCGGGGACCCAGCGCCCCTCCATCAGTGGCCAGGTGTTAAACCCGTATCCTGCGTCCAGTCCGGCAACAAATGCTCCCATGAGAATTTGCAGAAAAACCAAAAACGCCAACCCCCACAGTGCAATAATGTTGCCCGTGCCAAGGTCCCCTGCCCGGTCGGGTCGCAGCCGGCGCGCCACCCAGACAATGGCGGCCAGAAGCAGACTCGCGGCCCCCAGATGGGCGGCCAGCCGGTATTGGGACACATCCACCCTCTCGGTGAGGCCGGAGGAAACCATCCACCAGCCCAAAAACCCCTGAAACCCGCCAAGCACAAACAGCAGGGCCAGTGAAGGAGCCAAACGCCAATTCAAACGCCGCTGCACCAGAAAAACCACGAAGGGAATTGCAAACATAAAGCCGATAATGCGCCCGAGGAACCGATGCCCCCACTCCCACCAGAAAATGGATTTGAAGGCCTCTAAATCCATCCAGTTGTTCTGCAATTCAAACTCCGGGATTTGCTGATAGGCCTCGAACTCGGCCTGCCAGTCACTCAGGGAAAGTGGAGGCAACATGCCGCTGATGGGCTTCCAGGACGTTATCGAGAGGCCGGAATCGGTCAGCCGGGTCAAACCGCCAACCGAAACCATAAGCAAAATGGTAAACGCCAGAATATAGAGCCAGATTCTTACAGGACGCAGGCGATCGCCCTCAGGTGCTTCAAGGCTGTCAATGGCGCTGTTAATAGATATGCTCAAGACATCATTCCCGATAATTTTGTTCTTGGGGGCAGGCTCTTTTGAGTGGTAATGGGAGCGCACCGGCTTGGCAACAATAATGATATCCGAGTATACTATATGAACCAACGATCACGAAAATTTGCCGGAGTCTGGTTGCTTCTCGCCCTGCTCATTGTCTACCCAATTGCGGCAACGCTGCTATATACGGAAGTGCTGATCAAAGGCCTGGGCGGCCTCTCGACATGGGTAGAACTTGCCTATTTTGTTGTTGCCGGTCTGGGCTGGGCACTTCCTGCAGGCCTTGTTATCAAGTGGATGGCAAAACCGGACAAGAGCAGTAAAATCTGAGATTCAGCACTTTTTCTTTTCAAAAACCATTTCCCGGCGCTGGTATTCAGCGTGCCATCCAGCCACCATCAACGCTCAGAATTGAGCCATGGACATAATCTGAAGCCGAAGAGGCCAGAAACACAACAGGGCCCATCATATCCTCTTCCCTCCCCCAACGCCCGGCGGGAATACGTTCGAGAATAGCCTGGGAGCGCACAGAATCCGCGCGCAGCGCCTCCGTGTTATCGGTGGCAATATAGCCCGGAGCGATTGCATTCACGTTGACACCTGAGGCTGCCCATTCGTTGGAGAACGCCTTGGTCAACTGGCCGACCCCTCCCTTGGACGCTGCGTAACCTGGTACGTTGATCCCTCCCTGAAAGGTCAGAAGCGAGGCGATAAAAATTATTTTTCCCGAGCCCCTTGCAACCATGGTTTTTCCGATTTCCCGGGTTAACCGGAACTGCGAGGACAAGTTGACTTCAACTACCTCGTCCCAAAACTCATCGCCATGTTCAGCGGCTGGCGCACGCCTGATTGTGCCGGCATTGTTGAGGAGAATATCGATTGTGGGATTATCAAGGAGAACCTGTCCGGCGAAATCCCTCAGGGCCTCCTTGTCGGAAAAGTCACACCGGTAGGATCGGAAACAACGCCCCAGCGCCATCACCTCTTTTTCGATGTTACTGCCCCTCTCTTCAAGTGTTGCGCTGACGCCCACAATATCCGCCCCGGCCTGGGCAAGTGCCAGTGCCATGGCGCGACCAAGTCCGCGCTTGCATCCGCTCACCAGCGCAGTCTTTCCCGCAAGATCGAAGCTTTCCATCACGCTCATTTTCTACCTTTCGCCGGTCTCGACCCATTCAAGTTCTATTGGTTCCACCCGCTAACGATAGAGTAATTGAGGCAGCCACATAGACAATTGAGGTACAAAAGTCAGAAGAAAAAGCACCAGAACCAGCGGAATGAGGAACGGGGCGGTTGCTGTCACGCACCTTTCAAAAGGTACATCGGATACTTTGGAAAGCACATAGAGCACCAGCCCCACCGGAGGGGTCAAAAGACCAATCATGAGATTTAGAATCAGGATTATGCCAAAATGAACCGGGTCCACGCCAATTTGAACCGCAACGGGAAGCAGCACCGGTGTCAGGATGGTGATTGCGGCCAGAGTCTCCATAAAACAACCGACAACGAGGACAATCAGCATAATGATGAGGAGGATTGCCACCCGGTTGTCGGTAAAACTGAGAAGCTGGGCCGCGAACATTTCTGCGACCTGATTGGCGGTCAATATCCAGGCAAAAATCGCCGAGGCAGCGACAATCATCATTATCGAAGCGGTTGTATCCGCAGTATCAATGGATACCCTGAGTATCCTCTTCAGGTCGAGCGTGCGATAGACTACCACTCCCAGAAACAAAGCATAGACGACGGCGCCGATTGCGGCCTCGGTCGGAGTAAAAACTCCTGTCAGAATTCCACCAATGATTATCAGTGGGGTGAACAGGGGCAGAATGGCATGCCAGAAAGTGCGCAGGAACAGCCTGGGGCTGAATCGCTTATCGCGGGGATAATTCCGAAGCTTTGCATAAACCGCGACCATAACCATCAGGGAAAAAGCCATCAGCATGCCGGGAATCAGACCGGCAGCGAACAGCTGACCGATGGAAGTATTGGCAATAACACCATAAACAACCAAGGGCAGCGATGGCGGAATAATAGGGCCGATTGTCGACGATGCCGCGGTGATGCCCACGGAAAAATCAGTGTCATATCCCGCGTCGCGCATGGCCTTTATTTCGATGTTCCCCAATCCGCCGGCATCGGCCACAGCGGCGCCGGACATGCCGGCGAAAATTACACTGGCTCCTACATTCACGTGGCCGAGGCCACCATACATCCAGCCCACGGCTGCTCTGGCGAAGGAAAAAATCTTGGTAGTGATGCCTGCGGTGTTCATCAGGTGTCCCGCCATGATGAAAAACGGCACCGCTATTAGTGGAAAGGAGTTTATGCCGTTGACCATATTGTGCAGTACGACAACGCTGGGCAGGCCGTCGATTGCAATAAAAACCAGAGACGACAACCCAAGTGCCACGGCCACGGGCGCGCCGGCGAACAAAAGAACAAACAGAACAACAAACAGTACGACAAGGGCCATGAAAACTCAGTTCCAGATCAATCAGTGATTTCTTTGAGAGAATGCTCTTCCAGTTCTCGGAGCACCTGTTCGGGTGGAAGGCGGATCTTGCGGATGAGCCAGAACAGTGAAAACAACGCCATTGCTGCCAAAGCTGCAGCTACCGACCAGTAAAGAAGGCTTTTAGGTATCTCTACCGACGCCATTTTTGTGCGGGTTTTCTGCGCAAGGATGACTGCCTGATAGGCGAGGTAGCCATAAAGCACCATGGACAGGAGCTCCATGAAGACAGCCAGCCACTTTCCAACCCGTGGAGTGAGGTATCTATAAAAGAACTCAAGGAAAATGTGCGTGCCCTTGCGGGTTACCGTAACTGCTCCAAAATAGGCGACGATTACCAACACATAGCGGGCAATTTCTTCGGTCCAGGCCAGACTGTCATTGAGCACATAGCGAGTGAAGAACTGCAAAAAGACGATAAGCGCCAGACACCAGAGCGCAATCAGGCCCGGCAGGTCCAAAAAACTGAAATCGGAGAGGTCGGTTTCAGTCTCCTCGAATATAATGTCAGGACGCGCATCAGATGCGCGTCCTTTGTGGGGGTTGGCATTGTTCATCTCAACTAGCCGTCCACAGGGTTTCTAGAGCTCGCCCAGGCGATTGAACTGTTCCAGAGTGTAGGGAACACCGTCACCGGTCAAGAGTGGGCGAACAGCATCCTGGAAGGGTTTGCGATCCACTTCGTTAACAGTAATGCCCTGCTCACGGAACCAGGCGACCAGATCCTGTTCGGACTGGTAAATTTCATTCGACACACGCATGGATGCCGCTTCGAGCACTTCTCGCAAGATGGCTTCATCATCCCCAACCCGCTCAATCGCATCGTTGGAGGCGATAACCAGCAGAGAGTTCAGGATGTGGCCTGTGAGGTTGATATTGGACTGCACCTCATAAAAACGCTTGAACTGGATGGTGGGCAGCGGGTTTTCCTGAGCATCCACAACTCCCTGTTGCAGGGCGAGATAAACTTCAGAAAACGCCATTGGCGTGGGATTTGCGCCCACAGCATTGGGGAACATGAGCATCAGGGGTGAATTGGGCACCCGAATCTTGAGGCCTTCCATGTCCTCGGGCTTCAATATGGGTTTGTTAGAGGTCACGTGACGCTGTCCGTAATATACCAGGCCAAGAACCTGGTTGCCGGTGGCGTCGTTATAGCCCTGCGAGAGTTCTTCAAACAAATCACTGCTGCGATAGGAAAGCCAATGGTCCCACCCGCGCATAATGAAGGGGTAGTCCGAAATGGCTATGGGACCATAGTAGCGCTCAACGAAGCTTGGTCCCGTATAGATAATATCGACCGAGCCGATGGCCAGACCTTCGTTTATCTCAACCTCTTTGCCAAGCGTGGAGGCCGGGAAAACCTTGATTTCAACACGGCCATCGGTAAGGCGCGCAATTTCATCAGCGGCCCACACCGCCGCTTCGTGATACGCTGACTCGACCTCATAGACGTGTGCCCATTTCAGGCTTACCTGGGCAAAAGCGGCGGTTGTGCCCGCCCATGCAAAACAGCTGGCAACCGCCAGCACAGCAAATTTTCGAAAAGACATTTCACACTCCCTTTAGACCCGTTGATTCGGGCATCTGACTTGTCAACGCTGTTCAACACACGGCAGAGTAAGGTTGACGTTAACTAGTATATTTAATACACAAGATAAGCGGAATTGCAAGTCTGCTGGACCAGAAGAAAGATTTCCAGACTAAAGCTGCATGGCGGGAAGCGAACATTAAGTGATAGGTGGTAGTGTGTGATGACGATGACCGATCCGCGGGGGAATGGGGTGGCACGCAGAAAACGAGCTCCGAATGCAGCTCCTTCTGAGCAGGCAATGTTTCAGGAAAGTTCAGCTCTGACGCTTTCCGACATTCAATACCGAAAGCTCCGCTCTCAGATACTCTCCATGGAGTTGGAGCCGGGGGCGCCCATTTCCGAACAGGAGCTGGCTGAGCAAGAGGGAATCAGCCGAACTCCCGTTCGAGAGGCGATCCTCAGGCTGTCCCGGGAGAAGCTGGTTGAAGTTGTGCCTAAGTCAGGTACTTTTGTTGGTAGAATACCGGTTTCCAGCCTGCCAGAAGCCCTGATCGCGCGCCGGGCGCTGGAGGGCACAGCTGCAAGAGCTGCCGCACAGGTTGCCACAAAGAGCCAGATATATGCCCTCTTTGCCCATATTGAGCGACAGCGGGAATTAAAAGCACTGGACGATATTGAAAGTTTCCATCTCTCCGATGAAAACTTTCATGAACAGATTGCCATAGCCGGAAAGCTGCCCGGCCTCTGGAAAATGGTTGAACAAATCAAACTGCAGGTGGACCGTTTCAGGCGCCTGACACTTCCAGAACCGGGACGAATGCGGCTAGTGATCGATGAGCATGAGGCAGTTGTTGAAGCCATCGAACAAAAAGACCCCGACAAAGCCCATGCCGCTATCGAAACGCATTTGTCCGGCCTGCAGTTTCATATTGAAAATGTGGTCAATGCACATCCGAATTTTTTTATCCTCGATGCGGATTTGACTGACCTTGCCCACACGCGTCGGCACACCTTTAATTAAGAAATATTGGAACAGCTCATGGCAATGGAAATACGACAGGTCGCCAGTCCGGCAGAGACAAAAAACTTTGACACAACCCAACTTCGCCAAAACTATCTGATCGAAGGTTTATTCCGTACCGGTGAAATCAATATGACTTACAGCCATCTTGACCGAACAGTGATCGGGGGGGCAATGCCCGCTGATACACCGATAGAATTACAGGGCTGCGCGCAGATCGGAACAGAGCATTTTCTTGACCGCCGCGAATTGGGAATTATCAATATTGGTGGCGCTGGAAGAGTGAGTGCTGATGGAGAAAACTTCACTCTGGATGCCACCGATTGCCTTTATGTGCCCATGGGAACCCGGCAGGTATCCTTCGTAAGTCTGACTCCGGCAGATCCGGCAAAATTCTATCTCATAAGCACGCCGGCCCACCGCCCCTGCAAGATCCAAAAAATCACAGCGGACGAAGCCAACCTTGTTGAGCTGGGCGTGCAGTCGGATGCAAATGTGCGCACCCTGCGTCAATATATTCACCCGGAAGTATGCGAGAGCTGCCAGCTGGTCATGGGCGTGACAACGATTGAAGAGGGAAGCGTGTGGAATACCATGCCTGCTCACATCCATGATCGCCGCTCCGAGGTTTACCTCTATTTCGACATGCGTGAAAATACCCGCGTTCTTCATCTGATGGGCGAGCCGGATGAAACCCGGCATATTGTAGTTTCCAACGAGCAGGCTGTGCTTTCACCGGGATGGTCAATTCACAGTGGCGCGGGAACCGGACGCTATTGCTTCATATGGTCGATGGCCGGCGATAACCAGGACTTTACAGATATGGACTTTATAGACATGCAGCATTTGCGCTGAGTTTGTCTTTGCATCCTGACCCTGTTCATAAGTCCGTGACCTACCCCCCCGGCATCATGGAAAACAGAGCGCCGGTTGCCAGAACATCCACATAGCGATGTTCCTGAAACAATCCGTTGAGAGAAATTCTTGGCAATGACAGAAGACTGTTCTTGTGCCGGTAATAAAGGCCGCCCGGTCTGGTTGTTACCCCGCTTTTCATACCTAGCTCCGCCGCAAGTTCAAATTCGCGGGGCCCGGCGGATGCCACCCCGCCAATAGGGTAGGAAAGATGGTGCACATTTATTCCATATTGAGCCTTTAGCACACCGGTGCACTGCTCAATTTCCTGCATGGCCTGCGCGCGCTCGAGTTTTGCCAGTTCGTAATGGTGAACCGTATGCGCTCCAATTGTGCACAGGGGTTCTTCAACAAAGGTCTTCAACTCGCCCCAGTCCATGATGAGTTCGCGGCAGTGGCTTTGCATCGGAACACCGTATTGCGCACCCAACTCGTCCATAAATTCCACCCTATCCGTCTCTGCAATGGTGCGCATGCGGGCATACAGACTGGCATAGCATTGGTGCTTTTGCGTCAGAGTTCTTGTGTCGTGGTAGTGAATTTCCCCTTTGCTGTCAGTCAGGGCAATCGCGTCCTGCTGGGCAATTATATCCTCCAGCGCCTGCCACCACACCTGTCCCACACCGTCCACAAACCCACTCGGCACATAAAGCGTGAAGGGGCATTTGCGCCGCTGCAATATGGGCAGAGCGTGCACAAGATTATCCCTGTAGGCATCGTCAAAGGTCAAAACTGCGAACTCTGCCCCCGACTCGGGATTTTCAATACGCCGAACAGCCTCGTCCATGCTGACCAGCTCCAGCCCCAATTCACGCAGGCGAATGATCACAAATTCCAGAAATTGGGGCGTAACCTGAAGGATTGCGTTTGGAGAAAAGTCCGCCGGGGGGTCAGGGAGTACGCGATGCAAGGTAAAAATCACTCCTCGCGAACGGGAGAGCACACGCACGATTCTGGCCAGTTGACTGGCCCACAAAATTTCAAACGCGGCTCTGTAGGCAAAATATTTCAAAGCTGCCATAGGAGTTCACCTTCAGGCAACATGCAGCTTTTGCCCGGCTGCAACGAGTACCAGATTTTTTCTGAAACCCAGGGCTTCCGCATCCGACGCAATCGCCTGGGCCTCTCTCTGATCAAATGCCTTGCCGGTCACCAGCACAAGGGTGGCATCCACCCCCGAAAACACCGGCAGGCTTGAAGTAACGCTTACCTTTTCGGCAAACACAACAACAATGTCACAAATGTCGGCCAGCGCCTCCACCAAAGTGCCCGGACGCTCGGATTGCGGAATAATTTTTGGCAACCTTCCCCAGAAAACTTCGGCCAGATCCCCTCCCTCACTGGTAAAGACAACTTCGCCAAAATCCACTTGCCCGGCTGAAAGGTCAGTTATCCCAGGCTGGTTTGAAACCTCACCGCTCTCGGCATCAACCACGGCGACACTTCTGCCCTGCTCCATGACGCCCTCAAGCAAATATTGTCCGACAAAATTGCAATCCGCCTGATTGTCGAGCGCTGCCAGAATAATAATATTATCTTCGCCACGGGTGAGCGCCGCCAGCAGTTCGCGCAGTTCTTGAGACACTTGTGAAACATGGCTTGCTCCGTCCCGCGGCTCATTAGCATTCTGTTCTCTATCCGAAAATGCCACTTCCCGGGCTCCGGGTGCGTTGTCCTGCTCATCGCCCCGCCCATCAGCCATGCCGGGGACAGTGTGATGCTCCCGCCTCTGGGGCACAGCGACCGCCAGTTCGGAAAAAATTATGGTTCCAACCTGCACTGAACCCGATACAATTATTATCGCAACAAGAATAAGAGCGCTTTTGGGCGAAGCTGGAACAAGAGGAGGAAGCGCAACGCTGATAACACGCACATCAGGCAGTGCCGCGCCGGTATCGGTACGTGCTGAGGCATCGCGGTAGCGCCCCAGATAGGTTTCAAGCAAATCCCGATGCGCCTTGGCCTCGCGCTCCAACTCCTGCAATTCCACAGTTGAGGTGGTTGCCGAGGAAGCGCTGACTTTAAGACGCGCCAGTTCATCCTGAAGCGAGGCGGTGAGCGCTTCCTCTATCTGCGCTTCGGCCTGCAGGGCGTCTGCAACCCGGCGCCCCTCAACCAGCACCTGCTTGTCGATTTCCTGAATCTGAGCGGTTATCGAGAGAATTTGCGGGTGATTGGGCAGTAATGTAGCCAACAATTGTGCCCGCTGCCCCTGCAATTGCGCTTTGTTTTCTGACAAGCGCTGAATAACCACGGAATTCTGCACATCTGCCAGCCCGTCAATAGGCTGACCAGAACTGAGCAGCCCATTAATCAGATCTGCCCTTGAACGCGCCACATTTCCCCGCTCCTGGGACGCTGTAATCTGGGCTGAAATGCCTGAAAGCTGCTGGTCAATCAGGCTGGTATTGTTGCTGCCCGCAAACAAATCATTTTCAATACGAAAGGCCGCGACCGCCGATTCGGCATTCACCACACGAACACGCAGTTTTTCAATTTCAGATTCCAGCCAGTCCGAGGCGTCCACGGTATCGTCAAGGGAAAGCTGAGCTCTGCGGCTGACATGGGCATTGGCCAGTGCGTTGGCGATGCGAGCCGCCAATTGGGGGTCTTCAGAGCGCACCAGAATGGAAATGACACGGGAATCCCGCTCCCGGATAACCGTTACATTTTTTGCAAGGCGCGCCAGAACCTTCTGCTCGAGGTTAAGCTCGCTGGCTTTGCGCCCGAGCAACGCAAACAGTGGGTCAAGCAGCGAACCGTTCGAACCGTTGAATTCCGGGACCTCCATCAGATTTTCCGAGCGCACAACCCGCAGCAGTGTCTGGGAGGACTGAATCAACTCCACCTGAGAAGACATCAGAACCCCGTCGGCTATGCCGGTTGCTCCACTTCCCGTGTCGTTGGCTGCACGCAAAAAGACGTTACTTCTGGGCTCCACGAGAAGCGAAGCTGACGCCTCATAGGTTTTGGGGACAAAAAGCAAAAGCGCATAGGTGAGTATGCAAAGCCCCAAGGTTACCAGTACAATGCGGTTACGCCGCCGCCAGACAGCACCCAGCACGGCCTTCATATCAATCTGCGCACCGTCCATATCCGTGTCGGTGAAAGCCATGCTGATTCCTTAAACTCACTGCCCAACAGCTAAACAATCACGGTAAGCAATCCGTTAAGATGAGGGAGAGCACGCAGATTTTTGCAGTAAAATCAGCGTGTCCCGCACCAAAAATAAGGAGAAAATTAACCTAAATCATAAAGCAATGGGTCAACATGAACAAAATCCGGGTAGCGGGCACCAGCCTTGCGCCTTTCGGAAAAACCGGTTCGGGTCATCCCATGCGTTGGTTACGACTGATAATTCTGGCACTCGCACTTCCGCTGGCAGCCTGCGCTGTCACACCGGGCCCGGCAACTTATCTGGTTGAAACCAGCGGCCCCTACAGGCTTGATACCGGGGATGTGGTACGCATTAATGTCTATGGTGACGCCGAACTCAGTGACCTTTACCGCGTTGAGGATAACGGGACCATTGCCTTTCCGCTGGTCGGGCCCATATCCGTACGCGGCATCACCACTCAGGCGGCCGCGGCCAGAATAACAGCAGCTCTGGCCAACGGGTTTATGCGCAACCCCAACGTTGCCCTCGAGATTTCCCAGTACCGCCCCTTCTTCATTCAAGGCGAGGTGGCTGCCAGCGGGCAGTATTCCTATCAGGCGGCAATGACGGTGCGCGCAGCCATTTCCACCGCTGGGGGTTATACTGACACCGCTGATCGCAACCGCGTCATCATCTATCGCCCCGTCAACGGCGAAATGGTCAAGGCCACTGTCTCTCTGGATTTTCCGATCCAGCCGGGCGATACAATTGTTGTTCTTGACCGGTGGCTCTAGGAAAAGAAAACAAACAATCCAGACCGCCCTTGCGCATCCTGATGGTTCTGCGCGCGCCCCTTGGCGGGCTTTATCGCCATGTCATGGACCTGACGGAAGCTCTTTCGATGCGGGGGCACCAGCTCGGCATTGTTATGGACAGCAAGCTATCTGATGCTCAAACCGGCGAAAGGCTGCGCGCCCTGAGCACACCTCCTCTTCTTGGTGTGCACCGGATGCCCATCTCGCGCCTGTTGGGGGGCCATGATATCAGCGCAACGCTAAAAATTCGCAAGATTGCAGATCAGCACGAAGTGGATGTTTTGCACGGACATGGAGCCAAGGGTGGTTTTAACGCTCGAATGGCCCGCTGGGGCTCGAAAAAACGCATTGCAGCCTATACCCCCCATGGCGGTGTGCTCAACTATGAACGCAAGTCACTGATTGGCAGAACCCTGCGCACGATTGAAAAAATTGTTTTACCGCTTACGGATGCAATGATTTTTGAAAGTGAATTTGTCAGAACTTCGTTTGTCGAGCAAATCGGACCGGTGCCAAGGCTCGGCCCCGTTATTCTCAACGGTCTTGAGCGAAGCGAATTCGAACCTCTGGACCCGGAACTGGCTGAATTCGACTTTTCATTTGTTGGCGAACTGCGCGCTGTCAAGGGCATTTCCCATCTGCTGGACGCCCTTGCAGGTGTCAGACGCCCCGATGGCAGCCCCGCCACTCTTCTGATCGGTGGCGGCGGTCCTGAAGAGAGCAATATCCGCGCGCAGATTAAAAGGCTGGGCCTTGGCGAGCGCGTCACTCTGGCCGGAGTTCAACCGGCCCGGGAGGTTTTTGCCCGCGCCCATTATGTGGTGATGCCTTCGCTGGCCGAATCCCTGCCCTATGTGGCACTCGAGGCCGCCGCCGCCCAAAAACCGCTGATTGCCACGGATGTGGGCGGCGTCAAGGAAATATTCGGCCCCACCGCCTCCCATCTTCTGCCCGCTGCTGATGCTGACGCTCTGCAAAAGGCCATGCAGGCATATCTTGACAGGCCAGAAACAGCGCTGGAGGAAATGTATCAGCGTCTTGACTGGATAAAGAGCAATTTCTCCATGGCCCGGATGGCCGACGCCATCGAGAACACCTATTACGAAGCGCTGGAGCGCCGCTGAGCTTGCACTCTGATTTCACGCCTTCCGAGGGTTCAGAGTCTTTTCACTCCTTCATGTGCATATTGGGGATCAAAGAAGTGCAAAATCCAGTGAGTTAACCTATGTTTCGTCTTGATCCGCGAAGAACTGTCCAGGAGCATGCTGCCGCCGCCGAAAATACGGGAGGCGCACAGGTTTCACTCTCCAAAAAGGCGCTGGAAGTAATCGAGCGGCCAGTGGAGCAGACGCTCTCTTCTGCTGTTATTGTGGGCATCTCTCAACTTGTTGAATTCCTGCTGCTCACTACGCTGGGTTTTGCCATCTACTGGTCCTATGTGAACGGAGGCGATGGAGCATTCTACGTTCCCACCATTCTTGGGGCCTCAATGCTGGCCAATATTCTGTTCAACATTGCCCGCGTGCATCGCATCGCCAGCTACCGCACCGGATTTTCCCAGATCGGGCGTGTTCTGGCTTCCTGGTCACTGGTTTTTATGGCCATTGCCCTGGTGGCCTTCCTGTTCAAGGCCTCTGACCAAGTCTCCCGTGTCTGGATGGTCTCATGGTATGCCAGCGGTTCAATTCTGCTCGTGCTTTATCGCCTCTCCCTGCGCTCGCTGGTGCAAAGCTGGACCGCTGACGGACGCCTGAAGCGCCGCACCGCCATTGTCGGGGGTGGTCCCGATGCTGAAGAACTGGTGCGCGCCATCCACGAAAGCGCTGACAATGATGTTGAACTGGTTGGTCTGTTCGATGATCGCGCCGACAAGCGCTCTCCTGAGATGGTGGCGGAATGTCCCAAACTGGGCAATGTTGACGAACTCATCGAATTCGCCCGACGCACCAGGCTCGATCTGGTCATCGTTTCCATGCCCATGTCGGCGGAAAAGCGGGTACTACAAATGCTCAAGCGGCTTTGGGTCTTGCCCGTGGATATCCGCCTTTCTGCCCATATGAGCCAGTTGCGCTTCGCCCGCTCCGCCTATTCCTACATCGGCGAGATAGCCATGTTTGATATGGCTGACCGCCCGATCACTGACTGGAATCTCATCTACAAATGGGTGTTTGACCGGGTTGTTGCCCTTTCGGCCCTGATCCTGCTTTCGCCAATCATGATACTCACCGCCATAGCCATCAAACTGGAAAGCAAGGGGCCGGTGCTGTTTCGCCAAAAGCGTCACGGCTTCAACAATGAGCTTATCGAAATCTACAAGTTCCGTTCCATGTACAGCGACCAACATGATGCTGCAGCCTCAAAACTTGTGACCAGAGATGACCCCCGCGTTACACGGGTTGGGCGTTTTATCCGCAAGACCTCCATTGACGAGTTGCCGCAGATTTTCAACGTGCTCAAGGGCGAACTCTCGGTCGTTGGGCCCCGCCCTCACGCGCTGGAGGCCAAGGCCGCCAATACGCTCTATCACGAAGCCGTGGACGGATATTTCGCCCGCCACCGGGTCAAGCCGGGCATGACAGGATGGGCACAAATCCACGGCTGGCGCGGGGAGACCGACACTCTGGACAAGATCATGCAGAGGGTCAATCACGACCTCTATTACATTGAAAACTGGTCGCCCCTGTTTGACCTCTACATCGTTCTTATGACCCCGTTTTCACTGTTCTCGAATAAAGACAACGCCTTTTAACCCTGCCATTAGGCCAATAGATGCAGAACGCTTCCGCAACGGCGCAACCAACACCTTCGCTTAATCCACCGGTTGCGGATAAAAGCGCGCTTCAGGTTCTGGCCCGGAAGTGGCTCGGGCCCCTCATGGCCATGTGGGTTTTTTCCGGCGGCATCATTCTGATTGACCCCTCCCCTTATGAGATTCTGTTTTTTATCGTTCTGCCCGTTGCCGTCCTGGCGGGGGTCGGCATCCACCGGGCCAACCAGCCCTTGTTCACGTTGATGGTGCTGTTCACGCCGTTTGCGCTTATTGGTGCCTTTCAGGTGAATTTTCAGCCAGTCTATCAGGCCATGGCCTATGTGATTGTCACCGTCTATCTCTGGTTTACCGCCTGGTTTGTGGCCAATTATGTGGCCGGCGCCCCCCACCTGCGCCTCAAGGGCATGATGAATGCCTATACGGCGGTTGCCCTGTTTGCCACCATCATCGGCACACTGGCCTATTTGCGGATTATCCCGGATTTTGGACAGTTGATTGAAAACTCAAGGGTACGATCAACCTTCAAGGACCCCAATGTTTTTGCGCCCTTTATTATTGTTCCGGCGGTCTTTGCCCTGCAAAAGGCCCTTATGGACAAAGGGCGGCGCGCCGTCATCTCCGCCATGGTCTATGGAATTTTGTTCATCGGCATTTTTGTTTCTTTTTCCCGGGCCGCCTGGGGATACATGGTCATTTCCTCGGGCCTTGTTTTTTTGCTGTGTTTTGTTCTGGAGGCCAATGTCAAGGACAAGGCCCGCATGATCATACTGGCCATGCTTGGCGCCGGGGCGCTGGTACTGGCGCTGGCAGCCCTTTTAAGCATTGAAGATGTACGCGCACTGTTTCTGGAACGCGCCAGTCTGGTTCAGAATTATGATTCAGGTTCTACCGGCCGATTTGGGCGTCAGGCCTATGCGTTTGAACTGGCGCTGGCCAACCCGTGGGGCATCGGTCCACTGGAGTTCCGCAATCTTCGCATCGTGGAGGAACCCCACAACACCTATGTTAACGTGCTCCATGCCTATGGATGGGGCGGCGGGTTGGCCTATTATGCACTGGTCTGGATGACACTCAGGCGCGCCCTTGGTACGCTTTTGCGCTCCTCCCCCAACCGGCTTTTGCTCATTCCGCTGGTTGCGGTTTATGTTCCCCTTGTTCTTGAATCAGCGATTATCGACACCGATCACTGGCGTCACTATTTTCTGCTGACCGGCATGATCTGGGGAGTAACAACGGGCTATAAGCATGTGACGCAAGAGCAGCGAACGCGGCGCGGGGCACTGATCTAGAGCGCAATTTTTTTACCGGAAAGGTAGCGCTTGACCAGACCCGCCGTGCCTGCTGCAAAACTATCCTTGAGGCTTTGCGCAAGTTCGGTTTCGTGGTGCGAGCCAATCCAGGCCAGAAGTGCATAACGTCGAAGCAGAATCATAGTGTCTACAATCGCCAAATCCGCTTCAGAGAAGCCTCGCACGGTTTTGTACCCCTCAAGCCAATTTGCCAGCAGATCCGGCACCAGGGGGCCGTCTTCAAAAAAGGAAATTGCAGCGGCAAAGTCATAGACGAACCAGCCGAAGCCGCAATCATCGAAGTCAATCAGCTTGGTCTGACCCTTGTCGAGCAGAATGTTGGCGAGGCGCATATCCGCATGGATAATGCCAAACCGGTCCCGCCCCTGGCCATAGGCGAGAAGTTTTGCCCGCATGGCGTCTTCACCCTGGCACAGCAGTTTCCAAATCCTCCCCTCAACCCCGGGCCCGTCACGCCAGTTTCCCCAATGAGCATCGGCGTCCAGAATTGTGTTAGCGTCCCAGGTCAGCCGGCAGAATTCATCGGGCAGATGCCAGCGCTCGGCGTGGGTATGGCACCTTGCCGCCAGCACTCCTAGCTGCCTGAAAGGCCCGACAAGACTGGCGCTTTCCTCTGGTTCCCGGCCCTCTTCAAAGGCAAACAGAACCGCAAAGCGTATCTCCCCCCCGCCCACATCAATCGACTGCACCAGCGCGCCATCAACTCCGGGCAGCGCCATCGGGGTCACAAGTTCGGCGTCCTTGCGCAATGCCGCCATCCACATCAGTTCGCTGTTGATAGCCGCAAGCGTATGATAGCCGGGGCGATGCACCCTCAGCACGGTTTTTTGGCCCTCGGGCTGCTCAAGCAGAAATGTATGATTTTCCGAAAGGTTTATCAGGCGCGCTTTAGCCCCTGCCTGCCCCGGCCAGCGGTTCAAAGACGCTTCAATGATTTGGGGAACCATGGCAATCGCTCCGCGAAAGCGCTAGCTACAAACAGGTTGAGAAAATGGTCGGAGCGGCAGGATTTGAACCTACGACCCTCTGTCCCCCAGACAGATGCGCTACCAGACTGCGCTACGCCCCGACTGGCTGAAAGCTCTAGTTTTCCGGGGCTTTGACGTCAAGTCAAAAACACCCAATAATGGAACAAAAGGGAAAGAACGGCATGCAGTGGCACCGAGCGGAACCAAAAGTCCCACGCAATCTTCCACGGCATTCCCTTGTTGTTCTGTTAACGACATTTCCCTTTTCCACCCTCGCCCAGAACCTCAATGAGGGCGGGCACCAGGCGAGGATTATGAGACCGAGGTGAGAGTTGGTGGCCAGATGCGCGCCGATTGCATCAACGGCACCCATGCCATTGAAGTCGATTTTGCTCAGAAATGGAAGGAGGGAATCAGCCAGGCCCTTGCCTATGGCATGGCCACGGGCCTGCGGCCTGACTTTACGCCCTTCATTAACCGAAATCCCAGTAACTTTACTAGATACGGCCCAATTCACATATGCTGGGGTAGAGCTTTCAGTCACTCAAGCCCAGCACTCAGGAGGCAACGAAATGGTTCTGCAATCGCAACGCGACAGTTTTATCCTGGCTCTTTCTGGCTTGTTTCTCTTTGCTATGGTTTATTTTCTGGACCCGCAATTTGTTGGCTCGATCACGCGCGAAGACGGTATTCTGGAAAATATGACTGCCTTGCTTTTTGCCGGGGGCATGTTTGCCAGTCTCTATGCACTTTATCATAAAAAAATGATGCTTATGGCTGGCCTGTGGGCATTTCTATGTCTGTTTTTTCTCGGCGAAGAGGTAAGCTGGTTCCAACGGGTGTTTGACTATTCCGTACCCTTCGTGGAGCAGAATTCAACCCAGGGTGAATTCAACCTGCATAATCTGAACATCATCAATGAGGGCCGGGTTCTGAATGAGGATGGAACCCTTGAGTTCTCCATGTTCTCTCTGGTCGGTTCACAAAACATGTTCCGGCTCGGGTTTGCAGGATTTTTCCTCGGTCTACCTCTTGCCAGCCTTATCCCTGCATTCAAGCGCCTGCTTGACCGAACGGGCTATGTGCGCCCCACAGGTGCCTTTCTTTTTGCCGCATGGAGCGTGATATTTGTTTCCTTCGTTCTGGCATTCATTACCGAAGCCCCCGTGAAAAACTATGTTGCCGAGACACGCGAATTTTTCTACGCGACGGTAATCTTCATATATACGCTCAGCCTGAGCGCAGGTGTGGACAAAAAGGTGGTGGTAGTGGCGCCGGCGGAATAATACCGGCTTTGAAACGTGAAAAAAGGGCCATTCCTGTTTCGGAGTGGCCCCTTGTGCGAGCTCACGAGAGCTTTTGGCGCAAATCAGATCCGCATATTTTTTGGGACCAAATGCAAAAGAAGATATGATCAGGACGGAGTCTGTTCCATCATCTGGCATTTACCTCCAAAGCCCAGTCGCTCCTGCGATTTCTCAGTAGACATTGGATCACCTCCTTTTGTTGATTGATAAGATCCCGGGTGTTCACCAAATCGGAAGGTTTGGCAAGGAGACAGATAATACCGAGATTAAACCCCCAGGCTGTTTCATCTGCTGATAAAATCAAAACAACAGCCTGATAATTTGCTTGGGGTCCTGCCCCTAACCTTCACGGGCATTGTCGAGCATGCGCTTGCAGGCCAGAAGTTCGCCCAAAACATCGGTAAGTTGGTCGCGTTTTTGCTTATTCAGGACCGGTTGTCGTGCCGAGTCAGCAGAATCAGCACCGATTTGGCGGATTTCCGAATCGGTTGTTTTCACATCACTCTGTTCCAGCGCGTCCAGGGAACCCGCTTCACCTATGGCAATGACATGACGGGGTCCATCCTCCTTGAGGATGCGTTGAACGCCTTTGATGGTGAAGCCCTGCTCATAGAGCAGGTGGCAAATTCCTTTAAGTAAAAGAATGTCTTCGGGGCGATAATAACGTCGCCCGCCACCACGCTTTAACGGCTTGATCTGGGTGAATCTGGTCTCCCAAAACCGCAACACATGTTGGGGCAGACTAAGTTCTGCTGCCGCCTCTGAGATGGTACGGAAAGCATCTGCCGACTTCCCCACTGTCGCATCCTCTCTGAAAAAAATGTTATTTTCCAGAGCCGACCATAGATTTGTTGATTTTAGATTTCAACACATTGCTGGGTTTAAACACTAAAACCTGCCGTGGCAGAATAGGCACTTCCTCTCCCGTCTTGGGATTGCGCCCGATACGCTCGCTTTTTGAGCGAACATGGAAAGAACCGAAGGAGGACAATTTCACACTTTTGTCCTGCACCAGCCCGTCGCAAATCAGGTCCAATGTTCTCTCAACAAGCTCAGCCGATTCTGTACGCGAAAGCCCCACCTTCTGATAAACAGCTTCAGCAAGATCCGCCCTTGTGACTGTTTTGTGTCCCATTTCTCCATCCTAATATTGTCTGGGCACCCGCAACAGAGGAACTCCCCTCGTGCCTGGACTTCCACGTTAGCGCTCCAAAGCGGCCCGGGTCAATCAATCTGTCCAACGAATAAGTGTTGCACCCCAAGTAAAACCTCCGCCCATGGCTTCGAGCATTACCAGATCACCTGGTTTTATTCTTCCGTCCAACACAGCAGCTTCCAACGCCAGCGGCACAGAGGCAGCGGATGTGTTGGCGTGCTTGTCAACTGTAACAACGACCTTGGAAGCCGGAATGCCCATTTTTTTGCCAACACCGTTGATGATGCGCAGATTTGCCTGATGAGGCACAAACCAGTCAAGTTGCTCGCTCTGATACCCGGTTTCCTCCAGCACGTCCTCAATGACGTCTGAAATCATGCCAACGGCGTGTTTGAACACTTCGCGTCCCTGCATACGCACATGACCCGTAGTGCCAGTGGAAGACACGCCACCATCCACATAGAGCTTGTCCCACTGACGCCCGTCCGAGCGCAGACATGAGCCCAAAACCCCCTGATCCGCTTCTCCATCAGGCAGATCAACAGCTTCAAGAATAATCGCCCCCGCGCCATCACCGAACAAAACGCAGGTTGTACGGTCACTCCAGTCCAGAATCCGGGAGAAAGTCTCGGCCCCGATAACCAGCGTCCGCCTGGCCATGCCATTTTTCATGTAACTGTCTGCGGTGGCAACCGCATAGACAAACCCCGAGCATACGGCCTGCAGGTCAAGGGCAAACCCGTGATGCATACCCATTTTTTTCTGGACCAGTGTCGCCGTCGCGGGAAAAGTCATATCCGGTGTGGTGGTGGCTACAAGTATCAGGTCGATATCGCCAATAGAAAGCCCGGCGGCACTCAAAGCCTTTTCAGCTGCTCTGACCGCAAGGTCGGAGGTAAATTCACCTTCGGCCGCGATATGACGCTGATGGATGCCTGTACGCTGAACAATCCATTCGTCAGTGGTGTCCACTTTTTGCGCCAATTCCTTATTGGTCAGGACGCGCTGGGGCAAATACCCGCCCACGCCACGCACTATTGAGCGGGTTACTGTCACGCTTGATTACTCCGGTTGCTTCTCGGATTTACTACTGGTGTGAGGGGTGAATTTTTCCAGCCCTTCACCAATTTTGTCAATAAGGCGGAATCTGGCCATTTCATAGGCCAGATCCAGGGCACTTTTGAAGCCTATTTCATCGGTTCCACCATGACTTTTTATGACAATACCGTTCAGTCCAAGAAACACGCCACCATTTATGGCTCTGGGATCCATTTTACGTTTTAATGCCGACAAAGCCTGCATGGAAACGGCAGCCCCGAGGCGGGAAACCCAGTCGGCCTTGAGGGCCTTGCGGAAATAGGAACCGACCTGGCGGGCAGTTCCCTCGGCGGTTTTAAGAGCAATATTGCCGACAAAACCCTCGGTCACCACCACATCGACAGTTCCTTTGCCGATATCACTACCCTCAACAAAACCGCGGAAGGAAAAACCGGCCCCGTCCCTTTCCGCAAGAATTTTTGCGGCGTCCCGGACAGAATCAACACCCTTGAGCTCTTCAGTACCCACATTGAGCAGCCCGACACTGGGTGAGCTGTGATCAAAAAGAGCGCGGGCCAGAGCTGCGCCCAGAATTGCAAAATCCACCAGCTGCTGGGCATCCCCACCTATGGTTGCCCCCACATCGAGCACAATGATATCTGTGCGCTCGGTGGGCCAGATGGCTGCAATTGCCGGCCGCGAAACACCTTTGATGGGACGCAGGCAAAAAGTTGCCATAGCCATAAGCGCCCCGGTATTGCCGCCGGAAACGCTCACATCAGCCTCTCCGTCTTTTACGGACTGCAGGGCAGACCACATGGAAGAATCCTTGCGACCCCGGCGCAAGGCAGCGCTGGGCTTTTCGTCCATGGCAATAACAGTCTGGCGGTCCCTGATAACCGAGACAGGTTTGAGTTCAGGGAACTCCTCAAGCAGTGGCTGAAGAATCTGCTCGCGCCCGTGAAAAATAAACGATATATTGCCTCTCTCGCGCAGGGTCAGTCTGGCGCCATGCAAGACAATGCGCGGACCGTTGTCGCCGCCCATGGCATCTACCGAGATTTTGATATCGTCACTCATATCCGCCTAGACTGCGTCAGATTTTGATAGAATCAAAACCGCAGTCTAGCCCTTTGTTGGCGCGTATTTTATCCGACAACCGGCAACCATTTATCGGTGACACGCTTTAATGGGCTGGCCCCGCCTTTTTCCACGCCAGAATATCTGAACGCGTAGTGGGCGCAAGCCCCCTCTTAAGAGAACGTGGTTAACGGCAGGTACAAACACTAACTTCAAAAATCTGCACTTTTTATTCGCTGTCCTTGAGGGACTTCAGCACTGAAAAAGGCGATAGATTGTCTGGATTATCTCCCTTTTGCTCCGCGCTCAACTCAGCTCCGGATGCCCGCGGGTAAAGCTCGATGGCCAACCCCAGAACTTCGAGAATGTAGTCACTCAAATCGAGCTCGGTACCGTCAAAATGATCCGGCAGGTCATCACTTTCCAGGTCTATGAAGTTCTCCGAGCCGGCCCCTGCCTCAGCATGAACATCCGGGGCAGAAGAAAAAACCCGGCTGAGGGGTTCTCTAATCTTTTGTGGCACAGGATCCAGCGTTACAACACAGGGCTGAACAATATCTGCTTCAAGCCGCCCCGTAACCTGAACTCCGCCCTTCACCGGATTCACCTGCAGAACAGCATTCAGCCGGTGAATATTGGACACACCGGCTATCTTCTTGACTTCCATCAACTGTTCAGGTGTTGCATTAATCTTGAGGATATGCCCGCCAGAGGGCAGTTTGTCGACACGAACCCGGGCCTCAAGTAGAGAGTTTTCTGTGTCATTCTTCATGCGGCGGCCTTTAATTGCAATCGACCGGTCAAAATATCGTCTATTTCGACCGCGTTCAGATCAGCCTCCAGTGAACGCACATATTGGACCAGATTTGGCAGGGAGTGAGGTTCCTCACCATCATAAACATTGCGTGATAGAACCAAGCGCAGGGCTTCTTCATCCTGCGCATCTAGTGCGGAAGTCAATTTGTCCAGCATACCGTAAAGAAGTTCGCCCATTTTCTGGATTCGTTTGGGAACCGCCATGTCCCCCGCTCCCATTTCACGCAAAGACTGGTCCATGTCATTGAAAAAAAGATCGAATACGCTCTGGGAAAACACCCGGGTGGACTCCTGTCCGGTTTTCAGTCGCCTGAAAAGCAGGCACAGGTGCAGGCTGATCATGTCGAACCGACCGTTCACGGTGTCGGGAACCTGCCAGTCGGCGTAAAACTTTTCTTGTCTGGATTGCGCCACAATAGCGCTATAAATGGCGTACACGTGAGCGGTATTCGCTTTTTTGCTGAAAAATGACAGGATCATAGCTCAGGCTCCATGTGGCAAAGAATATGAAACTGCCCGCTTGCATTGCAAGGCAATTGGCGACTAAATGTCGTCGCAAATCCAACGCAGTGTTTGCGTGGCTATAATAGACAGAGGCTGGAGTAGTCAATTCAATGTCCCCACAATCCAAGAATAGCGCCCATACAGGCGGGATCAACCGTCGGCTGACTTCGCTTGGGGCCGTGGTGCTCCTGTCCTTTACACTGGCGGCCTGTACCAACACGTTTACCTCTGTACGCACACAGGGCTACGAGATTTCCGAGTCTTCGCTGGCTCAGGTGCGGGTCGGGCAAAGTCAGGACCTCGTGGTGGCGGTTATGGGTTCGCCGCAAACGCAAGGGAACTTCGGTAATGAAAGCGCATTCTATTATGTGGAAACCAAAATAGAGCAAACCCAGTTTGGCTTGAAAATGGTAAAAGAACGTACGGTGTTGGCCATATATTTTGACGAAAACCGCAAGGTGAAGGACAAGGCCATCTATACGCTTCAGGACGGTCGTCTGTTTGCTGTGGAAACGAGGCGCACACCTTCCTTTGGTGAGGACCGGACATTCGTTGAGCAGATATTGGCTTCGTTCTAGGGGCAGGAGAAGATATAAATCCCGTGGCCTGGACTTCTATCCGGCTCTTCGCATTCCACGGGTGCGATAATCGCCCCAGGCCAGCAGAGCGATAGCGGCAGTAGCCACGGGGATTACCAGAATATTGACCGCCTCCCAGCCGATAAGCTGAAGCAGCACGCCTGAACCGATGGACGCAACAGCCATGGTGCCAAAAACCAGTTGCTCATTCAGTCCTTGCGCGCGGGCTGCCTCGGTTTCGCTGTAGGCCCCGGTGAGCAGGGTGGTTGAGCCGATAAAACCAAAATTCCAGCCGACACCCAGCAAAATGAGCCCGGCATAAAAGTGCCACTCGGTAATGCCGTTCAGGGCAACAAGGGCACTGAGCAAAATCAGAAACAACCCCAGCCCCGCAGTCAGATGCGCGCCAACTTTGTTGATGATGTGCCCGGTGACAAAGCTTGGGGCGAACATTGCAACCACGTGCCACTGAATGGCAGTTGTGGCTGTTTCAACGGAATGCCCGCAGACCAGAACCATGGCGAGCGGGGCAGCAACCATGACAAATGTCATAAGTGCATAGGTTGCCATCCCAGAAAGCACAGGCACAAAAATTTCAGGAGAACGCATCAATCGCGTCAGTGAGCGCCCGGTATTCTCATGGATATGTTCTCTTGAGGCCGGTGCCAGCCTAGTGAACCACAGCACAATCACCGCAATGCTGGCCAGTATGGAAATAACCAGAAAAGAACCGGCAAACTCTCCCCCCGCAACCCAATCCTTGGCGATGAAGGAAAGCCGAGGCCCCAGAAAACCGGCAAGTACCCCCCCAAGAAGAACAAAGGAAATAGCGCGGGCCTTTAATGCTTCTGGCACGGAGTCTGCGGCGGCAAAGCGGTATTGCTGACCAAACGCTGCGGATGCCCCAACCAGGGAAAGTGCGGCGCAAAACAACAAAAAACTGCCAATAAGGAGGGCGTAGCTGGCAGCTATGCCCCCCGTTATGGCCAGTCCGGCCCCAAGGATAAAACCGTTGCGCCGACCAAAGCGGTGAATAGCGTAGGTGGCAGGAATTGTCGTCAGGGCAAGACCCAATATCTGCGCGGTTATGGGCACCGTTGCCAGCGCAGGTGTGGGGGCAAGGGTTGAGCCTGCCAGTGCGCCAACAGCGGCCAACAGAGCCTGATTGGAACCGGTAATCGCCTGGGCAATCGAGAGAAGCGAAATGTTGCGTTTAACCTGAAAGCTCATCCTTGCGGGTGAGGCGGGGGGCGTTATTTTCTTATCCATTATTTTATCTCGCCAACAAATCCAGCCTAGGGCTTTCTTAATTTTTATCCGGCTTTGGGACTTGTTTTTTTGCAATTTTATCAAGCACAGCATTGACCATAGCGGGCACATCGGCATCAAAATAGGCTTTGGCGATTTCTATATATTCGGAAACCACAACCGAGGCCGGGATGTCTTTACGGTAGAATAATTCAAAGACACCGGCCCGCAATATGGCGCGCAAGGTGGTATCGACGCGAGAAATGGGCCATTCATCGGTCAGGGTGGCGTCAATAGCCGGGTCAATGTTCAGCTGGTGTTTGAGCACGCCAGTCAGAATTTGATTGAAAAAATCCATATCCCCGGGGAGGTAAGTCTCCCCTTCCAACTCGCCGCCGGCCAGCCGGGCTGTAAACTGGGCGCGGATATCCCCAAGGTCAGCACCACCTATATCCATCTGATAAAGGGCCTGCACCGCATTTAACCGGGCAATTGTACGCTGATTGGCGCCGGCCCCGGTTTTATTTTTTTTGTTGGTATTGGCCACTTGCGGCTCCAGTCAGTTGCCCGCGAACCAAGAGCCCGCAGAATGGGATAGTATAAAACGCGTGTCCCCTTTTGCGCGGTCTCAGGAGCCGTCAACCTCAAGGTCACTCAGGAACGAGCGGAAATCGTCGGCGGCAGAAAAATTCTTGTACACTGAAGCAAAACGCACAAAGGCCACATCATCCAGCTCTTTGAGGCCATCCATGACATACTGCCCGATTTGTTCAGAGGTGGCTTCTGCTTCGCCTATGCTTTCGAGCTGACGGACAATGCCCGAAATCATGCGTTCAACCCGTTCGGTTTCAACGGAGCGTTTCCTCAGGGCGGTGTAGACTGAACGCGAGAGTTTCTCCCGCTCGAATACCACTTTGCGTCCCGATTTTTTGACCACCATCAATTCGCGCAATTGCACCCGCTCGAACGTGGTAAAACGTCCGCCGCACCCGTTGCATACGCGGCGGCGGCGGATAGCATGAGAATCCTCAGTGGGCCGGGAATCCTTGACCTGAGTATCGGGGTTGGCGCAATAGGGACACCGCATTGTGTGACTTCTCCATTCAGTAGATGGGAAAGGCGTTGGTCAGGGCTTTAACCCGTTCTCGCACAACGCTTTCTACACGCTCGTTACCTTCGTCGGAATTGACCTCCATCAAGCCATCCAGAACCTCAACTATCAGCCTGCCGATTTCAATAAATTCGTCTGAGCCGAAGCCACGGGTGGTACCGGCGGGCGTCCCAAGGCGGATGCCCGAGGTCACAAACGGCTTTTCAGGGTCAAAGGGAATACCGTTTTTATTGCAGGTTATATAGGCACGCCCCAGCCCGGCCTCGGCGCGTTTGCCCGTGGCATTCTTCTTGCGCAGATCGACCAGCATAAGATGGTTTTCCGTGCCGCCCGACACAACGTCCAAGCCATTTTCCATCAGCGTATTGGCCAATGCATCGGCGTTTGCCACCACCTGGGCTGCATATGTCTTGAATTCGTCGCTCAGCGCTTCTTTGAAAGCAACAGCCTTTCCGGCGATAACATGCATCAGCGGGCCTCCCTGCAGACCAGGGAAAACCGCTGAGTTTATTTTTTTGGCTATGTCGGGGTCGTTGGTCAATATCATACCTCCCCGGGGGCCGCGCAGGGTTTTGTGGGTGGTTGTTGTGACCACATGGGCATGGGGAATTGGAGAGGGGTGTACCCCGCCGGCAACGAGGCCGGCAAAATGGGCCATGTCAACCATCAGAAAGGCGCCAACCTCATCGGCGATCTCACGAAAGCGTTTGAAATCCCATAGGCGCGAATAGGCTGAGCCGCCAGCCAGAATAAGCTTGGGGCGATGCTCTTTGGCCATGGCCTCGACCTCATCCATATCGAGCAACAGGTCATCCTTGCGCACACTGTAAGATACGGGATTGAACCACTTGCCCGAGATATTTACCGGAGAGCCGTGGGTCAGGTGTCCCCCTGCCCTCAGGTCTAGGCCCAGAAACGTGTCGCCCGGCTGCAAAAGCGCCAGGAAAGCCGCCTGATTGGCCTGGCTGCCTGAATTTGGCTGCACATTGACAAAATCGGCACCAAACAATTTCTTCGCCCGGTCGATGGCCAGGGCTTCAACCACATCCACATGCTGGCAGCCACCATAATAGCGGCGACCCGGATAACCTTCCGCATATTTATTGGTCAGGACGGTGCCCTGAGCTTCAAGAACGGCTCTGGAGACAATATTTTCAGATGCAATCAGCTCAAGCTCAACCTGTTGGCGCCCCTCCTCAGCCCTTACCGCGTCGGCAATTGCAGGATCGGCCTGGGCAAGTGTTTCAGAAAAAAAACCGGGAAGGACAAAGCCTGGCGTTTCAGCGCTCATGGGGAACCTCGCAAAGGATATGGGGGGTAAAATTTATTTTGGTGCAAAACTGTGGTGTGAACAGAAACAGGCGCGACAGTTATTGCCCGCTTAGCACACAGGCACCTCCAATTCCAAGCAAAGATCAGCGGCCTGATTCTTTGGCCAGTTGGCGTAAAAGCTTTGCGGTTGCGATACGCTGCATATCACTTTGTGCAGCGTTGCGCGGGGCGATGACAATCACCTCAACGCCGGTTTCAGGATCGATGGCTGCAACCCGCACCTGATTGCCGATCGGCCGGAATTCAAACAATATTTCACGACCGTCATCGTCAGAGTTTTGGCCCGGCGGCACCATCAGCTACACGCCAAAAGCAAATTTTTGAAGCGTAGGCTCTTGTCTTCAGGCGTATGATACATACTGCCCCCAATGAACAGACACCTTGCGACAAAGCGCCGGGCGTCAAAAAAGATTCGTTCTTCTTTTTACCACCACCAGAGGGCAGCTTCAATGGTGAGCAGACATGCAAAAGCGGCCGACCCGGTTGCTTGCAACCCGGCCAGCCTCAAGAGCAGTTCGGCAAACTCCGTTCTAAAGTTTATACAGTATCTGATCGACCCAGAAACGCTCAAGGCGTCCCAAGGCAACATTGAGCTGCTCGAACTGTGAATTGTCGAGACCACCAACCTGCTCAATGGACTTCAGATGACGGTCGTATAACTCGTCAATGACCTCAGCCACCTCTTCCCCTTTTGGACTGAGGCGAATGCGAACCGAACGCCGGTCGGCGCGTGAACGCTGCTGGAAAATATAGCCAGTATCAACCAGTTTCTTGAGATTGTAGGAAACGTTGGAGCCCAGATAATACCCGCGCGAGCGCAACTCTCCTGCGGTCAACTCCTTATCGCCGATGTTAAACATCAGCAGAGCCTGAACAGGATTGATATCATCCCAGCCCATGCGATCAAACTCATCCTTGATAAGATCAAGAAGGCGTCGGTGAAGCCGCTCCACGCGGGAGACAGCTTCAAGATAAAGAGGCTTCAGAGTGACGTCGCGGTCATCCTTAATCACCTCTGCGGTGTTTGATTTGATATTCATGACTTGCCTCACTGTGATAACGCACGAATTTTTCCGTGTCTGTTAGGAGGCAAGCTACTCTGCGGAAAATAAGAACGGTTTAAGATACAAACTTAATACTATGTTACTGGGAAACTTCGTGTTTTTGGCTTTCCCAATCCTTACCTCAGGTCACAGTTCTGTAACCTTCAGAAAGTGTAAACAACCTGGTTCTCTTTGTATTATTACCGTTGCAACACTGCGCTAATCCTGCTTCCCCTGAAGCCATGTGCGAAAAACCACCCACAAGATGAGGGTGGCTCCCGCCAGTTGCACGAGGCGGAGAAGGAACCCGAAGCCGCCGATATCAAGGGCATATGCTCCGGACAGATATATAATCAGCTCAAGCAATGTGGTGCTCAGCAGCAACGGGGTTCCCCAACTGGATCGGATCCACATGCCCACCGCTGCGAACAGGCGGGCAATGGTGAAGCCACCCAACAAGGAAAAACCGGCAACGCCGAACAGTTCAAGCGGGTTTGCTGTGCCTGCATCTATTCCAAGCAGCCGCCCGGCGTCGGACAGCCCACTGAACAGCGCCAGAACGGCAATGATGCGCACAAGATTGGGAAACATGCTCGTCAACATATTTGCTGATGCTCTTTCGCGTTTAAGGCAGACGACCCCGGAGCCAAGCTGCCAATTGACCCAGGGTCAGGACCCTAGCAAATGCACATCCCATACTCTGCGACAAAGATCAAAGGGTGCTGTCATCAACATGCACCTATACCTGATCGAACATCGCTTCAATTTCGGCGCCGTCCATGCCCTCACAAAAAGAGGAAAAGTCACCCTCCCCGAGAAACCGGCGCGCTGAATTGACCAGAGTTGCATGGGTCAGCCGGGCCAGGGCCGAGCCCAGGGAAATTCTGGCAACACCGGCATTGGCAAATTCGGCCACGGCGAACTTTGCGAAGGGTCCGGCAGCAAGCGCATTAACCGGACCAGACACCTCGCGACAGATGCGGGCCAACTCGTCCATGGACGGTGGCATCGGCGCATAGAGCACGTCAGCCCCTGCCCCCTGATAGGCCCTGAGGCGGCGGATGGCTTCATCCGTGTCGTACTGGCCATGCATTATGCCATCAGCGCGGGCGGTCAGAACAAAGTCCCGTCCGGTTTGGGCAATGCACTGTTTGGCAGCATTCGCCGCCGCTTCGATGCGGACAACTGAGTGGGAAAAGTCGTAAGGGTGCTCTGAGGGAAGTTCAATATCTTCAATGCAGCACCCGGCAAGCCCGGCTTCGTGAGCCAGTTTTACGGCCTGGGCAACCTGCTCGGGACTATGACCATACCCGTTCTCAAAATCACCGCTCACCGGCAGACTGGTGCAATTTACCATTGCTGCGGCATGTTCAAGGGATTGTTTGCGGGTGATTTCTCCCATGTCCTTGAGACCAAGCGTAAAGGCATGCCCGGCGGAGGTTGTAGCCAGAGCCTTGGCGCCCAGAGCTGCCAGAACCTTTGCTGACCCCAGATCCCAGGCGTTGGCCAATATAAATGGCTTGCCCGGCTGATGCATTTCCCTGAAAGAGATGGTATTCATCCTGTTCTCCTATTTATCCGCAAGGCAAGCACTTGTAGATCAGGGCAACAGATCCGGCAAGAAACAGGCTTTGCGAGAATTGCATGTGCTGATAGGAAAAGAAAAACGGATAGGAACCAAGCCCTGTGGCCTACAAAAAACACGATATGGGATTTCTCAAAGGCAGGCGCTTGCGGCGACTTCGTCAGAGAGATTGGTCCCGGGAGCTTGTCCGCGAGAATACGCTGACAGCCGCTGACCTGATTTATCCGATATTTGTAACGGAAGGCGAAAATATCCGCGAGCCGATAGGATCTATGCCCGGCGTGTTCCGGCTCTCGGTTGATCTGGCAGTTAAAGAAGCCAAAGCGGCGCGGGCCGAGGGCATCCCCCTTTTGGCGCTGTTCCCCAATACCCAGAGCGAGCGGCGCAGCGAGGATGGAGCCGAGGCGCTCAACCCGGACAACCTCACCTGCCGGGCCCTAAGGGCAATAAAAGACACTGTCCCGGAGATTGGCCTGTGCACCGATGTGGCACTGGACCCCTATACCAGCCATGGCCATGACGGGGTGATGGAGGGGGAAACCATTCTGAATGACGAGACGGTGGAAATTTTGGTCAATCAGGCGCTTAATCAGGTACGGGCCGGATGCGATGTGATTGCGCCCTCGGACATGATGGACGGGCGGGTTGGCGCCATCCGGCGGGGGCTGGACGCAAAAGGGTTTGAGAACACCATCATCATGGCCTACTCGGCCAAATATGCCTCGGCCTTTTATGGCCCTTTTCGCGACGCCATCGGCTCTGAGGGGCGCCTGAGGGGCGACAAGCGTACCTATCAGATGGATCATGCCAACATCAACGAAGCGCTGCGCGAGGCGGCGCAGGATATCGAGGAGGGCGCGGACATATTGATGGTCAAGCCGGGCATGCCCTATCTGGATGTGGTGCGGGCGCTTTCTGAGGCATTTAATACACCCCTCACCGCCTATCAGGTCTCGGGGGAATATGCGATGATTTGTCTTGGCGCTGAGGCGGGCATGTGGGAACGCGAGGCGGCAATGGTGGAAAGTCTGACCGGCTTCAAACGGGCCGGATGTGACGCCATGCTGACCTATTTTGCCCTTGAGGCGGCTCGCTTGCTTAATCGCTGAGACTGCCTGGCCCTTGAAATTTGTCCGTTTAACGCCAGATTGAAGACTAGTCGGGTTTGTTGCAGCCAGGGAGTTTCAGTTGTCGTCAAATCTACCAGACCCCCACAGTGCGCCCGAATTGTTCGAGGGACTGCTGGCGCGCAGGGTTGTTGCCTATATTATCGACCTCATCATTCTGGCGGCGATTACATTCGCCACGCTGATTGTGGGGATTATTGGAGGAATCGTAACGCTTGGCGCCGCGTTCTTTGCGCTTCCCTTTGCCATTCCCATTGCCATTGCCTTTTATTACGGGGCAACACTTGGGTCCGTACAACGGGCAACCATCGGCATGCGGATTATGGACATTGTGCTGACTCCGACGCGTGGTGCTCCGCTCAACGGTGTCCGGGCCTTCATCCATCCGGTAGTGTTCTGGCTGACATGCTGGTTTCTCACCCCGTTCTCATTTTTGTTCGCGCTGTTTTCGCCCCGGCGTGAACTGCTGCACGACATGATTGTTGGTACGTTGATGGTCAGACGCTCGCCCATGGAGAGGCACTGGGCAAACACTGCGCTCTGAGGGAGCCCCAAGAGGTGCAATCTTGCGCTTCAACAAATATTTCTTATTTTTCATGTCTTTGCCCAAAAACACAGACAAACTGAATCAGGGGCAGGATCTGGCAAATTTTTGCGTATAAAGCGTTTTTTAAGGGCAGACACACCCTTGGTCAGCTGCTTTGTTGTGGCATGATGGTGCCACCATGTTTGAGCTGATTGCAAATTCTGAAACACTGGCCATGTGGCTGACCTTTGCCGTCATTGTTGCGGCGATGGCCTATTATGCCATGGAATGGGCACCCCTCGAGATCGTCTCGCTGGGGGCGATTGTCGCTCTGATGATCGTGGGGCTGATTGTACCGGGCAGCGGTATTGGTCCGGAGAACCTGCTGACGGGTTTTTCCAATCCGGCCCTGTTCACTATTCTGGCACTTCTGGTTATCGGACAGGGGTTAATTCAGACCGAAGCGCTGAGTTCTCTGGCGGAATATCTGGGCAATCTATGGCCCAAAAATCCAACACTGGTGGTGCTGGTGGCGCTGGTTATTGCCGGAGCAGCCAGTTCCATCGTGAACAACACGCCGGTAGTTGTGGTGTTCATGCCGGTTCTGGCCTCGATTCTGGCGCGGCGCAAGATTTCTGCAGCCCGATATATGATGCCGCTCAGCTATATCACTATTCTTGGGGGCATGGTCACGCTTTTGGGCTCCTCGACCAACCTTTTGGCTGCCGGGGTGGCCCGCGATGCAGGCATTGAGCTCAGCTTCTTCTCATTTGCCGTTCCTGGCCTTGCCATGGCGATTGTGGGGGGAATGTATGTGCTGTTTATCGCGCCGTTGTTTGTGCCCGACAATCAGAAGCGTACTCCTGAAATGCGGGCCCGCTCCATGCAATTCATCACTGAAATCCGCCTGACACCGGGCCACCCACTGGTAGGGGATAAAACGGTTGCCGGCATGTTCCCCAAGCTGACCACAATGACGGTACGCGCAGTCAGGCGGGGGAAAACCAACTTTTTACCCCCCTTTGATGATATTACACTGCAAACCGGTGATACGCTGATAATTGCCGCCACCCGCGATGCCCTGACCGAGGCTCTGAAGAACTGGCGTGCTTTTGAGGGGCATGAAGTGCTTGGTTCAGGGGCGCAGGAAGAAGGGGACAGCGGCATATTGCTTTATGAGGCGCTGGTGACGCCGGGCTCAAGACTGGTCAATAATGGTGTCGATCAGGCGGGCTTTTTGGCCCAGCATGACTGCCTCATTCTGGGGCTGGAACGGCGCAGCCGCATGCCGCGCCAGCCCTTGAGCGAAATCCGGCTCGAAGCTGGTGACGTACTTCTAATGGCGGGGCAGCGCAGCGCCTTTGCCCGGCTGCGCGGGTTGCAGGACCTGATGGTGATGGAATGGAGCGGCTCTGAAATCCGCCCCCACGGCATGGCCATGCGGGCGCTTGTCATTTTTGGCCTGACCATTGCAGCCATTGCCAGCGGCTTTGTGCCCATTGTTGTCGCAGCAATTACCGGAGCATTTGCCATGCTGGCCTCGGGGAGTCTGAACATCAGGCAGGCGGCGCGGGCCATCGACAGAAAGATTGTGCTGCTGGTGGGCTCGTCTATCGCCATGGCCCATGCCATGGCCATCAGCGGGGGTGCCGACTTTATTGCAGAAGTCGCCATAAGTCAGTTGGGCAATGCTTCACCGGCGGTATTTATGGCCGGGATGTTTCTGCTGGTCGCAGTTCTGACCAATTTCCTCTCCAACAATGCCACTGCGGTATTGTTTACACCCATCGCCATTGCGGCAGCTGCAAAGCTGGGGGTGGATCCGGTACCGTTGATTGTTTCGGTTATTCTGGGAGCCAACGCCTCTTTTGCAACACCCATTGGTTACCAAACCAATCTGCTGGTCATGGGGGCTGGACACTACAGGTTCCGGGACTTCATCCTTGTCGGTTCACCACTGGTGATAATTGTCTGGGTGGTGTTCGCGCTCGTGGCGCCATGGTATTATGGCATGAGATATTTCTAATTCGGCGATAAACGCCAAAACGTGAAGTCCTGCAATGACCCACCAAAGTACGGAACAGGCGCAATTCTTCGTAACCGCGCCTTCGCCCTGCCCCTATCTCGAGGGACAACAGGAACGCAAGGTTTTCACACATCTGAACGGTCGGCGGGCAACAAGCATGCACCAGCTTCTGTCCCAGCACGGCTTCAGACGCTCCCAGAATCTGGTGTACCGACCGGCCTGCGATGCGTGTGCAGAGTGCAAGTCCGCCCGGGTGGTCTGCAACGAGTTTACGTTGCGCAAACGCCACCGCAGGCTGCTCCGGCTCAATACCGACTTAATCGTGCAACCGATCGAGCCTCTGGCCCAGCGCGAGCATTATGACCTCTTCATGCGCTATCTTGGCTCCCGGCACGAAAACGGCTCCATGATGGAAATGTCTTTCGCCGATTTTGAATGCATGGTGGAAGACACGCCGGTCGAAACAATTCTGGTTGAGTATCGCCTGCCCCCGGAACCGGGAGAGGTTGCAGCGCAGGGATCCGGGAAACTCGTTGCCCTGGCGTTGACGGATGTGATGGCTGATGGTTTTTCAATGGTTTACAGCTTCTTTGACCCCGTTCTTGAGGCCAGGGGTCTAGGTAACTTCATGGTTCTTGAACATATCACGCGGGCGCAACGCGAAGGACGTAACTTCGTTTATCTCGGATACTGGGTCGCAAACTCGCCCAAAATGCATTATAAATCGGGGTTCAAGCCTCTGGAGATTCACGCATTGCCTGCCGGTTGGCAAAGGTTAGACCAGGGTCAGGACCCTAAGACGGCGCCGCTCGCACTTGCCAAAAAATAAGAATTGAAGCCTCATTCATGCGTGTTGTCTTTCTCCTGCTACGCTGGTGCTGTCTGCTTGGTATAGCAGGCATAAGCTTTTTGGCGCTGGGTGCCTTGATGGGCTTTGTCTCTCCCCTTCTGGATGCGCTCAACCATTTCCAGCCCTTCGTGTTCGCAGGTACCCTGCTCGCACTGGTCATTGGGATTTTCGGGTTCAGGAAACATCGCTGGCACAAGGGTATTATTACACTCGCATTTCTTGGTTTTGTCAGTTCGGCAACAATTGTTGTTCCCGAACTGGCCAGTTCCTGGGTGAGCCGCCCCTCCCCGCCCCCAGAACAACGGGTAATCAAACTATTGAGCCACAATCTGTTTGGCGTAAACTGGCAAATGGAACTGGTAGCCGAAGAAATTGCTGCCGAGGACCCGGATATACTGGCCTTTCAGGAATATTTCAGCGGGCAGTATTCGCGTCTGCACAGGTTGATCATCAGGGACTATCCGTATTTTTTCCGCTGCGGTGGCGGAAGGCGTGCCTTTGTCGCGATCTATGCAAAAATGCCATTCGAATTGACCCCGGCTTCCTTCTGTCCACGTAATGTGCCCTTGCGAAGCGATGCGCTGGGGCGCATCGCCGCCCGTTTCAAACTGGAGGACGGGCGCACTTTTACTGTGATGACAACGCAGTTGAACTGGCCTGTGCAGGTATCGCCGCTGTTCAAGGGCGAATTGAGCATCTCCGCCCGCCTTGAAGCCACCTCAGCGCGTCAGGAGGGTGAATTGTCTGAACTTGCCAAAGCGGTGCGTTTAGTCGAGGAGCCGCTGGTTCTTGTGGGCGATTTCAACTCCACCCCCTGGTCCTATGCGTTGCGGGGGTTTGTTTCTTCGGCCGGGTTGAGGCGGCAGACACGCAATATGATGACCTACCCGACGATCTTTTATCTGGGTGAATGGGTGCAAACGCTGCCGTTTTTGCCCATCGATCACATGATGAGCAGCCCCGGAATTGTCGTGCATAGTATCAGGACCGGACCGCCTGCGGGAAGTGACCATCTGTCACTGATTGCAGAATTTTCTGTGTCAGGCGAATAGTTACCCTTTGAAACGATTGTTCCTTGGAAAACCGGTGGGCCGCACCCGCCCGGCTCCGGCCCGATCGCCCTTCCACTCCATCAGTTCTTCTATGGAGCGGACAAATGTGCGCCCCGAACTCGTGGTCCAGCTCAGCCCTTCCTCACTTGCAAAGACCCGCGCATCGGAGAGGCCGCCATCCTTGTACTTCTGCAGCCGAACGCCCTTGCCCCGTCCCATTTGCGGTAATTGCTCAAGTGGGAATATCAGAAGCTTCCGGTTTTCGCCGATAACGGCGACCTGATCGCCTTCGGCCGGGGTGCACAGTTTTGCCTCAACAGTCCCGGAAACATTAAGCACCTGCCTGCCCTTTCTTGTGTTGGCAAGCATATCATCCTCGCTAACGATAAATCCGTTGCCAATGCTGGAGGCAATCAGGCGTCTGCGAGCGGGCTTGTGCAGGAACAGGTCCACAAGCTCATGCCCCTCCTCCACGTCAACCATCAGGCGCACCGGCTCGCCATGGCCACGCCCGCCGGGCAATTTGTCGGCCCCAATTGTATAGACCCGCCCGTTGGTGGTGAGCAACATCAGTTTGTCGGTGGTTTCGGCTTTCAGCATCAATTTGAAGTCGTCGCCAGACTTGAAAGTCAGAGTATCCTGCTCAATGGCATGGCCTTTAAGAGCCCGTATCCACCCTTTTTCCGAGAGGACAACTGTAATCGGTTCACGCTCGATCATAGCTGCCTCAAAATCCACGTCCCCGGTATCGGGGACGGAATCAAAACTGGTACGCCGCGCTCCGATTTCACTATCTTGCCCGTAAGCGGCCTTGAGTTCTGTAACCTGCGTCGTGATCATACCCCACTGGCGGCGCTCGGATTTGAGCAAAGCCTCAAGATGTCCCTTCTCCTCGCTGAGTTTTTCATGTTCCGAACGAATTTCAATTTCTTCAAGTTTGCGTAAGGAGCGCAGGCGCATGTTCAAAATCGCCTCCGCCTGCCCATCGGTAAGACCGAAGCGCTCCATCATCACGATCTTGGGGTGATCTTCTTCACGAATGATACGGATAACCTCATCAAGATTGAGATAGGCGATGAGGTAACCCGAGAGCACCTCAAGGCGCTTCTCAATCTGGCTGAGGCGGAAATTGGAACGTCGCACCAGCACGGTTTTGCGATGCTGAAGCCAAGCACGAAGGGTTTGAGCCAGGCTCATAACCTTTGGCACCTGACCGTGGTCAAGCACATTCATATTCAGGGGAAAACGATTTTCCAGGTCCGTGAGCCGAAACAGGGATTCCATAAGAATGACCGGGTCGACACTGCGTGACTTTGGCTCCAGAACCAACCTGATGTCTTCAGCAGATTCGTCACGTACATCCTTTAATAATGGCAGACGCTTAGAGAGGAGAAGCTCTGCGATTTTTTCCACCAGACGCGACTTTTGCACCCCGTAAGGGATTTCGGTAACAACGACCTGCCAGGTGCCCCGGCCCGCATCCTCGCTTGTCCAGCGGGCGCGTACCCGGAAACCACCGCGTCCGGTCTCATAGGCTTTGGCGATATCTGCGCGCTCCTCAACAAGAATGCCGCCGGTGGGGAAATCCGGCCCTTGCACAAATTGCATCAGGTCGGCGCTTGTGGCTTTTGGATTGTGGATGAGGTGCAGGCAGGCATCGCACAATTCGGCGACATTGTGGGGGGGGATTGAGGTGGCCATGCCCACGGCAATGCCTGAAGAACCGTTGGCAAGAAGATTGGGGAAATTTGCAGGCAGGACAGCAGGTTCTTCGTCTTCGTCATCATAGGTGGCGCGAAAATCCACCGCGTCCTCATTTATGCCTTCGAGCAGGCGGGCTGCCACATCGGTAAGGCGGGCTTCGGTGTAGCGGTAGGCGGCGGCGGAATCTCCATCGATGGAGCCGAAATTGCCCTGCCCATCGACCAGCGGATAACGCAAGGCAAAGTCCTGGGCCAGACGGACCAGCGCATCGTAAATGGACTGGTCACCGTGTGGATGAAAGCCGCCTATGACGTCGCCCACCACCTTGGCGGACTTCTTAAAGCCCTGATTGGGGTCAAGCTTGAGCAGGCGCATGACGTGCAGTATGCGCCGGTGCACAGGCTTTAACCCGTCGCGCACATCGGGTAATGCGCGCTGGGTAATAGTTGAAAGCGCGTAGGACAGATAACGCTCCTCAAGCGCCCTGCGCAGATCAACAATCTGGTTTTTGTTTTCGTCGGGCGGTAATAGCTCGGCCATTGGTTTTCCGTCAGTTTACAGGCAATAAATCTCTTGAATCCGGAAACAGACACAACCCTTTGAACCGAAACACAAAATAATGCCCGGACCGGCGGCAATCACACCGAATCAATTAAGTAATTATAGCGCGTGTTGCAGATCGGTAATGAATTGATCACGCATTGGTGGCGGTTCAATGTCGCGCACGGACCAGACGTGCATGTGCAAAAAATGTCCGGTCAGTCTCAAACCGTCCAGACAGTCCTGAATTGTAGCAGTTTTAGTGCTTTTGAAGAATGGCGGAAGCGACAACAGCCGGTCCACATAGTCAGCAGCGGCTTTGCTTGTAACAGCGCGCCCGGTTTTGGGGGAAACGTGGCTGAGGCCGCTTTCCTCTCCACTCAGGGCACAGGCGGAAAGATCCAGCCCGAAGCCCAACTCATCAAGCAGTGCGAGTTCAAACAGCGCCAGCATCTGGGCCCGCCGGATTAAATCCACTTCAGCATCAAGAATTTCTTCGGCGAACCCGAGCAACCTTTTATGGGGGTCGCGTTCAGGCAACAAGCGAAGGTGCGCAAAAATCAGTTGAGCTGCATAAAGACCATGGCGGTTTGCAATGAGATCGGCGGCGCGGGCGCGGATGAGTTCGATACTGAAGGTACCCAAGTGCTCTTCAAGGCGGGCGCGCCAGTGCAGGGACACCTTGTTACCCGGTTGCAGGGTAGCTGCGTGTTTCCGTGACCGGCCTCCGCGTACGAGTCCAAGATGGCGCCCGCGCTCCGGGGTCATAACCTCGACAATGACGCTGCTCTCTCCGTGCCGGCGAACGCCGATTATCAACCCTTTGCCGCTCCAGTCCATTGATGGCCTTCTGACTTTATAACTGGCCCGGTTTCAGTCGTGAAAATCCAGACCCATTTCGCGGTAGCGCCCTGGATCATCAGTCCAGTTCTGACGCACTTTGACGAATAAAAACAGGTGTACTTTGGTGTCAAACATTTCGCTCAGGTCTCTGCGCGAAGCAGCGCCAATTGCCTTGATGGACTGACCACCCTTGCCCAGAATAATTTTCTTGTGCCCTTCTCGGGTGACATAAATCACCTGACTGATGCGGTAGGAGCCATCCTTTTGCACTTTGAACTGCTCGGTTTCCACAGTGATGTTATAAGGAATCTCTTCATGCACGCGCAGAAAAATCTTTTCCCGCGTCACTTCGGCTGCGGTGAGCGCCAGTGTCAGGTCTGTGAGTTGGTCAGGCGGAAAATGCCAGGGCCCCGGGAGCACATGGGCAACTGTCCACTTAATAAAATCCTCAAGGCCGCTGCCCTTGAGGGCTGAAACCATGAAGGTTTGTTCAAAATCCAGTCTTTTGTTCACCTCCGCAGCCAGGGCGAGCAGATCCTCGCGCCTTACCTTGTCAATTTTGTTGAGCACCAAAAGCCGGGGATTGTTATTTTTTGCCAGACCACTCAGTAAACGGTCGACTTCAGGCGTCACTCCATGGTCGGCATCAATCAGCAATGCAACAAAATCGGCATCTCCAGCTCCGGTCCATGCAGATTTGACCATCGCCCGGTCAAGTCGACGTTTGGGCGCAAAAACACCGGGCGTATCGATAAAGACAATCTGGGTATCGCCCCTGGTGACCACCCCCCTTATCTGGGCGCGCGTAGTCTGCGCTTTCTGGGTGACGATGGAAACTTTTGTGCCAACCATAGCATTGAGCATGGTAGATTTGCCCGCATTGGGCGCGCCAAGAAGGGCGATAAAGCCACATTTCTGCTTTTCAACGGGCACCTGCAATTCCAGGATATCTTCCACGATATCAGCGGACTCTTGCCCGTCGCTCATTTTCCCCATTTCTCAATGCCTTCCCGCCGCAAAAAAAGTTCAGCGACCTGATGTTCGGCAATTTTTTTGGTGGGACCTTTGGCGCTGGCCTTTTCAAAGCCCTGGATGCTGACTTCCATGCAAAAAACAGGGGCATGATCGGGGCCACTACGCCCGATCTCAGTATAGCGAGGCGGAGCAAGACCCCTGCCCTGCGCCCACTCCTGCAGCGTGGTTTTGGCATCGGCACGCACCCCATCTGTGTCCGATAAAAACTGAACAAACGAGGTTTGGATAAATGCATAAGCGCTATCAAGACCACCATCGCGGTAAATAGCTCCGATGATCGCCTCACATACATCCGCAAGGATAGCTTCCTTGCCCGCTCCGCCGGATCGCGCCTCGCTGGTGCCCAGAAACACGGACTCGCCCAGTTTGAGGTTTCTGGCGACCGCAGCGCAACTTTCCTTGCGCACAGCCGAATTGAGCATGCGTGACAGATCGCCTTCGTTGGCAGTGGGAGCCTGCTGAAAAAACAGGTCGGCAACAACAAGACCAAGCACCCGATCGCCCAGAAACTCAAGGCGCTGATAGGATTCAGCGATACGCCTGCCCGGAGAAATGGCACTGGAATGGGTCAGCGCCCGGCGCAACAGAGCCTTGTCGGAAAAGACATAGTTCAGGCGTTTTTCAATCTCGGAATAGTCGGCATCATCGCCAATATTGGACGAGGAGCCGGACATCAGTTTATCGACTGGAACATGCGATCAAAGCGCACGTTTGCTGGCCACTGCCAGATTTGCCAGGGGGGAATATTATTCTTGATGGAAAAGAACCTGGCTTCGCCTTTGCCGATAAGATTGCCTGCAGGCACATAACCCACAGCAGAAAGCACCCGGCTATCCTGCGAACGATCACGATTATCACCCATCATGAAATAATGCCCGGCGGGCACCACATATTCAATAGTGTTATCCAGCGGTCCATCATCTGAAATTTCATTGATAAAATGGGTGGTGCCATTGGGCAGCGTTTCTTCATAACGAAGGACAGGAATAGAGGTGCCATAACTGTCTGTGTCGTTGGTACGCTCAATAAATTTACGCTCGACCTGTTCGCCATTGATATAGAGGCGCCCCTCACGCATCTGAATGCGGTCGCCTGGCAGGCCGATCACACGCTTGATGTAATTATCCCTCTGGGGCACAGGACGAAACACTGCGATATCGCCTCGATTGGGTTCCCGACCGAAAATCCGCCCCTCAAACGGAATAATTCCGAACGGAAAAGAATAGCGCCCGTACCCCCAGGTAAACTTGGAAGCAATGACATAGTCTCCAATCAGGAGGGTCGGCTGCAGTGATGCAGTGGGAATTGAAAATGGTTGATAGAGGAAACTGCGAAATATCAGAGCGATGATCAGAGCTTCAATGATCACGGTGATGGTTTCACGGAACTCCGAAGGCTTGGCTTTGGGCTTGCTGGCTTCGGTCATCTTATGGCTCAATCGTTTCTGGTGCACACACTTAAATAGAGGGGTTAGTGGACGAAGCTTTGCGGGTCAACCGGGCGTTTTGGCAACAAGCGGCAGGGCTTCGATAATTACGAAGGCCTGGGCCATTCCGGCATCGTCACTGATAGAGAGATGAATATGGGGCCGATACCCCTCCGGTACAATATGGTTCAGAATTTTTGCCGCTCCCCCGGTCAGTTCCATGGTCGGCTTTCCGCTCAACAGATTGACGACACCCAGGTCACGCCAAAATACCCCGTGGGACATGCCGGTGCCCAAGGCCTTGGCACAGGCCTCTTTGGCGGCAAAGCGCTTGGCGTAGGATGCTGCACGCTGGGCCCGTCTGTCTGACTTTTGACGTTCGATTTCTGTAAAACAGCGGTGCGTGAAGCGTTCGCCATATTTGTCAAGCACCGCCTTGACCCTGTGAATTTCACTGATGTCGTTGCCCAGACCAATAATCATCTTTTATGCCAGCCCCCGGCTTCCAGGTTTGATCGCAGGAATTGCGGCAAGTTCCGGGGGTAAGGCATCGGGCGCATAGGCGGGCACCTTATATTCAGCAAGAGAAACCAGAGGAACGCCGACATCCACTTCCCCGGCGGAGCGGTCAACCAGACAGGCAGCAGCAACCACGTCGCCGCCCAGCTTTTGCACACAGCTGATACATTCGCGAATGGAAAGACCGGTCGAAACAATATCCTCAACTATGATCACTTTTTCATGGGCAGAGATTTCAAAACCACGACGCAACTGGAAACTGCCTTCAACCCGCTCGGTATAGATTGCGGGCAGATTGAGGTGGCGGGCGGTTTCATAACCAGGGATCACACCGCCCATTGCAGGAGAGACAACCTGGGAGACATTTGCAAAACCGGCTTCTGCTATTTTTTCAGCAAGCGCTTTGCATAGTTTTTCCGCCATCTCAGGTTGACGAAACACCAGAGCCTTTTGCAAAAAAACCGGTGACCGCAAGCCCGAGGACAGAATAAAGTGCCCCTCCAGAAGCCCATTGCACTGGCGAAAAATATCGAGAACCTCTTCGCGGGTCATCCTATTCCGGCTCCCTTTCTTGGAGATTGAGAAAACATCAGGAACGCGGCTCCGACTCGTTGTTCTGCCAGTCAATGCGCGAGATGGTGCTGGCTTCATCAAATTTGGCCCGCTGGACCTTATGCAGCCCGGCGGAGTGACGCAGCGTGGTCAGCGCGTCGGTGAGTTGCACCAGATCGCGCACCTCAAGTTGAAATACCAACTGATAAAAATCCGGTGAAACCATGTGCAACGCAAGGTTCTTGATGTTGGCTTCGCAGGAGGCAATGGTTGCTGTGGCCTGAGCCAGCATACCGGGTTTGTTCGCCGCCAACATGGAAATGGCAACGCCAAACACACGATCAGCAGCGGTGTTTATATCCCAGAGAACATCAATCCAGGCCACATCCTCATCGTGTTGCTTGACCAGTGCGTCAGAATGGATGGGATAGACACTGAGTACCCCATCGGTGCCCAGAATACCCACCATACGGTCGCCGGGCACCACGCCTTCAGGAGAGGTGACCACGGGGGTATTGGAATCAAGTCTTGCCAGCGCCGCCTTGCCGCGTGAGCGCAGACGCTGCCCTCCGGGAACGCGGAACCTGAAGGATGCGCTGTCACGCAGGGAAAACCACCCATCAGTTTTTTTAGGAACCGGGAGTGTGATTTTGCGCCTTGAAAACAGGCGGCGGCGTTTGGTGCCCAGTTTGGCGGCGTGCTTTTGCATATCGGTGGAATTTACTTCGCCCGTGCCAATGGCGGTAACCAAGTCAGCCTTGTTCTTCAGCCCCAGTTCTCTGGCGAGTTTTTCTGCGGCCACTTCTTCGTCCTCCACGCCCTCGCGTTGCAACAGCATGGAAAGAACCTGCTCTCCCAGAATATTCGTGCGCTTTTGTTCTTCTGAGCGTACTGCGCGACGAATGGCGGCGCGCGCCTTGCCGGTGACAGCAATCGACTGCCACTGGGTGGGCGGCGCATGATTGTGATCCCGGATAATTTCAACTTCATCGCCATTGCGCAACTGGGTGACGATAGGCGAAATCACGCCGTTGATCTTTGAGCCAACACAGGTGTCGCCAACATCGGTATGCACGGCGTAGGCAAAATCAATGGGTGTTGCCCCTCGAGGCAGCGCGATCAACCTCCCGCGTGGGGTAAAGCAAAATACCTGGTCCTGAAACAGTTCAAGCTTTGTATATTCCAGAAATTCTTCAGTATCGCTGCCTGCTGTGAGGTGCGCAATGGTGCCGCGCAGCCAAGCATAGGCGTGGCTTTCCTTTTCCAGACGTTTGAAATTCGCGTTGACATTATCCTTATAAAGCGCATGCCCTGCGACACCATATTCAGCGACGGAATGCATCTCCTGGGTACGGATTTGCAGTTCCACGCGTTGACGCCCCGGACCAACAATGGTGGTGTGGATAGAGCGGTAATCATTATATTTGGGAACTGAAATATAATCCTTGAACCGTCCCGGCACCATTTTCCAGCAGGCGTGCACAACACCAAGGGTTGCATAACACTCGTCAACCTTGTCCACGACAACCCGGAAGCCGATGATGTCGGAGAGTTGTTCCAGGGCGATTTCTTTTTGCTCAATCTTGCGAAAGATGGACCATGGGTGCTTCAGACGCGCATTCACTTCGGCCTTGATGCCCTTGGAGCTGAGTTTTTTCGACAATTCCTCAGTAATCTGGTCGATAACCCCACGATTTTCACCCTCCATCTTTTTAAGACGGTCGGTGATAGTGCGGCACTGGCCGGGCTGAAGCACGCCAAAGGCGAGATCCTCAAGTTCGGAGCGCATGTCCTGCATGCCCATGCGCCCCGCCAATGGCGCATAAATATCCATTGTTTCCTGGGCAATACGTTTACGCTTTTCTTCGGGAACAAAAGAAATCGTGCGCATATTGTGCAAGCGGTCCGCCAGTTTGACCAGCAGCACACGGACATCCTGGGAGATAGCCAGAAGCAGCTTGCGCAGGTTTTCCGACTGCGCCTCTTCGCGGGTAACCAGATTGAGCCGTTCAATCTTGGTCAATCCGTCAACAATTTCACCAATCTGCTTGCCAAAAAGCTGGTCAATTTCTGTGCGGGTTGCGTTGGTATCTTCGATTGTATCGTGAAGCAAGGCAACGGCAATTGTTGCGTCATCGAGTTTGAGGTCCGTCAATATCCCTGCAACTTCAAGCGGATGGGCAAAATAGGGATCGCCCGATGCCCGGGTCTGGGTCCCATGCTTTTGCATGGAATAAACATAGGCGCGGTTAAGAAGATCCTCGTCGGCGTGCGGATTGTAACTCAGCACGCGTTCAACAAGTTCAAACTGACGCATCATGTGTTTGGGTCGAGCCCCCACCTGTCTTTAATCCTCCGTCTGGCACCATGGAACAGCAAAACAGGCGACGGCCTGAAACCGACGCCTGTTACAACAGTATAGGAAAGGACTGAAGATTTTCAATCGCTTCAGCGGAAAGGACCAAGGCCCGCGGGAATACAGGTTCAGCGCTCGTCGCGACGGTCCGGGGGCGAAAGACTTTCAATTCCACGCAACAGTTCTTCTTCACTCATGGAATCAAAGGTGATCTGATCCTCGGATCCGGGCCCGGAAACGCCATCAACTGCCGGTTCGGGCAATTCTTCAGGCTCATCCACTTCCACATAGCGCTGGAGGGAATGAATAAGGTCCTCCTTGAGGTCTTCAGGCGAAATAGCCCCATCCCCGATTTCGCGCAATGCAACAACAGGGTTTTTGTCATTGTTGCGCGGTACGGCGATCTCCACACCATTGGTAATCAATCGGGCACGGTGGGCTGCCATCAATATCAGATCAAATCTGTTTTCAACCTTGTCAATGCAGTCTTCAACGGTGACACGGGCCACGTCTTGTCTCCTGAATCGGGGGGATTTCGTGGCTACATACACCAACCCGGGGGCGCTGACAAGCGGTTGATGGGAGTGTGTCGCATCAGTTTGATTTGCACACTTGGGGCCATCATGCGAATAATTGAGAAGATGGGAGATTCGTTATGAGAACTCAGTCCATTCCGCCAGCCGACATCGCAAAAAAACTATTCGAAAGCCTAGCGGTGCCGGGAGTTTGTTCCTAAATCTATTGTTATCAAGGCGACCAAAATCCGGCCTAAGCCATTAATTTCTGGCAAACTGGAGGAGTTTCAAAATCATGTTTTTGGATTCGCGTGACCGCGTTGTTGTTATAATTGATGGAGCCAACCTCTATGCCACATCCAAGGCGATAGGAATTGATATCGACTATCGCGCCCTGTTGTCGGACTTTCAGGAGCGCTGCCGCTTCATCAGAGCATATTATTACACCGCCTATCTGGAAGACCAGGAATATTCATCAATCCGGCCGCTCATCGACTGGCTGGACTATAATGGCTACACAATGGTGACCAAACCGGCCAAGGAGTTTTCCGATGCGGCGGGGCGGCGTAAAATAAAGGGCAATATGGATATCGAAATAACGGTCGATGCCCTTGAACTATCCCCCCACTACGATCATCTGATCCTGTTTTCAGGCGATGGCGATTTTACCGCACTGGTCGCAGCATTGCAGCGCAAGGGCAAAAAGGTAACTGTTGTCTCGACACTTTCGACGCCAACGCCGATGATTGCAGATGATTTGCGGCGGCAGGCAGACTTTTTTGTCGATGTGGTGGACCTCACAAAAAAATTCGGGCGCCCCGTGCCGGGTGTGCCAACTGATAGTGACACCTGAGGCGGTATGCAGAGGTGACAAAACCATTTCCGTCCGACATGGACGCTCCACCAGACTGCCAGCTTTGCCCGCGCCTGGTTGCCTTCAGAAAACAGGCGCAGGAAAAGCACCCGGACTGGTTTAATGCACCGGTACCGGTGTGGGGTGATGCTGAAGCGAAACTTTTTATTGTTGGTCTGGCACCGGGCATGCAGGGAGCCAACCGGACAGGGCGTCCGTTCACAGGAGATTTTGCCGGGGACCTTTTGTTTGCAACCCTTGAAAAAGCGGCTCTAACAAGCGGCACCTACGACAAGCGCCCTGATGACGGGTTTGCTCTCTTTGGAGTGCTTATTGCCAATGCGGTCAGGTGTGTGCCCCCGCAAAACAAGCCTACCGGAGCCGAAATCGTGAATTGCCGCCCATTTTTGCAGGCGACAATGGCCGCCCGGCCACAGGCACAGACATTTCTAGCGCTGGGTCGTATCGCCCATGATACTTTTCTGAGCACTCTTGGCCTGAGGCGCGCATCCTATCCCTTTGGCCATGGTGCCCGCCACGAGTTGGGCGAGGGGCGCGTGCTCTTTGATTCCTACCATTGCTCGCGCTACAACACCAACACGCGCCGCCTGACCCCTGAAATGTTTGAAGAAGTCATTTTTGCCGCTGCGAGGCAGGCCGGAATCGGCAGGGGGCTGTAAGTTTCACCCTTTTTCATAACTTGAATCCGCCCGCACCGGTAACACATTGTTTTTATTTGTAGTGGGACTTCATAAGCCGGGACTTTTCACGCTGCCAGTCCCGTTTTTTCATGCTCTGGCGCTTGTCCACCTTGCTCTTGCCTTTACCCAAGCCGAGCAGGAGTTTGACCAGTCCCCGGTCATTGAAATAGATTTTGAGCGGTACAATTGTGTTACCCGCCCGCTGCACCTCCCCCGTCAGACGAGACAGTTCCTTTTTTGAAACCAGAAGTTTACGCGGTCGGCGCTCGGCGTGGTTGAACTGGTTGGCCTGCACATATTCGGGAATATAGGCATTGATAAGCCACAATTCCCCTTTTTCCGGGGAGGCATAGCTTTCAGTAATCTGGGCTTTGCCATTGCGCAGGGAACGCACTTCCGTGCCGGTCAGAACGATACCGGCCTCAAGGGTGTCAATTATCTCATAGTCAAAACGCGCACGGCGGTTTTCCGCTATTTTCCCAGTGGCAACTTTAGGTTTTGCATTCTTGCGGGCAGCCACAGTTCGTTCCTCAGATCAGTCCGGCATGGGCAAGGGCCGCGTCAATCTGCGCTTCAATTTTCGCACTTACCGGCACGATGGGCAGGCGCACTTCGGCCGAACACAACCCCAACTTCCGAGCTGCATATTTAACGCCCGCAGGGCTGGGTTCGGCGAACAGGGCAACGTGCAATGGCACCAGCTTATCCTGAATTTTGCGGGCAGCTGTAAAATCTCCTTCAGCCAGAAGCTTCTGGAACTTTGAGCACAGGGCCGGGGCGACATTAGAAGTGACCGAAATGCACCCTCTGCCCCCATGGGCATTGTAACCCAGAGCTGTAATATCCTCACCGGAAAGCTGGACAAAGTCATGCCCCAAGGCCTGGCGCTCGCAACTGACACGACTCATGCTGGTGGTAGCGTCTTTCACACCCACGATATTGGGGCACGCTTCACGCAGCCGGACCATGGTTTCGATTTCGATCGTAACAATTGAGCGCGCCGGAATATTGTAAAGGATAACCGGCAGGTCCATGGAAGACGCAATGGCCTTGAAATGCTGGAACAGGCCTTCCTGCCCCGGCTTGTTGTAGTAGGGGGAGACTGAAAGAATACCATCGGCTCCGGCCTCTCTGGCGAATTTTGCCAGAGCCACCGCTTCGCGGGTAGAATTAGAACCGGCACCGGCAATAACGGGGACCCGCCCGGCGGCCACCTCCACACACTGGGAGACAATGGCGCGGTGCTCATCATGACTTACGGTGGGAGATTCTCCGGTTGTGCCCACGGGAACCAACCCGTTTGTGCCCTCATTTATCTGAAACTCGATGAAGTCACCAAAGGCCTTTTCATCAACACTGCCATTGCTAAAAGGGGTGATAAGGGCGGTGATTGATCCGTTGAACATCTGATTTCCCTATGGCGAATTCGAAGCGTATCCTGACGCTTTTTGGAGTCGGTTTCGCCTCAAAATGGACTGATTGGCTTCATTTTTTTGGCGTATTGGCGCCGGTTTTTTGCACCATAGTTGCAGACCATAGTGACGACAAGGGCTTTTGAGTCCGACTCTCTCTTTGCTTTCCTCTGGAAACACATTTTTCACCATGAGGAATTACTATGGCTCTCTCTGTCGGGGTTGGGGCGCCTCGTTGGAACAAACTGAGTGAATGCAGGATGGACCGATGTTCTTTAACCTCAAGGAAAATTTCAAGACTTTTTTTGTGGCAGGACTGTCAGCCTTGGTATTGTTGGGCACAGGCCCTGCCGCTCTTGCCGGCAATCATATAGACCCCACTGTCACCGGCTCCATAACCGCCAGCACGCCCGTTGAGCAACCACGCGGCTCCAGCAGCTTTCGTCAGGCAATAGCCATGCTAGCTGAACAGAACTACGCTGAGGCCTACCAGCTTGCTCGCGGGTTCAACAGTTCAGCAGAACGCCGCACCATTCAGTGGGCCGCCATTTATTTCGGCGGCGGTGAAGTGGATTATGCCAGCGTTATACGCTTTAGCGCCGATGCGCCCCATTTTGCTACTGCACGGCTTTATCGCTCCCGTATAGAGCAGGCGCTTGTTAAAGCTGATGCTGACAAGGACCTGACCATTGCCAATCTTGGCGGCTCAATGCCTCTGACCATTGACGGCCAGATTGCGCTGGCCCGCGCCTATCTGGAGGACGGCCAGCGGGAGCGCGGAATAGGCATCGCCCGCCAGATATGGACCACAAATTTCCTCAGCACCGAGCAGGAAGAGCTGATGCGGCGCAGTTTTGCCTCACTGCTTAACCGTGAGGACCATTGGAAGCGCGCTGTCTATCTTCTGATGAATGACCGGGCGCGCGGTACCGAACGGATCATGGACTATCTCTCCCCGGCACAAAAGTCTCTGGCCCTGGCACGTATTGCCGTTGCGCGTAAACAGGCTGATGCCGGGCGCCTTCTCGACCGGGTAGATCCCGCTTATCGTAACCATCCCCTGTTTTATTTTTCCAGAGCCCAGTTTTCACGCCGGGCGGGGAATTTTGTGTTTGCGGTGGATATGCTGAACCGGGCAGATGGCCCCCTGCCCGACGCTTCGGCCTGGTGGTACGAGCGGCGCTATGTGGCGCGCCAACTGTTGGCCGCAGGAGATGCACGCAACGCCTATCGTGCTGTTGCAGCCTATACCGAGGGGCCTGAGGGGCGTCTGGTGGATGCCAGTTTCCATGCAGGCTGGATCTCCCTGTCATTTCTGGGCGACGCCCAAACAGCGGTGACGCATTTTGAAAAAATGCGTTCCATGTCTACGCTTTCAACCACCATCTCTCAGTCCAATTACTGGCTGGGACGGGCGCTGAGCAAGCTGGGTAACACTGAAGGCGCAAGGCTGGCCTTTGAGAGGGCTGCGCGCTTTCACACCACCTATTATGGACAGTTGGCGCAATATCGACTGGGCAAGACCGATGTGGACTTTCGCGCCTTGCCCGCCTCAAACGGCAGTGAAGCCCGCTTCAACTCCCGTGAACTGGTAGTGGGCATAAAACTGCTGGCGGCAAACGGCCAGGTCGGCATGGCGGAAACCCTGCTTGGCCGACTGCTTTATCAGGTTGAAGATGCGGGCGAGATGTTGCTGACGGCCCGCCTGGCACAGAGCATCAATGCTCATCAACTGGCTATTCTGATGGCGGATATCGCCGACCGCAAAGGGGTTCCGCTGGACCTGTTCAACTACCCGCGTGACGGTATTCCCTCAAATGCCCGACTTGCCAATGTTGATCGCGCGGCAGTTTATGCTGTTGCCCGTCAGGAAAGCCGGTTCGATTCCGATGCCATATCCTCTGCCGGTGCGCGCGGGCTCATGCAACTGATGCCAGCAACAGCCAAGGAAACCGCCGGCCGGTTGGGCATTGATTATTCTTTTGGCCGTCTCACCAGCGATCCCGCATATAATGCTCTTCTGGGCTCGACCTATCTCAAGGCGCAACTGGCACGCTATGACGGTTCGCTGATATTGGCTGCGGGTGCCTATAATGCGGGCGCGGGAAACGTCAACAAATGGATTGCATCCTTTGGCAACCCATCCGACGGCTCAGTTGATCCGGTAGTATGGATTGAGCTTATTCCCTTTGTTGAAACACGCAAATATGTGCAAAGGGTCCTGGCCAATTATATGTTCTACCGTGAAAGACTGGGCAATTCCAACATGACCATCGCACAGGCGCTGCGGCGAATACCGCTGTTGTAAAGCGGGATACCCATATATCCGTTGAAGCGCTTTGCTTATTGCCTGCTTAATTCGGGCTGGCGCACGTTATTTTGCGTATGGCCTGGATCCTTGCAGGCGCTCTTGTTTTTCAGGATCTGCTTGGGTATGACCGCGTGATGTCAAAACGTCACTCCCTGAGGGAAAACCGCTCTGCTTTTGCACGGCTTCCTGTCAGGCATATTGCCGGGGCGCTCACGGGTTCGCGAATTGCCGTACACGCCAGAGGTCAAATCGACGATGTCAGAGTGCCTGTCATCTGCCTGCATGGCTATTGCAGGAACATGAGCGACTTCAGCGACTTTTCCGATCAATTCCAAAGACTTGCAGACAAGGACTGGCCCATTATTCTTATCGATTTTCTGGGGCGGGGCCGTTCCAGCAACCGCGCGAGACCGGCAGATTATTCTACACCAAATGACGCCCGTGACGTTGCAGCGATCGCGGCCGCCCTTGGCATTAAACACGCTGTTTTTCTTGGGCAGGGGCATGGCGGGCAAGTGGTAATGACACTGGGTGCAAGTCACTCAGCGCTCATCGCAGGAAGCATATTGATTGATGCCAGCCCCATAACAGACACGCCGGGTCTCGTTCGCATGCGCGACAGCCTCTATCTGATGGGAAAGGTTCGCGGGAAACAGCAGTTTTCCCGGGTTGCGCATCAGGTATATGGCAACATCTATCCCGGAGCCAGTGCCGAAGAGCTCAACGCTCTGGCCGCCCGCACCCATGAGGTGGGAAAAAACGGGCGTGTGACCTCTTTTTTTGATCAGGCGCTGCTCAAACGGCTGGAACAGGTTCGGGTTGAAGATATGTTCGAAGCCCAATGGCCCCTCTTCAACGTGTTGGCCAACGCCCCGATGATGCTTTTACGCACACAGCTGACAGACCAGTTACAACGCGCCACCTTTGAGCGCATGGCAAGCCTGCGCTCTGATGCTGTGCAATTGATCATTCCCGGCCAGGGCTCACCGGCACTGTTGTCGGGAGAGGACGAGGTTGGTGCAATTGTTGATTTTGTCCGCTTTGTAAGCCATGGCATGAAAGCAAGCAGTATTGTCGCCGGGTAGTTATGCCCGTGCAATGAGATAAACCGGCGAGCATAAACGCCCATCAGGAGTTGGAAAAGCTCTTTGCCTGCTCCACCCATCCGTCACGGTCGATACGGCCCCTGAAGGACAGGTAATCATCAACCCAGTCAATGGATGAGCGGTCCCATGCAGCGATCTGGTCGAAATGATAAATGCCAAGTTCATTGAGTGTTTTCTCAATTTTTGGTCCTACTCCATTGATTTTCTTCAGATCATCGGCTCCACCCTCCCGGGGTGCAGGCAGGCTGGCAGGGCGCGCTGATTCTGCAGACTTGGTATCTTCATTTCCAGGGGCACTCTGTGCCGTGCGCAGCTCCATTGCCGGCGATTCGGGCTTTTGGGAGGATTTGCTTTTTGCAACAGAGGGCAAGGAAGAAGCGGGCGGAACAGACTTCCCCCCAGGCCTCTTTACCGATGCTTTGCGAAGGGCCCAGCCAACAATGCAGCCGAGCAGGAAGACAATGAGTAAAAACAGCGAAACCTCAATGATACGGGGAATGCGATCCATCTATTGATCTCTCCCCTGCCCGGTCGGTGTTTTGTCGTCATCGCCTGCTGCCACCCAACCGGTTACAATGCCAATCACAAGGGCCGCGATCAGAAACCACATGTAGGTATCAGCTATGTAAGCAACTGTTTCAAAAAACATTTCGTCACTGCTCTCTTATTCTTCAAGCTCGAACACTATACGTCGATTGAGCGCTTTTCCTGCCGCGGACTCATTGCTGGCAATGGGCAGAGTTTCCCCATAGCCAATTGCATAAAGGCGGGTGTCGGATACCCCGGCGGCAATAAGCGTTTCTACAACTGCCTCTGCCCGCCTGACTGACAATGTCATATTATCCTCATCTGGGCCATCAGCATCAGTGTGTCCAGCAACAAATATTTTTGCTGACGGGCAGTTTTTCAACTTCTCAGCCAGGCCTTGCACCACATCACTGGACTGAGCGGTCAACTCAGCACTCGCCGGGGCAAAAAGTATCGTCTGTTCCCGGGAAAATGCATCAATAATCCTTGTGCAGAGCTGGAATGGGGAAAGAAGTGCAATATTAATTTCCCAGTCATTCAATCCTAAATCCTGTCTGATCTCTTCAAGAACCTGGCGGCGATGGCCCTCATCTACTGCCAAACCAGAGAGTGACCAGACACCATTTTCATAGGAAACACGCCCCGACAAAAGCTCTTTCAGCGTCCTTATGGACGCAACCGCTGATCTGGCAAAACGCTCGGGTGCCCCGCCGGCAACGGATGTGCGATCAAGGGCCTGGTCTCCGGCACGCAGGCGCAAAAAGTTCTGCAACCCCTCAGTAGGAGTATTGCCTGTCAGGAAAAACTCTCCTTCCCTGTTCCGTTCAGCTACCCAGCGAAAGCTGTCAAGCACAGGAGCTTCTGTGGCTATTGTATCCACTTCATCACCTGCATCGCCATTCTGCGTGGCAACCAGAATCCCTGCACTTTCTGAGGTAACAATGGTCACAAAAGCCGGGCTGACGGTGGAAAACTGCATGATCTGGTTCAAAGAGGAAGTGGAGTTCTGCCCCGGGGGCAATGGATTTGCCAGTGATGGCGTGGCAATTGCCAATGTAATGCCACAAGCCCTTAACAGTTGTAAAATTCGTGTCACTTCTTTACCCACCTCAAGCCATCTTAAAACCGACAATATTCTCTGGAAGCAGAGCCACCACTTTGCAACCTTGTGCCAAGATTATGGAGATTTCCAGAGCTTTCTCAGCTGTTCCAAGTTTTTTCGAGAGACCTGCCTAGCCTGAACACTGCAAAAACTGCAGTGTGACCCCAGAAATATATCCGGATAAAAAAAGGCCCGGCTGATGCCGGGCCTCCTCCGATTCTTTTTAAGCTAAAAAGCTTATTCGAAATCTTTGCTGGCGTTGAATGAAACCTGATAGGCTCCATTGGTGTTAGCTTCTGCGCCAACGGAAGCTTCAAAGCCGCCACCAGGTGCCCAAGCAATGTCACCACCAAAGTAAATGTCGGCATCAGCACCGGGAGCACTCTTGGCGATGTAGCCAAGTTCACCGGTAAGGGTGATGGTTTCAGTAACATCAGCGATCAACTGACCAGCGACTTCCCAAGTTGTTTCCGCAGGAGTCGTACCGGTATCACGATCGAACCAGCGGCCACCGAGGTTGAGGGTTACAGTGTCGGTAACATCGGCACTGATAGAGCCGCCAACACCGACGAATACGCCAACCGGAGCTGCGCCGGCTTCACCGGAAACAGCAAGGGTGAACATATCGAACTCGGCTTCAGCCGAACCCAGAGCGTTCCAGTAACCGGTGTTGTCGGCTGCGATAGCGCCACGGACCCGGAACATATCCAGATCAGCGGTAATACCAGCCTGCATGCCCCAGTTTTCAATGGTGCCGTCAAGAACACCACCGGCAAGAACGGTCAGGTTTGCGTCAACGGTGTCGCCGTCATAAGCGATAACACCAACGGCAGTGCCGTCACCGGCTGCAGTGCCGGAGTTGATGTTTTCCAGACCAGCGGCAACAGAGAAGCCATCACCCAGATCAGAAGTAACCTGGATCACATGACCACCAGTGCCAAGGAACGCTGTGTTGCCACTCACGCCGCCAACGATAGAGGCATTGAACAGGCCAAGATAGTTGAATGGATCTTCGTTATCGAAATTGGCGATGGTGCCTTTCTGGCCAGCCATCAGAACCGTGCTGTCACCAACGGACACATAAGCATCACCAACGCCGAATACCATTGAGGTCGAGACACCGCCCAAAACGGCAGTGCCCTCGTTAACCACGGTGTAGGCATTGGTGTATTCGATCTGGATCACAGCCATGGCGGTGCCAAAGCTGCTGTCAGCAGAAGCTTCGAACCGCAGCCAGGCCTCAACGGTGGAATTCCAGTCAAGATCAAGACCGGCGGGGCCACCAGGTGCCATGATGCCAGTAGTGCCACCGGTGAGAAGGTTGGAAGCGTACCTGTCAGTGTTGTTGTAATCACCCCAGGTGAACTCATAGCTCACGCCACCAGTGATCTGCAGGCAGTTGGTGTCTGAAGAGATGGTCAGGCCGGAAACGCCCAGCGCATCGCAAACATCCAGATTAGTCAGAACGGTACCCAGATCAGCAGCCATTGCACCGGTCGAAAGACCCGCTGCAGCTACAGAACCGAGGATAAGGCTCTTGATTTTCATAATTGACCTCCAAAGTCAGTCATTTGAGTATGCCGGTAAACCGGCGGTTTGTCGAAACGCGATCACACCTAGTTGGTTCTACGTTGTGACGGCGTTCGACCGACAAACGATCCCATGCATGGATTCGCAAGACTGACCATAAGGATGTGCACGGGGGACGCAATATGGTTTTTGGCGTTTGAGACCAACCTGAAACAGTTGCGGTCCACTTGTTGCAGATTCAACACACTTGGCGTAACCAACTGTTAACCTCCGATACTTTTCCCTTAATTTGTGGCGCATTTTAGCAAAATCGCAACCATAAATGGGGGGATTGGAGGTCCAATCCCATGTATCACTCCAGAAAGAGGCTCCTATGAAACAACCAAAAACCGCCCTGATTACCGGGGCCACATCGGGAATCGGACGCGCTTCGGCCCTGGGGATGGCACGCGCCGGATATAATATTGTTATCTGCGGGCGGCGAAGCGAGCGCCTGGAGGAAACGCTGGATTTGTCTGAGGCAAACAAGGAAAGCGCCCTTGGTGTGGTTTGCGATGTTACCGAGGAGGCTTCGGTACTGGATATGTTCGCCAGGGCGAAGGCAAAATTCGGGCGCATCGATATAGTGTTCAACAATGCGGGGCGCTTCCTGCCCGCCGCTCGCATTGACGACACCAGCCTTGAAACCTTTCAGGAGGGCATAGACGTCAATCTCACAGGTGCCTTTCTGGTGGCGCGCGAAGCGTTTCGTCATATGCGGGACCAGTTGCCGCAAGGGGGGCGCATCATCAACAATGGCTCGATTTCAGCCCATGTGCCGCGCCCCAACGCTGTTCCATACAATACCGCCAAGCATGCCATTACCGGGCTGACCAAATCCATTTCACTGGAGGGGCGGGCGCTCAACATTGCCTGTTCACAGATAGATATAGGCAATGCGGCCACCGATATGACCGCCAAAATGGAGACCGGAATGCTCCAGGCCAATGGCACAATCGCACCCGAACCGACATTTGATGTTGAACATGTGGTGGATGCAGTGGTCTATATGGCCGGGTTGCCGCTGAATGCCAATGTGCAGTTTATGACCATCATGGCAACAAACATGCCCTATGTCGGAAGAGGCTGAACCTCAGTCTCCCGGAACCTGCACCACAAACACCAAGGATCAATCCCCCTCATGACCAGTGAAATAGAAAGCGATATTGAAATCGCACGCGCCGCCGAAATGAAATCCATTCTGGAGATCGGGGCCGAACTGGGAATCGGGGCTGATGCGCTGGAACCCTACGGGCATTATAAAGCCAAGCTGAATGATGATTTTATTCAAAGCCTTGCCGGGCGTCCCGATGGCAAGCTGATTCTGGTCACCGCCATCACGCCCACCCCGGCGGGCGAGGGCAAAACCACGACTACGGTCGGTCTGGGCGATGGTATGCGCCGGGTGGGAAAGAAGGCGGCAATCTGTTTGCGCGAACCTTCGCTCGGCCCCTGTTTTGGCATGAAGGGGGGAGCTGCCGGGGGCGGATATGCCCAGATCGTGCCCATGGAAGACATCAATCTGCACTTTACCGGGGATTTTCATGCCATCGGGGCGGCCCACAATCTGCTTTCGGCGATGATTGACAACCATATTTACTGGGGCAATGCGCTGGAAATCGACGCCCGCCGGGTCAGCTGGAAGCGGGTGGTGGATATGAACGACCGAGCCTTGCGCGATATTGTGGCTTCGCTTGGCGGGGTTACCAACGGTTTTCCGCGCCAGAGCGGGTTTGACATCACTGTTGCCTCGGAAATCATGGCAATCCTGTGCCTGGCCACCGACTTGAGTGATCTTGAGCACCGAATCGAAAAAATCGTCATCGGGCAGAACCGGAACCGGGAAAACATCACCGCAAAACAGCTCAATGCGGCCGGCGCGATGAGCGTTCTGCTGCGCGATGCGCTCAAGCCCAACCTGGTGCAGTCTCTGGAGCACACACCAGCCTTTGTCCACGGGGGGCCGTTTGCCAACATCGCCCATGGCTGCAACTCGCTGATTGCCACCAAAACCGCGCTGAAACTGGCGGATTATGTAATTACAGAGGCCGGGTTCGGGGCCGACCTGGGCGCGGAGAAGTTCTTCAACATCAAGTGCCGCAAAGGCAATCTCAAGCCCGATGCCGCAGTGATTGTTGCCACCATAAAAGCGCTGAAATTTCAGGGTGGAGCCAATGTTAAACAGTTGGACGAAACCAATATGGACGCCCTGAAGGGCGGGCTTGAAAATCTGGGCCGGCATATTCGCAATATGGGTCAGTTCGGGGTGCCGGCGCTGGTTGCCATCAATCGCTTCACTGACGATACAGCGGATGAGATTGCAGCAGTCATCGCCTATTGCAAAAAGCTTGGTGTTTCCGCTCACGAATGCACCCACTGGGCCGACGGGGGCGCGGGCACCGCATCCCTTGCCGAAGAGGTGGTGCGCGTGGTTGACAGTCACGCCTCACAGTTTCACACGCTTTACGATGACGACATGGAGCTGTGGCTCAAGGCCCGCCATATCGCACGCTCTCTCTATGGCGCTGACGATATCATCGGAGAGAAGAAGGTACGCGACCAGTTTCAGGCCTTTCAGGATCAGGGCTTTGGCCACCTGCCCGTGTGCATGGCCAAAACACCCTACAGTTTTTCCACCGATCCGTTGCTCAAAGGCGCGCCCACCCACCATGTGGTACCCATCCGTGAGGTACGGCTTTCCGCCGGTGCCGGGTTCATCGTTGCGGTGTGCGGAGACATCATGACCATGCCCGGCCTGCCCCGCCACCCGGCGGCTGAAAAAATCGGTATCGGCGAAAACGGGGAAACCGTGGGGCTGTTTTAGGTAAAAACTGCTTCACGAAGTGATTCCGTTTTTACCGGATAAGTTGTTGATTTAGTGTGCTTCCGGGTCACTTACCCTTGATTTCTGCCAGTTCCCGGGAGCGTTTTACGCAGGCATTGGCAGTATCCATTATAAGCTCGTTCAGGCCGGGCGAGCCCTGCAATACTTCAAGGGCTGCCAGCGTGGTGCCGCCGGGGCTGCACACCTGACGGCGCAGGTCGGCGGGGTCGCGGTTCTCTTTCATCAGGGCGGCGGCACCCAGAATGGTGTCAATGGCCAGATCCTGGCCCAGTTCTTTGCTCAGGCCCAAAGGTTCGGCGGCAGCGGCGAGCGCTTCGGCCAGCGCGAACACATAGGCCGGGCTGCTGCCTGAAATGGCGGTAACCGCATGCAGCAATTCCTCGTCGTCAACCCAGCGCAGGGAGCCCACTGATTCCATAATGGAATTTGCAAGCTCTCTATGGGTGTCTGCAACTTCACCGCTGGCAACTGCCACCGTGGCTGAGAGGCCAACTTCTGCGGCGAGGTTGGGCATGGTGCGTACCACCGGCTGACCGGTCCGGGAGAGGGCCTGAATGCGTTCGATGGAAAATCCGGCAGCAATGGAAATGATCACACCGCTTTGGCTCAAGAAAGGAACCAGCGGGGGTAATGCCTGCTCGATCATCTGGGGTTTGACGGCAAGCACCAGCGCATCGGCGCGATAATCCAAGGGCAGTTCGGAAATGCTCTGAATACCCAAAACACCCAATTTTTCAGCAAAACCGGCGGCAACGCCGGGAGTGGGGTCAACAACGCAGACCCCTTCCCCGATATCGGCGGACCTTGCCCAGCCGCGCAAAATGGCTCCGCCCATGCGTCCGGCACCGAGAAACAGAATATTGGAAGAGGTCATATCAAGGGTCTCCTGAACTTCCGGGCGCTCAAGCCCCTTCAAGCGAGGCTTTTCTCATACATGCGATGGGTTTTATAGCGTTTACCGCCCATTTGCACGGCGGCGCGGTTCATCATGGTGTTGGTTTCCAGAATCTGGCTCATTTCGGCACTTTGATAACCCTTGCGTTGTGCCTCCTGATATTGATGCGCATACATAACAGCGTCGATGCCCCTGCCCCTGTAGGCTTCAAGCACACCCATAATCATCACGCGGATGGACTTGATGGCACCGGGGCGCGAAAGCCAGAGGATTTTGAGCAGGCTGAAGGGAAACAGGCGCCCGTTACGCACCTTTATCATTACTTCGTTGAAATTGGGTACAGCAACAGTAAAACCAACAAGCTCCCCATCTGCTTTCTCGGCAAGAAAAATCAGGTCAAGATCTGCTATCTGTTTGAGGTTTTTCACCAATATCTCAAACTCTTCCCTGGAAGCTGGCACCCAATACCAGTTTTTCTCCCAGGCGGCGTTATAGACCTTCCATATCTTCATGGTGTCGCGCTCAACGTTCTTTTTGTCAATTTTGCGGATGCGGATATTGAGGCGTTTTTCGATTGTTGGAGAGGCGGCAAGCAGCTTTTCGCTCATTTGCCCGTTCTGCATGCGATAACAAAACAGGTCCATGCATTTTGCATAACCGGCCTGTTCGACCAGCGGAGCATAATAGGCGGGATTGCCTGGAATCATGATGAAATTGGGCGTGTCGAAGGCATCAATCTGCAACCCGATTTCCTCGTTGACCGAAGGGTTGAAGGGTCCGCGCACGATGTTGTGTCCCCACTCCCGCGCCGCCTGCTCGACTTTTGCGAACAGGGCCGAGGCGATGGCAGGCGAATCAATACACTCAAAAAAGCCAAAATGGGTTGTGGTTTCTCCATGCACCCCGTTGTGTACGGCGTCATTGATGGCGGCGATGCGGCCCACCGCCCTGCCCCCGGACAATGCAACAAAAAGCCTTATTTCGGCATGCTTGAAAAAAGGGTGTTTTTTACGGTCGAGCAGTTCAAGCTGTTGAATGCGCAGAAGCGGCGCCCATTGTTTGTTGTCGGCCTGAACAAGATATGGCACGTCTACAAACTTCCTGAACATGGCACCAACATCGGCCGCTTCAATTTCAAAATCCAACTGGCAGTTCCCCCAGAGCACGGCAACAGACTGATGCATTCCAGAGCAAACCTGATATAGGGCCTGAATGAAAGAAGAAAGAGAAAGTACGCCTGACGTGACCCAGAATGGCCCGAAAATTTACGTGGATGCCGACGCCTGCCCGGTAAAGGCCGAGATTCTCAAAATCGCTGACCGCGCAGGGGTGGTGACGGTGATGGTAGCAAACGGGGGTTTGCGCCCCTCCCATGACCCTATGGTGCGCCATGTGATAGTCGCGCAAGGGGCGGATGTGGCGGATGACTGGATTGTTGAACACGCAACGGCGCGGGATATCGTTATCACCTCCGACATTCCACTGGCCGACCGGGCTATCAGCAAGGGTGCGTTGGTGCTGGGGCCGACGGGCAAACCATTCACCCCCGATTCCATCGGCATGGCGCTGGCCGTGCGCGACCTCAAGCAGGACTTGCGCGAGAGCGGCGAAATTAGGGGCTATAATGCCGCTTTTACGCACAAGGACCGCCTGAATTTCACCAACGCGCTGGCACAGGCGGTGCAGAACGCGCTCAAAAAAGGCTGAGCCTCAACCTACTCAATACTCTGTTCCTCGAAGGCCTTGGTGCTCCACACCCACAGGAATAGCGCAAACATTATCAGCGGCCCCAGGGGCCAGCCGCCGGAGTTGAGGCCGAACAAAGCGTGGGGCAATATCCAGCCCAACAGGGCAAAACCATAGATTCCGACTGCCCGGAACCCGGTTTGGGCCGGCAGTGCCCGGAGGATGACGAACACGCCCGCCACCAGCAAAGACAGGTCATAAACATGCAGGTAGGGCGTAATCAGGCCAATGGAAAAAAGAATCAGCGCCAGTTTTTGCGACTTGTTTGAGCTTTTTGCCAGCCGATAAACCAGCATGACAAAAACCAGCGCGGCGAACGCCAGGTGGAACTGCATCGCGGTGCCGCCCTCCCAGCCAAGGATGCGAAAGGCCATGAAGGTTGAAGGGATCATCTGCATGAAGGCGCCGGTGCCCGAGCTTTCCAATTGAGAGAGTGCAGGCACGGTCACCTCGAAATAGGCACGCCAGACTTCGGGGCCAAAAACCGCAAATGTGAGACCAAAAAGGGCCAGCGTTGCAACGCTGACCAGCGCAATCAGCCGCCATTGTTTCTCAAGCGCCCAGTATACCGGCAGAAGGAAGCCGAACTGGGCCTTGATGGTGAGCAGGGCCGTTGCGCCGATGGCCAGCGCATCGGTTTGCTTTCTGGCGGACAGGGCCAGCATCAGCGCCCCGGCGGCAAAGTTCCCGGTCTGACCGAAATAAATGCACTGGAGGGAGGCCGGCGAGACCATAATCAGAATAGTTTCAAGCCAGCCAAAACCCATGCGGCGGGCCCCAAGGCCAAGCACGGCAAGCCCAAGAGCCGACCACAGCGCCAGCGCAACAAAGTAAGACAACCCGCCAAAAGGCCATACAAACAGCAGTGAATGGGGCGGATAGGCCCACAGGCGAAGGCCGATGGGATCCTCTATCAGGGAGCGCTGGAACTGCATGAGCTGCTCTGGGAAATAGGCAGCGACCGCCTCCCCCTCCAGCACCATGCGGCCCACAGAATAAAGGTTGATGAAATCCCCGCCTGCCGGATTGCCGGTGGCCAGCGCAATGCCGTCAATTCCTGAGATCGAATCGCCAATAAACTGAAAAAAGGCGAGAAGATAGAGCGCGGAAAGAATGGCCAGAACTCTTAGAAAGATCTTATGGTGTCGACTCATTTTTTTACAGAAAAGACAGAGAGTACGAGGGGTGTTTTGTGCCTCTTCATGATTTGTCCTGATCCTTCTTCATTCACACACCTTATAGCCGAATTGCCTTACAAAACGAAGCGGGTCTGTTGTCACAATTCTTCTCTTGAGCACACGTCCTGCGCATGCCCGCTTCAGAACGCTGAGTGCGCCGTTACAAACCGTTACAATTTTTTCCACACCATTGTGTTTAATCTTGATAATTCTTATCCATGGGGACTTCTGCGAATGCACCTTCAGGCCACCTTCTGGTCGTCGATGACGACCAGGAAATTTGCGCGCTTCTGAAGCGTTTTCTGACACGTCAGGGTTTTCGTGTAACGACCGCCGCTGATGGCACCGAAATCGAGCAGATTCTTGCCGACTGGAAGATAGACCTTCTGATTCTGGACCTCATGCTTCCAGGAAAAGACGGGCTAAGCATCTGCCGGGAACTTCGCGAGAAGTCGAACCTGCCAGTGGTCATGCTTACCGTGATGGGCGAAGAGAATGATCGCATCAAAGGATTTGATGGCGGGGCAGACGACTATATCGCCAAACCCTTCAATCCTCATGAGCTACTGGCGCGCATCCGAGCCGTGCTGCGTCGCACCAGACTTGCCCCGCAGGCGGCCAACGCCGGCGACGGTCGCGTTTTACGCTTTGGCACCTGGCGCCTGAACCTGAGTCTGAGGCGCCTGCAGTCAGAAAATGGAACGCTGGTGGATCTGAGCGCTTCAGAGTTTGACTTGCTGGCAACGTTTGCGGAGCGACCGCAACAGGTTTTGTCACGCGATCAACTGCTTGATCTAACCCGAGGGCAGGTCGAACAGCCCTTTGACCGAAAGATCGACATGCAGGTTAGCCGCCTGCGCCACAAAATTGAAGAGGACCCCAAACACCCCGACCTTATTCAGACCGTTCGCGGGGGCGGATATGTTTTTACAGCCAAGGTTGAGCACAATGAAAAACCTGCTGCCTAGAAGCATTGCAGCGCAGGCGATGGCGCTGCTGGTTATCGGCCTGGCTTTCACTCACCTGGTCAGCAATGTATTTTATACAACTGACAGAGAAAGCGCTTTGCTCACTTCTGGGGGTGAGCATGCCATTTTATGGGTGGCAACGGCCGGAGCGTTTGCGGAAACGCTTTCGCCTGAGGAGTGGTCCGAGATCATCGCTGCGGACGGACCTGACCGCCGTTTCGTAACAATCACCGGGGAACCGGTGGTTACCGGGTCGCCGGGGACGGACTGGCATGAAGCTGCCCTGCAGCGTGAACTTGGCCGCCATGTGCCCGCCGATCGCCTGCCCGCCTATCGTATTGCCTATGCAGCCCCTTCAAAAAACACTTCAGCCACTACTTATTGGCAAGACTATTTTGCACAAAACGCCCTGGAAGCCCCCGGAGAACTGATTCTGGTTTCCCTGCTGCTCGATAATGGAAGTTGGCTGAATGTGGCCACGCCGGTGCAGCCTCCACCGAGCTTTTTCTCTTACCGGCTTGGTCTGTCCATGGTGGTGATGCTGATTGCCGTGGTGCTCATATCGTTCCTTATTGTTGGCCGCATGGTGGCGCCCCTGCGCCAGCTGTCACGCGCAGCGGAAAAGCTGGGCACAGACGTGCAGGCCCCGGCTATTCCAGAAACCGGCCCCGATGAGGTTCAGCGCACCGCCCGTGCGTTCAATGTCATGCAAAGACGTATTCGCCGGTTCGTTGAGGACAGGACCCAGATGCTGGGGGCTATTGCCCATGATCTGGGCACACCAATTACGCGACTGCGCCTGAGGGCTGAGTTTGTTGAAGACAAGGATCTTCGCGAAAAAATGCTGCGCGACCTGGATGACATGCAGCAGATGGTGGCGTCCACCCTGTCGTTTATTCGGGAAGAGGCTGCATCCGAGCCGCAGGCAACAGTTGATATCGGCTCACTGCTGACACGGGTCTGCGACGATATGAATGACGCAGGTGAGAAGGTTGAACTTAAAGAAATTCCACGCTGGGTCCTGCTGGACTGCCGTCCGACCGCGTTGCGCAGAGCGCTGGGCAATCTGATTGGCAACGCGGTGAAATATGGTGCACAGGCTGAGGTTTCTCTCGCGGTTGAAACCGACAGATTACTCATTTCCATAGACGACAGCGGGCCGGGCATTCCTGAGGAACGCCAGGAAGATGTGTTTCAGCCATTCCACAGGCTGGAAGATTCGCGCAATCGGGAAACGGGTGGCACAGGGCTGGGACTGGCGGTTGCCCGCACCATTGTGCGTGCCCATGGCGGCGACATTAAACTCTCAAACCGGGATGAAGGAGGGTTGCGCGTGCGCGTCAGCCTGCCCCGTCCCGTGCAAAACAAGTCCGATGGCACACGGCGCACCGGTGGTCTGGAGCACTATGGTGCGACTGATCATTCCGAGACTGACAACACTTGCAAGCACAAACCGGTTTCGAGGCTGTTCAGCCCCGGGGCCATGCACGGATTTAGGGGCCGCACCCCTCCCCTGACCGGGAGGATAGCCGACCTGTCACGCTCGAAGAGGGCACGTGCTTTTGTACCACAGGGAGGGGCAACAGAATGGAAAACGCATTAGGGATATCGGGGCCACAAGCAACGCTTATGGCCATTACCGCGTCCTTCACGGTTCTGGGACTAGCTATGCTCATGGGGGCCATGTTGATGAAAAGGCGCTGGAAACCCAGCTATGCCTTTGAGTTTGGTTTTATCGCCGTCATGATCGGATTGGTTTTTTATGCGGACTGGAGCAGCGTCAACACCTATTCCGCCTACCAGGCGGATCTGAACGCTGAAGAAAGAAAAGTCTCTGGCAACTACGTTGGCGAAGGAGAGGCTGCATTTGACCAGGTTGTTACGGTCATAGCGTTCCAGTGGGGCTTTGCCTTTATCAACGAAGAGGACGAAATCAGCCGCAACGCCGCTGTCGTCCACCCCGGCGAAAAGGTTCTTTTCAAGATCGTGTCCAACGATGTGATCCACGGATTCAATATTCCGGTTGCCCGGATTACAGCCGAGATCGACCCGGACGAAAAGCGTGAAATGTGGATCAGAGCACCGGATGAACCGGGCAAGTACCTTATTCAGTGCGTGAACTATTGCGGCGTCGGTCACTCGCAGATGAAGGCATGGCTGGTCGTAGCAGGGGAAGAGGGTCCGGCAGGCCACGAAAATGTTGAGGGAAATTCAAATGACAACGCATGAACTTGATAGTCCAAGAATGGGCAACATGGCCCACTGGAAGCCGGAGAACCTGGTTGGCAACATGTCTCTCAGGGAACTCCTGTTCTCCAACGAATATCGCCACATTGCGCTCAAAGGTATTTTTACCGCAATTATCATGCTGGCGCTGGGGGGATTTTTTGCTCTGGTGTTCAGAACAGAACTTGCCATGCCTGACCAGCAGTTCCTGGGAGCAAAAGTCTATATGACTCTGATGACCCTGCACGGCATGGTCATGGTGTTTGGCTTCCTTATCCCCATGGTTGTCTCAATTTGTTACTATATGCTGCCAAGGGTTCTGGGCACGGACAGGCTGCATTGGGCCCCGGCTGCGCAGTGGAGTTACTGGATACTGATCGTAGCGGCAGTGTTGCTGGTTATCGGACGTCCCGACTTCACCTGGACAGCCTATGCACCAATGTCCTTCAGAACCGGCAACCCCCTCATCTGGATGGGGCACCTGGCCATTTTTCTGGTGGCAGTTTCCGAATTTCTTGCCGGCGCGGTTCTTGTACGCAATGCCTTTTCAGGCAAAGGCGGCTGGAAAAATACGCCACTAATCGCCTGGGCTACCGGCACTGTGGGCCTGCTTTTTATGGCCTCAACTTTTCCGCTGGCTTTCATTGGCCTTGGTCTGCTGGGTGATGGGCTGGGCATCACCGCGTTTTTTGATCCCTCGCGGGGCGGCAGCGTCAAGTTTTTCCTCTATGTGTTCTGGACCTATGGGCACCCAGCTGTCTACCTGCCGTTTGTTCCGGCAATTGCCATAATTTACACAATTATGCCGCGGTTCCTGGGCTTTCCCATGTGGAGCTACTGGTCCGGGGTTGTGGCCTTCCTATTGCTGGCTCTTGGTGCCATGCCCATTGGCCCGCACCATTTTCAGCCATTGTATACGGTTTCAGGAAGCTATGAGCGTTTTGTTCAGTTCCTGACATTGCTGGTGTTTATTCCATCGGTGTTGCATGTGTTTAACTGGATAGCGACTTTGTTCATGAAGCCGATACCAGCCTCGGCGCGACGGGCGATACCGTTCAAGTTCATGATTTTTTCTATCGCCTTCATAGTCTATGGTGGTGCCACAGCTTTCCTGAACGCCCAGATAGCACCGGACAGTGACTTCATCCACAATACCTACTGGATCCCGGCTCACTTCCACGCCATGTTCTTTGGCTTTGTCGGACAGATGGCAATTGCCGGTTTTTACTATCTCTATCCATATTTCACCGGGCGATTGTATCATCAGGGAATGGCCAACGCCCATTTCTGGCTGTGGCAGGTTGGTTTATTCGTCAAGATCACCGGCATGGGCGTAGCCGGATACAACTACTTCCCGCGCTGGGTCTATGACTATCTGGATATTCCTGGATGGGCGATCCCTCAGATGTTCATCACCATGGGTGGTTTCCTTGTCGGCCTGGGGTTTTTGTTCTTCGCGGTTAATCTGGCCTGGAGCGCGAAGTATGGCAAGCCCGCACCGGACGACCCCTGGCCGGTTGAACATGACACCAGGACAGCGCCCGCCGCTGTGCCGGCAGAATAGGGAGAGCTGACAATGATTAAGTTTTTTATTCTGGTGGGTGTTATTGGCGGTCTGGCCATCGCCTATCTTTCTGTCTTTGCTCTGGGGCCAGTCTCGCAACTGGCTCCGCCTGAGAGCCTTCTGACAGGCTACAGGGCTGATGGGGCAGTTCCCCAGTCGGTTGATCTGGCAGAGAATGAGGATGTCGAGCACGACATATTCGAAGTCCCGCCTCAGGATGCTGTCGAACTGGAAAAAGCAATGGCAGCTCTGGATGATATGGTTGGCATGGACATGGGCGGTACTGACGCTGACATGGACATGAGCGGTACTGACGCTGACATGAACATGGGCGAAGGTGATACCCCCACCATGGATATGGCTGAGGGTGATACTGCCGCCATGGACATGCAGGAGGAAGATACTCCCCATACAGAGGATGAAACCATGGGTATGGGGGAGGAAGATGCTCCTCATGCCGAAGGTGAAGCCGCCGGAGGCCTGCTGATCGCCAACGAAGAAAGCTTTGATCGCGAAATCAACCTCAAGATGACCGAATGGGGCTATTCCAATATGGACATCGCTGTCGCAAAAGGCGAAACCATTCGCTTCAATGTTGTCAATGATGGCGAAATTCTCCACGAATTCATGATCATGGAAATGGCAGCAATGCAGGCGGTTGCCTATCGCGTGAACCGCGCGGACTGGAGCCTGCTCGAACATGAAGCGCTTTATGAAAAGTCACTTGTTCTTCCTAAGGGAAGCTTTTCATTCACTGTGGAAATTCAGGAGACCGGCGCCTGGATGTTCATGTGCATGCTGCCCTACCACATGGAAATGGGAATGATGGGACAGATGGCAACACCAGGTATGGCCATGGATATGCAAATGTAGAGAAGTGGCCACTCGCGGCAGGGGGCAATTTACCCAAGCACTTGCCCCCTGCCTGCACTCCCGCCAGCGCTGTACTGCCGGAAGCGGGTTTTAAGACTACTCCAAAGACCGGCTTCAGGCACCCCATTTTCTTCCCGCGTCCTTGCGGGTGCGCTGCGTGAAAATCCCGACCGGCTTCCCGGTCTTCATTAAAGGAGAAATACAGTGAAAAATTCAATTCTACGCCTTATGCCTCTGACACTGGCTCTGGGCCTTGCATCGCTGGTTCTGCCGACAGGTCTGGCGCTTTCTTCAGACACGCCTGAAAACGTCGGTCCGGGACTTGTTTTGCCGCGAATGGATTCAGAACTGGGGCGTGAGTTATTCGCCAGCAAGGGGTGCGCGGTGTGCCATTCAGTCAATGGAATCGGAGGTGAGGATGCCACGCCGCTGGATGCTAAATATATGGATATCCCGATGAATCCGTTTGAATTTGCCGCCCGCATGTGGCGCGGCGCCGAGGCAATGGTTTATATGCAACGCGAAGAACTGGGCGATGTCATCGTGCTGAACGGAAACGAGTTGGCGGCAATCATCGCCTTTGTCCATGATGCCGAAGAACAGGCCAAGTACAGCGAAGCAGACTGGCCTGATGAAATCTCCGACCTCATATCCGGCGCGCACGCCGAAGCCGAAGGACCCGACGCCCATCCGGCTGATTGAAGTTGCGTTGCCGACGCAAAAAAGAACCCGGAACCTGCCGGTTCCGGGTTTCGCATTTTTTATGGTGCAATGAAGTTCATTTAACTACCGTGACCGGAATGGTCGGTGGGAGGCGGTTTGCCCCTGCCTTTGCGGGTAATATCAATGGGGTCGGCATCCCCTTCATCAAGACATTGCTTTTCAAGCTGCAATGTTACGAAGAAGAACCCGTATTGTTCTTTGAGAACGGCATGGGCGGCGGCCAGCACCGCATCGGAATCTGCACCCTCCGAGATGCGCAGGTGGGCGGTAAAAACATATCTGCCGCTGGTCAGTGCCCAGCCGTGGGTGTGGTGCACATCTTCAACCGCTTCAAGTTTTTCCAGCGTTGCTGCCACGTCAGGCAGACTGATGTCTCCGGGCGTCCCATCCATGAGCAGATGGGTCGCGTCACGCAATATGCCCCAACTGGCCCACAGAAGGACAAACCCAAAGGCAATACCCAGAATGGGGTCAATCTCCAGAAAACCGGTAAACCTGATAACAAGGGCAGCCACAATAATGATAATACTGCCGACAAAGGTTTGTATTATGTGCCAGTAGGCGCCCCTGATATTGATATCCTCCCCCTGCTGGCGGAACAGCAGCGCCAGGGATATGACTTCTGTCACCAACCCACCCGCGGCCACCCAGAGCATTGGCGCAGTGGGCAAATCAAGCGGGCTGTTCAGACGCATGATTCCCATGACGATAACAAGGATTGCCATGACCAGAAGAAATGCGCCATTAGCCAGCGCACCAATCAATTCGGACCGGTACCAGCCAAAACTCTTCTGGTCGTCCGCGGGTCGTTTGGCCAGTCGCATCGCAACGATGGCAACAAGCACCCCCCCCACAGCGGAAAATGTGTGGAAAGCATCCGAGATCACGGCAATGGAGCCGGTCCACAAGCCCACCCCCAACTCGATAATGAAGTAAATGCCGGTAAGCCAGGCGGAAATGGTCAGCGCAGT
>JALSII010000023.1 GCA_026981645.1 Hyphomicrobiales bacterium | reverse complement strand
CTGCACGCACTTGAAAAATATACCGAGCTGAAAACTACCTGGATAAATATCTCCTGAACGAAAACAAAAGCCCCGTCAAAATGCTCAATCTCAAAGACCCCTCCCTGCTCAAAACCAACGCCTTCATCAATGGCGAATGGGTCAGCAGTGAACACACTTTCACCGTAAGCAACCCGGCCACCGGCGAGGCGATTGCAGAAGTTTCTGACCTCTCCATCTCCCAAGTCAAATCCGCCATTGAAGCCGCTCACACCGCCCAGCCAAAATGGGCTGCCCTGACCGGAAAGGAGCGCGCCGGTTTCCTGCGTGACTGGTTCGACCTGCTGGTTGCAAATGCCGACGACCTCGCTCAGATTCTGACTGCAGAGATGGGTAAACCCCTTACCGAGGCCAAAGGCGAGATACTCTATGGCGCCTCCTTCATTGAATGGTTCGCCGAGGAGGCCAAACGCGTCTATGGCGACACCATCCCCGGTCACAGCCAAGACAAGCGCATTGTGGTGCTCAAACAGCCTGTGGGTGTTGTTGGCTCCATCACCCCGTGGAACTTCCCCAACGCCATGATTGCCCGCAAGGTTGGCCCGGCGCTGGCCACAGGCTGCACCTTCGTTGCCCGCCCTGCCGAATTGACTCCGCTTTCGGCCTTGGCCATGGCGGCATTGGCTGAGCGCGCGCAACTTCCAGCCGGGGTGTTCAACGTTATTCCCAGCTCGGACTCCGCCGCCGTGGGCAAGGAATTGTGTGCCAACCCGCTTGTCAGTAAAATCACATTCACCGGCTCGACCCGAGTCGGCAAAATTCTGCTCTCCCAGTGCGCAAACACTATCAAGAAAGTCTCCCTCGAACTGGGGGGCAACGCACCCTTCATTGTCTTTGACGATGCCGACCTTGATGCTGCGGTTGAGGGCGCCATGATTGCCAAATACCGCAATGGCGGCCAGACCTGCGTCTGTGCCAACCGCATCTATGTGCAAGCCCCCATCTATGACGAGTTCGCCGCCCGCCTGAAAAATGCCGTTGCCAAACTCGCCGTTGGCGATGGGGCCGAACCCGGCACCACTATCGGTCCGCTGATTTCTGAAGCCGCAGTAGATAAGGTCGAGCAACACATCGCCGATGCGCTCGAAAAGGGCGCTCAAGTTACCCAAGGGGGCCGGCGTCACCAGCTTGAGCGCACCTTCTTTGAGCCAACGGTGCTGACCGGAGCCAGTGCCGAAATGCTGGTCGCCCGTGAGGAAACCTTCGGGCCTCTGGCCCCCCTGTTCAGATTTGAGACTGAGGATGAGGTCATAGCCCTTGCCAATGACAGCGAGTTTGGCCTTGCCGGGTATTTCTATTCCCGCGACATCACCCGCATCTGGCGCGTGGCTGAAAGACTTGAAACGGGCATGGTGGGCATAAATACCGGCTTGATTTCCACCGAGGTCGCCCCCTTTGGCGGCGTCAAACAGTCGGGGCTTGGCCGGGAGGGCTCGAAATATGGAATCGAGGACTATCTGGAAATCAAATATCTGTGTTTTGGCGGCATCAACTGACAAACGCAGGCGCTTTTTCAAGGAGTTAACCTAAAAAAATGAGTGCGATAACCAACCATCTGCCCACGGCCGAGCTGCAGGCGCTCGACGCCGCCCATCATATGCACCCGTTTACCGCCGGGGCTGAACTGGCGGCAAAAGGCGCGCGGGTGATAACTTCGGCGCAAGGGGTCATGCTCACCGATTCCGAAGGCAACCGGATACTGGATGCCATGGCCGGCCTGTGGTGCGTCAACATCGGCTATGGCCGGGATGAGCTGGCCGAAGTCGCCGCCCGCCAGATGAGACAACTGCCCTATTACAACACGTTTTTCCAGACCACTCATGTGCCCGCAATCGCTCTGGCCAAACGGCTGGCCGAACTGGCGCCCGGAAATCTCAACCACACATTTTTTGCCAGTTCCGGGTCCGAGGCCAACGACACCAACATCCGGCTGGTCCGCCATTACTGGGCTGCAAAAGACAAGCCGGATAAAAAAATCATTATTTCCCGTCACAACGCCTATCATGGCTCGACCGTGGGCGGGGCCAGCCTTGGCGGCATGGGCGGCATGCACGCCCAAGGGGGCCTGCCCATCCCCGACATCGCCTATATTGACGAGCCCAACTGGTATCAGGATGGCGGCGAGATTTCCCCGCACGAATTCGGTCTGGAACGCGCCCGCCAGCTCGAAGCAAAAATCGTTGAACTGGGCGAAGAAAATGTTGCCGCTTTCATCGCCGAACCCGTGCAGGGCGCAGGCGGGGTGATAATTCCCCCGGACAGTTACTGGCCACAAATCCAGCGCATCTGCGACGCCCACGAAATCCTGCTCATCGCCGATGAAGTGATTTGCGGCTTCGGGCGCACCGGCAACTGGTTTGGTTCCGACACCTATGCCATCCGCCCCGACATCATGACTGTGGCCAAGGGCTTAAGCTCGGGTTACGCGCCCATTGGCGGCTCCGTGGTTTCCGATGAAATTGCCGACACTATCGCCAACGCCGGGGATTTCAATCACGGTTACACCTATTCCGGCCACCCGGTCGCTGCCGCCGTGGCGCTGGAAAACCTGCGCATCCTTGACGAAGAGGGCATTGTCAACAAGGTGCGTGATGAAACCGCGCCCTATGTCGCAGAAAAATGGGCTGAACTGGCCAACCATCCTCTTGTGGGAGAGGCAAGTATCGTCGGACTGATGGGCTCGCTGGCCCTGACCCCGGACAAGGCAGCCCGCGCGCCCTTTGCCGCTGACAAGGGCACGGTCGGGCTTGTCTGCCGCGACTTTTGCTTCGCCAACAATCTGGTGATGCGTCATGTGGGCGACCGCATGATTATTTCCCCGCCCCTGATTATCTCAAAAGAAGAAATCGACCTGATGATGGAGCGGGTGGTCATGTCGCTGGACCAGACCCTGACCCGCATCAAGACCGAAGGTCTTTATGTATCCGGCGGAAGGAAAGCCAAATGACAAACCCCGCGCCCCGGCTTGCCAAAAAAGACCGCCCCGAGCTTTCTTCATTCTCCTGGGCGGACCCGCTGCTGTTTGAGACCTCTCTCAGCAACGAGGAAAAAATGATACGCGACACCACCGCCGCCTTTGGTGCCGAGCATCTGGCCCCGCGCATCGAGAAGGCCTATATGGACGAACACACCGACCCTGATATTTTTTCCCTGATGGGAGAAACCGGCCTGCTTGGGGTCACACTGGCCGAGGAGTATGGCGGGGTCGGCGCTTCTTACGTATCCTATGGGCTGGTTGCCCGCGAAATCGAGCGCATCGACAGCGGTTTCCGTTCAATGATGAGCGTGCAATCCTCCTTGGTCATTTATCCCATTTTTGCCTATGGAAGCGAAGAACAACGCCTCAAATATCTGCCAAAGCTGGCCTCAGGCGAATGGATTGGCTGTTTCGGCCTGACCGAGCCCGATGCCGGCTCTGACCCTGCCGCCATGAAAACCCGCGCCACAAAAACCGATGGCGGCTATCGCCTCAACGGCAACAAGAGCTGGATATCCAACAGCCCCATTGCCGATGTATTTGTGGTCTGGGCCAAATCCGAGGCCCATGACGGCGCCATTCGCGGCTTTGTACTCGACAAGGGCACAAAAGGCCTCTCGGCTCCCAAAATCGGGGGCAAGCTTTCCTTGCGCGCCTCCGTCACCGGCGAAATCGTCATGGAAAATGTCGAGGTCGGCGAAGATGCGCTGCTGCCCCATGTCTCGGGGCTGAAAGGCCCCTTTGGCTGCCTCAACCGGGCACGCTATGGTATTGCCTGGGGGGTGATGGGCGCGGCTGAAGATTGCTGGTTGCGCGCCCGCCAGTACGGGCTTGAGCGCAAACAGTTCAACAGGCCCCTGGCCGCGACCCAGCTTTATCAGAAAAAGCTTGCCGATATGCAGAGCGAGATTTCCCTTGGTCTTCTGGCCGCCCTGCAGGTGGGCCGCCTGATGGACAGGGCCGAAGCCGCCCCCGAAATGATTTCGCTTATAAAGCGCAATAATTGCGGCAAGGCGCTGGATATAGCCCGTCAGGCCCGTGACATGCACGGGGGCAACGGCATTCAGATAGAATATGGTGTGATGCGCCACGCCCTCAATCTTGAAACCGTCAATACCTATGAGGGCACCCACGATGTGCACGCCCTCATTCTGGGCCGGGCCCAGACCGGCATTCAGGCGTTTTTTTGAGAAGCGCTTCCAGGATAAGTGGGTACCGGTTATCCGGTTCGGCAAGCGCGACAATCAAAAGACTTGGCATCGTGGTCTGTTTCGCTTCAAAACAGCAACAATTCTAGTGGAGACAAACATGACCCACGCCCTTGCAGGACTGAAAGTCGTTGAACTGGCAAGGATTCTTGCCGGACCATGGGCCGGGCAGACCCTTGCTGACCTGGGTGCCCAAGTCATCAAGGTGGAAAGCCCAAAAGGGGACGACACGCGAAAATGGGGCCCTCCCTTTGTCGAACATGAGGGGGAGAAAACTGCCGCCTATTTCCATGCCTGCAACCGGGGGAAACGCTCCATTGTTGCCGATTTCAACGACCCTGAGGGCCTCTCTCTGGTCAAAAACCTGATTGCACAAGCCGACATTGTCATTGAAAATTTCAAGGTCGGGGGATTGAAAAAATACCGGCTGGATTATGAAAGCCTGAGCAAAACTCATCCGGCTCTCATTTACTGCTCCATCACCGGCTTTGGCCAAACCGGACCCTATAAGGACCGGCCCGGTTATGATTTCCTCATTCAGGGCATGGCCGGAATTATGGACCTGACCGGAGAGCCCGATGGCCCCCCGCAAAAAATGGGCGTGGCCTTTGCCGATATTTTCGCCGGGCTTTATTCCACTATAGCCATTCAGGCTGCTCTCCACCAGCGCCAGGTCACCGGATGCGGCCAGCATGTCGACATGTCCCTGTTTGATTGCATGAGCGGCGTTCTGGCCAATCAGGCAATGAATTATCTGGCGAGCGGTGTTTCACCGCACCGCCTGGGCAATGCCCATCCCAACATCGTGCCCTACCAGACTTTTAGCGCTAGCGATGGGCAATTCATCCTCGCTGCGGGCAATGATGAACAGTTTGCCCGCGTCTGTGAAGTCATCGGACTTTCCGAAATCGCGCACGACGAACGCTTTGCCACCAACGCCGCCCGGGTTAAAAACCGCGATGCGCTGAGCGCACTCATTCAGGGAGAAACCGGCAACTGGAAGCTGGCTGAATTGCTGTATGCGCTGGAAAAAAAGGGCGTACCCGCCGGGCCGATAAATTCAGTGGCCCAAGTCTGCGCCGACCCTCAGTTTCTGGCCCGCAATATGCTTATTGACAGCGAAGGCGTGCCGGGCCTGCGCACCCCCATCACCATGTCGGGCGCAAAACTTGCCCTTGGCCGCCCCTCCCCCCGGCTCGGCCAGCATACGCATGAAATTACAGCGGAACTGAAAAGTTCCAGCTAGGCCGTTTCATGCTTTAGCTGAAGCGGTCTGGTCGCGAAGAGCGGCCCGGCGCCCATGCGCCGCCCCCGCGGAGCTGTGTGTTAAGCACACTCGTGTGCAAAACACTGGCGCGAGCGAAAACAAAAGACAAAAAAGCGCCTCAACTAAAAACTTGAAGCAGTTCTACCCCTTGACTCCGCCCTCGGTGAGGCCCGCCACCAGATAGCGCTGAGCCAGCAGAAACACGAACGTAATCGGCAGGCCGGACAGGATGGCCGCCGCGGCAAAATCCCCCCACAAATAGCGTTGCTCATAAAGATACTGGCGCGCGCCCACCGCAAGCGTCATCTGGCTGGTTTCCTGCAACAAGACCGAGGCCACCGGATATTCGGTGACCAGATAGATGAAGCTCAGGACAAACACCACCGCCAGTATCGGCACCGAAAGTGGCAAAAACACATAACGGAAAGTCTGCCATGGGGTGGCCCCGTCAATCTGGGCCGCCTTGTCCAGCGCCGGGTCTATGGAATCAAAATACCCCTTGATGGTCCAGATATGCAGGGTGATGGCACTGAGATAGGACAGAATAAGCGCCCAGTGGGAATTGCGCCCCAACAAGGGCGTCACCCCGCCCAGCGCGTCAAAAATCGCATAAATTGCAATCAGCGTCAGAGCGGCGGGAAACATCTGGATTATCAAAAGTGAATCCAGAATGCCCTGCCGGAAGCGGAACCGCATGCGCGCAAAGGCATAGGCCGCCGTGGTCGAAAGCACCAGAACCCCGATTGAAGCGATTACACCCACCTTGATGGAGTTCCACAACCATAACATTACCGGAAATGGCGGGGTGATGATGGTGCCATCGGGCTTTTCAAACACTATGCCAAGGGCCAGATACCAGTGTTCAAGGGTGGGGTTTTCCGGGATGAGACTGCCGGTGGAAAAATTACCCGCCCGCAGAGAAATGGAAAGTACCATTAAAAACGGAAACAGGATGAGCGCCAGAAACAACAGCAGAAAACCGTGGGCCATGATTTTTTTGACCAGAAGCTGGCGCGGATGCTCGACAATCATCGTGCCACCCCCTTGTTTTTGGCATAGTTGCGCATGGCGGTGAAATTGGCATAGGCAATAAGCCCGACAATGATGAAAATCAGTGTCGAAATTGCCCCGGCCATGCCAAAATCCTGCCCTGAATCCGAAAAGCTCATCCGGTAGGTGAAGGAGCCCAGAATATCGGTCTGTCCGGCAGGAATTTGTGTGCCGATAATGTCGGGCCCCCCCCGCGTCAGCAACAAAATCAGCACCACATTGTTAAAGTTGAACGAAAAATTGGCAATCAGCAATGGCACGAAGGGCGGCAAAATCTGCGGCAGGGTGATGGAAAAAAATGAACGTATCGGCCCCGCCCCTTCCAGCGCCGCAGCTTTGTAGTGTTCAGCCGGAACCGATTGCAGATAGCCCATGCCCAGAAGCATCATATAGGGATACCCCAGCCAGGTATTGACAATCAGGGTCAGGGCGCGGGCCAGATTGGGGTCGGTGAACCAGTTGGGCTTTATTCCAAACAGGGCCTGAAGAATGAAATTGATTTCACCGAAATTCTGGTTGAACAGCCCCCGGAATACCAGAATGGAAATGAAGGCGGGCACCGCATAGGGCAGGATGAGCATGATGCGGTAAAACCCGCGATATTTCAGGTGCGGCCATTGCAGGATTGAAGCCAGGAGAATGCCCAGTGAAAAAGTAAACACCATGGAGAGCGTCGCAAAAACCACCGTCCAGACAAATATCTGCAACATCGGTTCGCGGATGCCTTCGGAAAACAGGATGCGCTTGAAGTTCTCAAAACCCACATTCACCCGCCAGCCCGGCGCCAGGGCCTCCCCTTTCTCATTCACATAAAAGCCTTTGGCCTGGTCCGGGTTGAGATAGGTCCCCTCAATGGTGTTGAACAGGCGGCCATCACCTTCGAGCTCATAGACTTTTTGCTGTCCGGCAAAATTCCTCAGGCCCGACATGTTGAGCTGGCTGCCATCGGGCAGAATGGCACTAAGAGCCCCCAGCTCATTGCGCAATTTTATGATTTCACGCATTTCCAGCCCGGTTTCAGGCATGGTCTGAGCAGGCTCCATCTGAACCGGCTTTGGCACACCATCCAATGCCACCGGCTCAGAAACCAGCGCACCCTCCCCATCAGGGAAGTAGAGTTGATAAAATTCGCCGGTCCTGACCAGCATGAACGGGCGTTCAGTGCTTTTGTCGACCGAAATTTTCCCCAAAAACTGGTTGGTGACCCGCTCGAAGGTCAGCAGGTTGCGGGCCCCGTAATTGGTGAACCCCACATAGCTGGTGTAAAGAACCGGCAAGGCAATAAAAATCAGCACTGCCGCAATCGCGGGAAAAACAAACCGCGCCGTGTAGAATTTTTTGTGCCCGAATACGCTGACAATGCCCACACACAAGGCCAGCACGACCACCGCAAACAGCGGCTCCCCCGCCAGATAGAGCACCCACACCACATAGAGCAGGGCCAGTGCGATCAGACCCAGCGCGAAAAACCCGAGAAACCGCTTCCAGCCCGCCAGAGGGGAGGCAACAATCTGCTCCGGCTGCTGTTCTATCGCGCTGGCGCTCAAAACTTCCCCCTGCCCCGAACAAAACGGGCCGGAGCAGAAAAACGCCCCGACCCCACTTTCATATCACAATTTGCTATTCGGCAAGGATACGTTCCGCCGCATCGTTGAGCGCATCTTCAACCGACTGCTGCCCGCCGGTAATGTTCTGCAATGCCGGACCCATGGCACTCCAGAACTTGCCCATCGCCGGGGTTGAAGGCATGGCAATGCCGCTCTGGGCATTGGCAAGTGTTGCTGCCACATTGGCATCCCCCGCCAGCACTTCGGCAAAGCTCTTGTCGGCAACAGCGCCTAAGGGAACATCATCATTGACCATTTTCAGCCCCTCATCCTGAAGCAAATAGTTTTCAAGGAACTCAACGGCCAGATCAACATTAGGGCTCGAAGCGTTGATGGTTGCCGCCAGCACTCCGACAAAGGCCTTGGAGGCATTGCCGTCAATGGAGGGGATTGGAGCCACGCCAAAGTTGATGCCCGAATCCTGAAGGTTCGACCAGGCCCACGGACCGTTGATGACCATGGCAACCTCGCCCTTGTTGATGGCTGCATCCATCACGCCATAGTCGACGCCTGCCGGCATCACACCATCATCGATCAAGGATTTGATCATCGAGGCACCGGCCACCGCGCCGGCATTGTTTACGCCGGTATCTTCTGCATCATAAACCCCGTTGACCTTCTGGAAGGCATAGCCGCCATTGGCCATCAGCAAGGGCATGGAGAAATAGGTGTTGTTGTAATCCCACATGATCGCGCCCACACCCTCGGGCATGGTCATGGAAGCGATTTCCTCGAAGGTTGCCGGAGGCGTTGGCACCAGATCCTTGTTGTAGATGAGCCCGATGGCTTCCACCGCAATGGGGTATCCCCACACATTGCCGTCAAAAGTCACTGCGTCCCAGGCGAAGTCAAAAATGCCGTCCCGGACATCCTGACTGGGCTCGACCGGAGAAATCAGACCACCAGCGGCCCACTCGCCAAACCGGTCATGGGCCCAGATGAAAATGTCGGGCCCGTCTCCTGCCGCCGCCGACTGCTGAAACTTGTCGGTCACCGACTCGGGGCGTTCGACCACAACCTCAATGCCAAGCTCCTCGGTGAACTTGTCCCCCAGAGCCTGCAACCCGTTATAGCCCTTGTCCGCATTGATCCAGACCAGCAGTTTTCCCTCTTCCAGCGCCAGAGCCATTGAGGTCGACGCCACCATCATGGCCAGTGCACTGGCCGCAATCCTGAATGAATTTTTCATATTATCCTCCGTTGAAATCACCGTTTTTGCCGTTGCTCCACCCCTCGCGGACCAAGTGGCAACATGTGCGCGCCAAGAATGTGCCTTTTTCCCGACGGAATCGGCCCCCAAGAGCCATTCCATCGCCATACCAGGCAATTTCTCAAAACGTTTTAGAACTTAAATTAGCCAGTATTATTCGCCCATGTCAATTGAGTTTTATCCAGAAGCATGTATTCTCAAAGCGTTTTAAGTTTCTGAAAGTTTAATCCCGGGGGGCTGTGGTTTGACCAATCTGAAAGATATTGCCAGACATCTGGGCCTCTCCCCGGCAACGGTCAGCCGTGCCCTGAACGGCTTTCCCGAGGTTGGCGCCAAGACCCGCGCCCGGGTTCTTGAGGCCTCGCGCAAGCTGAACTACGCCCCCAACATCACTGCCCGCCGTCTGGCCACCGGCAAGGCGGGCACCGTGGGCATGGTTTTCCGCTCGGCGCGCAACCTGTTGCTTGATCCCCATTTTGTCGACTTTCTTGCCGGCCTCAGCCTTGTTCTGTCCGACAGGCAGCTTGACCTGATGATCCACGTAGCCCCTCCCGGCCAGCAGCTCGCCCATTATAAAAGGTTCATGGCCAGCGGCTCGGTCGACGGCATGATATTGAGCGCCCCCGAGATTGACGACAAGCGCATCCAAACCCTGGCTGAAGCCAAATTCCCCTTTGCCGTGCATGGGCGCAGCCACGATGAGGCACCCTATGCCTATTATGATATTGACAATGATGGTGCCTTCAGCGCCGCCTTTGCCCTGCTTCACGATCTGGGCCACCGGCGCATCGCTTTTCTGAACGGCCCCGAAGACCTGTCTTTTGCTCATCAGCGGTTGGGAGCGTTCAAGAGGGAATGCTCGGCCAGGAACATCCATGTGCCCACCGGGTTTGTTTCCCATGAGGAAATGCGCGAGGATGTGGGTTACGAACAGGCCGCCTCCATGCTGCATACCGACACCAGCCAGCGCCCCACAGCCTTTATCTGTTCGTCAACACTTCTGGCGCTCGGGGTCATGCGGGCCACAATCGAGGCCGGTCTTGAACCGGGCAGGGACATCTCCATCATCGCCCATGATGACGTGCTTCCCCACTTCCGTTCCGAGCATTTCGCCATTCCCCTTACCGTCACCCGCGCCCCCATTCGCGACGCCGGCACCCGGCTGGCAGAAATGATCTCTGATCTGGTTGCTGGAGCCGACCCAAAAGCCATGCAATATACCCAGAAAACCGATTTGATTGTGCGCGCCTCCACCGGTGTGGTGCCCCGGGGAGGAGACAAACCATGGTAAAAAGTTCGGATACTGCCATCAACAATCCTGACCTACCTGCCCTTGACGTGCGCGGGCTTTTCAAATCCTTCGGTGATGTCGAAGTGCTCAACAACATCTCCATGAGCATGAGGTCGGGCGAGTTTTTAGTGCTGGTCGGCCCCTCCGGGTGCGGCAAGTCCACCCTGCTTAACTGTATTGCCGGACTTGAAGAGGTCACGGGCGGGGAAATATTCATCTATGGACGCAACGTCACTGAAGTCCCTCCCCGCGACCGCGATATCGCCATGGTTTTTCAGTCCTATGCGCTTTACCCCACCATGACGGTGGCCGAAAATATCAGCTTCGGCATGAAGGTGCGCCGGCTGTCAAAAGAGCGTCAGCTTGAAAAAACCCGCGACGTCGCCCGTATTCTGCAAATCGAACATCTTATGGGTCGCAAACCCGGCCAACTCTCCGGCGGCCAGCGCCAGAGGGTTGCCATGGGGCGCGCGCTGGTGCGCGACCCCAAACTGTTTTTGTTTGACGAGCCTCTTTCAAATCTGGACGCCAAACTGCGGGTTGAAATGCGCGGCGAGATAAAATCCCTGCACGAGCGGCTGAATGCCTCAATCGTCTACGTCACCCACGATCAGGTGGAAGCCATGACCCTTGGCACATCAATTGTTGTTCTCAAGGACGGCGATGTCCAGCAGATTGGCAGCCCGACACAAATCTACAACAGACCGGCAAACCTGTTCGTTGCCGACTTTATGGGCTCGCCGCCGATGAGCCTGATCCGGGGTGAATTACACGTTGAAGCCGGTGGCGCAAAAGTTCAATTCACAAGCGGCGTGGATAAACACCTCTGGGAGATTAAAAACCCTTCAGACACTGTTCGTGCGCTGGACAAGGGCCAGATCATTGTCGGAGTGCGCCCGGAAGCGTTTGAATTGGCGGAAAAGGGCAAAGCCGACCTTGTCCTGAAAACCATCCGCACGGAGCATGCCGGGTCCGACATTTTTGCAACCCTGGATATGGGGGGTCAGCCCGTCGTTGCCCGACTTCCCGGCCACGCAAGAATTGAAATCGGAGCCCCGCTGAAACTCAAGGTCGACAAAAGATATGTCTGCTATTTTGACCCTGAGACCAGCCTGCGCATCGACTGAATTTTATCGGCCTCAAGGGTGTTTCCAACCCAGTAATCGCTCAGCTTTTTCCGAACTGAAAAAACTTCTGTTTCCACTCAGATCACCGCGAATGGCCACCTCTGGATAATATCTGGCGGCCAGTTCCGCACTTGGCGCCTCAACCGTTGTGTCGGGGGCCACGATGTAAAAAACCTCATGCCCCCTGAAGGAAGCTTCAAGGCTGAGCAGGCAGGCCTGCGCCGAAGCATCAGCCCGCACATAGGCCCAGAGCTGTTGCCTTCCCTGAAGATTTTCAGCCCTGAACGCCTGCACCGCAGTCTCGCGTTCATGCACCACCAGATGAAAACGCAGGCTGGCGATACGCATCTCTTCATATCGACGCACAAAACTGTCTGCCTGTTGCTCGCAAATCCACTTGGAGAGGCTGTAGGGGTCCTCACAATAATTGGCATGCAATTCATCAACGGGAAAATAATCAAAACGCTGTTTCCGGCTAAAGGCCAGCCCGATGGCGTTGACGCTTGAAGCCTGACAGACATTTTTTATGTCATTCTCCGCCGCCGCGCGCAGTGCATTATAGCTCCCCGTCACATTGTTATTGTGCACAATGTGATCGGCCAGTTTACCCGGCACCGGAATTGCCGCCATATGGATAAGCGCATCGCAACCCTCAAAGGCTTCAACCAACGCCCCATAGTCAGTAATATCAGCCAGGACAAAATTCAGATTATCCCGCTCGTCCATCTCGGACGGCTCAACCCTGTCAATGCTGACGACACTGTGGCCGGAGGCAAGCGCAGCGTTAGTAATTGCCCGGCCCAGATGTCCGCTTCCCCCGGTGAGTGCAATTTTCATCGCCAGTTTCCCAATTTTTTCCAAGAATAGGGCAATGCCCTGTCAAACCGGCAGCAGTTCTGAAAGCTGACGAGGCTCAAGTTCAGGTTTTTCCCTGTAAAGAAAGCATGAGGCTGTCTGGTGCGCCTCAAGCTTGAACAGGGGCGGAACAGCTTTGCATTGCTCGGTTGCCGATGCGCAGCGGCTGTAGAACGGGCACCCGGCTTGCACATCACCGCCTTCGCGGGCGATAATTTCATTTTGCCCCCAGCGCTGGTCCAGATTGGGCCACGGAATAGAGTCGATCAGCAATTGTGTATAGGGGTGTTGCGGTTTCTTGATAACGGTTTCCACGTCCCCCGCCTCCATCACCGCACCACGATAAAGCACCACAATGGAGTTGGCGATATGATAGGCGGTCGTCAGGTCATGGGTGATGTAGATAATCGAAACCCCGTGATCCCGCTGCAGATTGCGCAGGGTTTCAAGAATGCTGGCACGCAGGGAAGCATCCACCATCGACACCGGCTCATCGGCAATCAGAAGCCGCGGTTTGAGCAAAAGAGAGCGCGCCACATTGATACGCTGGCGCTGACCGCCCGAAAGCTGATGGGGGAAACGACCCACCACATCCTCAGGCCTGAGACCAACCGCCCTCAGCGCTTCATCCATCTTGCTGCGCGCTTCCGCTTTTGATTTGGCCAGCTTGAAACGTTTGATGGGCACCGAGAGCAGGTGGTCCACCGTATAAAACGGATTAAACACCGCAAACGGATCCTGAAACACCGCCTGTACCTCGCGCCGGAATTCCAGCCGCTCCCTGCCCCGCAAGGTGGAAATGTCCCGGCCTCGATAAATGATCTGACCGGTAGTCGGCCTGATAAACCCCAAAAGCAGCATCGCCAGTGTGGTTTTGCCCGACCCGCTTTCGCCTGCAACTGTAAGAATGGTCGGTTCGTCTTCGCCAAGAGTAAGCGAAATTTTCCGCAAGGCGGTTGTAGATTCAGTGTTGATCAGCCCCCGCGAATAGACCTTGGAAACATTTTTCAACTCCAGAAGCTCGCTCATTTTTTTGTGCTCCGGGAATAAAGATGACAGGTGACCACGCGACCATCGGACAAAGTTTCAACATCGGGACGCTCAACGCGGCACCGGTCCATGACTTCGGCGCAACGCGGATGAAACGTACATCCCTCAGGCAGCCTGAGTAGTGATGGGGCAAGCCCCGGAATTCCCTGGAACACACCCTTGTTGTCCAGATTGGGCAGGCAACTGATGAGGGCCTTTGCGTAGGGGTGTTTGGGCTCGGTAAACATATCGCGCACCGTTGCAACCTCCACCAGACGCCCCGCATACATCACCGCAACCTTGTCCACGAATTGCGCCATAAGCCCCATATCGTGACCGATAAGGATCACAGCGGCATTGATCTGTTTTTGCACCCGGTCGATGGTTTCCATCACCTGACGCTGGGTCACAACATCAAGAGCGCTTGTGGGCTCATCGGCGATAATCACCTGCGGTTGCAACAGGATGCCGATGGCAATGCACACCCGTTGCTTCATGCCCCCGCTCAGTTCGTGGGGAAACATTTTGAAAGCACTGCGCGCCAGATCCACTGACTGCAGAGCCGCCATACAGCGCTCGATAACTTGCGGCTTATCCTCATTGGGCATATGAGCCCGCACCGCATCCGCCATTTGCGCCCCGATACGCATCACCGGGTTCAGCGAATTCATCGCCCCCTGGGGAATGTAGGAAATTTTACTCAGACGCGCTTCGCGCATGGCGCGGTCACCAAGCGCCATCAGGTCGGTGCCGCCCACAAAAACCTCCCCCCCCTCGATGCGCCCCGGCGGCTTGATCATCCGCATCATGGCCAGAGCCAGCGTGCTTTTGCCGGAGCCCGATTCTCCCACAATCCCCAGCTTTTCCCCCGGCCTCAACGAAAAAGTCACATCATCAAGCGCTCTGGCCCGCCCCGCATCGGTGAAGTAGGTCACCTCGAGATTGCACACCCGGAGCACAGGCTCAACGGCACCCTGCTTTTGGCCGGAACCCGTGCTCCGCTCTTTGGTCCGCCGGGTTGTTTTTGTCGCTGCGTTCATCATTGCTACTCCGACCTGCGCACACGCGGATTGGCCAGTTCGTCCAGGCCCATATTGATAAGAGCAAGTGAACCAAGGATCAGGATCATTCCGATTGAGGGCGCAATCGGCCACCACCACCAACCGTTGAAAAATGCACCCTGTGACTGCGCCGACCAGATAATATTGCCAAGGAGCGGCTCACGCAGAGGTCCAAGACCGAGCACCGCCAGATAGAAGGACGCAAACACCGCCAGAAAAACCTGCCCCACAAAAGCTGCCGCGATGAAGGGTAAAAGATTGGGCAGGATTTCCTTGAAAATTATTCCAAGATCGCTGACCCCGGAAAGTTTTGCCACCGAGACAAACTGCCTCTCCTTCATGGTCAGAACCTGGGAGCGGATAATCAGGGTCGGTCCCATCCAGGCAAGCATCACCACAATCAGCGCCATGGTGAAAATGGTCACATCGCGCTTGTCGAGGGAGCCGGCGACCACCACCTGAATAAGAAGCACCGGAATGGGGGTCAAAACCTGACACACGGTGCGAATAGCAGCATCCGTCCACCCGCCGAAATAGGCCGAAACAAAGCCCAGAACGACGCCTACAAAGGTGCCGATACCCCCTGCAACCAGACCGATAAAAGCCGTCTGCCACATGCCAACAACCATCACCGCCATCAGGTCCCGCCCGAAAAAATCGGTGCCGAAAGGAAAGTCCCAGCTTGGCGCGCGTCGGGTTGGCGCAGAAAGCGGATAGGCATCCATGGGATCAATGACCATCAGCCCGATTATGGTGAAGGCCGCGAGCGCCAGCAATATCGCCAGACCCGCGCCCAGGCTCAGATTGCGCGACAGGTAGCGAAAGAACAGCGCCAGACGGCCGGGTTGTGAAATTGCGCCGGGGCGCACACTTATGGTTTTCACGGAGGCGCTCCTATTCATTCTTAATTCGTGGATCAAGGAGCGGATACAGGAACTCCATCAAAGTCATAATGGTGGCAATGGCAATGGTGATAAATATCACGATCCCGTAGATGACCGGAAAATCATTGGCCCTGATGGCATTGATAAGAACGGTACCCACCCCGGGCAATGCAAACAGCCCCTCAACAATAATTGCCGAGGTCACCACCGTGCCAAGGGCCAGCGCAAAACCGGTCACCTGCGGCAACATGGCATTGCGCAGATAATAGTCCCGGAATATGCTCACACCGCCCAGCCCCTTGTGTTCGGCAAAATTCACATAGTCCTCACCCTGAATGGTAATGCCCATACCACGCATGGTCAGCACCCAGCTGCCCACAGAGCCCAGAATGAGCGCCAGTGCCGGCAGCACCTGATGGCGCAACAGGTCAAGGGTAAATTCCCACGACCAGTTGGGCACCACGCCGATGGAATAGGCTCCCCCAAGCGGCAGCAGCTTCAACCTGAAACCGACAAAAAACAAGAGCAGAACACCCATCAGCACCGGGGGCACGCCCATGAACAGCACAAAGGGTGTTGAAAAGTTACGCGCCCATCTTGGCGCACGCGGCCAGGCCGCAATAGCCCCCAGCAGGTTGCCGATAACAAAACTCAGGACAGTTGTGACCACAAGCAGCCCGATAGTCCAGGGCAGGGACTGAGCGATCAGCTCGATAACAGTGGAGGGATACCGGTTAAGAGAAAAACCGAAATCAAAGCGCGCGATATTCCACAGATAGTCGATATATTGCTCCCACAGGGGCCGGTCCAGACCGAACTGTTTGGAAAATGATTCTATAATTTTTTCAAGGTCTTCGGGCGCAAAACCAGACAGCCGGGCAATTTCCGAAAAGCGTTCTCGGACCGGATTTACCGACGACAGACGTGGTATGAAAAATATGATGGTCGAGGCCGCCCAGATGACCATGAAAAGAAAACCAATGCGTCGGGCAATCAGTTTTAGGGTCATAGAATGCGTTCTCCAGGTTCCGGGGTAACCCCAAAAAAAGAGGGGCGCAGCGCTTTTGCCACGCCCCTCTCTGTATCACTTTTTGCTCTATTGGGCAGACTTGAGGTTTGAAACCACCAGCATGCCGGTTTTGTGCCAGAATGCGCCGTTTACGCCAATTCCGACATTGTCAGCAGTGGGCCAGTTCACCCAATAGGTCTGGTTGTAGGCAATCCGGTGCAACCACTGAATGACCGGCACATTAATCTGATCGCGCCAGTAAATCTCCATCAACTGCGCTGCCAGCCCCTGAAATTCAGGACTGTCAGAGGAAATAGGTGCCATTTTGGCCAGGATTTCGTCATATTCCGGATTGGAATAGCGGGCAAACTCGTAAGCCCCCACAGACTCACCCTCAACACCGGCATTGGAGCTGTTGAAGAAATTGAACGTTGCAAACGGATCCTTCAGGCTGGCGCCGTGACCGAACATATATAGGCCCGGTGCGCCATCGGCCATGTTCTGGAACGCGTCAGTTCCAAAGTTGGTCGATGCATCAAAACCGGCCCGGAGCAGCATTTCCACCAGAATGGGCACGATATCGCTGTGAATACCCTCAAAGCCGTTGATCGTGCTGTCGATGGTTTCTCCATCTTTTTCCCAAAGACCGCGGCTGTTTTTTGTGTAGCCCGCCTCTGTCATCAAGGCAGCGCTTTCGTCCAGGGAAAATTTGCCCGGTTCATACTTCTCGATCAGCGCCTGAACGGCAGACGTGTCGACAAAGGACTGCAGCCCCGGATAAAGCGGGAACGGGAAGATTGTAGCCACTTCCGCCCCGTCATAAAGCACATCGTTGATCTGCTGACGGTTGACAGCAAGGCTGACGGCCCTGCGCACCCGGGCGTCGGCAAAGGGACCGGACTGGGTGTTCATCCACAAGGCGTTTGGCCACCAGTCAAGATAGCCGTATGGGGACTGGTTTCCCGAATGAGTGGTGATCTTGGGATTCTGAGCCAGAATGTTGGAGATAACGGCACTGCGCATATCCAGAGCTGAATCCATCTCGTTGTTCACCAGACGCTGGGCAACGGTATCCATGTTTTGACCAATCTGACCGCCCAGATTGACAACGATTACCCGTTTGACGTCAGGCAGGTCGTTAATGCCAGCCTTTGCCGCCCACCAGTCTTCACGAAGATTGAAGATTTTCTGGTTCTGGTTCCAGGCCACAAGGTCGTAAGGACCTGAATGGGGGATTTCCGTTCCACCGGCATATTCGTTGACGTTTTCCTGATTTTCCAGACCATGGGCGGGAACGATTGCCATGCCCGTATCAAACTTCATGGTCAGAACTTCAAACTTGAAGCGGGGAGCCGGAATCTTGAACTGAATGTCTACGGTCAGGTCGTCAACTGCGGTCACGGATTCAACAAACTGGTTGAAGTCCGCATTATAGGTCAACAGATTGTTGGAGAGCTGCCCCTCCATGGTGAAAACCACGTCTTTTGCGGTTACCGCCACCCCGTCGCTCCATTCAGCCATGGGATTGAGCTTGATGCGCAGTGAAGTGAAGTCATCGCTGGTATATTCAACACTTTCAGCCAGCCAGGGAATTTCCTGATCCGAATAAATGCCAAAATACATCAGAGGCTCCCACATAAGGGAGTTCAGTTCGGAGCTTGAATAGCCCGGAACCGCCCACGGGTTCGTCACCCCGATCGGTGAAGTAACACTCCAGCCAAGAACCAGCGTGTTTTCCCGCCCCACATCCTCCAGAGGCGAATCGGGCGCGATTTCCACCGCCGCCGTCGCCTGTGCGAAGGCCGCGGTGGGACCGAACGACATCGCCAGACCCAGCAGGGCCGCACCGACAACCTTGAAATTAAGTTCAACCATATGAAATTCCTCCCTGAATGGTTGTTTTTTGATTGAGGTCAAACCGCCCGGATATTTGAAAAACCGACACAGACAACAAGTATCGGGACTGTTTGTTGATTTTGGTCATACCTGTCGCAGGCAAATCCCTTGCGTCTAGAGCATGGGCCCTGCGATTTACACCCCCGATCCGCACCTTTAACAGTCTGAACAAGTCCCGTTTTTACGAGTGAGGAGTTGGAATGAGGGAACTTTTTCTCCAGTTTTGACAGCTCTCCTTTTATTAGCTCCTATTGTTATATGTTTATGTTATATGGGTGTATCCCCCTCCCGTCAACACTTTTACCTGTAAGACCGTATCCCGGATGGATTCGCAAAAACGCTTTTGCACAGTGCGATTTCCAGGGGCATGCACCCCCCACTGGTTAAATGAGGCCGGGAGCCGGCAACAAGCGGGCGGGGGACTTTCTTGCGGCCGCTTCCGGAACCGGGAAACCAGTAAGACCAAAAGCTAAAGGACCTCTGTCCGTCAGTCGCCAAAACCAGCTCACAGAACCAGTTGGGGACCCTTTGGCCTGTCTGGGGGCGTTCTGCTTGGCAGCGCCGCGCACCCTTGCGAACCCATAACTACCAATGCCATAGCGTGCCGTCCTCCAGCCGATTTACCGGAAGATAGGCGCGCTTGTAGGGATGTTTCGCCGCCACCGCCTCATCGATATCGACACCGTGCCCGATTGCCTCCCCCGGATGCAGAAAACCGCCATCCTGACTCCATGCATGGGGAAACATCTCATGGGTGGCTTCGCTGTAGCCGGAAAACTCCTGAATACCAAAATTGGGCACCCACAGGTCAACGTGCAGATTGGCGCCCATGGCCACAGGAGAAACGTCCGTGGGGCCATGGCAGGCGGTGCGCACATGATAGATTGATGCAAAGTCAAAAATGCGCCGCAGTCCGCTCACCCCCCCCGCATGTACCGAAGTTGTTCGTATATAGTCGATAAGCTGTTCCTCGATGAGTTGGCGTGCGTCCCAAATAGTGTTGAAAACTTCCCCCAGCGCAATCGGTGTTGTCGTATGCTGGCGGATGAGGCGATAGCCCTCGGGCAGTTCGGCAGGCACAGCATCTTCCAGCCAGAAAAGCTGGTGGGGTTCGAGTTCTTTTCCCAGGCGCGCCGCCTCAATCGGTGTCAGACGATGGTGCGCATCGTGCAAAAGATGTGTATCCCACCCTACGACATCGCGCAGTTTTTCAAATACTTTGGGTATGTGACGAAGGTATTTTGTCGTGGACCAGACTTCCTCTTCGGGCAACCTGCCCTCCAGAACATTCTTTTTCTTTCCCTTTTTGTGAATCCCATATATGGACTCAAAACCCGGCACTCCCGCCTGGGCTCTGACAGCCACATATCCCTGTTCTTTTTTGGCCAGCACTGCTTCAACCACATCATCGATCGTGCGACCCTGTGCATGGGCATAACACATGATTTTGTCGCGCGACGCCCCCCCCAGCAACTGATAAAGCGGCAAATTTGCCGCCTTGGCCTTGATGTCCCACAGCGCCATATCGATACCCGAAATTGCCGCCATCGTAATCGGTCCGCGACGCCAATAGGCACCCCGGTAAAGATATTGCCAGATGTCTTCGATCTGCATGGGATCCCGACCGATCAGACACGGTGCCACATGGTCCTCCAGATAAGCCACGACGGCTTTTTCCCGGCCGTTCACGGTGGCATCACCAATCCCGTGCAGCCCCTCATCGGTGATAATTTTCACCGTGACAAAATTGCGTCCTGGTGAAGCGACAATCACGCGAATTTCTTTGATTTTCATACTATAAATTTCCGTTCCGCTATCCAATGAAACAAAGCAGGGGCAAGGCAAGCGCCTTGTCCACAAGCCGGTGGCAGGTTTTTTTAGGTAGGATTGGTACACAGGCCATGCAGGAGGGCACCCTGGAGAAAATGCCGTCCGACTATTCCGAGCGTCCAGCGCCTCTTGCCACCCAAGCCATCGCTGAAATCAGATGAACCGGATAAAAAGCACTGTTTTCGCTTGGTTATTTCTTCTGTGTCCGCTCAAGGCTAGTCCATCAACCAAAACACTGTCAAGAATTTCCGATTTCAGCTCATGGGAGGAGCGGCACTTTCAACAGAGTTGTTGAAGCAATCCCCCAAGGCTAAGGTGCAGGCAAACAACTTCGCTTCAGGGGACCAGATGACACAATATTCAGATTTTTTTGTCGGCACATATTCGGCCAGGGCCGGAAAGGTACAGGGAGGGGGCGAAGGCATTTATTCGTGTCGCCTCGACCTTGACAGCGGCGCGCTGAGCGCTCCGGTCTGCGCCGCTGCGTGCACCAACCCTTCCTATTTGACCTGGGGGAAAGACCGCAGGTTTCTTTATGCCGCAAGCGAGGTATTCGCCAGCGAGGGCCCCGCGGTTCTGGCCTTTGAGGTCGGTACGGACAATTCGCTCAAAACCCTTGGCAGCCAGCCCGTTGGCGGCGAACTGCCCTGCCACCTCAGTATTGACAGTTCCGCTCGCCGTCTGGTTTCAGCCCATTACTGGACCGGCGACACCCAATTGTTTCCGCTGAGCCAGGATGGCCGCATTGGGTCGAAGCGGATCACAATACAGCACCACGGCTCCGGCCCCAACGCCAAAAGGCAGGAAGGCCCCCATGCCCATTTTGCGAGCTTTTTTTCAGATCCCGACGAACTGGCAATCATCGACCTTGGCCTCGACAAAATCTTCCTCTACCCGTTTGATGCCGAACGCGAGGAACTCAATCTAAATGCCCAAAAAGAGGTTGTGCTCCCCCCCGGCACCGGCCCCAGACACCTGACGGTCACCCCCGACGAAAAAAAAATCTATGTGCTGTGCGAACTGAGTGAACAGATTATCCTGTTTGAGCGTTCCCCGGAAGGTTGGACGCAGGTCCAGCAGATTCAGGCATTTGGTGATTCTGCGGCCGCCAATGGCGCAGCCGCCGCCATCCGTCTCTCTCCCGACCATAGGTTTCTTTATGCCTCCGGGCGCACGCAATCTGAAATCGCCGTCTTTTCCATTGACGCCGCAACCGGTCAGCTTTCGCCTGTGCAACACATCGCAAGCGGCGGAAAATGGCCCCGCGATTTTGCACTTTCCCCCGATGGCCGGTTTGCTGTTGTCGCCAATCAGCATTCCGCCAACCTGGCCAGCTTTCGCCGCGACGAACAAACCGGTCGTCTTTCTGAAACCGGACACACCGCTGCAATCAACGATGCCGTGTGCGTTCTGTTTTAAGAAGAAACGCTTCAACGCAGAACTATTGCGAAACAGTATGTGGCGGGCCAGGAAAGAGCCGTCCAACTTCCTGGCCGCCCCATCGCAGACCTGAGCGAAACGAATGTCGTGAATTATATTGGCGGAGGGGATGGGACCGGGGGCGGAGGTTCTCTGGCGCGGCATTTCCGGACATCACACGAAGCTGGATACACCCGTTTTCAGAGCCGATCTCTGACAGAACCTACCCTGCTCAGCGGGCTCAGATTCAGCCACGCGCCGAACCTCTTGCGTGCCCATTGCGGGCCCACAAGCTCCAGCCGGTCCGATCCGATGGCGGCGGCAATCGTCCTGTCGCCCCTGATGACATGGATCATGTCGGGCAGAGTGCAGGCGACGAACAGATCGACCTCGCCGCCCGGATCCGTCAGGCAAAGTTCACACTGTTCCTCTGCATTGCGAAACCGGCAGAGAGTGGCCTCGTCGGGCGCCAGCACGTGCAGATCAAGACCGCAGAACAGCATGAAATCGGGCCGAACATTCAAGGCCCGCTCCAGCCGAGGGTCGCTCGGCCCGTGCCACTGGCCCACCAGAAGGCACTTGAACAGGACCAGTGGATCATAGCCCTGCGGCCCGAGCCCCAACCGTTTCAGCCCACGCCGCAGAAGACCCGAAAACACCCCCCAATCCAGCAGCGCACCGACCTTCGCCAGAACGTCATCCGCGCCAATCCGATCCGCCGCTTCGCGCAAGAAAAGACCCATCAATTGTTTGCATTTTTTCACAGATTCGCCCCCAATGCGAGGGTGATTTTCTTTATGTTTCAAAGGGTTTTGACCCCGGCAACCGAACCTGCGAGAATGGCGAAAGGCTTTGATGTGCTCTCCAACCCCTGTGTCTGTCTTTTCGGCCGAATCTCGGGGCGATTTGCTTTGCTCGGCCAACGCCCGACAAACAGGGGTTTTTCGTGATATTGGCATGTGACCAGATGCGGCGATATCAAGTCCTGCCACCCGATCATAGAAAACGGAAATGGTAGGGCGAGGCTGAAAAATCCACTGGATCGGCTGTGGTTCAGCCCACGCATGTCAGAAGGGGAAATGCTGGTGCGGGTCCTCGATTGTTACCCACCGGATCGCGGTGAAGGAGTCGATTGCCGGTTTGCCACCGAAGCGGCCATAGCCACTGTCCTTGACGCCGCCAAAGGGCATCTGCGCCTCGTCGGCCACGGTCGGGCCGTTGATATGGCAGATGCCGCTTTGGATCTGGTCGCCAACAGCAAGCGCCCGCTGGATATCCTTGCTGTAGACCGAGGCAGACAGCCCGTATGCCGTGTCGTTGGCCACCTCGATGGCCTCCTGGTCGCTGCTTACCCGGATGATCGGTTTGACCGGGCCAAAGCTTTCCTCTTGATAAATGCGCATGTCAGGGGTCACATTGTCGATCAGGGTCGCCTCGACAATGGTTCCGTCGCGCTTGCCGCCGGCGATAATGGCGCCGCCCTTTGCAACCGCGTCGGCCATCAGGGCGTCCATTTTTTCGGCGGCTGCCGAAGTCACCATGGACCCCAGGACCACCTGTTCGCGCGGGTTTCCAGCCGGGAGCGCATTTG
>JALSII010000022.1 GCA_026981645.1 Hyphomicrobiales bacterium | reverse complement strand
GAGCGCTATGGCTCAGAAGTCGATGCGCGCCAGGTTTTTGACCGCCTCGCTGGCACATGGACCTATTGGGGCTGGAAAGGCAACTATTTCGATACCGAAGAAGACGCGAGCGCCTTTTATGACGAAATCCGCTTCATGCTGGCAACCCAGCGCGTTGCGCCCAATTCCCCGCAATGGTTCAACACCGGCCTCCATTGGGCCTATGGCATTGACGGGCCTGGCCAGGGGCACTTTTATGTGGACCCCTTCACCCACAAGCTGGTGCAGTCCAAATCTTCCTACGAGCATCCCCAGCCCCATGCCTGTTTCATTCAGTCTGTCGATGATGATCTGGTCAACGAAAACGGCATCATGGACCTGTGGGTACGCGAAGCCCGTCTGTTCAAATACGGATCGGGCACCGGCTCCAACTTTTCCGCCCTTCGTGGCGAGGGGGAAACTCTTTCGGGGGGCGGTCGCTCGTCGGGTCTGATGAGCTTCCTCAAGATTGGCGACCGGGCCGCCGGGGCTATAAAATCAGGAGGCACGACACGACGCGCCGCCAAGATGGTGGTTGTGGATATCGACCACCCCGATGTCGAGAATTTCATCAACTGGAAGGTGAAAGAAGAACAAAAAGTCGCCGCTCTGGTCACCGGCTCAAAAATTGTTTCCAAACATCTCAAGGCCATCATGAAGGCCTGCGTCAACTGCACCGGCTCGGGCAATGATTGTTTCGACCCCCAGAAGAACCCGGCCCTCAAACGCGAAGTCCGCGCCGCCAAGGCTGCCATGGTGCCCGAAAACTATATCCAGCGCGTAATGCAGTTTGCCCGTCAGGGTTATACGGACCTTGAATTCCCCATTTACGACACCGACTGGGATAGCGAAGCCTATCTCACCGTCTCGGGGCAAAATTCCAACAATTCCATCCGCGTCAGCGATGAATTCCTGCGCGCCGTTGAAGAAGACAGTGACTGGAACCTTATCGGGCGCATCAAGGGCGATGTCATCAAAACCGTTTCAGCTACAGAATTATGGGAAACCATCGGTTATGCGGCCTGGGCCTGCGCCGATCCAGGCATTCAGTATCACACCACGATCAACGACTGGCACACCTGCCCCGCCGCCGGACCCATCAACGCAAGCAATCCGTGCTCGGAATATATGTTTCTGGATGACACGGCCTGCAACCTGGCCTCCATCAACCTGCTGCCCTATCGCAAGAAAGATGGCTCTTTTGACACCTCCGCGTTTGAGCACACCACCCGCCTGTGGACCATGGTGCTGGAAATCTCGGTGATGATGGCCCAGTTCCCCTCCAGGTCCATCGCCAAAGGCTCGTTTGAATATCGCACGCTGGGGCTTGGCTTTGCCAATATTGGCGGCCTGCTGATGACTTCGGGCATCCCTTATGACAGCGAAGAGGGCCGCTCCATCTGTGGAGCCATTAGCGCTATACTGACTGGCGTTGCTTATGCCACCTCCGCCGACATGGCCAAGGAACTGGGGCCCTTCAAGGATTACAAACGCAACGCCAAACACATGGAACGGGTGATCCGCAACCATCGCAACGCCGCCCACGGCCACACCGAAGGTTATGATGGGTTGAGTATCTCCCCCGTTCCGCTGGACCATGCCGCCTGCCCTGACAGCAATCTTGTCAGCCGTGCCAAGCTGGCCTGGGACGAGGCGCTCGCCAAAGGCAAGGCTCACGGCTATCGTAATGCCCAGGTTTCCGTGATTGCGCCCACCGGCACCATCGGGCTGGTCATGGATTGCGATACCACCGGTATCGAACCCGATTTTGCGCTGGTGAAGATGAAAAAGCTCGCCGGGGGCGGCTATTTCAAGATTATCAACCGCGCCGTGCCCCCTGCCCTCAGGACTCTGGGGTATTCGGAAAGCGAAATCGCTGAAATCGAAGCCTATGCGGTGGGCCACGGCAACCTCAACCAGGCACCGGGCATCAACCCGGCAAGCCTTGGGGCCAAAGGCTTTACGGAAGAAAAAATTGAAGCCATCAATGGCGCGCTGGCCGCCGCTTTTGACATCAAGTTCGCCTTTAACAAATGGACCCTTGGCGAGGAGTTCTGCAAACAGACCCTCGGCCTCACCGATGCCCAGCTTGATGACTTTTCCTTCGACATGCTGGCTGAACTGGGCTTTTCCCGCGCTGATGTCGACGCCGCCAATATTCATGTCTGTGGGGCCATGACCCTTGAGGGCGCCCCCCATTTCAAACCCGATCATCTGCCGGTGTTTGATTGCGCGTCCCCCTGTGGCAAGCTGGGCAAACGATATCTTTCGGTAGAAAGCCATATCCGCATGATGGCAGCGGCCCAGCCGTTCATTTCCGGCGCCATTTCCAAAACCATCAACATGCCAAACGACGCCACCGTCGAGGAATGCAAGCAAAGCTATATGCTAAGCTGGAAGCTGGCCCTCAAGGCCAATGCGCTTTATCGCGACGGCTCGAAATTGAGCCAGCCGCTTAATTCCTCCATTCTGGCCGACGACGACGAAGACGCAAGCGACACGGTCGAGGAACTGGTGGCCAAACCCGCCGCCGAGCGGGCCCAGGTGGTGGCCGAGCGCATTGTCGAGCGCATTGTCGAGCGCACCCGCGAGAAAATCCCCGACCGGCGCAAGGGCTATACCCAGAAGGCCAATGTGGGGGGCCACAAGGTCTACTTACGCACCGGGGAATATGATGACGGACGCCTGGGAGAAATTTTCATCGACATGCACAAGGAAGGTGCCGCCTTCCGCGCCATGATGAACAATTTTGCCATCGCCATCTCCCTTGGTCTGCAATATGGGGTGCCACTGGACGAATTTGTCGAAGCCTTCATCTTCACCCGGTTTGAACCGGCAGGCATGGTGATGGGCAATGATTCCATCAAGAACGCCACCTCCATTCTGGACTATATTTTCCGCGAGCTGGCCGTGTCCTACCTCGACCGCAGCGACCTCGCCCATGTCACCCCCGATGCCGGCTCCACCTCCATCGGGGCCGGGGTCAAATCCGACAAGGGCGAGCGCAGCACTACCGGGCCGGTTTCCGCCGAGCAGTTCGTTTCCAAGGGCCTGACCCGGGGCAATCTGGGCAAGGATACCAAGCTGATGCTGGTAACCCCGGACGAAACCCCCGCCGGGCCGGTGCAGGCCATGCAGACCAGCGCCGCCTCTGCCATGGCGGGGGGCGTTCAGGCCGTGGCCCGTCGTGTCGAGCCAGAGGGGCACCCCGACAGTCATATTGAAACCCTGCTCAACCCCGAACAGAACCGGGGGGAAATGGGCTTTTCCTCACCCGAACAGCGCCCCCTGCAGGCACCCCGCCCGGCCCCGGCCACAACAGCGGCCCGTTCCGCCGAAGCGCAACGCGCCGAGGCACAAATGAAGGGCTATGTGGGGGAGGCGTGCCCCGAATGCCAGAACTTCACCCTCATCCGCAACGGCACCTGCCTGAAATGCGACACCTGTGGAAGCACAACGGGGTGTAGTTAGGAGCGTTGCCAGAAAAAGTGCGAAGCGGTTTTGCGGTTCGGCAACGCGACCAACAAAGAGTAAGCGTTGCCGGAAAAAACATGCCCTCGGGTTCAACCCGGGGGGTGCGCCCCGGTCGGCCCGAGGGTGACGACAAGTGGCAGCACAAAACCCATCCTTCGACAAGCTCAGGATGAGGCTGCGTAAGCCCCTCCCTCCTCTCCCCTTTGGGGTGACAAATCCAACGCGCATCCACTTCTCCCTCCCCTTTGCGGGGAGGGTCGGAGGGGGATTGCAACCCTCCCGTCATTGCGAGCGCCTGTTTTCGGGCGCGCGGCAATCCAGTTTCTTGGTTTCTGGACTGTTCCGTCGCTAGCGCTTCTCGCAATGACACCTGAAAGCCCCCTCTCCCCTCAGGGGAGAGAGCTGGGGTGAGGGGAAACGAAAACCCCGCCCCGACAAGGCCCCCCCCCCCCCCACAA
>JALSII010000021.1 GCA_026981645.1 Hyphomicrobiales bacterium | reverse complement strand
TTGATTGCTGTGGGGAGTGCGTTGGGCGTACCCTATCTGGTTGGCGGCGGCGGTCTGGTCGTCCTGCTGATTATTGCCAGGGCTGTGGCAGGCTTTGTGCGCAACCCGAGCGTGAAGGGGCAGAAATTCATTGAAAAACTGTCCGGTGTCTGGGTGTTGATCTGCTATGGGCTGGCCGGGCTTGCGCCCTTAATCGTTGCGGGGGCGGGTTCGTGAGTTCGCTGATAATAGCCATGAGCGAAGCGGGCAGTGCCGAGCGCGTTGGCGGCAAGGCCGCTTCGCTGGCGTTTCTTGTGCAAAAGGGATTTGACGTGCCGCCCTTTTTTGTGGTCGAGCCGTCAATTTTCACTCCCAACGGCCTGCCTGCCATTGTGAGCAAAGAGTTGCTCGCGCAATTATCGGACCTGGGCCCCGGGCCTTATGCGGTGCGCTCATCCGCGCGGGAGGAGGATGGGGTCAGCCAGTCCCACGCCGGTCAGTTTCTCTCCCTGCTTTCCCTTTCCGCGCAAGAGGTGCCCGCTTCGTGTTTCAAGGTGTGGAACAGCGGCAATGCGCTCAGCGTTGCTGAATACCGCGCTTCGCACGGCCTCGAGGGGGAGGGAAGTGCCCCGGCAGTTATCGTGCAGCAAATGGTCGATGCACGTTGCGCCGGGGTTGCTTTTAGCGCTGACCCGGTGAGCGGGAGGCGCGACCGTTTCGTGATATCCGCCATCAAGGGCCTGGGCGAGACACTGGTGGGGGGAGAAGAGGACGGCGAGACCTATGTGCTTGACGCCGGGAACGGGGCGCTTGTCGAAGGACCAACCGATGGCGTTCTGAGCCCCGACGACCTCTTACAACTCCACCACCTCATCAAACGGGTGCAGGACGTGAGTGGCTTCCCTCAGGATATCGAATGGGCATTTGAGGGGGAGCGTTTGCGTCTGTTGCAGGCCCGTCCCATCACCACAGGATTGCGCCCGGCACCGACTGATGACAATCATCTGATGCTGTTCGACAATTCCAATATCGTTGAAAGCTATCCGGGGCAGGTGTCGCCACTTACCTACAGCTTTGCCCAATATGCCTATTCCCGCGTTTATCGGGCCTTTGTCGCCCTGCTCGGGGTGCATCCCAAGCGCATTCAGACCAATGCCGCGGTGTTTGACAATATGCTGACCCGCATTGACACAAGGGTCTATTATAATCTGGTCAACTGGTACCGGGCGCTGGCGATGCTGCCCGGTTTTGCCCTCAATAGCTCCTACATGGAAACCATGATGGGGGTGAGCCAGCCCCTGCCCGAGGAGTTCCTCAACACTATCGAGAAGCCAAAACTTACAGGTGCCTCTCTGGTCAGGGAGTGGCTGCGTGTTGGCAAGGTGGGGTTTCGACTGTGCTTTGAAGCCATTCGTCTCAAGAGCACCATCCGGGGCTTTTACGGGCGGCTGAATGTGGCGCTGGAGAAGCCCGCCAGCATGCTGGATGAAATGTCCCTTACAGAACTGGCCGCTGAATACAGGCGCATTGAATCGGACCTGCTGGACCATTGGGACGCGCCGCTGGTCAATGATTTCCTGTGCATGATGGCATTTGGTGCATCGCGCAAGCTGCTCGAGAAATGGGGCGGAGCGGCGGGTCTGGAGACCCATAACGACATTATGATCGGGCAGGGCGACATAATTTCCGCCGAACCGGCCCGACGCATTTCCATGATGGCTGAAACACTGCGCGGCCATGAGGAGTTGCGCATTGAACTGGCGCGGGGGGACGGGAGCAGGCTTAACCAGCTTCCGGTGCTCGAGATGGCGGTTGCCAACTATCTGGAAAAGTTTTCCGACCGCTGCACCGAGGAGCTCAAGCTGGAAAGCGTCCCCCTCAACCGCGACCCGGCTCCGCTTTACATGGCTATTGCGGCAGCGGCGCTTGGCCCGCAGGCAAAAGCGCATTCGGCGCAAGAAGGCCCGGGTGCAAGCGGTCAAAAAACCGGGCTGGACAGGTTGTTCTCCGGGCGGCCCTTCAAGCGTTTTATTGCCGGGCTGATTGTCGACTGGGCCAAGAACCTGGTCAAGAACCGGGAAAATCTGCGTTTTGAGCGCACCCGCATATTTGGTCGGGCCCGGCACCTGTTCCGGGCCGTGGGCCGCCAGTTTTATGCCCACGGGCTGCTTGAGCGGGTCGATGATATTTACTTCCTCAGCGTGCCCGAGGTACTGGGTGTAATCGAAGGATTTGCCGTTTCTGCCGACATTGCTCCGCTGGCCGCCCTGCGCAGAAGAGAAATGGAAGAGGCCGCAGAGCGCCCCGACCCGGAAGAGCGCATCGAGGTGCGGGGGGCGGCGTTCACTGCCCACCGAGCGCAGAGCAAGGGCACAAAACCTGCCATGTCAGACGAAACTACAAGTCAAACCGGCACCGGATGCAGCGCCGGCAAAGTGACGGCGGTTGCCCGCATCGTGCGTGACCCGCGCAAACAAAGCATCAATCGCGGCGAAATTCTTGTGGCCCGGCACACCGACCCGGGCTGGATTGCGGTGTTCTGCAATGCCTCGGCGATAGTTGTGGAGCGGGGAAGCCTGCTTTCCCACTCTGCCATTGTTGCCCGCGAGTTGGGCATTCCGTGCGTTGTCGGCCTCACAGGGGCCATGGAATGGATTAAAGACGGGGAGAGTATCGAAGTCGATGGAGCCACAGGCATCGTGCGGAGGCTGGTGTGAGCAATAGACTGTCCGGCAGCGAAGCGCAGATTTCAGGCCGCGCGAGTTTTGATAAAATCCGCTACGCGCAATTATGGGAGGATGCAGACGTTTTGCTTTTGGGGCTTGGCGAGCAGAAAGGGGCAACGCTGGTATCCATCTGCTCGGCCGGGGACAATGCGCTGGCCATGCTGACGCTCGACCCGGAGCGGGTGGTGGTAATCGATCTTTCACAGGCCCAGATTTCCTGCCTCAACATCCGCATTGCCGCCTACAAGGTTTTGAACCATGCCGAATTGCTTGAACTTCTGGGTGCGCGTCCCTCTGCTCAAAGGGGTGAATTGCTTGAGCGTGCGGCACGCAATCTTGAGGGGCAGGACCAGAGTTTCTGGGGGGAGCGCAGGGCCGAGGTTGAAAAATACGGCCTTGGCGGGGTGGGCAGGTTCGAGAACTATTTCCGCATTTTTCGCCGCTACCTGCTGCCTGTAGCCCAAAACCGTGCCACCATCAATGAGGTTTTTGTCTCAAAGGAGCAAGCGACCCGGCGGGTGTTCTTCAAAAAAGAATGGAACAACTGGCGCTGGCGTTTATTGCTGAAGTTCTTCTTTTCCAATTTTGTCATGGGGCGGCTGGGGCGCGATCCGGCGTTTTTTGCCCACGTTGAGGGCAGTCTGGCCGAGCATGTGGCCCGGCGTGTCAAACACGCTGCAGTTGACCTGGACCCTGCTGAAAATTCCTATCTGCACTGGATACTCAAAGGCACCAACGGGGACGCCCTGCCCTTGGCCTGGCGCGAGGAACATTTTGACGCCATCCGCGCCCGCCTTGACAGGCTGGATATACGCCACGGTTCGCTGGAGGCTTTTGTCACCACCGGGGAGAAGGCGGACGGGTTCAATCTCTCCGATATCTTTGAATATATGGACGAGAAGGTTTTCAGAGCGGTTTATGGCTCCGTACTGGACGCCGCCAACCCGGATGCCCGGCTGGTCTACTGGAACATGATGGTGCCCCGGCGCGCGCCTGAAGTTTTCGCCTCGCGCATCCGCACACTGCATGAAATCGAGCAGGCAGGCAAAGCCATGGACAAGGCCTTTTTCTATTCGGACTTTGTGGTGGAGGAAGTGAGTTGAGTCTCACAATGCTTGACGGCTTCATCATGCTTGGGGTGTTGACAGGGATTCTAGGCCTGATGGCCGGTGTTCGCCTTTTGCGCAAGCGTTTGGGGCTGAGCGCCGAAGTGCAGCGCAAAATGGTACATGTGGCCACCGGCAGTGCCGCATTGACTTTTCCATGGGTATTTTCGAGCGCAACCCCGGTTTTGATATTGCTTGGCGTTGCCGCCGCCATCATGCTGCTGATGCGCCAAAGCAAAGTTGCCATGCGCCATATGGGGGCAGTTCTGCACGATGTGCAGCGCAACTCTTATGGAGAAATCTATCTGGTACTTTCGGTGGGGCTGTTGTTTATCCGCTCAACCGACATGCCCATCCTTTATGTGCTGCCGCTGCTGGTGGTCACCCTGTCAGACACTGCTTCGGCGCTGGTGGGCACCAGATATGGACAGGCCCGGTTCGCAGTTGAAGAGGGCACCAAAAGCCTTGAAGGGGTGGTGGCCTTTTTTGTCGTCACCTGGCTGAGCGCCATGATTGCACTGTTGCTGATGACAGATGCCGCGCGCATCAATGTCATTGTGCTTTCACTGCTTATTGCCGCTTTTTGCGCACTGGTGGAAGCGGATTCATGGAAAGGGCTGGATAATCTTTTCATTCCAGTTGGCGCGCACCTGTTGCTGGCGCGGCATCTGGAAACACCGCCACTGGAAATGATGCTGGTGGGCGCTGTGTTTGTGGCTGCCATTTTTGGCATGCGGGCCATTGCCCCTGTGCTGAACATATCCACCCATGCCGCCCGCGCCTATACGATACTGATATTTCTCGTGCTTTCGGTGGCTGGCGTCCACAATGCCGCCCTTCCGGTTCTGGCTATCGCCGCCCATATGTTTGCCCGTTCCGTACACCCATGCAAAGCCAGGTACCCCGATCTCAATCTGCTTGCGGCAGCCACCGGCGTGGCGCTGACATGGATGGTTGCCGGACAGACTCTGGGGCAAAACGTCATCAATCTCTATAACTATACTTTTGGTGTTGTTGCTCTCATATTTTTTGGCCTCGCCCTGAAGGGGTATTGGCGTTTTGCACTGTTGCCGCTTATGGGCGCGACCGGGGCGCTCTGGCTCTGGAGCATATCCATGAACCCGGAGGCAGATGTGTGGAACAACCCCAGTCTGCCCCTCATGCTGGCCGGGGTCGTCCTGCCCATGACGCTTGTGTCGGTGGTACCGGACTGGTTTGACACCTACCGCCATGCCAAGGCCTTTGCGCTGGCCGCTCTCATACCCATTGCCCTCTATCTGAATGCCGGAGCTCTGCCATGAGTAATGAACCTGAACTGATTGAAACCGCAGGGGCCAGGGCGCTTCTGTTTCGTGACGCGCCCTCCTGGGAGGGCAGAAAATGCGCCTCAGTGGGGGGGATTGAGTTTTCGTCATGCCAGGCGGGGGCCAGCCTGCTGAATTCCATTTCTGAGAATCTCAGAGCCGAAGGGTTTTTCGGACTTCTTGGTCCCATGGATGGGGATACCTGGCACAATTACCGGCTGGTTACCTTTTCTGATGGATCTGAACCATTTCAACTTGAACCGGTCAGCCGTCCGCATGATATCGAGGCATTTGGAATTGCCGGGTTTATTCCGGTCTCGAACTATGTATCAGCCAGAGCCCGGCTGACCGATACGCTGGGCCCGGCGCCGGTTGTGTGCCCCGGAGTTTCGGTTTTCCCGTGGGACGGGAACGAAGCTGAGCAACTTATCATGAAACTTTATGAAATGTCCGTGTCAGCCTTTGCTAAAAACAGGTTTTTCAAGCCTATCAGTCTGGAAACATTTTTTGAGATTTACCGCCCCCTGTTTGGTATGGTTGATCCCGCCCATATTCTGTTTGCACATAGTGGAGAAGGGCAGCTTGTCGGTTTCCTGTTTGGCATGCCGGATCAGAAAAGAGCGGAAAAGCCGCCCACCGCAATCCTGAAAACCTATGCCAGCGCCATACACGGGGTTGGGCACTTGCTGGCCGACACTTATCACCGCCGGGCCATCGAGATGGGCTTTGAGGAGGTTATTCACGCCCTGATGCATGAAAACAATATCTCCCTGAAGCGCAGCGAAAAGCACAAGGCAACAATTTTCCGTCGCTATGCGCTTCTGGGCAAGATGCTCTGACATGACGAATCTCATCGGTGCATTTCTGGATACAGCTGCCGGGGCGGGTGAAAAAACCGCTCTTATTACGGGGAAGGGCGAGGCTGTGAGTTTTTCCGGGCTGGCCAGTCGCTCCGCAGACTTTGCCTATCACTGGCAGGGGGCGGGGTTGAAAAAAGGTGACCGGGTTCTGGTGGCCATGCCGGTGGGGATTGAGCTTTATGCGGCCATTGCCGGGCTCTGGCGTCTTGGGGCAACCATCGTGTTTCCTGAACCGGCGCTTGGTCTTGCGGGTCTGCGCCATGCGGCTAGAATGACCAGCCCGCGCGCATTTCTCGGCACAGGGGCTTATCGTCATCTGCGGCTGATTGTGCCTGAACTCCGGGATATATCGCTTGGGCTGGAGTTGGGCGAGGGGCGCACGAGAGGCGATTTTGTTGTTGATGTGGATGCAGAACATCCGGCACTGATTTCGTTTACCAGCGGCTCCACAGGCCTACCCAAGGGGATTGTGCGCTCCCATGGCTTTCTGGCCGCCCAGAATGCATGTGTGGCCGCTCTTTTGGACCCACAGCGCGAAGATGAAACCGACCTTGTGGGTTTTCCGGTGTTTGTTATTGCCAATCTGGGGCAGGGTATTACCTCGGTGCTGCCCGGCTGGAAGTTCTCCCGTCCCCAGAAGGCCAGCGCGGCAAAAATTGTTCGGCATATCAGGGAGCACAATGTCACGCGGGCGCTGGTGCCCCCTTCAATCTGCGAGGTCCTGGTTGAGAATGGGGTGGACGCGGGTCTTGACGCTATCTTTACCGGCGGTGGGCCGGTGTTCCCGGACCTGATGAAAGCTATGATAGGGCTTTCGCCGAAAACGCAACTGACGATGGTTTACGGTTCCACCGAGGCCGAACCCATTGCCCAGCAACGTTTGGCGGACATATCGCCGAGACAGTGGCAGGGCATGGAGCGTGGAGAGGGTTTGCTGGCCGGGCCGCCTGTCCCGGAGACAAGGGTCAAAATTCTTGATGGGGAAATTATTGTCACGGGGGCCCATGTGAACAAATTCTATCTGAACGGAGAAGGGGACGAAGAAAATAAACTGGAGATTGGGGGCGATGTCTGGCACCGTACCGGGGATGCGGGGTGGCTGGACAAGGGGAGGGATTTATGGCTGCTTGGCCGTCATTCGGCAAAAGCGGGGTCTCTCTATCCGTTTCAGGCGGAAATCGCCGCCCGCGGATGGGCGGGGGTGCGCCGGGCGGCTTTGGTGCCCGGCACGAATCCGCCGATTCTGGCTGTTGAGGGGGAGGAGCCCGGAGCGGGGGTCTGGCAGAAACGTGCCGATGGACTGGGTGACTTGCGGGTGAAAGAAATCAAACGAATTCCACTGGATAGGCGTCACTACTCTAAAGTTGACTACAAGGCCTTGCGCAAAAATACGCGTTAGAGTGTTTTCAGGATAAGTGTGTGCGGTTATCCGGTTCGAAAACGCGACAAAACAAAGATTTAGAGCTTTTGTTTTGATTCTATCAAAACATGAAAGGCTCTAGGCACGTTCAAGGGGAGCGCGTACACGACTGGCGGCCAGCGGCAGGCGCACCTGAAAGCGGGCGCCACGCCCGCCGGTGGACAGGAGCTTTAGCGAACCGCCCATCTTGATCAGAATTTCCAGACTGATGGCCAGCCCCAGCCCGGAGCCGGAATGGGAGCTTTCGGGGTCGCGTTTCCCCCGCGAGAACTTATCGAAGATTATCTCACGATCGCCCCGGGCGATGCCCGGTCCATTATCGGAAAAATCCACCAGCAGTTCTTCGCCTTCAGTCCGGGTATCAATCTCAACAAAGGGTTGGGCAGCATCATTGTATTTTGCGGCGTTGGAAATCAGATTGATGAATACTTGGCAAATCCGGTCGGTGTTGGCCACAACCCATACATCCTCTGTCAGGTTTTTGGGGCGGACCTCAAGATTGTGCTGATTGGTCAGTGGCGTGCACACATCAATGGCGCGCCGAAGGGCCGCTCCGATCTCCACCGGCTCATTGTGCCACAGGGTTTCTCCGCGCTCCAGCGCGCTGAGGTCAAGAATTTCATCGAGCAAACTGGTCAGGCGCATGCTTTCGTCGTGAATGGTGTTGAGAAAACGCTGGCGTTGCCCACTTTCAAGGTCATCGTGCTTGAGCAATATTTCGGCAAAGGAGCGGATGGCTGTCATGGGTGTGCGCACCTCATGGCTGACCTGAGACAGGAACTCGTCCTTTTGCTGATCCAGCTCGCGCAATTGCTGGTTGGCCGCCCGCAGCTTTGAGGTGGTGGACTGCAACTCCTCGGTCGTATGCTCAAGCCGCTGGGAGTATTCGAGGATTTTCTGGGTTTCATCGGCCATTTGCAGCACTTCTTCAAAAGTGATGCTTTCGCCCGAAATCACCTGGCCCAGCACCACATGGGCTGAGGCCGCTCCGATGGAACCTGCCAGCTCTTTTTCCAGTTTTGAAATAAACTCCGGTGTTGGTGGAGTGGCTTCAAGTTCCTTGTTGTGGGGAGCCAGTTTTGCAAACAGGGCTTTGGCCGGTTCCGCCCCCAATACCCTTTGCGTCATATAGAGCAGGTCGTTGAGGGTGGCCGAAGAGTCGAGATAGCGCGCGTGCCCGCCTGTGGACTGTTTGAAGACATCAACAAACAGGTGTGCTTGCAGGCGGCCCATGGCGTTGTTTTCGCTGAGCAGAGAAACGCCAATCAATGCAATTGTATTACCCAACAGGCTCCAGAACACTGAGTGCACCAGCGGGTCGAGCCCATCAAGGCCAAGCAAGGCCTGGGGCCGCAAAAAGCCGATGCCCCAGGGCCCCGCCTGCAACAGCGCCGCAATCTGTTCGCTTGAAGTGGCGAAACTGGGCAGAAAACTCGACCAGCCCCAGATGGCGAAACCAACAAGAAGTCCCGCGAGAGCGCCCCTGGCCGTGGCATCGCGCCAATAAAGCGCCGCGATGATGGCGGGCAGAAACTGGGCGACACCGGCAAAGGAAATAAGCCCGATGGGAGCCAAGGCGCCCGAGCCGGCGGTCAGCCAGAAATAGATAAACCCCAGTAACAGCACCACGGCGATGGAAATACGGCGGCTGGTCAACACCAGCCGGGTCATGCCGCTGCCTGACTCGTGGTCCGGCACCTTGGTTGACCTCAGGGCAATGGGCACCACAATGTGGTTGGAAATCATGATGGAAAGAGCGATGGAAGCAATGATTATCATCGAGGTGGCGCTGGAAAATCCACCGATGAATGCAAATAGCGCCAGCCCCTGCTGATCATAGGCCAGCGGCAGGGTCAGAACAAACATGTCGGGGTCAGATCCGGCCGGCAGCACGCTTTGCCCGATAATGGCGATGGGCAGGGTGAAGATGCTTATACCCAACAGATAAAGGGGGAATGCCCACGAAGCGGTACGCAAGTGACGCTCATCAGCGTTCTCAACAACAGTAATCTGGAACTGCCGGGGCAGGCAGATGATGGCGGCAGCGGACAGTATGGTAATGGTCAGCCAGCGCGGACCGAAGGCATCTGTTGCATTGAGTACTATGCCGGCGTCTCCGGCTCTGGCGTAAGTGGCTTCAAAGCCTCCGCCAATGGAGAACACCACAAAAAGCCCAACTGCAATCAATGCTATGAGTTTGACGATGGCTTCAAAGGCGATGGCGGCCACAACGCCATGGTGCTGCTCGTTGGCATTGACGTTGCGGGTGCCAAACAGGATGGAGAACAGCGCCATGGCTGCGGCAATGGCAAAGGCGAGGCCAATATCATCCAGAGACTGGGGCAGGGGCCCGGCCTGAGCAAGTTCATCCCCGTCAAACCCGCTTCCAAGAATCACCCGAAGTGAAGTGGCAATCGCCTTGAGTTGCAGGGCAATATAGGGGGTGATTCCCACAACTGCCATCAGAGTGACCAGCACTGCCAGCCGTCCGGACTTGCCAAAACGCGAGGAAATCAGATCAGCAACGGAAGTGATGCGCTGATTGTGTCCGATGCGCACCAGTTTTCTGAGGCCGAACCACCAACCGGTAAAAACCAGTGTTGGCCCCAGATAGATGGCGAGGAATTCAAGCCCGTTTCTGGCCGCCGAACCAACCGCCCCATAAAAGGTCCAGCTGGTGCAATAGACGGATATGGCCAACGTAAAGACAAGGGGAGAGCGCAACAGTTTGTCCTGTCCGCGCCTTGCCATCAGGTCGGACCAGTAGGCCAGCGCAAACAGCAGGATGACATAGACAACCGCTGTTGCGATGACCAGACTGCCGCTAATCATTTAAGTGTTCCGGAATCGGGCGGTGCAGGCTGCGTTTCGGGTTCGGTGTCAATATCCTGCAGGCTGCCAAGCTTGTGCTGGAGCAGGTAGGTGGCAATGATCAGTGCCAGCCAGACGGCAAAAAGATAGGCGACAATTGCGGGGAAACCAAAAATACTGGTGTTTGCGTTAGCGATAAGGACCAATGGTGGTAAAATGAGAATGGCACCGCCAACGGGCAACAGGAATGCCAAAAACTCAAGTTTGCGCCGACGTCTCACCGGTCTGGCTCCCCGCCGGTGTCGCTGGCAGGCCCGTTTTGCGGGGGCACCTCGCCGAGCAGATGGCGCACCGCTTCCACCACCTCTGCATTGGCGTAGGGTTTGGTTACAAAATCGGTGGCGCCCAGACCCTCAGCAGTGCGTTTGTCCTGCTGCTGGCCTTTTGCTGTCAGTATGAGAATAGGCAGGTCGCGGGTTCTGCGGTCCTGGCGTAGTTTCTTGAGCACTTCAAAGCCGCTTTGCCTGGGCAGCATCACATCCAGAATAACTGCCCGCGGGGCCATGGTGTTTACTGCGAGCAGCGCCGCCTCGCCACTGGTGACAGATTTTGTTGTCCAGCCCGCATGACGAAGGATGAACTCAAGAGAGCTTAATATTGAGGGCTCATCCTCCACGATCAATATATCCGGCTTCACATTCGCTCCCCCGAATTGCCAAACAGGAGACCGCTGCTCCCCCCTCCCAGGAGCAGCAACGATCGACACCCTTGGTGTTGGCATAATCAGGCGCCTTGCGTCAATTCAGATATTGAAGGGCTGTCAATTGGTGCGAACGCCATATCATCCCTTGTCGCTTGTTATCTGTTCCTGCCTGTGGGCACAGTTTTGACGCACGCAAAGGCGACATGAGGGCCCGACGGACACGTCAAAGCCGGTGTCGCCAAGCCTGAGGTTTCTGGCGTAAACGGTTTTATCGGCGTGGATGAGATCGCAGGCCAGCATCACCGCGGACAAAACGGGCTGGTCGCCAAAGGCAGCCACGCGCTTGGCGCTGACCTTGGCCACAAACAAGAAACGCGCACCATCGGCAAAGCTGGCAATCTGGTGGGTCACTACCCCCGGATTGCGAAACGAAGCGTAGATTGCCCACAAGGGGCAGGCATGGCCGGCATTGGGCATCAACAGGCCGGGCAAGGGAAACTGCTTGGTCAGATAACCTGCAGGGTCGGCGCGCAAAAACCCGAAAGGGATGCCCTCAGCGCCGGGCTTGCGCAAAGTCACCAGCCGGTGGGCGACCTGTTCAAAGCTGGCTGAATATCTGTGAGCAAGCAAATCAAGATCATAGGCGGATTTCTCCGCATCCGCCAGAAATTCGTCATAGGGAAAAATCAACGCACCGGCCACATAGGAAGCCATGGCCCCGTGAGCTATTTCGCGTGCGCTGGCGGAACTCAGGCGACTGTCCCTGGCAATCCCGGATATAGCTTTACCGGAGTGAAGTCCGGCCAGTTTTTTTGCCAGTTGGAAGCGGCGGGTTGCCTGCGAGGCGTAGGATTTGAACCACAGCAAGCGGGCCTGTTCGTCATAGCCAAACAGACCCTCTCTTTTAGGGTGTTCCGCCTCTGTTTCGTTAAGGGTGCGTGTGCTTACGCCGAATTGGGTATCGAGCAACTGGCTGGCCTGTTCCTCTGACAGGGGGCTTGAGAAATCAAGCTCAAAGCGCAAGCGCTCCGCGGCAGCTTCAAGGGCCGGGAAAAAATTATTCTCACCGATAATCAGGTCATTCACTTCGCGTGCCGGAGTGATGGTGCTGCGTTGTTCCGCTTCACGGTCGAACTCACCAATCAACGCGCGCGTTGCGTCTGACAATGCAATGCTCTCGGCAAAAATCGAGTTGCAAAACTCCTGACGCTCTTCTTCGGGGATGTCGGGAACATTCTTGAGGATTTCCGCTGCGGAGCGTACGGCGGTAATCTGAGAAAGCATCTGGTGGAGCAGTTCTGAGAACAGTGGGTCTGACTTCAGGCGGTTGGAGACCAGGTGCAGCGCAGAGCGGGCATCCAGATAACCACGGAAACACACATGCAGTGCTTTTGCTCCCTCAGGGAACAGAGCCACCAGCCGGTCAGCATCCTCCAGCCCCAGCTTGAGCGGTGCCAGCAGCGGATCGACAAAAGCTTCAAGCAGCTCATTGATGAGCCGCTGCTCGCTTTCTCCGGTCAGTTCGAACAGATCAACATCCAGCTGCGCGGCGATCCTTTGCAGCAGCAAACCGCCCACGTGGCGTTTATTAGCTTCAATAAGGTTGAGATAAGAGGGAGAAATTTCAACTGATTGTGCCAGAGCCGCCTGGGTCAGCCCTTTTGATTTCCGTTGATTTCTTATTCGTAAACCGATGGGTGCGCGCATGAGTTTTTTTTGCAGATTTGACTGGAGTTGTAAATAAGTTTACAAAACCAAGCTGCAAAAATAGCAACAATTTACAAAATTATTCAGGAAAAACAGATAAGTATTGCCCGATGTTTCATGTGCCCTCTACAAGTTTTGCATGTGGTCGGCTGGGGGAGATGCCAGTAGCGAGCCGCATTTTTCAATGAGGAGGACGCATATGAGCGATCAGAAAAAAGGCGTAAGCCGCCGCAGGGTCCTAAAGACCGGCGCCGCCGGTTTGCTTGCCACCGGTGCCGCACCCATGATTTTTACCCGGGGTGCCTGGGCGCAGGAATTCCGCAACAATCCAACCGGCTCCGAAGTCGTACTGGGCTTTAACGTGCCCCAGACGGGCGCCTATGCCGACGAGGGCGCCGATGAACTGCGCGCCTACATGCTTGCCGTCAAACATCTGAATGGCGAGGGCGACGGAGGGATGCTCAGTACCATGCAGCCAAGTTCGCTTGGCGGAAACGGTATCCTAGGCAAAAAAGTGACGTTTGTAACGGGCGACACTCAGACCAAATCTGATGCCGCTCGTGATAGCGCCAGACGTATGATTGAACGGGACGGCGCGTTGATCATTACCGGGGGTTCATCGTCGGGTGTGGCTGTTGCAGTGCAAGCGCTATGTCAGGAAATGGGTATCATTTTCATGGCTGGCCTTACCCACTCCAATGATACGACCGGCAAAGACAAAAAACGCTATGGTTTCCGCCATTTCTTCAACGCCTACATGTCCGGTGCCGCTCTTGCTCCGGTTCTGGAGGCCGAATATGGCTCTGACCGTCAGGCCTATCACCTGACAGCCGACTATAACTGGGGTTGGACGCAGGAAGAATCGCTGATCAACTCAACCGAGGCGATTGGCTGGCAGACCACAAAGGCTGTGCGTACGCCTTTGGGTGCCGGTGACTTTTCCCAATACATCACACCGGTTCTGAACTCCGGTGCCGACGTGCTGATTCTCAATCACTACGGCAAGGACATGGTCAACTCACTGACCCAGGCCATTCAGTTCGGCCTTAGAGACCGTCAGGCCAACGGCAAGAATATCGAAATCGTTGTGCCGCTGTTCTCGCGTCTTATGGCGCAGGGTGCCGGTGAAAATATCAAGGGTATTCTTGGCTCGACCAACTGGAACTGGTCCCTGCAGGACGAAGGTTCCCAGAACTTCGTCAAGTCGTTTGGCGCGGAATACGGATTCCCGCCATCTCAGGCAGCGCATACCTGTTATGTGCAGACCCTGCTTTATGCAGACGCCTGTGAGCGTGCGGGCACTTTCTATCCGCCCGAAGTCATCAGGGCGCTGGAGGGGCACATCTTTGACGGCATGGGCAATGGTCCAACCGAATACCGGGCCGAAGATCACCAGTGCTTCAAGGATGTCCTTGTGGTGCGGGGTAATCAGAACCCCTCATCCCAGTTCGATCTGCTTGAAGTGGTTCAGGAAGTGCCGCGGGCTCAGGTTGAGTATGACGCCTCCATATTCGGTGGCGAACTTGGTCCTTACGAAGTTTCGTAAAAACGGCTACAAAAGCATCTGCCGGGGCGACATGTTTGCCCCGGTCGGCCTGAGCGCCAAATGAATTCATGACCTGAGCGGGGGAGGGGGCGATGGACGCCATTCTAGTACAATTCCTGAACGGCCTGGACAAGGGTGGTGCCTATGCGCTGATTGCGCTCGGGCTCACGCTGGTTTTCGGCACTCTGGGAGTGGTGAATTTTGCTCATGGTGCGATCTTCATGATCGGCTCTTTTGTTGCTGTCGCCTTCCGCCAGATCCTGACGTGGGAAAGTGTCGTTCTCAGTGAAACCGAGCTTTCCCCCTGGGGCACTGCCCTTGAAATCCGGACACCTTATGCCCTTGAGTGGTTTGGAGACTTCGGAAATATTCTGATTGATTTTTCGGTGCCCATTGCAGTCTTGCTGGCCATACCAGTGATGTACCTAGTGGGCATATCCATGGAGCGGGGGCTGATCAAGCATTTTTACAAGCGTCCCCATGCCGAGCAGATTCTGGTGACTTTTGGTCTGGCTATTGTGCTTGGCGAGGTAGCCCGGACCTTTTTTGGCGCCAATCCCATTCCCCAGCCGATGCCTGAAGCCGTGCGCGGTGCTGCCGATATCGGGGTTCTGTTCGGGATGGCTGAAAACGCCATCACCTACCCGTGGTGGCGTCTGATATATTTTATCTTTTCACTGGTGGTGATCGGTGCGGTCTTTGCGTTTCTCAGATTCACGACTTTTGGCCTTGTGGTGCGTGCGGGCATGTCAGATCGGGAGACGGTGGAATTGCTGGGTATCAATATCGACCGGCGTTTCACGATCATGTTTGGCCTTGCTGCGGTCGTTGCCGGTGTGGCGGGTGTTATGTACACGCCGCTCCTGCCGCCCACCTATTCGCTGGGTATGGACTTTCTGGTCTTGAGCTTTGTTGTTGTGGTTGTGGGGGGCATGGGCTCGCTGCCCGGAGCGGTGGCAGCCGGATTTTTGCTGGGGATATTGCAGTCCTTTGCCGCCATGACAGAGGTTAAGGAAATTTTTCCAGGCATTGACCAGGTCATAATCTATCTGGTGGCGGTCGTTATTCTGTTGGTGCGTCCTCGCGGCCTGTTTGGCCGTAAAGGTGTGATGGAGACATAAAATGCTGGCACTTCCCAAAAAAGAACTCATCACATTTCTGATTTTTGCAGTTGTGGTTTTGACCATGCCGATCTGGCTCACGCCGTTTGGTGCCTCCTATCCCGGCCTGTTGCAAAAGTTTGCCATTTACGGGCTGCTGGCGGTTGGTTTCAACATTTTGTTCGGCCTGACGGGCTATCTCAGCTTTGGCCATGCCGCATTTCTTGGAGTGGGCTCCTACGCCGCTGTATGGTCTTTCAAACTGTTGAGTATGAATGCAATCCCCGCAATAGTTTTCGCCGTCATCCTTTCGGGGCTGTTTGCGCTGGTCATCGGGTATTTGTCTCTCAAGCGTTCGGGTATATATTTCTCCATCCTGACGCTGGCCTTTGCCCAGATGAGTTACAATCTGGCCTATTCGGTTCTGACGCCCATAACCAATGGTGAGACCGGGCTGCAACTGACGTTGCAGGATCCCCGTGTGCTCGACCTGGCCTTTTCCGAGCGCGGCGCCGGTCTGCCCCTTGTTGAATTGTTCGGGGTGGATATGGCGGGATATGGGGGGTTCTATCTCAGTGCCATTTTGCTGATCATAGGCTTTTTTGTCGCCCAGAAAATTACGCTTTCTCCGTTCGGCCTGATGCTCAAGGGTATAAAATCGAACCAGAACCGCATGAAATATACCGGTTTCAACATCCGGCCCTACACGCTGGCCGCTTTTGTCATATCGGGCATGTATGCAGGGCTGGCCGGGGGACTGCTCGCGGTGACCGATCCGCTGGCGGGGGCTGAACGCATGCAATGGACCGCCTCGGGCGAACTGGTTCTGATGACTATTCTTGGCGGTGTGGGCACCATGTTTGGTCCCGTTCTTGGGGCCTGGATAATGAAATATCTGGAAAATATTTTTTCAGCTTTCAACGAAAACGTTCTGCACAATCTGTTCAGCTTTCTGCCTGAAGGCGTTCAGGAAGTGGCTGTGCGCTTTGTGGCCCTGTTCGTGGGAGAAGGCTGGCACCTCACGCTTGGCCTGATGTTCGTTCTTGTGGTTGTGTTCCTGCCCGGCGGGCTGATGGAGGGATACAGAAGATTTGTCAACAGGTTTTTCAATGGCAAAAAGCCAAAGCCCCGCGTGCCGGACAAACAAACCCAGCCAGCTGAATAGGGGAGCGGGACACAAGATGAGTACTTCTGACCATAATATTGTGCTTCATGTTGCTGATGTGCATATGCGCTTTGGTGGCCTTCATGCCCTGGCTGACATTGATCTGGAGGTCGAGGAGGGCAAAACGCATGCCATAATAGGCCCCAACGGGGCGGGAAAATCCACTCTTCTCAATGTGTGTGTAGGGCGGCTTGCTCCAACCAGCGGGGCAGTGGTGTTTGACGGGCAGATCATTACGGGCATGAAGCCCCATGAAATCAACCAGGCCGGGGTGGCGCGCGTGTTCCAGACGCCGGAAATTTTCCCCGACCTTTCAGTTCTTGACAATGTGATGGCCCCTGCTTTTGCCAGGCGGGATGGCGCATTCAAGCTCAATTTTCTTGGCAATATGCACCGGGAGGCTGAAATCCGTGAAGAAGCCGAACATTTCATCAATGATGTGGGTATGACGGCTGAGCTTGATACTCACGCCGGTGCGCTTTCGCGTGGTGACAAGCGCAGGCTTGAGTTGGCGATGTGCCTGATACAGCATCCCAGACTTTTGTTGCTTGATGAGCCGACAGCGGGAATGTCGCGCCACGACACCAACACCACGATAGAGTTGCTCAGGAAAATCAAAGAGCGCGGCATGACCAAGGTTATCATCGAACACGATATGCATGTGGTGTTTTCGCTGGCTGACAAGATTTCAGTTCTGGCGCAGGGTCGCATTATTGCCGAGGGGACGCCGGACGAGGTTCGTGCCAACCCCAAGGTGAAAGAAGCCTATCTGGGGAGTACACAGGAATGAGTGGGGCGGAGCAGAAAGTTGATGAACATGTCCCGAGCGAAAACACGTTTTTTCGACTCGAGGAAATTCACGCCTATTATGGGGAAAGCTACATTGTTCAAGGCCTGTCTCTCGCACTGAAGAAGGGAGAAATTCTTGCACTGCTGGGCCGCAATGGTGCGGGGAAAACCACGACTCTCAGAGCCATAGCCCGCACCGACAACCCCGTGGTGCAAAAAGGAGAAATCTGGCTGGATGGTGTGCCCCTGCATGAGGGGAAGGCCTATCAGGCGGCTTTGGCCGGTGTGCAGCTGGTGCCCGAGGACCGGCGCATCATTGAGGGCTTGACCGTTGAGGAGAACATATTTCTTGCCCGGGTTGCAGAGGGGCGTGGCTGGGAGCTGGACCGGATATACGGGCACTTCCCCCGGCTGGCCGAGCGGCGCAAGCAGGACGGGGTGACCCTTTCAGGCGGCGAACAGCAGATGCTGGCCATTGCCCGGGCCTTGTCGCGGGATGTGAAACTGCTTCTGCTTGATGAACCCTATGAAGGTCTGGCTCCGGTCATTGTGCAGGAAATCGAGAAAATATTGCTCGAAATCAAGGAAGTGGGCATTACAACCATCATTGTGGAGCAGAATGCCATTGCTGCGCTGAAGCTGGCGGACAGTGCGGTTATTCTTGATACTGGACTGCTGGCGTTCAGCGGAGACGCACAGGAGGTTCTGAACAATGAGGACCTGTTGCAGGAATATCTGGCGATTTAAGTTTCGGGCGAAATCAGGATCCCTTAAATTTCGTCCAGTTCTGTTTGAAAAAGAGTGTTCAGATGAAGCAAATCTGCCGCAAAACAATGTCTTTCAGCTTTTTGAGTGGCAACTTGTTTCCTCTGGATACTATGGGTCAACCCCTTCGGGCACCACGGATTTTGCCCCTGAATGTGTTGAAAGAGCTTGAAAATCACGCGGTTTCCTGCATTCTTTTACCTATTCAGGACCAAAGTCCGCTGGCACAGAATGGATGAATTTAATGGCTCCTGCCCCTAAAGCTTTGTGCTGGAATCCGTGTTCAGTTTTGGTACAACGGGTTAGCGTGAGTTGGAGCGCAAGGACGGCAGCAATCACAATCAGGAACGGACAGAACATTGGCACCCAAACTTTTTAATCCGCCAGCCAGCATCCTTAAAAATACACTGGTAAGCGCAGAGCAGTATGAAAAAATGTACGCGCGCTCGATTGCGGACCCGAACGGTTTCTGGGCTGAACAGGCCAAGCGCCTTGACTGGATCACTCCGTTCACCAAGGTGAAAAATACCAGTTTTGAATATCCCAATGTTTTCGTGAAATGGTTCGAGGATGGTGAACTCAATGTTGCTGCCAACTGTATCGACCGCCATCTGGAAACCCTTGGTGACAAGACCGCCATCATCTGGGAGCCCGATGAGCCGGGCGAAGCCAGCAAACACATTACTTTCAGTGAACTGCATGACGCCGTTTGCCGTTTTGCCAACGTTCTGAAAAACCTTGGGGTCAAAAAGGGCGACCGGGTAACCATTTATCTGCCCATGATCCCGGAAGCTGCTTACGCCATGCTCGCGTGCGCCCGTATCGGGGCCGTTCACTCTGTGGTTTTTGCCGGGTTTTCTCCCGATGCGTTGGCCGGGCGCATTGTTAATTGTGATTCAGCATTTGTTATAACTGCGGATGAGGGGCGACGTGCCGGAAAACGTGTTCCCTTGAAGGCAAATGTGGACAAAGCGCTGGCCAGTGCTTCGAATGTAGCGCATGTGCTGGTCGTGAAAAACACCGGGGGTAAGGTGCATATGGAAGGGGGCCGCGATGTCTGGCTCCATGAGGTCTCAAGCGGGGTTTCTGACGTTTGTGAACCTGAGGTTATGAACGCAGAGGATCCGTTGTTCATTCTTTATACCTCCGGCTCTACGGGAAAACCCAAGGGTGTTCTGCATACCAGCGGGGGCTATCTCACCTATGCCTCGATGGCCCAGCAGTTGAACTTTGATTATCATCAGGGTGAAATTTATTGGTGTACCGCCGATATTGGCTGGGTCACCGGCCACTCCTATGTGGTTTACGGTCCGCTGGCCAATGGGGCGACCACCGTGATGTTTGAAGGCGTGCCCAACTACCCGGATGCCTCGCGCTTCTGGCAAATCGTGGACAAGCACAAAATAAACATCTTCCATTCGGCACCCACTGCCATCCGGGCGCTGATGGGAGCGGGAGACGAATTTGTCGACAGGGCGGATCTCTCTTCGCTCAAGGTCATCGGCACTGTGGGCGAGCCCATCAATCCCCAGGCATGGATGTGGTATTATGAGAAGGTGGGCCGCTCGAAATGCGTGGTTGTAGACAGCTGGTGGCAGACTGAAACCGGTGCTTCGATGATCACGGCGTTACCCGGGGCCATGGCCACCAAGCCCGGCTCAGCCAGCAAACCGTTTTTTGGCATTCAGCCGGTTATTCTTGACCCCAAAACCGGGGAGGAAATCACCACGGTTGAGGCTGAGGGGGTTCTTGCCATCCGCGACAGCTGGCCAGGGCAGATGCGCAGTGTTTACGGGGATCATGACCGGTTCGTTTCCACCTATTTTGAGGAGTACAAGGGGTATTATTTCAGTGGCGATGGCTGCCGTCGGGACGCAGACGGCTATTACTGGATTACCGGCCGGGTCGATGACGTGCTCAATGTTTCGGGGCACCGCATGGGCACCGCCGAGATTGAAAGCGCACTGGTTTCCCATCCCAAGGTCTCTGAAGCTGCGGTGGTGGGCTACCCCCACAACATCAAGGGGCAGGGCATCTATTGCTATGTCACACTGATGGCGGGCGAGGAAAGCAGCGAGGAGCTGGAGAAAGAGCTCAAGGGCTGGGTGCGCAAGGAAATCGGGCCTATCTGTACGCCTGACCTGTTACAGTTTGCTCCCGGACTGCCCAAAACCCGGTCCGGCAAAATCATGCGCCGCATCCTGCGCAAGGTGGCTGAGGATGATTTTTCCAATCTTGGAGACACCTCGACCCTGGCTGACCCCAGCGTGGTGGACGACCTCATCGCCAACCGCAAGAACCGCTGACTGTCAGGTGCGGTGTTTTCTCTCTGAGACTCTCCCTTGGGCCCGGTCAATTTAACCGGGCCTTTATTTATCCGACAGGTTGTTTGTTTGGCAATGCACTCTTAAATCTTGCGGCCTATACTTGGGCTCATGAGCACCCATCCAGACATGATAGATCAGCAGAGCCGCCGCCCCCGCCATTCTGAGTGGCGCACCGAAGAAGGTTTCCTGGATCCGGACTGGATGGCACATCTTCAGGCGCTGATTGAGGCTGGCGCCCGTGAGGATTTACGCGATCTCATGGAACCCTTGCATGAAGCTGATATGGGGGATGTGCTCGAAGCGCTCAGTGCTGAGGAGCGTCTTGATCTGGTCACTCTGCTTGGAGAAAACTTTGATTATTCCTCGCTTACCGAGGTTGACGAGGCGGTGCGGGTCGAACTGATCGATCAGTTGCCCACTACCGATGTTGCGCGCGGGGTTGCCTCCATAGAGAGCGATGATGCGGTCTTCATCCTTGAGGATATCGAGGAGCCCGACCGGGATGCCATTCTGGCACTGGTGCCTGAGTTTGAGCGCCTTACGCTGCGCCGCTCCCTTGACTATCCCGAGGATACTGCCGGTCGGCGCATGCAGACCGAGTTTATCGCCTTACCTCCATTCTGGACGGTTGGCCAGGCCATTGACTATATGCGTACCGCCGAGGACCTGCCTGAGGAATTCTATCAGCTCTATGTGGTCGATCCGTCTTTCACCCTGCTTGGCACCATTCCGCTGGATAAAATCCTGCGCGCGGATCGCCCGACGGTCATTTCCGACATTATGGACGATGATGTTATCGAAATTGTTGCGGATGAGGACCAGGAGGAGGCGGCCCGCGTTTTCGAGCGTTTCGATCTGGTTGAGGTCGCGGTGGTCGATGACAGCGATCGTCTTGTCGGCGTGTTGACCGTTGATGACATGGTCGACGTTATCCATCAGGAAGCCGATGAGGATTTCCGCCGTCTGGCCGGCATCGGCGACGAAGAGGTTTCTGATGGTGTCCTGGATGCTGTTCGCTCGCGCTTTACATGGCTTCTGGTCAATCTGGCCACGGCAATTTTGGCTTCTGTGGTCATTGGTCTGTTTGATGCCAGCCTGGAACAGATGGTGGCGCTCGCCGTGCTGATGCCCATTGTCGCCTCCATGGGCGGAAATGCCGGCACACAGGCAATGACGGTTACCGTGCGGGCAATTTCTGTGCACGATCTTGACCGTTACAATATCCGGCGCCTTATTTTGCGCGAGAGCCTTGTGGGGCTTAGCAACGGGCTTCTTTTTGCCATCATTATTGGCGTTGTAACTGCCGTGTGGTTTGCCAATCCAGCACTTGGCATCATCATTGGTCTGGCAATGATCGTGAACATGTTTGCGGCCGGTATTTCAGGCATCCTCATTCCCCTCGGGTTGAACCACCTCGGCGCAGATCCGGCAGTGGCCTCCAGTGCCTTTGTGACCACGGTTACCGATGTTGTGGGCTTTTTTGTCTTTCTGGGGCTGGCTGCGAAATGGTTTGGCCTTGTTTAGGGGCAGGACCCCAAGGCGTCGTTTCCCGCCCGCAGGACCCTAGAAAAACGAATCAAAACACAGCTGCAAGCCTTTGTTTGAGCACACTTTGCGAGCCGGGGCAGGAATCCATTTGCCCTGGAAGTGTTTTGACAAGCCTTGAATTCTCCACAGATGCGACAAAATTGATGTTGCAGAAACGGTCAGCGCGCGTTAACTAGCCGTTAACGACCATCAAGGGGCCGTTGCCCCGGTCGGGCACAAAACTGTTCAAGGAACGCGTATGAAAACTCCAACAAAAACAGTATGTTGGCGAACCGCCACATGGACGTTTGTTTGCCTGATGGGACTGGGGCTTTTGTTGTCGGTATTCTCCGGGGGGTAATTCAGACCCATATTCTCACTCCTCAATTCCTGAGATAGACCGAACGCCCTTGCGGGCGTTTTTTTGTGGAGAAAACCTAAGTGAAACTGTTGATAGGCAATAAAAATTACTCTTCCTGGTCCCTGCGTCCATGGCTGGTACTGAAGCATTTCGACATTGCTTTTGAAGAGGAAATGCTGCTGCTTAACGGAGAAAACTGGAAACAAAAGCTGCTTGAAGCAACACCAACAGGTTGTGTTCCCGTTCTTGCTGATGGTGAATTGGTGATTGCTGAAACCATTGCCATTATCGAATATCTGGCCGAGCGTTTTCCGGGAAAAGCCATCTGGCCTGTGGATATCTCAGAACGTGCACAGGCAAGATCCGCCGCAGCGGAAATGCACGCAGGATTCAATGCCTTGCGTAACGCTGCACCGATGAACTTGCGCGCCTCCCATCCGGGCCGGGTGCCCATGGATACAATTGGAGCCGATATTGCCAGGCTGGAGACACTGCTGGGCGGATTGCTGGAACAGTCGGGAGGGCCATTTTTGTTTGGCGCGTTCACTGCCGCGGATGCTATGTTTGCGCCGATTGCGGCGCGGGTGAAAACCTACCAGATACCGGTTTCTTCCTGCCTTGGGGACTATTTTGATGCCATATTCGCCCTTAAGGCATTCAAGGCCTGGCTTGGGGATGCGCTCGAGGAAACATGGATTGTTGAACAGGATGAGATTGATTTCATAGAGAGCGAAACCGAATAGGGCAGTTCATGTCTTTGCACCTCATAAAATTGTGCGTTGGTATTTCTTCGGTTGAAGAACTGGAGGCCTGTCGGACTTCACGGGGGAGGCATTCTGCCGGGTTCGATCATGAAATTCATGTGCACCGCACCCGCATGATGCCCAGAAGGGGAGGCGAAATTATTGGTGAGGGCTCCCTTTACTGGGTTATTCGGGGAAAAATTCAGTGCCGCCAAACCATCGTCGGTCTGGAGGCAAGCACGGATGCGGACGGGAAATCGTGTTGCGATATCCAGATGTTGACGCAGATTGTGCGCACTGTGCCTCAGCCCAAACGTCCCTTTCAGGGGTGGCGCTATCTGCCCGGGAAAGATGCACCCGCCGACCTGGATCTTGGGGTGAACACTGAAAATGACCTGCAAATCGCCGACGAGTTGGCCCGTCTTGGCCTGATATGATGTCAAGTTAAGCAATTAACCCGATGCTCAATTTAGCCTCTTGTGCTTTCTTATCTTGAAGCGATAACTTTGTTCCCGGGGTGGAAAGCGGGGAGAGCTATGGACACAAGTGGTGCGCACGTCATTGTATTGGGTAATGAAAAGGGTGGTTCCGGCAAATCAACTACAGCGTTTCATTTAGCTATTTATCTTCTTTACGAGGGCTTTAGTGTTGCCACCATCGACGTGGATTCACGCCAGCAAACCCTGACCCAATATGTCAGGAACCGAAGAAACTGGGCGCAAAATCACGATCTGAAAGTGCCCCAGACCACCCATTATCACCTGCCATTGTCTCGCGGGGATTCTGTTTCCCAAAACCATCGCCTTGAGTTTGATGTGTTTCGCCATGCGGTAGGCGAGGTGGAAGGCAATGTAGACTTTCTGATTGTTGACACCCCCGGATTTGATACAAATCTCACCCGGCTTTCTCATTCTCTGGCCGACACGCTGGTTACGCCGCTTAATGACAGCCTGATTGATCTGGATGTTCTGGCCCGTATCGACCCTGTCACCGGGGAGCCGCGCGAGTTGTCCCACTATGCGCGTCTGGTACAGCGGGCGCGCAAGGAACGTCTGGCGATTGATGGGCGCACTATCGACTGGGTTCTGGCCCGCAACCGCATTTCGATGCTTTCCTCACGCAATATGAGACTGGTGCAGAGTGGAATTGACCAATTGGCGACCCGCCTTGGGGCGCGTGTTGCCGAGGGAATTGGAGAGAGGGTAATCTTCCGCTCGCTGTTCCCCATAGGCATGACGGTGTTTGACCCCATTCAAAACCATTCGGTAGCTGGTTCGCCCACTTTGGCGAGTTCTTCGGCCACGCAGGAATACAAGAGCCTTGTCGGGGCGCTGAACCTTCCCATCAGTCAGCGCGCCAAAAGCCGCAACGAGGCCCGGCAGGCCTGGTCGCGCTCCCAGAGTTCCGGCCCCCTGACATTTGAGCACATGAGCCCGTTGACCAGTTAGGGGCAGGATGAAGGGCCGGGTTCTTATTCTTCGCCCATAATCAAATGCACGGCTCTATTGCCGTTTGGCGAAAACACATCGAGCTCGGTGATGGTAACAGGGGCCGCGATGCGACGGGTTCGGGCCGAAAGGGTGGTTACCATTCCAAGCAGGTCGGTTACCTTGGCAGCAACAGGGCGGCGCATGGTGCGCTCGGCTGCAAGGCCATAGGCTTGCCAGAAATGCTCTTGTTGCTCACTGGACACCTGGGACCTGCCAACAAAATTGGCCAGATCCGTGAGGGGGGTCGTTTTGTTCATTTGGGCTACTCCAATACCAACTTTGCACCAAAATCGCTTCCCGGGGTTGGCTGCCTTTAGCTTTGTACTGCCAGACAGCTCATTTCTTTTTCTCGAATTTGTTCACACATGGCGAGGGCTTCTTCCCGATTTGAAAATCCGGCAAAACGGGCCCGGAAAAAAGTCTGTCCGGTTTTTTCGAACCGCTCGATATAGGAGCGGAAATCTGCAAGTTTTGAGATACGCTGGGTAGCGTTATCAAGCATCAGCTCGGCTCCGTCTGCGCTGGGCGGCGCTCCGATCTGGACGACCCAGGCGGGCCCTGAAAGGCTGTTTGTGGCGGGAGATGAGGGTGCAGGTGTTGCACTTGGCACTTCTTCGATGGAGCCTGAGGTCATCAGGTCAATGGCCTGATTTTCAACATTTCCAATGGGAGCTGGTGGTATCAGCATCGCGGGAGCATTGGGCAGAACCTCATCAGATGAGCGGGGGCCCAGACGGAAATTATTGCTGAGCCACGCTCCGATTACGTCAACGGATGCAGGTGCACTGGGGTTAATCGCGCCTGCGGCAATTGCTGTTGCCTGTACGGCCGGAGTGGGGATGAGCTCAGTGGGGGGGGCGATGGCGGCCACCTCAAGCTGGGCAATAGCATCATCACGCAGGGCGGAAGGTGGGGCCGGGCGCACCAGCGGAATGGGCAACTCGTCCGGGTTTATGCCCGCAACCTGAATATCGGCTTGAGCCGGATTATCCATTTGGGCGGGCTGAACCACATCACGCCAGGGCGGGCGGGGCATGGGGGTTACAGGCTGGCTCGAGGCAACAGCAAACACGTTGGTTGATCCGGTGATGCCCACTTCGGGAATTGATGCCTGGGCCCAGTAGCTGCCGCGTCTGGCCCTTCCCATATATTTGTTGAGCAGTTCGGCAACCTTGGCGTTGCGTGCATTGCCAGAAGAAAAACCAAAGCCCACAACAACAACGTGGCGGTTGTTCTTGCGCGCTGCGGTCAGCAGGTTGAAACCCGAAGCCCGTGTGTAGCCGGTTTTGATGCCATCCACACCGTTGCGGCCCAGAAGCCGGTTGTGGCTGCCATAGGTTTTGCCCGCATAGGTGAAGCTGCGCAGCTGGAAATAATGATAATATTGCGGAAAATGCTGAAAAATCGCCATGCCAAGGCGTGCCTGATCGCGCACCGTTGTGACCTGTCGTGTGCTGGGCAGACCCGAAGCATTGGTATAGGTGGTGCGCGACATGCCAAGCGCTCGTGCGGTGGCGGTCATGCGTTCGGCGAACTTGCGCTCGGAGCCGGAGATGTTTTCTGCAATCACCCGGGCAACATCGTTGGCTGAAAGAGTAACCAGGGATTTGATTGCATCTTCAACCTTGATAGTCGAGCCTGCACGCACATAGAGCTTGGTTGGAATGGCAGAGGCCGCATACGAGGAAACGTTCAGGCGACTGGAAAGGGTCAGGCGGCCCGCTTCAAGTTCCTGAAACAGGATATAAAGCGTCATCACCTTGGTAACTGAGGCCGGATAGCGCAGGGAATCCGCAGCATAGGAATAAAGCGTGTTGCCAGTTTTGGCATCGACCACGATGCCGGCATAGGAGCGGGGAACCTGGGCGCTAACCGAAGAGCCCAAAAAGCCCCACAACAGGATGAATGCAACAATGCCAATAAAGGCGGGGCGCAAAAAACCGCCATCTTGGCTTGTCAAAACTCGCTGGGACAAATGCCCTTACTCCAACTCAACTGCTCGGGCAAAATGACGCCGCCCGTACTCTTGTTTTTCGGTTCGGCGCTTTTGCTAAAACGCACTGCCGAATTTGCTGAGCGGCACAATAAGTCGGGGGCGTTACATTTTGGTAAAATGCCATTTAAATTTTAGTCAGGAGTTGAGTGATGCGTTAACGGGCATATAATGGACACATGTACCCCTTAACACCGACAAATTATCGCCTACATACAATGGCCAGTTTCAGACATTCCCGCACTGACCATAATCTCTTGGCAAATTGAAAATCATGCACGAGCAAAACATTTCAAAATGTCGGCAAAGCCGCGCCAATATCAGTCTCATCAAACCAGAAGCCCTCAATGCCGGGCACCCGCTTATGGAGGGAGAGCATGATGGAGAAGGGCAGGGCGGACTGGAAACAGGCACTGCAACAAAGGTACGCCCAAAGACCAAGCGCCCCAGTCTGTACAGGGTTTTGCTGCTCAATGATGATTACACGCCGATGGAATTTGTTATCGCTGTTTTGCAGGAAGTGTTTGCCAAGTCGCCTGAGGATGCTTTCAAGATTATGATGCATGTGCATAAAAGCGGGGTAGGGGAATGCGGCGTCTACCCGTTTGAGGTTGCTGAAACAAAAGTCATGCGTGTGATGGACGCTGCACAAAAAAACCAACATCCACTGCAATGTGTGATGGAAAAACAGTAGGATATTATTATGCCCTCTTTCTCGCGCGGATTAGAAAAAGCTCTGCATCAGGCTATGAATCTGGCCCGGGAACGCAATCATGAGTTCGCTACACTTGAGCACCTGCTGCTCGCAATAAGCGAGGACACCGAAGCGCTGACGGTGCTGAACGGCTGTGATGTTGATATCAATGGCCTGCGCGCCGACCTCAAGACCTTTATTGATGAGGAACTCGAAAACCTGACCGTGCCCAGCGCTCAGGAAGCGCGGCCCACGGCTGCATTTCAACGGGTTATTCAGCGGGCGGTTATTCATGTACAATCTTCGGGGCGGGATGAGGTGACCAGCGCCAATGTGCTGGTGGCTATTTTTCATGAACGCGAAAGTCACGCCGCCTATTTTCTTGAGCAGCAGGATATGACCCGACTCGATGCGGTGAATTTCATTGCCCATGGCATTACCAAGTCCGGGCCCAATGAAGGGCGACAGGTTTCCGGTGCCGATGACATTTCCATCGGAGAAGACGAGGATGGGGCGAAAAAAAGCTCAGCCCTTGAAGATTATTGCATCAATCTGAATGAGAAGGCCAAGGAGGGGAAAATAGACCCCCTTATCGGTCGCGCGTCCGAGCTTTCGCGCACCATTCAGGTATTGTGCCGCCGTTCGAAAAACAATCCGCTTTATGTGGGCGACGCAGGGGTTGGTAAGACCGCGATTGCCGAAGGTCTGGCGCGCAAAATTATTGAAAAAGAAGTGCCCGAAGTGCTTTTGGAGGTTGAAATCCACTCCCTTGACATGGGAACTCTTCTGGCCGGAACCCGTTATCGGGGCGACTTTGAGGAACGTCTCAAGGCAGTAATGAAAGAGCTGGAAGAGCGCGACAATATTGTCCTGTTCATCGACGAAATTCATACCGTGATTGGGGCCGGGGCCACTTCTGGCGGGGCGCTTGATGCCTCAAACCTGCTGAAACCAGCTCTGGCTTCAGGGGCTATTCGTTGCATAGGGTCAACGACTTATAAAGAATATCGCCAGTTCTTCGAGAAAGACAGGGCGCTGGTCCGCCGTTTTCAGAAAATTGATGTTCTTGAGCCCAGCGTGCCTGATGCTGTTGATATCATGAAAGGGCTGAAGCCCTATTTTGAGGAATTTCACAAGGTCAAATATACCGATGACGCCATCAAGGCATCGGTGGAACTTTCAGCGCGCTACATCACCGATCGCAAGCTGCCGGACAAGGCCATAGACGTGATTGATGAAACCGGTGCGGCGCAAATGCTGGTGAGTGAGGACAAGCGCAAAAAAGTCATCACCATTGGTGATATTGAGGCGACCATTGCCACCATTGCCCGCATTCCTCCCAAGTCTGTTTCACGTTCAGATGTGGAATTGCTGACCAATCTGGAGACCAACCTCAAGCGGGTGGTTTTTGGACAGGATCCGGCAATCGAGGCTTTGTCTACAGCTATAAAATTGGCGCGTGCGGGTCTTCGCGAACCGGAAAAGCCCATCGGATCCTATCTGTTTACCGGACCCACCGGGGTTGGAAAAACCGAAGCGGCCAAGCAGCTTTCGGATACGCTTGGGGTTGAACTGCTGCGCTTTGATATGTCGGAATATATGGAACGCCATACGGTTTCCAAGCTGATTGGTGCACCTCCGGGCTATGTGGGGTTCGATCAGGGGGGGCTGCTAACCGATGGGGTCGATCAGCAACCACATTGTGTTGTTCTGCTGGATGAAATTGAAAAGGCGCACCCCGATATATTCAATGTGCTGTTACAGGTGATGGACCATGGCAAACTGACCGATCACAATGGCAAGACCGTTGATTTCCGCAATGTCATTCTGATTATGACTTCAAACGCGGGCGCAGCGGAGCTGGCCAAATCGCCCATTGGATTTGGACGCAAACGCGAGGTTGGCGATGATGAGGAAGCCATTAATCGCATGTTTTCGCCCGAGTTTCGCAATCGGCTGGATGCAATCATTTCCTTTGCGCCCCTGCCTTCGGATGTCGTGCACCGCATCGTTGAAAAATTTGTTTTGCAACTGGAGTCCCAGCTTGCAGAACGCAATGTGACTATTTCCCTGACGCCTGAAGCCACGGAATGGCTTTCCATGCGGGGCTATGATGAGGCTATGGGCGCGCGGCCATTATCCCGCGTCATTCAGGAGCACATCAAAAAACCGTTGGCGGACGAATTGCTCTTTGGTCCGCTCACCGGTGGCGGCACCGTCAAGGTGGCGGTGGTGGGCGAGGGCGCCGAGGCTCGACTGGAACTGGTGACTTCTCCCTTGACACCGGCCCGGCCCAAATCACTGACAGGGCCAAAAACCGGGCGAAAGCGCAAACCCAGAGCCAAGGCAAAAGAATAGGGATTCTGGACTTATTACAGTTTGGCGGCGATTTTTTCCGCCAGTGTTGCGAGTTCCCCTGTATCGGCCATTTCCGCTGCGTGGGTGCCCATCTCGGTGCCCTCATAGACAGGGATAACGTGCCAGTGCAGATGAAAAACGGTCTGTCCGGCGGAGGGCTCGTTGAACTGGGCAATACGGATGCCATCGGCCATCAGAGCGGTTCGGACGGCCTTTGCCAACTGCTGTACGTAAGGGATGACCTTAGAGAGCTGAGCGGGGTCTGCGTCAAAAATATTGCGGGACGGGGCTTTGGGTACAATCAGGCAATGCCCCTTTGACTGGGGGAAGGCATCCATGATGGCCAGGCAATGCTCATTTTCAAATATATTGACGGAGGGAATTTCTCCGCGCAGAATTTTAGCAAAAATGTTGTTCTCGTCGTAGGTGCTCATTGTTGTTTTTTCCCTCGTGATGGTATGAAAACCCGTTATTTATTTTCCTCTTTATATGGTGCAGACCCAGCTAAGAACTCCTGATCTCGGGCGACAGTTGCACGCTCCTGCTGCAGATAGCCGGCTATCGCCCGGCGCAGGGATGGATTTTGAATCCAGTGAACGGAGCGCGTGATGACGGGGACATACCCCCGCGCCAGCTTGTGCTGCCCCTGCGCTCCAGCCTCCACAATGCTCAGTTTGTGGGCAATGGCATAGTCGATGGCCTGATAATAGCACATCTCAAAGTGCAGGAAAGGAATGTCGCGCGAACGGCCCCAATAGCGCCCATAGATGGTGTTCTTGCCCAGCAGATTGAGGGCGCCGGCCACATAATCCTGTTCATCGCGGGCCAGCATCAGGACAATGCGCTCAGCCATGGTCTGAGAGATCAGAGAAAAAAACTCCCGCCTCAGATAGGGTTGTCCCCATTTGCGGGCCCCGGTGTTCTGGTAGAACTCAAAGAAATGATCCCAGTGGGTTTCTGTGAGGTCGCTGCCGCTTAACCATTCAATACGCAAACCGCTGGCAAGTGCCTGATGCCGTTCCTTTTTCAGGGCCTTGCGCTTTCGCGAGGACAGGGTGGCAAGAAAGGCGTCAAAGTCCGGATAATTCCTGTTGTGCCAATGAAACTGGGTATCATGACGCACCAGCCACTGGTTGCGTTGCGCCAGTTCCGCTTCTTCTTCTTCAACAAAAGTGGCATGAACCGAGGAAGCGCCGAGGCGCTCGCACAATTGTTCGGCGGTATCAAGAAGCGCTGTTTCCAGTGCCGGGTCATTAGAGGGCACCAGCAGTTTTGGTGCCAATACCGGTGTGAAAGGCACAGCGCACTGCAGCTTTGGATAGTAATGGCCCCCGGCGCGTTCGATGGCGTCGGCCCAGGCGTGGTCAAAAACATATTCCCCTTGGGAGTGGGATTTCAGGAAAAGCGGCATCAGCCCCACGGGGGTGTCGTCCAGGGACAGGACGATGTGCTGGGGTTGCCAGCCGGTTTCAGGTATGGCGCTGCCCGAGGCTTCAAGGGCAAGAAAAAAGGCGTGATCCAGAAAAGGATTGTCAGGAATGCCTTCGGCAGCGGGCACCAGCGCATTCCAGATATCCGCATCGACAGATGCTGTGGTGGGGTGAATGGTTGCGCTCAACATTAGCGACGGACCAGCGCATAAATTCTTTCACGGACGCCCGCAGGTGCCAGACGCATAAACAGCCTGGGCGGCATGCTCAGCCGCACCGTCCAGGGATTGGTCTTGTTGATCCTGTTTGCGGTCCTTAGCGCAAAACACTCGGATTTTGCGTAAGTCCAGCCGCCGCGGCGCTGATGAAACCCATTGCCGATACGCGCCAGGACCAGCGACTCGGGCAGATTTGCCATTTGCGCGCCATCGACCAGCATGCGCGTCCACAGGTCAAAATCCTCATAACCCCGGATCATGCGATAGCCGCCAACTTTTTGAACCGCGGACTTTTTGTAAACGACGCTCATGTGATTAAACGGGGTGCGCAAAAAAGCGCTTCTGGCAATTTCGCTGTGGGTCAGGGGCACGTTTCTTTTGTGAACAGGTGAGGCGGGATCGGCCTCAAACTCTTCTACTGCAGAGCCAAGGACAGAAATACCCTGGTTCTCCCGGATAAACCTGAACTGTTTTTCAAACCTGTCGGGACGGCAAATATCATCGGCGTCCATGCGTGCGATCCATTCATGGGAAGCCTTGCGCAACCCGATATTGAGCGAAAAACCAAGGGGCCGGTTGCGATGCAGGTCCATGCGTTTGATATGGAGTGCGTCTGAATAGTCGGAAATGGCGGAATTATGAGCGTCTGAAAGCGGCCCGGCGCAGACCAGTATCGTTTCAGCCGGACGCAGTGTCTGCTCGTCCAGACTTTGCAGCGCGCCACGCAGATGGTCGGGCTGGTCTCCGGCATGGGTGACCATGAGAACACTGAAAAGTGGTGCGCAGGCTGCATCTTTCATCTGTCTGTGTTGAACCACCTGTTTTTTAAGCGTATCAGCGTATTCCCTGCCGGATGCGTCTGACAAGGGCCACAAGGGCAAAGAGCAGGGCCAGATTAGTCAGGCCTGCGGGGTTCCGGGCCTGCCCCAATGACCAGAGAAGATAGTTTCTGGCGCCTGCAGGAAAGCGAGCAAAGGGTAATGTGCCGAGCGGTGGCGACAGTTGCACACCAAGTTCATTTCCCCATTGCCAAAGGCCAAGGGATGAGGCGGCAACCAGCTTGCGCATTTTTTTGTCATGGGTGAGGCGCAACCAGGCGGAGCCTCCGACAATTGAATAAAAACGCGCTACACTTTGCCAGAAGTGTTGCGCTTCATATGCGGATATTGATCGGCTCCAGTAGCGGCGCAAGAGTTTTCGGACACCTTTGATATGGCGCGCCATGTAGAGCGCGTCCATGGGGTGCAGTCCGCTCCTGGTAATCGAGCCTGACTTTTTACTCTTTGCCGGCACAAAATAGGCGCGTGCCAATAGCGGCACCAGCAAAATGCCCTTCGCCTGCAATTGGGAAGCGACCAGAAAGGGGCGATCCTCCCAGCGACGAAGCACCGGGTCGAATTTAAGGCTGGTGCGGCGGAGAAAATCGACGCTGTAAACCTGGGCCCAGGAGGAGAGGGCAAGCGACAATTCAGGAAGTGTGGCGGGGGACACCATTTCGGGGGCACTGGGGGACGCCAGAGCAATGGCCGTGTCGGCAGCACAGACCCCATACTTCTGCTTGGTTTCAGAGGTGGAAACGAGTGCGGTCTGGAGCAGGGCCAGTTCTGGCTCATGTGATTTCAGGTATGCTGTCAGTTTTTCAAGCACGCCGGGCAGAAACCAGTCGTCGCTATCCAGAAACAGCAGATACTGCCCTTTTGCGGCATCAATGCCGGTATTGCGTGCTGCGGCCAGACCCTGGTTATGGGTGTGTGTGATGGCTTCAAGATCGATATGGGGGCGGCTCTGATAGCTCTTGAACAGTTCAGCGGCAATTCGGGCGGAATTCGTTTCGCTTCCATCATCGATGCAGACGATCTGAATTTGCAACCCGGATCCGGCTTGTGAAACCACCGAGTGAAGGGCGCGTGTCAACTCTTTTGCGTTCGCGTTAAAATGAGGGATGACAACAGTAAAAAATACAGGGGAAACGTTCATCGGCCCCAACGCGAGTAGAATGAGCGGGCCAGTTGTTTCCCCCGGTCCGGGAGCGCGCCATAAACCCTTAGCAAAGGATCGCGTATGCCGGGCTTCAGAATAACTCGCCTGACCGCCTGGGCCAAACCTTTTGATTTGCGCAGGTCGTGCGCTGTTTGGCCAAAGGAAGCGTAGGTTTCAACCAGCTTTGTGTTGATATTGTCCATGGGTGACCAGGTGGATTTTTCAGCGTCGATTTGCGCGCGCATGGCGTTGAAGTCCCAGTTCAACCCGAATTGGGCAAGAAACCCCTGTGAAGAGGCCTGAACGATATCAAGCAGGCTTTCGCGAAACAGGGGGGACAGAACAGAGAGGTTCGGTGTTGTATTCTCATAATGGGCCGCCGCCTGCAAAAAGGGAGAAAGGGTCGCCCTGTGCAGGGCGTCGCTGCCACCCAGAGCATTGGCCAGCCGTACAAGTTCAATAGACTGGCGCCCCGGGGATGAATATATTTTTTTATGAGACTCTTGGGAGGTGTTCAGCACAATCCCCAGCTCGCCCGCAAAGGCTGAGAGATAATCCGACTGGTCTCGTAAGGCCTCGTAGGAGAATAGTCTGAGGCTGTTGCTGGATAATTCCCGCCAGGGGTCCAGCATCTCGGAAAAGTTCAGCACGCAGCTGCTCACCGATTCTGCAAAATGCATGGCGGTGCGGCTTTCGCGTGTTTCAAGACTTACGACCCGTTCTCTGTACAGAGATTCAAGATAGCTGTCCGGGCGGCGCAGGACAGCGATGATTTCAATGTTTTTGAAGTTTGAAAAAAAGGATCTGATTTTTTCCATCCGCATTGCGCGCTGCTCCGGGAGCAAGAACGGGAAGCTCAAATTTTCGCAGCTGATCAGGACGTTTTCGCACCTGGCGCTTTCAATTTCCTGGAGCAGCTTTTTACGCAGCCGAGCATTGCCGGCCAGAGCCGCGTTTACGATGCCCTGATGGCCGGGTGTGGCTTCAGACTTGGCGGCTTGGCTGGAATGGTCGGTGAATCCGGTCTGTGGAAACAGCCAGCCCTGTTGAGCCAGTTGTTCCGACTGCCGGATAAACTGGCGCTGCAAAAAAGTCGTGCCGGTTTTGTGCAGGCCGATGTGTAGTGTGAGCTTCATATGACTTCACTGGACATAAGTGCCTCTCCAGTCAAGGACACAGACAACACAAACCAGGTCCTAGTGCCGTATATCGGCCTTTTGTGCTGCGATGAGGTTGGAGATCATCGCTGAGCCTTTGAGCTTGCTCCAGCGCTGCTCGGCCATATCCTCCCATAATTGAAAGAATGCAGCTTCAGTGAAGCCAATATGGATAAAGCGGCGGCGCAAATATGTCAGTGTATGTCGGGCGACAGTGTCCCGCGCGAAAGCCGGGTTGGGGAGCTGTCTTTTGGCACAGGCGCTGAGAGTTTTACGCACGACTTCGCTGCTGTTGCGTTCGCTTGCAGCAATGCCGAGCAACTCGGTTCCCCCGATGGCCCGGCTCAGAGTATGCATGATTTCGCGCATTTCTATAAGGTTCATCTCCGGGATGTTGGCAGTGTGAAAGAAACCGGCAGGTTTGGTGTCGAGCGTTTTGAAGCAGCGGCTGATACTGATGCACATGTCTTCAAAATCTGCGTCAGTTTTTCTTGTGGAGGAGATCGACCCGGTTCGTTTTCGCCAAACGCGGGTCGGTTTTGAATAAAACGCGATGCGGCTCCTGGTCAGAAGATTTGCAAGTACAAAGGGCCTGTCCTCGAATTTTCGAAGCTCGGAGTCAAAGAGCAGGCCATTCTCAATCATAAACTCGCGTCTGTGCAGAAATTTCCACGGCGCAACAATCAGTTGCAGCTCGGGGACCTGGGAAAAACTTTTCTCGGGCGCATCAAAGGCAAAACAGGTCTCGTCAATAATATTTGAGGTCAGGTCCGAATGGGCCTGATTGACGCGTTCATTCCCAGCAAGAAAAGGAGCATGGATCAGTTCTGCCTGAGATTGCAAAGCCAGATCAAGCTGGGCCTTAAGGCCCCCTGGCAAAAAATAGTCATCAGCATCCAAAAAGGCGAGATAGGTTCCCGTTGCGGCTTTTATTCCGGCGTTTCGCGCGGCAGAAAGGCCGCCATTTGTATGCTGATGAATAAAGCGGACGCAATCCAAGGCCACATTTTTTTCCAGAAACTCCTTGGCTTCATAGTCAGGGTTGTCATTGACAATAATTATTTCAAAATCAGCAAGCCCCTGGCCGAGTATGGAATTAAGGGCTGCCTGGACAAAGGCCAGCTCCCGATAGAATGGAATAATTATGGAGATATCTGGCACACTCTAGCTCCGCTTCTGCAATGTGCGCCAACCTTGTTCCAATTTGGTGCAGTGTCCTTGAGCTTGTTCTCGACACCTCGTGCAGCCGGTATGTCTGCAGAAGCCTTTGTCACGAATTCAGTCGGCGTCGACGCAAGCAAGACCAATGCACGCCCCATCAATGGACTGGCGGAGAACTCACAGGTTTCGATATTCTCTTGCAGAGTTTTTGTGGTAGAATTTTGTCAGATAACAAAGCCTGATCCCTACTTTTTGGCAACAAAGGGCAGGTAGTTCTCAAACACGATCTGGTCGGCAAAACCTCTTGTGGTGCGCTCGATCTCGTAGGAGCTGATTGTCCAGGTCATCACCGGAAACCCCAGCTTCCGGAACAGGCGGATTGCAGGTTGCCTCAATGCCTTGTGATGGGCCGAAATAAAATCGAATTTAGATTTGGGGTAATGCAGCAAGTGGCGCAGGCTGAAACGTTGCAGAGCGGTGAGTGAAGCGTAATGCTTCTCTTCTGCTGGCACCAGATCCACAATTATTCCGAGAGGCCCAGTGAAGCCCGCAGCACGCACATGCCCGAGAAGTTTTGGATTGAACGACTTGAACACCAGTGGGCCGGCATAGTCTTTGAGGGCGCTAACAGCCACGCGGGCCAGTTCAGAATTGCGTCCGTCCCTCTGGTGTTTAAGCTCAACGACCAGCGGCACTTTTTCGTCAACAAGCTTTAGAAGCTCGACAAAGCGCAAGGGCGTATCGCCTTTCCTGCTGGCCGTGAGGCGAATTCGGGTCAACTGACCTGCGCTGAGTTTTGAAAACAATCCGACCTGACGGGTGAGGCGCCCCAACTCATAATCGTGGAAAACCATCGCTTCGCTGTCACCGCTCAACTGCAGATCGCACTCAATGGCATAACCGGCTTTAAGCGCGCGGGCGAACGCCGTTCGCGAGTTTTCAATCACCCCTTTGGAGCGGTCGTGCAGGCCCCGGTGCGCGATGGGGTTCGCAAAAATTCTTTCCAGTTCAGTCACTTTCTCAGTCACTCATCACTTCAACTACGGCTTCAACCTCAATAGCTGCGCCCATGGGAAGAGCGGCAACACCAAAAGCGGCGCGGGCGTGTTTCCCCCTGTCTCCAAGCACATTTGCGAGCAGTTCAGAAGCCCCATTGGCAACCAGATGATGTTCAAAAAAATCCGGGGCGGAGGCCACAAAAATCGAGAGTTTGACCACTCGTGAGATTTCTGAAAGGGGAACATTGGCGGTGTGCACAATTTGCGCAAGCACACCAAGAGCGGCGCTGCGGGCGGCGATTTGCGCCTGTTCCACGTCCATATCAAGCCCCAGGGTGCCTTTGATTATTCCTTGCGCATCCATCGACAACTGGCCGGACACAAATATCAGCTTTCCGGTTCTGGATACTGGCACATAGGCAGCCAGAGGCGCTGCCGGAACGGGCAATTCAAGGCCAAGGGCAGCAAGGTTTTCGTTTGGGTTGTTCATTTTTGTTTTTCCCTGGCATCTGGACTGAGGGGGTGCGCGCCGGGCGCAGGCGTCCGGCGTGGGGCGGTCGCGTCTTTTTGTCTTTTTTGCCGGTAAAGTTGCCCCCTGACAACCGCATTACGGCCAAATCTTGTGCGCACCTTGTCCATGGCACGTTCTGCGGCTGCTTTGCGGGCAATCCGGGGCTCCAGCAAGTCGGCTGGATCGTCAGCACTTGCCTTTTCAAGCCCGCTCATTGCAATCCCGATCAGACGAAAGGGGGTTCCGTCCGCTTCCCGTTCCAGAAGGGATCTGCCTGATTCATAAATGACGTGGGCCAGCTGGGTGGGGGGGGAAAGGTGCCGGGCACGGGTGCGGGAGCGAAAACCGGCGGTCTTTAGTTTCAGTGTGACGGTATTGCCCGCAAGCCCCTTTTTTTTCATGCGTTCAGACACCTTCTCGCTTAGCGCAAGCAAATGGTTGGTGAGCAGGTCGGCACGTGAAATATCACGATTGAATGTTGTTTCTGTGCTGATGGATTTGGTGCTGGTGCCAACGCTCAAACGTCTCTTGTCGATGCCTCTGGAAAGGCGCGCCAGGCGTGCACCCATTTCACCATAACGCCGGGCAAGATCGTCGGGGTCATGGTCCTGCAACTGGCCGATGGTGACAAATCCGTCCTGCCGCAGTTTTTGTGCGAACACTTTGCCAACGCCGTAAATTATCGAAATGGGTTTGGGGGCCAGCAGGGTCATGGTTTCCTTTTTGCCAATGAGAGCCATGCCGCGTGGCTTGTCCAGGTCCGAGGCGATTTTTGCGAGGAACTTGTTATGGGAAAGACCAATGGATACCGAAACGCCGATTTCATTTTCAACTGTTTTGGCAAAGCGGGCCAGAACTCTGGCTGGAGAAGCCTTGTGCAGCGCCTGGGTGCCGGCCAGATCAACAAAGGCCTCGTCTATGGAAAGGGGCTCCACCAGGGGGGAAAGAGCTTCCATCAGCTTGCGAATTTCTTTACTGACTCGCACATATTTTTCCATTTGCGGCTTTATGATTACAGCTTCAGGGCATTTTTTGCGTGCCTTGAACATGGGCATTGCGGAATGCACGCCCGACATGCGGGCGATATAGCAACAGGTGGCCACGACACCCCGCTGCCCGCCGCCGATGATGAGAGGCTTGTCTATCAATTCGGGATTGTCGCGTTTTTCGACCGAGGCAAAAAAGGCGTCGCAATCAATATGGGCCATGCTCAGCCTGTCAAGTTCGGCGTGGGCCAGAACTCGCGATGAGCCGCAACCGGGGCAGTGATTTTGTTCCCCCGGAGCGGAAAACTCCTCAAAACAATCCCGGCACAGGTGAGGGAAAGTTTTCACGGGGGATCACATGGTGCGGTTCTGGGCGTGCCAGCACCGCATAAAACGTTCAACACTTATACCCCTGTTGGCGCACATGGCCAAAAGTGAGGGCTCGTTGGAAGCAAAATAGTCAAGGATGGCGCTTGCCATTTCCCTGCTGCCCAACGCATCGCGAAACCCCTGCACATCAAAGCCCGTTATTCCCAGAAATCGCCCCAGTTCTTCGGGGTCCGAAGCCAGATAATCTATGCCGGCCCCAGCCAATTCCATGGTTTCCTTTTCTTCAGACATGCTCACCTTTTGCCGTATCCACCACTCAATTCAGTGATGATTATCAGTTGCATTGCGCAAGTTTGTCCAGTGCAATCTTACCGAAGCATCGATTTTTGTACACTTTTTGTTCCGTTCATATTATCAACATGATGCTTTGTTCTTTCGTAAGATATTGGTGTTAGCCCTCAGGCTGAGGGGCGACGTGGGTTTTATGGCGCCAGAACGCAAGGGTTCCGGGGGAGATGCATGTCAAAAACGGTCATGATTGTGGAAGACAATGAGCTCAATATGAAGCTTTTCCACGACCTTCTGGATAGTCAGGGCTATGACATCATCCAGACCCAAAACGGTATGGAAGCTCTGGATCTGGCGCGCGCACACATGCCGGACCTTATTCTGATGGATATTCAACTGCCCGAGGTCTCGGGGCTTGAGGTGACAAAATGGCTCAAGGAGGACGAGGCGCTGCGTCACATTCCGGTTGTTGCTGTTACAGCTTTTGCCATGAAGGGTGATGAGGAACGCATTCTGGCGGGGGGGTGTGAGGGCTATATCTCCAAGCCCATTTCAATACCTCACTTTTTGGAAACCATTGCCAGCTATATTGGTCCCGGAAAATAGATTTCCAGATAGAGTCTGGACCCTAAATTTGTATTGCGTCGGGGGAACAACATGACGGCCCGTGTGCTTGTCGTTGACGATATTCCAGTCAACATAAAATTGCTTGAAGCCCGGCTCACTGCCGAGTACTTCGATGTGCTGAGTGCGAGTTCGGGCCCCGAGGCGCTGGAAATTTGCGCCAATCAGTCTGTTGATATCGTTCTGCTTGATGTGATGATGCCGGGCATGGATGGCTTTGAAGTCTGCCGGGCGCTGAAAAGCAATTCGGCCACCAGTCATATTCCGGTGGTGATGGTGACTGCTCTTGATCAGCCCTCTGACCGTATAAAGGGCCTGGAAGCAGGGGCTGATGATTTTCTGACCAAACCCCCGGATGACATGCAGTTGCTGGCGCGGGTGAGAAGCCTGGTTCGTCTCAAAGTGTTGACGGATGAGCTGCGCGAAAGAACAAAAACCGGCCAACAAATAGCTGATGAAGATGCCCGGCTGGCGCTTGCTGAAATTTCGGACGAGAACGCCCGGGTGCTGCTGATTGACGACGATGACACCAGCGCCGCCAGAATCCAGAATTGCCTGGAGTCAGCTCATGATGTTGATGTGCTCAGGGACCCAAGCTCGGTGGCAATGAAGGTTGCGGACAAGGGTTATGAGGTTGCGCTGGTTTCCATGCGCCTGAATGATTTTGACCCGCTTCGGGTGTGTTCTCAATTACGCACCCTGGAGCAAACCAGAAATCTGCCCATTATTCTCATTGCCGATGAAGGCGACAGGGCGCGGGTAGTTCGCGGTCTTGACCTCGGGGTCAATGATTTTATCAATTCCCCGATTGAAAAACATGAACTGGCAGCCAGGGTTCGCACTCAGGTTCGCCGACACCGCTATGCGCTAAAGTTGCGCGAAAGCGTAAACCATACGCTGGCCATGGCGATAATTGACGGGCTGACTGGCCTCTATAACCGGCGCTATTTCGATCGCCATCTATTTCTGATGATGGAAAGGGCGCAGGAACAGCAACGTGATCTGGCTCTGCTCATTTTGGATATTGATCTTTTCAAATCGGTCAATGACAAATTCGGGCATGGCGCGGGAGATAAAGTGCTCAAGGAGTTTTCCTCACGCCTGTTGCGTTCTGTGCGCGGTGTGGACCTTGCTTGCCGCTATGGGGGGGAAGAGTTTGCTGTGTTGATGCCGGACACCAACCAACAACGCGCAAACGTGGTGGCTGAACGTGTCCGCTCTGCCATTGCCGATGTGGAGTTTGCCATCGAACCCGGTCTGGCTGTGAATATCACCGTCAGCGTCGGGGTTGCGTTAAACGATCCCGCAGGGGACACGCCAGAAAACCTGCTCAAGCGCGCTGACCACGCTTTATACCGGGCCAAGGATTTGGGCCGGAACAGGGTTGTGTTCGACGCGGCCTGAAATGTCTCGCCCAAATAAATTTCCAATAAACACAATGTGCTAACAGGTAAGGTTAACGCTTTACTAACGTTCGTGAAATAGCGGGCATCAAGGCGTGTTGCTATTGCTTCTGGGGCGGGGTTGCCTATTTTGCAATGACATCGCCCTGCTCTTTTTGGGCAGAGCGATCGGTCCCTACGGAATATCTCAGGTCCGCCGCAATTCCTGAGTCCGTAGGACTGCTGGCCCGAATGCGGGTGGAGTGGCCTCTTCAATAGCCCGCTTCGGGCCAGCGCCTCAAATTTTAGCCAGCCCCTGATTTTTCGGGAGCTGGCTTTTTTTTGGCAAAGAAAAACCGCACTTCCGGGAAGGAAGTGCGGAGCCGAAAGCGCATCATTGAAGCTTGACGGCGCTATTTAATTTTTGCTTCCTTGAAATCCACGTGCTTGCGCACCTTGGGATCATATTTACGCTGGACCATTTTTTCGGTCATGGTGCGCGCATTCTTCTTGGTTACATAGAAGAAGCCGGTGTCTGCGGTGGAAACCATCTTGACTTTGATGGTGTTTGCCTTGGCCATATTCTTTATCCTGAAAAGATGGGTGCCACAAAAGTGGTCTGAAACTTTGGCGCGAAAATAGTGGACTGGCCCGAAAAGTCAAGCGCAGGAGATGCCCCCTACCAGCGCGGTTGCCACCCTGTCAATCGTCCTTGTTGTCAGGGTCAAAACCGTGCATGTAATTGGCCCATTGCAGGCCAACGATTGCGCCCTTGATCGGGGGCAGAAGCAACAGGGGCAGCACCACCGCCAGCGGCACCAGCGTGAGCAGATAGACCATCGGGGGGATGGACCAGACCATCTCCAGATGCAGCATCAACCCGACCAGCAGATGCCCCACCAGAAGAATGGTGATATAGGGGGGAGCATCGTCGGCGCGGTGGTGGAACAGTTCCTCGCCACAGGCGGGGCAGGTGTCGTTGACCTTGAGATAGGCGCTGAACAGCCTGCCTTCACCACAGGCGGGGCACTTGCCGCGCCAGCCGCGGGTGAGAGCCTTAAAAAGCGGGCGCCTGGGCAGGGCAGCGATAGTTCTGCCGGTTCTGATGGTTACACTCATCGTCTTTTTCTCGTGTTGGATTTCTTCTTTGATCGGGAGCGGGAAAAGTTTCTTTTGTCCTTTGCGTTTCCTCGACCCGGCGGCTTGACAATTTCTCCCTCCGTTAACAGTTCAAAGCGCAATGCGCCAGCCATGGGGGCCGCTTCACACAGTTTCACCTGCACCCTGTCGCCCAGGCGAAAGCGTTCGCCGGTCCGCTCTCCTATCATGGCCTGCTGGGCCTCCATATAGCGGAAATAGTCGCGGCCCAGTGTTGGAGCGGGCACAAAGCCGTCGGCCCCGGTCTCGTCCAGTTTGATGAACAATCCGGCACGGGTGACCCCGGAGATTTTCCCCCAAAACTTTGCGCCCATGCGCGAGGAAAGATAGTGGGCGATGAGACGATCTTGCGTTTCGCGTTCGGCGGCCATGGCGCGGCGTTCGGTGGCCGAGATCTCTTGGGCTATTTCTGCCAGTTTTTGCCGGTCTTCTTCACTTTTGGCGTTTTTGGCGAGCTTGAGAGCTGCAATGATTGCCCGGTGCACCATCAGATCGGCATAGCGCCGGATGGGCGAAGTGAAGTGGGCATAGCGGGTGAGATTGAGACCGAAGTGGCCGAAGTTTTCAGGGCTGTACTCGGCCCGGGCCTGGGAGCGCAGGATCATTTCACTGACCTGCAAAATCTGATCGGACTGGCGGGCCTTGTTCAGCACCTGATTGAAATGGAGCGGGCGCACCGCGCGGTCTTTGGTGAAACTCAGGTCAAGCGACTTCAGAAACTCCCGCAGGGCGCTGACTTTTTCAAGCCCAGGCTGATCGTGCACCCGATAGATGAAGGGCATCCGGTTTTTTTCGAGCGTCTCGGCAGCGCAGACATTGGCGGCAATCATCATCTCTTCAATCAGACGATGAGCCTCCAGCCGGTCAGGAACAATGATGCGCTCCACATGGCCGCTTTTGTTAAGCAGAATGCGGCGCTCGGGCAGGTCCAGGTCAAGGGGACCGCGTTTGTCGCGGGCTCTGGCCATGGCCTTATAGGCCTGCCACAGGTGGGCCAGCATGGGTTCGTCATTCTTGCTTTTGTCGTCCCCAAAACTGTCAAAGGCCTTTTGCGCCTCGGTATAGGAGAGCTTTTGCGCAACTTTTATCGTCACCAGATGGAAGCTGTGAGATATTCTTTGCCCATGTTTGTCGATGGTAAAACGCACCGCAAGGGCAGGGCGGTCCTCACCTGTACGCAGTGAACACAGATCGTTGGAGATGTTTTCGGGCAGCATGGGTACCACCCGGTCGGGGAAATAAACCGAGTTGCCGCGTAAAAGGGCTTCTTCGTCGAGCGCGGTGCCGGGGCGCACATAAGCCGCCACATCGGCAATGGCAACGCTGACAATATAGCCACCGGGATTTTTCGGGTCGGGCTCGGCAAACACCGCATCGTCATGGTCTTTGGCCGTGGCCGGGTCGATGGTCACAAAAGCGATATGACGCCAATCCTCGCGGCCTTTGAGCGAAAGAGGTCTTGCCTCCTTTGCTTCGCTGAGCACCTCAGGAGGGAACCGGTAGGGGATTTCCAGATTATGCAGGGCAATCAGCGAGACCGCGCCTTCGGAAGCCGGATTGCCGATAATGGCGGTGACGCGGGCCTGATCCATCATCAACCGACCGGTGGGGCGCACCTCCACTTCGACCAGATCGCCGTCTTTGGCCTTGCCCAGATCACCGGGGCGGATGCGCATTTCCCTGAGCTTGCGCTCAACGGGCAACAGGCGGGCGCCATCCTCGTCCATACGGATAATGCCGATGCGTGCCCGTTGCAGCTGGGGCAGGATTTTCATGGTTCTGGCGGAATATGACTTGTCCGGGTTTTCTCTAATCCGGGCCAGAATGCGGTTTCCCGGAGCAGGGACTGCCCGGTCGTGGCGCGATGTCAGAATGTCCACGCTCGGGCGGGGTCCGTGATCATCGTTCCAGCTTGTGGGCTGCGCTTTGAGGTCGTCGGGGTCGCAATCGGGCAGAATGTCAAGCACCGTGACGGGGGGAAGTCTGCCGGTTCGATCTCGCGGTGGACGTGGGGCCATACACTGAGCCTAAGCCTTTTTCCTGGTCACTGGTTTCTTTTTCGCCGCCGGTTTCTTTTTGGCGGTGGATTTTTTCTTCTTGCCCCCGGCGGCGGCCTTGGCCGCAATCATTTCCAGCGCCTTTTCAAGTGTGACATCCTCGGGTTTGAGGCCCTTGGGCAGGGTGGCGTTGATTTTAGCGTGATTGACGTAAGGGCCATAGCGGCCATCCTTTACCGTCACCGCGCCACCGTCGGGGTGATCGCCCAACGTCTTGAGCACGGTTGCAGCACCACGCCGCCCGCCCCCAGCGGCCTTGGCGGCCAGGAGGTCAACGGCCCGATTGAGGCCGATGGTGAACAGTTCTTCGACATCAGGTATATTGGCATACTTGCCCTCGTGCAGCACAAAGGGGCCATAACGCCCCAGCCCGGCTGTAATCATGGCGCCGCCATCGGGATGGGGCCCAACCTCGCGGGGCAGGGAGAGCAGTTGCAGCGCTTTTTCAAGGCTCATGCCTTCCGCTGTCCAGCCCTTGGGCAGGCCGGTGCGTTTGGCTTCCTTGCCATCTCCCATCTGAACATAGGGGCCAAAGCGCCCCGATTTCAGAACAACATCAAGCCCGGTTTCCGGGTGGGTGCCCAGCACTCTATCGGCGTCCGGTGTGTCGGTGTTGCCGTTGGCGGCTTGAGCCAGCTGGTGGGTGTGGCGGCACTCGGGATAGTCCGAACAGCCGATAAAGGCACCATATCTGCCCATCTTGAGGGAAAGCCGTCCCTTTTTGCAAGTGGGACAGAGGCGTGGGTCCGAGCCATCTTCTTTTGGGGGGAATATATGGTCGGCGAGCAATTCGTTGAGGGCGTCCAGCACTTCGGAAACCCGCAAGTCCTTGATTTCGGAGATGTGGGCAGAAAAATCCGTCCAGAACTCGCGCAGCACGTCCTTATACTGGATTTCACCGGCGGATATCTGGTCGAGTTGGGCTTCCAGCCCGGCAGTAAAATCAAATTCCACATATTTGGTGAAAAATGAAGTGAGGAAGGCGGTGACCACGCGGCCCCGGTCTTCGGGGACAAGCGTGCGCTTTTCCAGTCGCATATAGTTGCGGTCCTGAAGCACCGAGAGGGTCGAAGCATAGGTCGAGGGGCGACCGATGCCCAGCTCTTCCATCTTTTTGATGAGACTGGCTTCGGTGAAGCGGGCCGGGGGCTGGGTGAAATGCTGTTCGGTTTTGCACTCTTTCAAGGTCGGCCTGTCGCCTTCGGCAAGGGGGGGCAGTTCCCTGTCGTTCTCGTCGTCTTTTCTGGAGCCCCCCTGAACCCCGTAGGCGGAAAGAAAGCCGGGGAAGGTAATGACCGAGCCCACCGCGCGCAGTATGATGGCTGGGTCTGCGCCCTCAACTGCGATATCAGCGGTGGTGCGGGCAATTTCGGCCGAACGCATCTGGCTGGCCATGGTCCGGCGCCAGATAAGTTCGTAGAGCTTGTGCTGGTCGGGGTCGATATGCCTGAGGGTATCGGGGTGGCGGAACAGGTCGGTAGGGCGGATGGCCTCGTGCGCTTCCTGGGTGTTCTTGGCCTTGCTCTGATAAAAACGCGGTTTTTCGGGCAAAAATTCCTCACCGAAATTTTTGGAGATGGAGCGGCGCACCTGTCCGACAGCCTCGGGGGCGATTTGCACGGCGTCGGTACGCATATAGGTGATGACACCGACGGATTCGCCTCCCACATCAACACCCTCATAAAGGCGCTGGGCAATGCGCATGGTGCGGGCCGGTGCGAAGCCCAGCCGTCCCGAAGCGTCCTGCTGCAAGGTTGAGGTAGTGAAGGGGGCGTAGGGGTTGCGCTTTGTTGGTTTCTTTTCAACGCTTTGAACGACATGGCTTCCGGCGAGGATGGCGGCGCGAATTGCCTCTGCCTGCTCACCGGTCCTGATGTCGTGTTTGTCAGACTTTTTACTGTTCAGGGAATAAAGCCGTGCCTCAAAACCTTTTCCGGCCTGTTCAAAACTGGAGTTGACGCTCCAATATTCAACGGGCTTGAACTTTTCAATTTCCGTTTCCCGATCGCACACAAGGCGCAGGGAAACCGACTGCACCCGCCCCGCCGAGCGCGAACCGGGCAGTTTGCGCCACAGTACGGGAGAAAGGTTGAACCCCACCAGATAATCAAGCGCCCGCCGGGCCAGGTAGGCGTTGACCAGCGGCATGTCGATGTCGCGGGGGTTGGCCATGGCCTCGGTGACTGCCGACTTGGTGATGGCATTGAAAACTACCCGCCTGACCGGCTGTTCCTTGAGCGCTTTTTTCTCTTTAAGCACCTCAAGCATATGCCAGGAAATGGCTTCGCCCTCGCGGTCCGGGTCGGTGGCCAATATCAGTTCGTCGGAGGATTTTACGGCGCGGGTGATTTCGCTCAGGCGCTTTTTTGAAGCGGCGTCCATGGTCCAGGACATGGCAAAATCCTCGTCCGGACGAACCGAGCCATCCTTGGAGGGCAGGTCGCGGATATGGCCGAAACTGGCGATTACCTTATAGTCACCGCCCAGATATTTGTTGATGGTTTTAGCCTTGGCCGGGCTTTCAACAATTACCACTTTCATGCCGCGCATACTCCGAAAATTATTGATTTTGCACAAAAAACTCATGTGCGTGACCTAGACTGCCTGATGTTTTGAAATGAACCAAAACAACAGTCCAGCTTAATGTTCAAGCATGCCAATTGTCCGATAACCGGTATCCACTTATCGGTGACACACACTGGCCGAGCCGTTTTTTGTCAGGCAAAAGCAACGAAAGAAAATCAAGGCCGAATGGTTGCGCAACATGGTGAAAGGCTTGCACAGTGTCAATCGGGTATGGGCAATATTTGCTGTTAATGTGTCATATCAATGCGACAAGTTGACCTGAGGAACGTTCGATTCTGCCCGCCAGATCGAGTTCGAGCAATACGCTCTGCACGTATGAAATAGGCAGGCCCGAGCGTGCAATCAAATCATCAACCGGGGTTGGGGTGACACTCAGGGTGTCGATAATTTTCTGCCGATCCTCGTCTGAAACCTCGATTTGAACCACCGTTTCATCTTCCTCCTCCAGGTAGGGCAATGTCTGGTCTGAAGCAAACAGGTTGGACTGGCGCGGCTCAACTGCCGCCAGTTCCTCGATAATATCGGCGGCGGTGGTTGCCAGTCTGGCCCCGTCCTGAATGAGCCTGTTCGTACCTCCGGCGCGTGGGTCCATGGGTGAGCCGGGCACTGCAAACACCTCGCGGTCCTGCTCCAGCGCCAGTCGTGCGGTTATCAGCGAGCCGGAACGCAGGGCGGCCTCAATAACCAACACGCCCCGGCTGAGGCCGGATACCAGCCGGTTGCGGCGGGGAAAATCCTTGGCGCGCGGTTCAGAACCAAGGGGCATTTCGGAGATGAGCATGCCGCCACTATCAACAATTTCCTGCGCCAGCCCAATGTTCTCGCGCGGATAGATGTGATCAATCCCGCCGGCAAACACGGCGATGGTTCCGGTGCCAAGGGCTGCTTTATGCGCGGCCGTGTCAATACCACGGGCGAGCCCGGAGACGATGATATAACCTTGCCTGCCCAGATCACCGGCGAAACGCCCCGCCAGATTCTGGCCGGAGGCCGAGGCGTTGCGTGCGCCGACAATGGCGAGGTTTTTCCCCTTATTATGTGGCGGTGCGCCCATAACTGCCAAAAGCGGAGGCGGAGCGTGGATGAATTGCAACAGGTATGGATAATCGTCTTCGCCAAGTCCAACCAGCCGCGCGCCCAACTCATCGAGCTGTTCCATTTCAGCTTCGGCTTGCTCGCAAGAAATAATGCGGGGTGTGGATCTGGCCCCGCCGCGCAAGGTGAGGTCTGGCAGGGCATCAAGGGCTGTTTCGGCGTCGCCAAAGCGGTTGATAAGCTGACGGAAGGTTGCGGGTCCGACATTATCGGAGCGGATGAGGCGCAGCCATGAACGGCGCTGGGCAAAGGAGAGGGTTGTCCGGTTTTGGTCGTTCATGCTGTACATTTGCAGTGCATAGCCCCCGATACTGCTTTATTTACCGGCACCGATTTTGGGTTCTTCTCCCTTGAGCAGGCGCGAAATATTTTCACGGTGGCGATAAAACAGCAGCAAGGCAAGGGCGGCGGTGGTGGCGGCCAGGTTCATGCCTGAAATCTGGAAGGCAAAAATGGGAGAAGTCGCAGCGGCGGTCAGGGCGGCGAGGGAAGAATAGCGCCGGGTATAAGCAACAAAGGCCCAGACAGCGCAGAATATCAGGCCTACCAGCCATGACAAAGCCAGAAGCGCGCCAATCATGGTAGCGACCCCCTTGCCGCCCTTGAAGCGCAGCCAGATGGGGTAAAGGTGCCCGATAAAGGCGGCAAAACCAGCGATTAGCGCTGCGCTTTCCCCCCAAAGGTAGCGGGCAATGAGAACTGCAACCGCCGCCTTGCCTGCATCGGCCACAAGGGTTGCGGCAGCTACTCCCTTGTTGCCGGTGCGCAGCACGTTGGTGGCCCCGATATTGCCCGAGCCCACCTTGCGGATATCGCCCAGACCTGCCATGCGCGTGAGCAAAAGGCCAAAAGGAATGGAGCCAAGGGCGTAACCAAGAATTGCTGCAAACAGCAGACCTGTGTCCATCAGTCGGTGGCCTCCCGATTATGCTCAAACACACAGTTTCCTGCCACATAGGTGGCCATGACTTTGCCGGTGAAGCGCGCGCCCTCAAAGCTGGTGTTCTGGGAGCGCGAGAGAATTGAGTTTTCGGTTACAACCCAGGGATAGTCAATATCGGCCAGAATAAAGTCGGCCGGAGCGCCTTTTTGCAGGCGGCCGGAATTAAGGCCAAGTATTTGAGCCGGGCGCGAGGTCATGGCCCCCAATATGGTCATCAGCGGCACCTCGCCCGAATGAACCAGCCTGAGGGCGGCGGCGAACAGGGTTTCAAGGCCGATGGCTCCTTCGGCGGCTTCGGCAAAGGGGCGACGCTTGACCTCGGCATCCTGGGGGTCGTGGCCGGAGTGAATGGTGTCGATAGTGCCGGCGCGCAGGCCCCCAATTGTGGCCAGCCGGTCGTCCTCAGCGCGAAGGGGCGGGGAGAGTTTGAAGAATGTGCGGTACTGGCCCACGTCCAACTCGTTCAGGGTCAGGTTGTTGATGGAGACCCCGGCGGAAATTTTTGAGTTGCTTTGTTTTTCCGCCGCCAGAATTTCCACTGAACGGGAACAGGAAATCTGGGCTGCGTGATATTTGACCCCGCTCATGCGCGCCAGTTGTAAATCGCGGGAAAGGGGAATGGTTTCGGCTTCAACGGGAATGCCCTTGAGGCCCAGGGTTGTGGCAAACAGCCCGGCATTCATAACACCGCCGCCTGCAAGGCTGTTGTCTGCCACATGGTGGGCGATTGTCATGTCAAAATTGGCGGCATAGGTGAAAGCGGCGCGCAACAGGGCGGCCGACTGGATGGAATGGCGGCCATCGCTCAGACAGACGGCTCCCGCCTTTTTCAGCAGCCCGAATTCGGTGATTTCCTTGCCCGCAAGCCCTTTGGTGATGGCGGCGGCGGGCAGTACGTTGACAATGGCTTCGGCCTGAGCGCGCCGGATGATGAAATCAACCACTGCGCCATCGTCGATGGCAGGAAGCGTGTCGGGCATGCACATGAAGCTGGTCACTCCGCCCGAAGCGGCGGCTTTTGCGGCGCTGGAGAGGGTTTCGCGGTATTCGTGGCCCGGCTCGCCGGTGAATACCCGCATGTCGACAAGGCCGGGGCTGAGCAGCATGCCCTTGGCGTCGCGAATGGTTGCGCCTTCGGGCGCGCCGGGATGCTCGCCTGTCACGCGCTCAATAATGGTTCCATCTTCAACCAGCAGCGCGCCGATGGCGTCAAAGTCGGTTGCCGGGTCGACGATGCGGGCATTTTTAATAAGCAGGGGCTTAGCCATCGTTTTGCTCCGCCTTGTTGAGGAGCGCGTCGAGCACCGCCATCCTGACGGCCACCCCCATTTCCACCTGGTCGGTGATGACGGAACGGGGTCCGTCGGCAATGGCGGGGTCAATCTCAACGCCCCGGTTCATGGGGCCGGGGTGCATGATGATGGCGTCGGGTTTTGCCTGGGCCAGCTTTGCCGCGTCCAGCCCGTAAAAATGATAATATTCGCGCACCGAAGGGGTCATGTTTCCGGAAACTCTCTCGCGCTGCAGGCGCAACATCATCACCACGTCAACGTCTTTCAAACCCTCTTCCATGTCGGTAAAAACTTCGGTGCACAGGCTTTTTATACCGCGCGGAAGCAGGGTCTTGGGAGCAATGGCCCGCGTTCTGACATTCATGGCTCCGAGCAAAAGAAGATTTGAACGGGCAACGCGGGAATTGGTAATATCCCCGCAAATGGCAACGGTAAGGCCAGAGAGCATTCCCTTGTGTCGCCTGATGGTCAGCGCGTCTAGCAGGGCCTGGGTGGGGTGTTCGTGGGGGCCGTCCCCGGCATTGATGACCGAGCAGCCCACTTTCTGGGAGAGCAGTTCGACGGCTCCGGCCGAGCCATGGCGCACAACGATAACATCGGGCTGCATGGCATTCAGAGTGGCTGCGGTATCAATCAGGGTTTCGCCCTTGTTTATCGAGGAGGATTTGACCGACATGTTGACGACCAGCGCACCCAATCGCTTGCCGGCTATTTCAAAGCTGGCTTGTGTGCGGGTGGAACTCTCAAAAAACAAGTTTATCTGGGTCTTGCCGGTCAGGGTGGGCAAAATCTTTTTTGGCTGACGCGAAATGGGCACCATGGCTTCGGCCCGGTCGAGAAGGTTGAGAATATCGAACTGGTTGAGCTCGGATATGCCCAAAAGATGGCGATGGGGGAACGGGAGAGGGGCGCCGACAGCTTCGGCAGGTATCGTGGCAGGGTTCTGGCTCTGCTTATCGGGCATTTCGCTCCAGAGGCACTATTTTTGAGCGGTCTATATTATGCGATGGTTCTGAGCAAGGGTGCCTGGCGAACTTCCCCCAAAGGAATGGGGCTGTCCCTACAAGGTATAGGCCATGGCCAGCCAGATGATAAGCGGCAGGGTGACAAAAGAGGCAATGACCTGGGCAGTGGAGGTGGCGGCATAGAGCTCGGCGTCCCCGCCCATGGTGCGGGCCAGCACATAGCCGTTGACGGCGGTAGGCACAGATGCCGCGATAAGCATAATCACCAGTTGCATGCCGGTAACATTGAAAACAAATGACAGGCCAAGGGCCAACACCGGGGTCACCAACAGGCGCAGAAAACTGGCCAGCACCACTTCGCGACCGGAGTGACGCATGGCCTTCCAGCTCAGGCCTGCGCCCATAGCCAAAAGGGATATGCCAAGGGCGCCGCGCCCGAGCAGGTCAAGGGTTGTGAAAAGCGGGTCGGGCATTTCAAACCCGATAAGTTTCACAATAATGCCTATGGTGATGCCCCAGATAAGGGGGTTGCGCAGCAAGGCTCCGGCGATGACCCTGCCGGTCGTCCTGCCGGTTCCGGCATAGGCGGTGAGCACAAGAATATTTATGACGTTGAGCCAGGGCACCATGGCCACAAAAGCGATGGCCAGAATGGCAACACCGGTGGCGCCAAACAGCTTGTCGACGATGGCCAGGGCGATAAATCCGTGCCAGCGGGTTGAAGTCTGAAAAATAGTGGTAAAGGCGGGTCCGTTTACGTTCAACGCTCTTTTCAGCGGTCGTCGCATCAGCCAGACAACAAGGCTCATAGCGACAACCATCACAAAAAGTGCCAGTGCGAAGGCGGATAATTCGCCAAAGGAAAAGTCGGCCGTGGCCAGTGTTGTAATCAACAGGGCCGGGAATAACAGCCAGAAGGTCACCAGTTCGATGCCCCGCCATTGCTCGGATGGCACAATGCCCGATTTGCGCAAAACAAAGCCCAGTGCAATGAGGGAGAATATGGGCAGCAATGAAGTGAACGCTGTGAGCATCGTTTAGGGGCTTGTTCGCAAGGGGTTGAAAAGAACTCTCAGGTGCCGAGCCGGTCGAGCGCGCCCTGAAGAATGAAACTGGCGGCGAGCTTGTCCACCACCTCGGCCCGCTTTGCGCGTGAAATATCGGCTTCGAGCAATGTACGGGTTACGGCGCTGGTTGACAATCTTTCGTCCCATAGAGCTATGGGAAGTGAGGTCTTGCCGGAGAGATTCCGGGCAAAGGCGCGCGCCGACTGGGCGCGGGGGCCCTCGGTTGCGTCCATGTTAAGGGGCAGGCCCAGCACGATGCCCTCAATATTATGCTTGGTTATAATTTCCAGCAGTCGGGAGGCGTCGTGGGCGAATTTTTTGCGCTTTATGGTCTCAAGCGGAGTTGCAGTCAGGCGCAAGCCGTCGGAAATGGCAACACCAATGGTTTTTGTGCCCAGGTCCAGCCCCATAAGGCGCCCGGAGGCGGGCAGGCCGGCCAGCGGGTTGTGGACGTTTTCAGATTGTGAGGTCATGGTCTGCCCCATATCAGGGAATATCCGGGCGGTCACGGGTAAAATCATGGGCTGAGCTTGCAGCACGGTGGCAGAATCAGTTGCGCGGGGACAATTGGGGCTGTAACAAACAAATCAAGGTCATCAAACGCCCTCGGGCGCAAAGCATCCGGGGCTTCCCCAAATGATATTGCAAGGAGCGCACCATGTCGGTTGACACCGATACAGTAAAACGCATCGGGCATCTGGCCCGCATCAAAGTTGATGAACAGGACCTTGCGTCCCTCGCCGACGAACTCAACACCATTCTGGGCTTTGTCGAACAGCTCAATGAGGTCGATGTTGAGGGGGTGGTGCCCATGACCTCGGTCATCCCCATGACTCAGCCCCTGCGCCCCGATGTGGTGAACGATGGCGGATATGCGTCAAAAATCGTGACCAACGCGCCCCTGAGCGAGGACAATTTTTTCATGGTGCCCAAGGTGGTGGAATAGGCCTTCATGACAGGTTTCCTGTTTTCCCGATGCGAAAATGTGAAAGAACTTAAACTTGACTGACTTGACCCGACTGAGCCTTGCCGCGACCCGGCAGGGACTGAAAAACAAGGATTTCACCTCGGTTGAGGTGACGGATGCCTATCTTGGTGCCATCGAGGAGGCCAACTCCGAATTGAACGCCTTTATCAGCGTTGAAGCTGAACAGGCGCGCAAGATGGCCTCTGCCAGCGATGCCAGACTGGCCAGGGGCGAGGGCGGTTCTCTTGAAGGGGTGCCGCTGGGCATCAAGGACCTGTTTGCCACCATTGGCACCCACACTCAGGCCGGGAGCCATATTCTTGATGGCTTTCTGCCCGAATATGAAAGCACGGTCACGGCCAACCTTTGGGCCGATGGCGCGGTAATGCTGGGCAAGCTCAACATGGATGAATTTGCCATGGGCTCGTCCAACGAAACATCGTATTTTGGCCCGGTCGTCAATCCGTGGCGGGGCAGGGACAGTTCCACTAATCTTGTGCCCGGTGGTTCCTCGGGCGGTTCGGCCAGCGCCGTTTCGGCCTGGCTTTGTGCCGGGGCAACGGCAACCGACACCGGCGGCTCCATCCGCCAGCCCGCAGCCTTTACCGGTACGGTCGGCATCAAGCCCACCTATGGCCGCTGCTCGCGCTGGGGCATTGTGGCGTTTGCCTCCTCGCTCGATCAGGCCGGCCCGATTACCCGCACGGTTGAGGACAGTGCTATTATGCTGACTTCAATGGCGGGGTTCGACAAAAAAGACAGCACCAGCGTTGACATGGCCGTGCCCGATTTTGCCGCTGCCGTGGCGCGCGGTGTCAAGGGCCTGAATATCGGCATCCCGCGCGAATATCGCCTTGAGGGCATGCCCGAAGAAATCGAAACCCTGTGGCAACAGGGCATTGAGTGGATGCGGGAGGAAGGCGCCATAATCACGGACATTTCCCTGCCGCACACAAAATATGCGCTGCCCGCCTATTATATCGTGGCGCCGGCCGAGGCTTCGTCCAACCTTGCTCGCTATGACGGGGTGAAGTACGGGCTTCGGGTGCCCGGGGAGACCATTGATGAAATGTATGAACTGACCCGGGCCGCCGGGTTTGGTGATGAGGTCAAGCGCCGGGTGATGATTGGCACCTATGTGCTCTCGGCCGGTTATTATGACGCCTATTATGTCCGGGCACAAAAGGTGCGCACCCTCATCAAGCAGGATTTTGAAAAAGTATTTGCTGACGGAGTGGATGCCATTCTGACCCCGGCAACACCTTCGGCGGCGTTCAGGATTGGCGACAGGGAAATGGCGGCAGACCCGGTGAAGATGTATCTCAATGACATTTTCACGGTCACGGTGAACATGGCCGGATTGCCCGGCATTGCGGTTCCGGCGGGCAAGGACAGTGCCGGGCTGCCGCTTGCTTTGCAACTGATCGGCAAGCCGTTTGATGAAGAAACCCTGTTTGCCGCCGGGCGGATCATTGAGAAGGCGGCGGGAGATGAGTTCTCGCCGGAAAAATGGTGGTGAAATGAGTGCGGACCTTGTTTTCAGCCTTGATCAGAGCCAGCCGCCCCCAGATATGAGTAAAGCCATGCAGGCCCTGTGGTGGGCCAAAAAGGGAGATTTTGCGGTCGGTCCGGAGTGGGAGCGGGCCCATCTTCTGTGTCAACACGGGGAGGGGAAACCCGAGTTCGATTTGATCCACGCGCTATTACACTGGATGGAGGGTGATATGGGCAATGCTGACTTCTGGTATCACCGGGCCGGGCAAAAACGCACAAAACCCAGCGTTGCCGAGGAATGGGAGCATTTGGCGAAGCGCTTTGACGGGGGGAAGGCATGAGCGACAAAAAACGCCCCACCGATTGCCAGAGCAAAGAGGATGTGCGCGCCGAAATCGACCGCATTGACCTCAAACTTATCGAGGCTCTGGCCGAGCGGCACACTTATGTCACCCGCATGGCGGAAATAAAGACCGATCCCCACGAGGCTCACGACCCTGCCCGTATCGAGGCGGTCATTGCCCGGGTCAGGGGCCGCGCCAAAGAGCATGAACTGGATGAGGACCAGGCTGAACTCATCTGGCGCACGCTGATTGACTGGAACATCAATTATGAAAAGGGCATTATCGTTGCCCGCAACAAATCCTGAATTCTGAAGCAAATGCAGTTAGGTTCAAGACCAATATGACACTTGTTGATACACGCACCCCCAACCCGGACTATTTCATTGCCGGGGCCACCGGGGATTGGGAAATGGTTGTCGGGCTGGAAGTTCATGCCCAGGTGACCAGCCAAAGCAAACTGTTTTCGGGTTCTTCGACCCGCTTTGGTGAGCCGCCCAACAACAATGTTTCTTTTGTTGATGCAGCCATGCCGGGCATGCTGCCGGTCATTAATGAGGAATGCGTGCGCCAGGCCGTGCGCACCGGGCTGGGTCTGAAGGCAAAAATCAACAAACGCTCATTGTTCGACCGCAAGAACTATTTTTACCCCGACTTGCCCCAGGGCTATCAGATTTCCCAGTTCAAGGACCCCATCGTGGGGGAGGGGGAAGTGCATCTGGATATGGGTGACAAGGTGGGCGAGGTCACAATCGGCATCGAGCGCCTGCATCTGGAGCAGGACGCGGGCAAATCCATCCACGACCAGCATCCGAATATGAGTTTTGTCGATCTGAACCGCTCCGGGGTGGCGCTGATGGAGATTGTCTCCAAGCCCGACATTCGCTCCGCAGCCGAGGCGCGCGCCTATATCACCAAGCTGCGCACAATCCTGCGCTATCTTGGCACCTGTGACGGCAATATGGAGCAGGGTTCGCTCCGGGCCGACATAAATGTTTCGGTGCGCAAACCGGGCGGCGAGTTCGGCACAAGGTGCGAAATCAAAAATGTCAATTCGGTTCGGTTTGCCGGGCAGGCCATCGAATATGAAGCGCGCCGCCAGATTGATATTCTGGAGGACGGGGGCAAGGTCATTCAGCAGACCCGCCTGTTCGACCCCAAAACCGGAGAAACCCGTTCCATGCGCTCCAAGGAAGAAGCGCATGATTATCGCTATTTCCCTGATCCCGATCTGTTGCCGCTTGAATTCGATGATGCGTTTATTGCCGAACTGGCCAAGGATTTGCCCGAATTGCCGGACGAAAAACAGGCGCGTCTGGTGGCGGAATACGGCATCACCAAATATGACGCCTCGGTGCTGGTCGCCTCTCGTGTTTCAGCAGATTTTTATGAAAGCGTGGCCAGAGGCCGCGACGGCAAGCTGTCAGCCAACTGGGTCATCAACGACCTGTTCGGGCGGCTGGCCAAGGAGGGGCTGGATGTAAGAAGCAGTCCGGTGGATGCGGACCAGCTTGGGGGCATTATTGACCTGATTTTGAACGGTGAAATCTCGGGGAAAATTGCCAAGGAACTGTTTGAAATCGTCTGGAGTGAGGGTGGCGATCCGGCCCAAATCGTTGAAAAGCGGGGCATGAAGCAGGTTAGTGACACTGGCGCCATTGAAAAAATCGTTGATGAAATCATCGCCGCCAACCCCGAACAGGTGGGCAAGGTCAAAGACAAACCCTCCATGGTGGGCTGGTTTGTCGGGCAGGTGATGAAGGCAAGTCAGGGCAAGGCCAACCCGCAGGCGGTGAACAAGATCCTCAAGGAAAAGCTGGGGCTTTAGCTCTGGAACTCAGTCCGCCAACGGGGCAGGATTAACTTTGGGGTTTCCGGCAACAACATCTTCGAGCAGGGCATAATCATCTTCCCGGTAGTCATTGATAATGCTGGATATATCATCGGCGCTGACATCAAGGGACGCCAGAACGATTGAGCCGAGCTGCAAACTTGCTTCCGCGGCTTCAAAAACCATTGCCGTTGCGCCGGCCTGCTCAAGCCTGTGCGAATGTTTCCGGTCGCGGGCCCGCACATAAATGGGCAGGTCGGGATAGTCGTTTCGCAGCGCGCCAACTACCCGGGATGCTGTTTCCTCGTCGTCCAGAGTTATGACGGCGCTTCTTGCGCGTCCTGCACCCGCAGCCTGCAGCACTTTTGTCTGATCGGCATCTCCGTAAAAAACACTCATGCCTTTCTTGCGGCATTTGTTAAGCCGTGCGTGATCCAGATCAATGGCGATATAGGGAACTCCGGCATCGGAAACGACCCTGGCAACGGTTTGCCCGACTCGCCCGAAGCCGGCGATAAGGACATGATCGTTTGCCTCTTTGATATTATCCTCGATGGACTTGTGCGGCTCCGCAAATGATGCTGGTTTTAATCGGGCTGAAATTACACGCCCCAGAAAAAACATTGCCGGAGTGGCAATCATGCTCAGGGCGATGGTTGCGAGCAATATGTTGGCGATCTGGGCATCCATCAGATTAAGAGCAAGGGCTGCGCCAAACATCACAAAGCCGAACTCGCCCCCTTGGGAGAGCGCAAGCCCGACCCGGATTGAGCGCCCGGCGGGGTTGCCCATCATTTTGCTGAGCGCCGCAGTAATCAGCGTTTTCCCCAGCATCAGAATCAAAAGAAGCGATAAGACTATGGGCCATTGCTCAAGGATAAGAGAAATATCCATGGACATGCCGATGATCATGAAGAACAGGCCAAGCAATATGCCACGGAAGGGGCGGATATCCGCTTCAATCTGGTGGCGGTACTGGGTGCCGCTGAGCAGAAGTCCGGCAAGAAATGCGCCAAGGGTCATGGAAAGGCCGGCCAGCGACATTATCCAACCTGTGCCCAGAACAACCAGCAGGGTTGTGGAAACAAACAACTCGGAACTGCGGGCACTGGCGATCATTTTATAAAGCGGTTGCAGCAGGAAGCGGCCAAGAATGATAACAATCATCAGGGCAACGGCGCCCCTGAGAGCCGCCGTGCCGAAGACTTTAATGAAAGAGGCCTCCTCTGCCCCCAGCAGGGGAACCAGAATGAGAAAAGGCACCACTGCAAGATCCTGAACAAGCAATATGGCAAAGACCACAAGGCCAAAACGGGTGGCGCGCTCTCCCGTCTCTGCCAGATATTTCATGACAAAAGCAGTGGAGGAAAGCGCCAGGCCACCGCCTATAATGGCAGAGGCGGCAGGGGATAGACCAAGTGCCAGCGCCACAAGGCCGATAACAATTGATGTGACGATGACCTGGAGGAGCCCAAGCAGAAATATCCGGGTGCCGATGGCGCGCAGGCGCTCAACCGAAAGTTCAAGCCCTATCATGAACAAGAGAAACACGACGCCCAATTCGGCCAGCAGGTGGGCATTGTCGCTGTCGGTGACAAGCGCAAAGGCTGACGGCCCGATAAGTATTCCCGCTGCCATATAACCAAGGATGGGGCTGACCCTGAAGCGATGAAACAACGGCACAACAATGATTGCTGCGGCGAGAAATATCAGAGTGTCATTGAGGACCTGAGACTGTTCCAATTAAAGCGCTTTCATTTGCAGGGAAAACCAGAGGCGGTTCAACGCCGTCTGAATAGCATGCTGAAATTGCGATTTTGTGAAAGTTTGAAATCAGGGTTTGTAATCCCAGCTGGATGGGTTTTTTACAGTTTTCCAGCGCCTCCAAAGGCGCCCATCGATAAGCAGCAGGCCGACAAAGATGCCACCCATCCCCATATAGTGGGCAGGCAACAGTTTTTCGTTGAGAATGATGGTCCCCAGAATTATGGCAGAGACCGGGGCAATGAAGGTGGTGACAGAAAAATTTGTTGCCCCGATGCGTGGCAGCATTCGGTACATGATCTGAAAGGCAAGGGCTGTGGCAAACAGGCCAATGGCAATTATTGAGGCCCAGCCTTCAATGCTCACCAGTTGCGGGATGCCATGCACCAGAAATGCCATCGGAATGGCAGAAAGCGAGGCGCCGGTCAGCGCCAGTGCCGCAAGCACCGTTGGCTCCACATGATTGAAGGAACGCGTCCAGTTTAGCGCCACCGCATAACACACGGTTGCCAGCAGACAGGCTGCAATGGCCCAGAGTTCAGAGGTGCCGCCGCTGGCAAGGATCGGGCTGGCCAGGATCAGCACGCCTGCGAACCCGGCGGCAACGCCAAGGGACTTGTTCCAGCTGGTTTTTTCGCCCCCCAGCCAGAAATGGGAAACAATGACCGTTGTAATGGGCAACATGGCGTTGATGATGGCGGCAACCCCGCTGGCCAGATAGTTCTGGCTTAGGGGAAACAGCGCAAAGGGCACCGCATAGGAAAGCGTGCCCAGAAAGAAAACCTGCACATAAAGGCGCATATTGAACGGCACCTGTTTTTTCAAGGCAAACACAAATACCCACGAACCAAGCGCACCTATGCCCACCCGACCGGCTGAAACCCAGAGGGGGCCGATTTCACGGATGAGGATGGCGTTGAATAGAAACGAGCTGCCCCAGATGGCACCCAGCAGGGTGATGATCAGCCAGCTGCGCAGTGTCATGTCTACCTCCCAAAGCAGGGTTCAAGCAGCGAACCCTAGGAGGGTACCACCCCGTTGTCGAACCGTTTTTGACTATGGCATCCATCACCCGGAATGATGCGTGGGCAGGGGGAAGGCTTCATGCAGCCGGTTGCTGCGCGCTTTCGGGCAGGCGCTGGAGGGCTTTTTTCAGGGCCCGGGGGTAGAGTCTGTGCTCAGCCAAGAGCACCCGATCGGCCAGCGTTTCGGGAGTGTCTCCGGGCAGAACGGGTACGCTGGAGCGGGCGATAACGGGGCCTGCATCGAGTTCAGGCACAACAAAATGCACTGAACAGCCATGTTTTTTTTCTCCGGCATCGATGGCCCGGCGGTGGGTGTCCACACCCTTGAATTTTGGCAGGAGGGAGGGGTGGATGTTTATCAGTCTGTCCTGCCAGCGCTGTGTGAACTGAGCGCTCAGAATACGCATGAAACCGGCAAGGCAGACCATGTCCACACCCCAGCTTTCAAGGGTTTGGCTGATTGCACGGTCGGTTGCGATTTCGTCAGGATAGTTTTTCAGGCTGTGCACCGCCACGGGCAGGCTTTCGCGCCGGGCAATTTCAAGTCCTTCCGCCGCGGCACGGTTTGAAATTATTCCGACAATTTCAGCTGGGTAATCGGGCGCGCGGGCGGCCTCAATGAGGGCACTCATATTGGAACCGCGCCCGGATATCAGAATAGCAACGCGTTTGCGCAAAAGCATGTCAGATGCACTCAAAGGGCCAGCTCTCCGGTATAGACAACGGGTTGGCGTGTACGGCTCTCAAGGCTTCCTGTGATATATGCCGATTCGCCCTGGCTTTGCAGATGGGCGACAAGCTCGTGTGCCCTGTTTGCAGCGACGATTACAATCATGCCTACTCCGCAATTGAATGTGCGCAGCATTTCCTCTTGCGGCAGGGTGCCCAGCTCTGCCAGCCATGCAAAAACGGGGGGAACTGCTATAGTTTTCAGATCAATATGTGCGCTGAGATGCTCAGGCAGGATGCGCGGAATGTTATCAGTAAAACCGCCTCCTGTGATATGTACCAGTCCTTTTACGGGCAGGCGAGCCTTGAGTGCTGCCAGCATCGGTTTGACGTAAATGCGGGTGGGGGTGAGCAGGGCTTGCCCGAGAGTTTTTGAATTGTCAAAGGGTGCCGGGTCAGCCCAGGCGACGCCACTTAGTCCGGCTATTTTGCGTACAAGTGAAAATCCGTTGGAGTGCAGGCCTGAGGAGGCAATGGCGACCAGTGCATCGCCTGTGCCAATATCGTGGCGCGGCAACAGAGCATCCCGCTCAACCGCACCGACGGCAAAGCCGGCCAGATCATAATCGCTGCCATGATACATGCCCGGCATTTCAGCGGTTTCCCCGCCAATGAGAGCGCAGCCCGCGAGGCGGCATCCGTGGGCAATGCTTTCAACAATCCGGGTTCCCTGGGGCACATCCAGCGAACCGGTAGCCAGATAGTCGAGAAAAAATAAAGGCTCGGCACCCTGTACGATCAAATCGTTGACGCACATGGCGACCAGATCAATGCCGATACCGGAATGGTTTCCTGCCTCAATGGCAATTTTGAGTTTAGTGCCCACTCCATCATTGGCTGCGACCAGAACCGGGTCCTCAAAACCTGCTGCCTTCAGGTCGAACAGACCGCCAAAGCCCCCGATTTCACCGTCGGCACCGCTTCGTCTGGTGGAACGCACTGCCGGTTTTATCGCCTCGACCAACGCGTTGCCAGCCTCGATGTCAACTCCGGCCTGCTTGTAGGAATGAACAGTAGTTTGTGGATTGTCTTTAGCCATCGGGTTTTGTTTCCGGCATAAGAGGCGATACACAGAGGTGATTTTTTATCCCACCGGTGTTAACAGGGCTGATAAACGCTGGGGAATGGTTGCGCAAGGGCAAGATAGAGTATGACGATGCAAAGGCCGGTCTGGATTTGGGTTGCATTATTCTCTGCCACCCTGTTTGCGCTCTGGGTGTTCAGGGGCATTTTACTGCCCTTTCTTGTGGGCATGGCGCTTGCTTATCTGCTGGATCCGGTTGCAGACCTGCTTGAGCGCTGGAAATTCAGCCGGTTCTGGGCCACCCTGGTGGTTATTTCCTTCATGTTGCTGTTGTTCATTGCCGCTTTTTTGCTGCTGGTACCGCTGATTATCGAACAGGGGCTGGGGCTGGCGCTGCGCCTGCCGGGCTATGTCAATCAGCTGCAGGAGTTCGCAAACGAAAAAGTGCCTGACATTTACGCCATGCTCGGCGCAGAACGTATCGCCCAGTTCGAAAACGGTCTGGCCGAGGTGCTTAGCGGAGGCATCACCATGCTGGGCAACCTTACGGGGCAGGTGATGCAAAGTGGTCTGACGCTTATTAATGTTCTGGCCCTGCTAGTCATTTCACCGGTTGTTGCCTTCTACCTGTTGCTCGACTGGGATAAAATGGTCAAAAGAATCGATGATCTGCTGCCCCGCGACCACCGGGAGGAAATCCGACAGGTTTTCAAGGACATGGACCGGGCCATGGCCGGGGTCATACGCGGGCAGGGTACGGTGGTTATTCTTCTTGCTCTCTTTTACGGGGTTTCACTGAGCCTTGCCGGTTTGAATTTCGGGCTGGCGATCGGGGTCACTGCAGGGCTGCTCAGTTTCATTCCCTATGTCGGGTTTCTGGTGGGATTTGTGCTCTCGGTGGCGGTAGCCATCGTTCAGTATTGGCCCGAGGGATTGCCGATTGGCATTGTTGTTGCGATTTTTCTTTTTGGTCAGTTTCTTGAGGGAAATGTGCTTTATCCCAAACTGGTGGGATCAAGCATCGGTGTGCATCCGGTCTGGCTGATGTTTTCGTTGTTTGCGGTGGGCATATTGTTTGGCTTTATCGGCCTGTTGCTGGCAGTGCCTCTGGTCGCAATCATTGGGGTGCTGGTGCGTTTTGCCATCAAAAAATATACAAGCGGGGTGCTTTATCTGGGCAAGGACCCGTCGGCAGTTGCACCGTCATCGGCCAAAATGCCTGCCAAAGACCAGAAGTCGGATGATGAGGTATTGTGACGCGCAGACCGGAACATAAACAACTGGCGCTTGATCTGGGGCACGCAACTTCTTTTGCAGAGGCCGATTTTGTCGTCACGGAAGCCAACCAACTGGCCTTTAATCATGTAATTTCATTTCCGAACTGGCCGGCTCCGCTTTCTCTGATCACCGGACCGGCCAAGTCGGGAAAGTCGCATCTGGCCGCTATCTGGAGGCGGCGGGCACAGGCAGTTTCTCCGGGTGTTGGTGACATTGAAAATGTGGCCCGGGACGGCGGGAAGATCCCCGTTGTGCTTGATGATATAGACCGTACGGGCCTTGAGGAACAGGCTCTGTTTCACCTGCTTAATCAGAGTATACGCGATCGCCGCCCGTTGTTGATGACGGCACGGGACCCCATATATTCCTGGCCCTTTTTAACGGATGATGTAAAATCCCGCGCCCGCCTGGCTGCCCATTTTACGGTGGAAGGTGCGAGCGACACACAACTGGCGCAGATGTTCGTCAAAATATTCAGCGATCGGCAGATCAGCGTGGATCCCAAGATTATTTCATTTCTGGTGGCACGCATGGAGCGTTCACCTGAAGAAGTTGTTATACTGGCAAAGTTAATGGATGATCTGGCGCTTTCGCGGGGCAAGCCGATCACGCGTATCATTGCCGCCGAAGCTCTTGAAGAGCGTGCCCGCCAGGCTTCTTGACAGGGTTCAGTTGCGGGCAAAAACAGATGAGGAACGTTTCTGATGAAAGACATGGTGGAAAACCAACTGCCGGGCCCTGATATCGAAGCGTTGCGCGCCAGTCCGGCCCGCTTTGTCAACCGCGAGGTTTCCTGGCTGCAATTCAACATGCGAGTATTGGAGGAGGCGGGAAACGAAGCACATCCCTTACTCGAACGGTTACGGTTTGTTTCCATCTCCGCCAGCAATCTGGATGAGTTTTTTATGGTTCGCGTTGCCGGATTGATGAGTCAGCAACGCACCGGCTCGACCCGGCTGAGTGCTGACGGGCTGAACGCAGGGGAACAGCTCGAAGAGATTATGAACCTGGCCCAGCACCTGCATCTGGAGCAGCAGGACCATTGGCAGACATTGCGGGGAGAACTGGTCAAGAGCGGTGTGGTTATCCACGAGGCGGATGAGCTTTCTGATGACCAGGTTGCCTATCTCAGGAAACTATATCGGCAGGAAATTTTTCCGGTTCTGACACCTATTGCCGTTGATCCGGCGCATCCTTTTCCCTTTATTCCCAATCTGGGGTTTGCGCTTGCCATTCACATCCAGCCGGATGACGGTCGCAAACGTACCATGGCCCTTGTGCGTATTCCGGCCAATCTTGGCCGGTTTGTTACTTTTCCCGCGGGACTGTCTGAGGGAGACAGAACCGAACTGGTAACAATTGAAACCATCGTCACCCTTTCTTTTGAGAGCATGTTTCCAGGGCAGCGGATTGTCGGATCGGGAGCATTCCGGGTTATCAGGGACAGCGAACTGGAGATTGATGATGAGGCGGCTGATTTGGTGGAGGAATTCGAAACCGCCCTGCGCCAGCGGCGGCGGGGCACAGCTATTCGCCTTGAAGTCGAAAAATCCATGCCCAAGTCCCTACGGCGCCAGATTGCTGATAAGCTGGGTATCAATCGGGCGGATATTTTTGAAGGCAGCGGGTTTCTGGCGCTTGAGGATGCCGCCGATATCTGCAAAATCAACCGCCCGGACCTGCTTTTCAAACCTTATCGCGCCCGCTTTCCAGAACGCATTCGTGACCACAAGGGAGATTGCCTGTCAGCAATAAAGCAGAAGGATATTCTGGTTCATCACCCTTTTGAGAGCTTTGATGTGGTGGCGCTGTTTCTTTCTCAGGCTGCACAGGACCCCGAGGTGGTCGCCATCAAGCAGACCCTTTATCGCACTTCAACGGATTCGCCGGTGGTCAAGGCACTCATCAGCGCTGCCGAGGCAGGCAAGTCAGTCACCGCACTGATTGAACTCAAAGCGCGCTTTGATGAACAGGCAAATATTCGCTGGGCACGGGATCTGGAGCGGGCAGGGGTTCAGGTTGTGTTCGGCTTTGTGGAATTGAAAACTCACGCCAAGTTATCCCAAGTGGTGCGCCGGGAAAAAGGCAGGCTTGTTTCCTACTGCCACATCGGCACGGGTAATTATCATCCTATTACAGCAAAAATTTATACGGACCTGAGTTATTTCACCTGCAATCAGGCCATCGCGCGCGATGTGGCCCGCGTGTTCAATTTCATCACCGGATACGCCCAGCCCACCGAGCTTGAGGTGATGTCAGTATCTCCGCTCAATCTGCGCAAGCGCCTGCTCGACGATATTGCAACAGAGGTCAAGAATGCCAGAAATGGCAAGCCCGCAGCTATCTGGTGCAAGATGAATTCTCTGGTTGACCCCCAAATCATCGATGCGTTTTACGACGCCAGCGCAGCCGGCGTCGAAATTGACCTGATTGTGCGCGGGATATGTTGTCTCAGACCCGGCATTCCAGGTTTTTCAGACAGAATTCGCGTGAAATCAGTGGTTGGACGTTTTCTTGAACATTCGCGGATATTCTGTTTTGCCAATGGTCATGAGATGCCTTCAAACAAAGCCAAGGTTTATATTTCATCCGCTGATATGATGCAGAGAAACCTTGATGGGCGTGTTGAGTCACTGGTGCCAATTTCAAATAAAACTGTGCATAAACAAATACTTGATCGGATAATGGTGGCGTATTTACGGGATAATCAGCAAAGCTGGGAAGTGTTGCCTGATGGCAGCTCCCAGCGGATGAGCGCCCGCCCCGGTGAGGAAAAGTTCAACGTCCATCAGTATTTCATGACCAATCCATCCCTTTCGGGGCGTGGCAGCGCCATTCCCGACTATGATGATGAAACCGCCGATTGATGTCGCCTGGACTGCCGGGGGAAAGGCGCGCTGTGCCTTCAGGGATCATTGACAGTTCAAAAGCGGTTGCAGTGCTGGACATTGGCTCCAATTCCGTGCGGCTGGTGGTTTATGAACATCACCTGCGGGCGCTCACTCCGGTTTTTAACGAAAAGGCTGCCTGTTCGTTGGGCCGCGGGGTCGCGCAAACCGGCGATATCGCCCAGGAAAACCTCGCAATGGCGCTGAGTGCCATCAAAAGATTTGCTCTGGTGGTACGGCTACTCAATGTTGAGCATATCCATATCCTGGCCACTTCCGCCGTGCGAGAGGCGGGGAATGGCGCCCGCTTCATGGAGGCGGTGGAGCACTATATGGGGGTGTCCGGCCATGTGCTCACGGGCGAAGAAGAAGCTCATTTCGCTGCTCTGGGTGTTTTGTCGGGCATGCCTGACTTTTCCGGGGTGGTTGGTGATCTGGGCGGAGGAAGCCTTGAATTGTCCCGGCTCCGTTCAGGCACAGACACGCTTGGTGAAACGCTTGAACTGGGGGTGATCCGGCTTCAGGACGACAGCGCCCTGTCAGCGGTAAAATCGTATGACATTGCCAAAAAAAGGCTGAAAAAATCAAAAGTTCTCAAGGACAGTTCAACGGATACATTTTGTGCAATCGGGGGAACCTGGCGGGCACTTGCCAAGCTGATGCAGATGCAAACGGACTACCCGATGCATATTATTCAGGATTACCAGGTCAGGGCTGACGAATTGACTGAACTCTGCAAGCGTTTGGTCACGGGCAATACTGATGAGCCCTTTCTTGACCAGATCAACCGTTCACGCGCCGGTCTGCTGCCTTATGGGGCTGCCGTGTTGTCAGGAATAATTGAGCGGGGAGGGTTCAAAAAAATCCTGTTCTCTTCACTTGGCGTACGAGAGGGCTACCTTTATGCTCGTCTGAGCAAAAAACAGGCTGATGCCAACCCGCTTCTTCAGTCGGCTGCGGAAATGTGCCGCCTGCGTTCGCGTTCTCCTCGCCACGCTCGTGACCTCATTGGATTTACCGGGGAATTTTTGTCAGCCCTTGGTGAAAAGGAAAGCAAAGGGCAACGAATTTTACGCGAAGCTGCGTGTCTGCTGTCGGATATTGGCTGGCGTGGGCACAAGGATTATCGGGGTGAGCAGAGCGTTGATCTGGTGGCTTATAGCGCGCTTATCGGGCTTGATCATGCGGGGCGCGGCTTTCTGGCGGAAACGCTGGCGGTGCGTTATCTGGGTTTGAAGCATCAGAGTTCCAGCCAGTCTTTGAGTAGTCTGGTGAGTGCAAAACACCTGTTTCGCGCTCGCATGCTCGGTACCATGTTGCGCGTGGCCTATGCCCTTTCAGGAGCCATGCCGCAATTGCTGCCGCGTTTGAAATTCAAGGGGAAAGAGAAAAAGGTTCAGATGGTTCTGCCGGCAGATTTGTCTTTTCTTCAAAGCGCCCGCCTGCGTTCCCGGCTCAGCCAGTTGGCCCGTCATGCAGAAATTGAACTCAGCGTGATTGTTTCGGACTGACCTCAATTTCAGATATACCCTTAGGGGTCGCAAGCAGCGCAATTTTTCCGTGCTTGATGGCCAGAGCCTTGTTGCCGAAAAGTTCGCGCCGCCAGCCGCTCAGGGCGGGTATATCGGCGTTGTCATCGAGCACCAGCGCGTCAATGTCGTCGGAGGTGGCGATAATTCTTGCGGCAACGCCCTCTCGTTCGGCGATAGCCTTCAAGAGTACGCGCAAGAGATCGCCTACTGGGCCTTTGGGAGAGGGGCCGCGCCGCCGGTCGGGGAGCCGGGGAAGTGTTTTTTCATCCAGCGCTTCAATAGCTTTGGAGATTTCCATAACCTTCTGCGCGGACTGGGAGCGGCCGTAACCTTTGGGGACCGCCCGGAACCTTTCGAACTGGGCCGCATTCGTTGGCCGCTGGATGGCCAGTTCGTATATTGCATCGTCCTTGAGGATGCGCCCACGGGGCTTGTCCAGCTTCTGGGCCTCGGCTTCGCGCCATTCGGCCAGCGCCTTGAGAGCTGCCAGGTCACGGGGCCGGTTGACTTTGAGCTTGAGACGCTTCCAGGCATTTTGGGGCTGTATGATGTAGGTATCAAGCCGTTCGATGATTTTTGACTCATCCTGCATCCATGACAGGCGGTTAAGTTCGGCCAGCCTGTCAACGAGAGCCAGATAGATGTCACGCAAATGGGTGACATCAGCCAGGGCGTATGCTTTTTGCTTGTCGGTAAGGGGCCGGGCTGCCCAATCCGTAAAGCGCGAACTTTTGTCCAACCTTGCCCCAACGATGGACTGCACCAGATTATCATAGGACACCTGATCGCCATAACCGCAAACGCTGGCTGCTATCTGGCTGTCAAAAATCGGGTGGGGCACATTACCCGTCATGCGCACAAAAATTTCGATGTCCTGGCGCGCCGCGTGAAAAACTTTGACTGTTTCAGGATTGGCCAGAAGCGCAAAAAACGGAGCAAGGTCAAGTCCCCTGGCCAGCGGGTCAATCAACACTGCCCTTTTTGGGGTCGCGGCCTGAATAAGGCACAGGATTGGCCAATAGGTGGTTTCGCGGTGAAACTCGGTGTCGACGGTGACAAAATCAAATTCGGCAGCCTCTGCGCAAAACTGCTCAAGGTCCGAAGTCTCAGAAATTACATACATTAACGGGCTGTGCCTTAGGGACGAGAAAGGGCGAAATACCCCCCTCCTAGCAGGTGTTGGGTGCGCACTCCATGTTTTTCATGCCGCCAGGGGTGCCCAAGCCTGAAACAGACCGGCATTTGCTTGACAAAACCGGTTGCACATGCGTTTTGTCGCGGCTCAATATGGCATGATTTTTTTCGAGCAAGAGCAAACTCAGATGCACCCCTATAGAACCCATACCTGCGCGCAACTGACCCTGAAAGATAAAGAACAGAAAGTCCGGCTTAGTGGCTGGGTGCACCGTATCAGGGACCATGGGGGGCTGTTGTTTGTTGATCTGCGCGATCATTACGGCCTGACCCAGTGCGTTGCCGATCCTGATTCGCCGGTTTTTGCCCAGATTGAAGCTTTGAAGGCGGAATATGTCGTGCGCATTGACGGGGTGGTCAAAGCGCGGGACGCAGATGCCATCAATTCCAAACTTTCCACCGGCGAGGTGGAGATTTTTATTCAGGACATGGAAGTTCTGGGAAAAGCCAAGGAACTGCCGCTGCCTGTGTTTGGTGAGCAGGAATATCCCGAGGACATAAGGTTGACCAACCGCTTTCTGGATTTACGCCGTGAACGTATTCATAATAACATCGTCCTGCGCTCAAAGATAATCACCTCCCTGCGCAATCGCATGATCGAAGGGGGTTTTACCGAATACCAGACACCGATCCTGACAGCTTCCAGTCCCGAAGGAGCCAGGGACTTTCTGGTGCCCTCGCGCCTGCATCCGGGAAAATTCTATGCGTTGCCTCAGGCTCCCCAGCAATTCAAGCAATTGCTGATGATTGCCGGGTTCGACCGCTATTTTCAGATCGCGCCATGCTTTCGCGACGAGGATGCGCGCGCCGATCGCTCCCCAGGCGAATTCTATCAGCTTGATATGGAAATGAGCTTTGTCGAGCAGGAGGATGTCTTTCAGGCCATCGAGCCGGTTCTGAGGGGCGTTTTTGAGGAGTTTGGCGAAGGCAAGCGGGTGACAAGGACGTTTCCGCGTATTCCTTACGCCGAATCCATGCGCAAGTATGGCTCGGACAAGCCTGATCTGCGCAATCCCATCGAGATGGAAGATGTAACAGAGCATTTTGCCGGGTCCGGCTTCAAGATTTTTGCTGGCCAGATTGCCGCTGATCCTAAGGTCAGGGTCTGGGCGGTACCTGCGCCTACCGGAGGGTCGCGGGCCTTTTGCGACCGGATGAATTCCTGGGCTCAGAAAGAGGGACAGCCGGGCCTTGGTTATATTTTTTACCGGGACGAAAACGAAGGGGCGGGGCCCATCGCCAAGAATATCGGTGTGGAACGCACTGAAGCTATCCGCGCGCAACTTGACCTGAAGGCGGGGGATGCGGTGTTTTTTGTCTGCGGGCTGCCACAGAAATTTTCTTCTTTTGCAGGGGCGGCGCGCACAAAAATCGGGGTTGACTTGAAACTGCTTGATGAAGACCAGTTCGCCCTGTGCTGGATTGTTGATTTTCCTATGTTCGAGTGGGACGAAGAAAACAAAAAAGTCGATTTCTCCCACAACCCGTTCTCTATGCCGCAAGGGGGACTGGAGGCACTGGAAAACGAGGATCCTTTAACCATCAACGCCTACCAGTACGATATTGTGTGCAACGGGTTTGAGTTGAGTTCGGGGGCTATCAGAAACCATCGTCCTGAAATTATGCGCAAGGCTTTTGAGATTGCCGGTTATGACATGGCGGTGCTCGAGGAAAAATTCGGTGGCATGTTGCGCGCAATGGAGTATGGCGCGCCGCCCCATGGTGGTATTGCGCCGGGTATCGACCGTATTGTCATGCTGCTCTGCGGCGAGGAAAATCTGCGCGAGGTCACAGCGTTCCCCATGAACCAGCAGGCCGAAGACTTGCTGATGGGCGCGCCTTCGGCAGTCTCCGCCCAGCAGATGCGCGAACTTCACATCAGGGCCAATCTGCCCAAGGCCTGAGCTATGCGGGCTTTGACGTGCTGATGCCGCTTTTTGAGCCAGGCGCTGGTTAAGCGTATGTTAGCCGCTGTTTTGCTACTCTAGAGCTCAATTTGGTGTTTTGAGTTCTGGTGAGGCGATTGCGTTCGTATTCAAACATTCTGATGCTGATCATGGCTATCCTTGTCTTTGTGCCAGTGCTGGCCGTGGGTTTTTTGCTGGATAACTTTGTGCGCGAGCGCGAGGCGGCCCTCATTCAGCGTTCGATCAACGGGCTGGCTGAGGATGCGCAGGCTTCGATCTATGAGGCCATTGATGTTATGAGTGCGGCGGTCTCAGAGAGTAATTCGGTATGCACACCCAATTTTCTCAACACATTGCGCCACAAAATGCAGATGGGTCTTTATGTGCGCCAGGTTGCTGTTGAGAGTGTGCAGGGGGTTCCCTATTGCGATGCTGTTGGCGGCATGGTGGAATATGAAGTGATCTCGCAAGAGCTTTCGATCCCAGGCAGACCGGAGACCCTTGCGGCGGTTCTGATGCCGGGCGCGCAGGTGCCCATGTTTCGGGTTACCCAACTGATTGACCGCAATCGGCGCATCTTTGCTTTTGTCAATTTTTCCCAGATTATTACCACAGGGCGCATGCCATCGGAAATTCGCGCAGCCAGCATGTTGCGCATCAGCTTTACTGACGATACCGAACTTGTTCTGGTCGGCGACCCCGCCACATTCGATGTGCATGCAAATCAGGGCAGGTACCTGATTGCCAGTACTTTTGCCGGGGAGGTTCCGGTACGTATTGAAGTGACTTTGCCCTTTGATGTCGCACGCGCCGGTTATGCGGATATCTATCTGGCTCTGACGCTTGTTGCCTGTGCATTCAGCGGTGCAATTCTGCTCTTCGTCCTGCAAATGGTGCGCAAGGCACGCCTGCCGAATTTTGATCTGGAGCATGCCATCATAACCGGTGCAATCCGGCCGTATTACCAGCCCGTTATTGACCTCTCAACGGGCCGGATATCAGGGTGCGAGGTACTCGCCCGTTGGCAGAAACATAATGGCAAGGCCATTTCACCGGGAGCTTTTATCGAATATGCGGAAGTTACGGGACTTGCCATTCCCATGACCATAAAACTCATGGAGTCGGTCTGCTCGGACCTGGGAGAGCTGTGTGCTTCTCATCCCGAGTTGAAAATCAGTATTAATCTTTTTGAGGGGCATTTTCGGGACGGCGCGATAATAGAGGATGTTCAGGCCATATTCAGTGGCTCGGGTATTTCCTATCGTCAGCTGGTGTTTGAAATTACTGAACGTTTTCCCCTCGAAAATAATGCGCAAACCACCAGTGTCATAAACGGCCTGCACGCGCTGGGCTGCAGGCTGGCGCTTGACGATGTGGGCACCGGACATTCCAACCTGTCCTTTGTACAGACTCTTGGGGTCGACATTATAAAAATTGACGGGATATTTGTGAGCGCGGTCAAAGAGGGGACAAGTGCTGCGCCGGTGCTCGACGGTCTTATCGACATGGCGCAGAATCTGGGCACAGAAATTGTCGCGGAGGGGGTCGAAACCCAGGAACAGGCCCTTTATCTGCGCAAAAAGGGCGTGAATAATGTACAGGGGTTTCTTTTTGCGCAGGCGCTTCCGGTGGAAAAATACCTAAGAATGGTAGCCGCGCTAAACCATGTTACCGAAAACTCTGATAAGAATGAGCGCGAAGCTGCATAAGGCCTTGGGCATAAGATGCCTGCGGGGACTTTTTGCGCATAGAAAAATGCCCCGATTTCGTGGTACCCATATTGAACAACAAAAAGGGGACAGGCCTTGTCTCACGATGATCTGGATAAAATAAATGCCCTGCGTGAAGCGGCTCTGCATTTTCATGAATGGCCCAAACCCGGCAAGCTGGAAATTTCTCCGACCAAACCGCTGGCAAACCAGCGCGATCTGGCGTTGGCATATTCTCCGGGGGTTGCTGCTCCCTGTGAGGACATAGCAGAAAACCCCGAGCTTGCGGACAAATACACTGCCCGGGCAAATCTGGTTGGCGTGATAACAAACGGCACTGCGGTACTCGGGCTGGGGGCCATAGGTGCGCTGGCCTCCAAGCCGGTGATGGAGGGCAAGGCTGTTCTGTTCAAGAAATTCGCCGGTATCGATGCCATGGATATCGAAATCGATGAGCTAGACCCCAAAAAATTCATTGAGGTGGTTGCGCCGCTCGAGCCGACATTTGGCGGCATAAATCTTGAGGATATCAAAGCGCCCGACTGTTTTGAAATTGAAGAAACATTGCGCGAGCGCATGAAAATACCTGTTTTTCACGATGACCAGCATGGAACTGCCATTATCGTTGCCGCCGCCGTTCTCAATGGTTTGAAACTTGCAGGCAAAAACATTGAAAATGTCAAAATTTGCACCTCCGGTGCTGGCGCTGCGGCCATTGCCTGTCTCAACCTGCTGATTTCTCTGGGCGCCAAACGCGAGAACATATTTGTTGGTGACAGGGATGGTTTGGTTACGAAACGGCGCTCGGACAATATGGACCGCTGGCGCATGGCTTTTGCTCAGGATACCGAAGCGGAAACGCTGGCCGAAGTTCTTGCGGGCGCGGATATTTTCCTTGGTCTTTCCGCTGCCGGAGCGCTTAAGGCAGAAATGATTGAAGGTATGGCAAAGGACCCGCTGATTCTGGCGCTGGCCAATCCGGTTCCTGAGATTATGCCCGAACTGGCGCTTAAGGTCAGACCCGATGCCATGGTTTGCACCGGGCGATCGGATTATCCCAATCAGGTCAACAATGTTCTGTGCTTTCCGTTCATTTTTCGCGGCGCGCTTGATGTGGGGGCGACCACCATCAACGAGGAAATGAAAATGGCAGCAGTGCGCGCCATAGCACAGCTTGCCCACGACCCCGCCCTTGAGGCCACTCCTGGCGGCGCGGCGATCTTTGGACCCTCTTACCTTATCCCCAATCCCTTTGATCAGCGGCTTATTCTCAGGATTGCTCCGGCCGTTGCCAGAGCCGCTATGGATTCGGGCGTTGCAAGGCGGCCGATCACCGATTTTGATGCCTATCAGGACCAGCTCAACCGCTTTGTCTTCAAGTCCGGTATGGTGATGAAGCCGGTATTTGCCAGAGCGGAAGGAGCGGGCAAGCGCATTGTTTTTGCCGACGGGGAGGACGAGCGTGTGTTGCGTGCCACACAGGTGCTGCTGGAGGATGGTATTGCGGTTCCGGTTTTGATCGGTCGCCCAACGGTTATCGCATCCCGGCTGGAACGGTTCGGGCTGACACTGGTCGCAGGACAGGATTTTGAAGTGATCAACCCCGAGGATGATCCGCGTTACCGCGACTATGTGGACCTGTTTCACTCTCTAGTGGGGCGCAAGGGGGTTACACCGGACAGTGCACGCACAATCGTGCGCACCAATGCAACTGTCATCGGAGCGCTGGCTGTGCAGCGTGGAGATGCCGATGCGCTGATTTGCGGGTTACAGGGGCGTTTTATCAAGCATGTTCGTGATATTCAGTCAATTATCGGCTTGCGCGATGATACGACTGACCTTTCAACGCTTTCAATGCTGATCATGCAAAAGGGTGCGTTTTTCTTTGCTGATACCTATGTGAGCATTGATCCGAGTGTTGAGGAGCTTGTGGAGATCGCCCTGCAGGGGCGCGAGCATCTCAAGATGTTCAATATTGAAGCCAAGGTTGCTTTGCTTTCCTATTCCAATTTCGGGTCACGAACCGGAGATACGGCGCTGAAAATGCGTGAAGTTTATCAAAAACTGAAAGCCGTTGCGCCCAATCTGATCGTTGAGGGGGAGATGCAGGGGGATCTGGCGCTGAATGGAAACCTGCGCGAGCGTTATCTGTACAACTCCGTGCTGAAGGGGGAGGCAAATCTTTTGATTTTTCCCAATCTGGAGTCCGCAAATCTCTCGATGACGCTCATCAAGGAAATGACCGGCGCGCTTTCAGTGGGACCCATATTGATGGGTACCCGCAAACCTGCCCATATTCTTGCACCGTCCGTCACCAGCCGGGGGGTGGTCAATATGGCCTCTATTGCGGCAGCGGAAGCAGTTGAACTGGAAGCGAGCAGAGGGGAATAACCAGGTCGGACGGGTTATTCATTTGGGTTTTCAGAGTTCCTTCCATCAAGGACACCCAGAGCCCGGCGCTGCTCCAACAGGCGCTCCTGATAATTTTCCCCGTCGCCATATTCTTCGAACTGGCGGTAATAGCTGTGCGTGCCTTTCAGATGGGATGCATGTTTGATGGGGCACCAGAACCTTTCAGTGCGCGCAGAAACTTCGCGGACAAAAGCAATGACACCGTTTGCATAACTGCAATAAGTGCAGTTGATCTGTTCGATTTTGTTGAGATAGGCGAGCCTGCCCCGGTCAAAAACCATATAGTCGGCACGCCGGACCATGGGGATTTTGTAAATGCGAAAACATATGGCCTGATAGATTGAAACAAGCAGGTCGAGCAGTGCAAAAGGGATGATGAGAATATAAATAAACGGAGAGGAGAGGATATAGAGAAAGTTTGCGTCAATCAGATAACGCAGCGTACCAATGCGGACGCGGCGGTGCGTGCGCAGATCTTCATCATCCGCGTGGGGAGCTCTGGCCGACCTGGCGGAATCGGCTTTTTGCAGTTCGGCCTCTAACTCTGCCTCGAGCTTGTGAATGCTTTCGACAAGATCGCTGATTTTTTCACTCACTGTTCCACCTCAAATTCTGGTGTTACTGAAACGCTGTCTCCGCAAACGAGCGCAGTTTACGAGAATGGATGCGTTCAGAAGGTTGCTCCCGCAATATTTCCATGGCTTTGAGGCCAATTTGCAGGTGCTGATTGACCTGGGTCCGGTAAAATTCCGAAGCCATGCCGGGCAGTTTGAGTTCACCGTGCAGTGGCTTGTCTGAAACGCAGAGTAGCGTGCCATAGGGCACCCGGAAACGAAATCCGTTGGCAGCAATGGTGGCGCTTTCCATATCCAGAGCAATGGCGCGTGATTGGGAAAGGCGGCGTACAATCTCCTTCTGGTTCCACAATTCCCAGTTGCGGTTGTCGATGGTGGCTACGGTGCCCGTGCGCATCACCCGCTTCATCTCAAATCCCTTGAGCCGGGTTATTTCGGCAACCGCCTGCTCAAGTGCCACCTGGACCTCAGCCAGTGCGGGGATGGGCACAGATAAAGGCAGGTCGGCATCAAGCACATGGTCTTCGCGCATATAGGCGTGACCCAGCACATAATCACCCAGGGCCTGGGAGTTGCGCAAACCTGCGCAATGGCCCAGCATCAGCCATGCGTGGGGTCTGAGCACAGCGACGTGATCGGTGGCTGTTTTGGCATTGGAAGGACCAACCCCGATATTGATCATGGTGACGCCCCGGTTTCCCTTTGAGGCCAGATGATAGGCGGGCATTTGCGGGGAACGTTTTGCGGGAGTTCCCTCGCTTTTTCCGCCCAGGCGCTTGTTATAGGTTATGGCGTTGCCCGGCTCGGTGAAACTGTCATAAACGGGGTGTCCATCAGCCATATATTGTTTGGCCAGCCGGCAGAATTCGTCGATATAGAACTGGTAATTGGTAAAGATCACAAAGTTCTGAAAATGCTCCGGGTCGGTTGCTGTATAGTGATTGAGACGGTGCAGTGAATAATCCATGCGCGGGGCTGTAAATGCCGCCAGCGGATAGGGGCCACCTTCCGGGGGGATGAGCGTTCCGTTGGAAATTTCGTCATCCATATGCCCAAGGTCGGGGGAATCAAACAGGTCGCGCAAGGGTAGGTCTGCTGTTCCCGCCGCAATATGGTCGAGTTCGTCCGAGCCATTGGCAGCAAAATGCAGGGGGATGGGGGTTGTGGATTCACCAATTTCAATAGCGCAGTTATGGTTCTTGATGACCAGAGAGAGCTGAGTGACAAGATAGTTGCGATATAGCTCAGTTGCCGTGATTGTGGTGCGATAAACTCCGGGGCTGTGCAAAAAACCAAAGGGCATGGAGGAAGTCGCCGAATGGTAGCTGATCGCGCTTACCTGTATCTGCGGATAAAAGGCGCGCACCTTGCCCATGGGCGCGGTTCCCTGGACCAGCGCTTTGAAATGCTCGCGTATGAATGCTGTGTTGCGGCGATAGATTTCGTCGAGATATTCCCAGGCTTTCGTGGGGTCGGTGAAGGACTTCTGGGGCAGTGGTGCAGGGCTGATCAGCTTCATTCAGTATTCCATTTTCAGTGTCTTTGTCGCAGGTTTGATGTGGGTATCAGAAAAGCTTGTTTGAATTACAATTTATCACACTTTGGTGAAAACGTCTTTTAATGTCACAATTTCATCCTATCTGTAAGTCGGTTCATATGCAGCAAACGTCCCGTGCATGCGATGGACCGCGAAAATGCACCGGCTGTGGTCCCCCTATGCCTCAACAGCGCAGCCGGGCACTTTCAAGAGCCGCAGTGCCGGTTATGTCGGCATTGCGGCTCCCCTGTTTTTGGTAAAATTTCGTCAAGTTGACTGGTTGGCGGGATATTCTGCCAGCGTTCCGGCGATGGATTTTTGCATCAGCTTTTTTAGAACGCCCAGATCAATCTCCTCGAGCCGCTTGATGTAGAGGCAGGCCTTGCCCATCTTGTGGGGGCCAAGCTTTTCAAGCAATTCCGCCTGATCGGGAATATTGCCACCGAGATAGACGACGAGCGCGGCTTTTCTGGGTGAAAACCCGGCCAGAAACATATCCCCCTCCCGCCCACTCTCATACTTGTAGTGATAGCTTCCGCAGCCAATCATGCTTGGACCCCACATTCTGGCAGGCTCGCCCGTCAAACGCTGGCAGAAGTCCTTTAGCCACAGAGCATCCTTACGCTTTTGCGGGTTGGAGGTGGCGGCAATGAATTCATCCGGGGAGGCGTCGTTTGCGGTGGTTTTATTGGCCATTGGGGTTCTTTCCTTTTCTGAGGGAGTTGCCTGAACACTGGCTCCGGGGAGCAGAATCTGTTTCAGTCAGACCGAACACAATACCGACGAGGCGCATGTTTTTGCGAGCTACCCCGAGCCAGCATTCTGACCCGAATTTCATCCTGTACTGGAATCAGTGCACAAAACGGGGAAACTGTCATCCTTTTTGCCCGCCATCTGGATGGGACCGGCCTGAGAAGAAAGAAATGTAAATGGTAGAATGGACCGGACAGCAGGACAGCGCCATGAGTGCAGTTTCGGAATGGTTGGGGGAGAAGGGATCGCCACAGGTTTTCCGGCTGTTCGGCTGGGCAGGAACGGGCAAGTCAACTTTGGCCCGCCATCTGGCCGGTGACTTGAAGTCGGTCCGCTATGCAGCCTTCACCGGCAAGGCAGCTTCGGTCATGCGCAAGCGGGGCTGCAAGGGAGCCGGGACCATTCACTCCCTTATTTATACGCTGGTCAGTGACAAGGAGGGAGAACCCCGCTTTGCGCTTGATCCTGAATCTGATGCGGCAGATGCCGACCTCATCGTTATCGACGAGGTTTCCATGGTGGATGAGGCGTTGGGCCAGGATCTGCTCTCTTTCGGCACCAAGGTGCTTGTGCTGGGGGATCCGTTTCAGCTTCCGCCCGTGCAGGGGGCAGGCTTTTTCACCCAGCAAGAGCCTGACATCATGCTGACTGAAATCCACCGACAGGCCCGTGATAACCCCATTGTGCGCATGTCCATGGATGTGCGCGAGGGCGAATATCTGGAGCCGGGGCGCTATGGGGAATCAAAGGTTATCGCCAAAGCCGATGTGGATCAGTCCGAAGTGCAGGAGGCTGACCAGGTTCTGGTGGGGCGCAACAAAACCCGCCTGAAATACAATAACCGGCTGCGCGAACTCAAGGGACTGCCCCACCAGATACCCGTTGTTGGGGAAAAACTGGTCTGTCTGCGCAACAATCCGGCCAAAAAACTGCTCAACGGCCAGATGTGGCTGGTCAGCGAGGTCAAACGCAAAAACAAGGGCAAAATTGCGCTGGAACTGTTGGCAGAGGACGGGGGCAAACGAAAAACCCGGGTGATTACCCACAAGGCGTTTTTTTCTGGCGAAGAGGAGAGTTTAAGCTGGCCTGAGCGCAAAGGGCTGGATGAATTCACCTTCGGCTATTGCCTGACCGTGCATAAGGCGCAGGGCAGCCAGTGGGACAATGTTTATCTTTTTGACGAAAGTTATGTGTTTCGGGAGGACAGGGCACGCTGGCTCTATACGGGTCTGACGCGGGCAGCTGAGCAGATTACAATTGTGAGGTAGTGCGAAAAAAAGCGTTAGCCCTTGATGTAAAAAGCATTTCCACCGGCTTCGAGCACATAATTCATGTTGTTATAGGGAAAGGTCAGCCCGGCTTGATGGAAAAATTTGGCCGAGCGTACGCCGGGGTGGCGCTCGCCGCTCAATATGCGGTCCGCAACCGAACTGGCAAGGGCAACAGGCCGGGTTTCGACCATTTCCCGGCTCAGAACACCGGGGGCGAATTGGCGCGGCGCGCCAACTACCGAGCAGATGGAATTGGGAAAACGCGATGAATCCACCCGGTTCATCACCACGGTGCCCACCGCCAGCATTCCACTTTCGCTGGAGCGGTTGGATTCAAAATACATGGCCCGGACCAGGCATTCTTTCTGGGTGCCATTAAAACGGGCGACCGCGGGGGGTGTTGAGGATATGGTTGTGGGGGAAGCGCGCACGGACGGGTTGAAGCTGGGCAGCGATATTCCGGTGGGCAACACGCTTGAGCAGCCACTCAAGACCAGCAAGGCCAGCACTGTAATACCAAGGGAAGAGAGTGGGCGAGCCATCAAGGGGTCCTTTGTTCGCGCATCAGAGCCAAGTATGGCGGGAGTTTGCTGTCCAGTGACCAATGTTGGTGGCCAAAATGCGGCGAAATGGTGCCGGGCGGGGGTGAAAAACCCCGCAATGCACAGTCACTTGGGCCCAAGTCTATTGCAAAATCTCTGAACACTTCCCACCTGAGTTAAAGATGCGCACAGCCTGGAGCCGGGCAGGGCGCTTTATGCCAACTGGTGCGCGAGAATTCAGGCGCAATAGTGAAGAGGTACACTGAAATGACCGAAGAAAAAGAGAAGAACCGCTGGAAAACCTTCACCGAAGAGGTCGAAGTTGCCGGCCATCAACTGATGGATGAGGTCTCGCGGCTGATTTCCGAGGGTAATGTGCGCAAGTTACGGGTGCGCTCAAAAAATGATGATGTGGTATTTGAAGTGCCCTTGACTGCCGGTGCGGTCGTTGGCGGGGTTGTTGTGCTCGCCGCGCCCGCTCTTGCGGTGCTCGGAGCGCTGGCCGGACTGTTGGCCAGGGTGAAAATCGAGGTTGTGCGCACTGTGAAGACGGATGAATCCGAGCCCGACCCGGAGCCCGAAGAAGGCAAGTCCGACGCGGCATAGGTTTCGCACCCGCGCCGGGCCATAAAATTCCTATTCAAAGACCTGGGGGCCATCAGGGCGATTATCGACAATCTTTTCGATGGCCTCAATCACGTCTGGTGTCAGTTTTTTGCGGTTGTCGAGAGCTTTGAGGTTGTCCTGCAACTGGCTGAGACGGGATGCGCCCAGAATGACCGTGGAAACATGGGGGTTTTCCAGGCACCACAGCAGCGCCATGTGATGAATGGGCAGGCCTGCTTCATCAGCGACCCTGGCCAGTTTTTTCACCTTTTCCAGCCGGTCCCTGCCGCGCTCACTCTCAAACATTTCCCTGAGCCACTCATAGCCGGGCAGGTTGACGCGGCTGTCATCGGGGAAGCCCTCATTATATTTGCCCGTGAGCATGCCCGAGGCCAGCGGCGACCAGATTGTGGTGCCCAGGCCCATCAGGTCGTAAAGGGGCAGATAGTCGGCCTCAACCTTTTCGCGCACAAACAGATTATATTGCGGCTGTTCCATGGTGGGCGGGGTCAGGTTATACTGGCGCGCCACCCCATAGGCTTCTGTCAGTTGTTGGGCGTCCCATTCCGAGGTTCCCCAATACATCACCTTGCCTTGAGCAATCAGGTCATGCATGGCGCGCACGGTTTCTTCGATGGGGGTGTTGAGGTCGGGACGGTGGCAGAAATAAAGGTCCAGATAATCCACCTGCAGGCGTTTCAGGCCCGCATGGCAGGCGTCGAACACATGCTTGCGACTGAGGCCCTTCTGATTGGGCTTCTCGCCGCCCCAGAAAACCTTTGTTGAAACCACATAGGAATCGCGGGACCAGCCCAGCTTTTTGATGGCGTCCCCCATCACCTGCTCGGCATTGCCCTGCTCGTATCCTTCGGCATTGTCGAAAAAGTTGACCCCGGAATCATAAGCTGCGGCCAGCAACTCGGCGGCACCGTCAACCCCGTACTGCTTGCCAAACGTAACCCATGCCCCAAATGAAAACTCACTGACCTGCAGGCCGGATTTGCCCAAGCGCCGATATTTCATCGCCGTGTCCTCCAATAAAGATAAAAATGCGGGATTCTTTGTTCCTGGTTGTGAGTGTAGCGTCAGGGGGAGGGGGCGGCAAATATTATTTGGCAGGGGAGGCAGGGCGGGCACCTTTGCATAGGTGCCCGCTCGTAGCACAAGGAGTATTGCCTCTTTACAGAGAGGAGGTCTTTGACATGTTGGACTGCCACAGGGCCAGCCCGAGCCAGGTGACCGAGATGATGATGGAAACAGCACCCACAAGCACCAGATAGGGCGGGGCGCCCAACACCAGTTCGGCCAGAATGCCGATGGGCATCAACAGGCCGGCAAGCCCGGTGATGGAGACCCATTTGGCCGAGTTTTCGCTGATGGGCAGGCGCAGCAACAGGTAGCCAATCATGATGTTGAGAAAGGCAAACAGGTTGCCGTGCACATGGGCAAGCCGCGCTTCGAAATGGTCGCCATTGAGGGAGTTTGCAATCCATTCTTCCTTGCCCGGCGCAAAATCGCGCAGGTAAATCAGCACAAATCCGTAGAGCATGAACCCGGCCATCACCAGCAGGCCGGTCACGATATTGGCTTTTCCGTAGGTTTGCATTTTTGTCTCCCGGGTTTTGGGTTCACGTTGAAATGGATATATTAGCACTTACTAATTAGTGCCTTGGGAGCCGGTTTCAAGATGGGAAAATGCTGCAGTTTTGTTCAGCAGGGGCGGTGCCAGCTGTCGTCATGCTCGGGCCAGCCCGTTGGCGCGAGACAAGTTGGCCTGAGCATCCGCCTTTTCAACTGAGCTGCGAGTGCCATTCTCCCCGGAGGGGAGAGGGGGCTTTCAGGTGTCATTGCGAGAAGCGCTAGCGACGGAACAGTCCAGAAACCAAGAAACTGGATTGCCGCGCG
>JALSII010000020.1 GCA_026981645.1 Hyphomicrobiales bacterium | reverse complement strand
AATATTCCCCACTGCTGCCTCCCGTAGGAGTCTGGGCCGTGTCTCAGTCCCAGTGTGGCTGATCATCCTCTCAGACCAGCTATAGATCGTCGCCTTGGTGAGCCATTACCTCACCAACTAGCTAATCCAACGCGGGCCCATCTAATAGCGATAAATCTTTCCCCCTTAGGGCGTATACGGTATTATTCCCAGTTTCCCAGGGCTATTCCGTACTATTAGGTAGGTTCCCACGCGTTACTCACCCGTCTGCCACTCTCTACCGAAGTAGAGCGTTCGACTTGCATGTGTTAAGCCTGCCGCCAGCGTTCGTTCTGAGCCAGGATCAAACTCTCAAGTTTGATATTCTGACTTGGTCGACGCATGCACGTTTACTTAAATTGCGTATTGCTACGCAATCATTGACGAGGACACACAATTTGTTTCTGAACGCCTCACGACATCCAGACACCATTGGTGTTCTCTGATAGAAACGTACACCCATCGAAGTCTGTTTCGCCAGTTCAAGCCCAAAGGCCTGTTCCGGCTCGCAAGAACCTCGCCGTCCACGTTTCTCTTTCTTCTATCTTCACACTGTCAAAGATCCGACCCCGAAATCCCATCACTGGGAAAGGCGTCACACTACCCTTATAAACCAAAGGCAGCTCAACAGCAAAGATTTAGCCGGTAAAACCGGCAGAACCCTGCCTATTTTTGATTTCGCCAACAATGGGAGCCTGTCATAGGCCCGCGTCATCAGCGCTGGCGGGTTATAAGAGACTGAATCCAGCCTGTCAACACCCTTTTTATTCTGTTTTTGAAGCCACAAATTAATTTGTTTTTTCAGATAGTTACCAAGTGAAACCGAAATGTTTTTAACCGGCTTCGCTCAGCGTTGGCGGGTTATAGGTAGGCCACCCAGCACTGTCAACAACTCATTGTGGGAATTTGGTGTTTTTCACCAGAGTTACAAGCCCCTTGAAAACACACGCTTTAACAAAGCATTGCCCTGACCCGGCACTGTCATAATATCGACCTGGAATATTTCTGTCAAACACCGCCTTGAGTGAGATAAATCAATATCTCAAATGCTTTCCTGCTCTATTCCTGAAGCGCTCCACACCCCCTGTTGCAAATATATTTCGGGATAATTGCCATGGTTGTCGCTCTCAAGCTTCTTGGTACAGGTGTTTTTCTGATTTTACTGGTTCATTTGTTTGCACTGCTTGGCTTCAGGCAGTTTGCGGGCGAACTTCACACTCAGGTCGCCAGCGCCCCACCCGGCACTTTGTCCTCAGCCCCGGTTCCGGAGTTAATCTCTGATTTTGCAACGCAGGCCGGTGTTGACCCAAATCGCCTGGCGCGTATCGTCACCCTTACCCAAACAGCAGAGATGCGCCTAAATCGGGGCGGCGACTGGAAACCTCTCACTGCAAGTCAGACCATTTCCATTGGCGAGACCGGTTTCATCTGGCAGGCCGAGCAATATCTGGGACCATTTTTGATGTTTCGGGTGATCGATGCTTTTGTTCAGGGAGCCGGGCGGCTTGATGTGCGCCTTTTTGGATCCCTGCCCATCGCCGGCTTTACCGGGCCCGATGCCGACAGGGGCGAGGTCATGCGCTATCTGGCCGAGCTTATCTGGGCGCCGGACGCCATGCTTGGCAATCCGCAGCTTGTCTGGGAGGAGGTCGCCGATAACGAAATCAAAGTTAGAATCGACCTGTCGCAGGGGCGTGTTGAAGTGACATTTCTGTTTGACGAGAACGGCGACATCGAGCAGGTCACAGCAAAAGATCGCCCCACCACCAACTCCAGGGGTGTCCCCATCTTGCGTGACTGGGTTTGCAAGATCATCGCCTATGAGGAAATAAACGGCCGCCGCATTCCCGCCCAGGTTGAGGTTGGCTATGTCTATGACGATGGATATGAAGCCTACTGGCGCGGCAAAATAGAAACCTACGAGTTAAGCGAATAAGTCCTGACTGCAATGCGTAAACTGGCAGAAAATGCACACTTCACTCTAAGGTGAGTAAAAAGTTGTTTCTGTTTCCACCACACACATTCTGGCCAAATTTCGATGGCAGCAAACTCTCCGGCCATATATTAAGTTGCAATTAACCATCCCGGGAATTTACCTTGAGCGCTGCACAACAAAACCGCTACGCCGCCATGTTGCGGGCGTCAGGCTACGAGGACGGCGCTGCGCTGACTTTGCAGTCCACGGATGGCGATATTCCCCAGGGGCGCGAACTTTCATTGTCCTGGCTGGCCGGCACCATCATGACCGGACTGACCAGCGTTGTGCTGATGGGTGCGGCGCTTTACGTGGCTTTTCTTGGACAGGATACTTTTTCAACCCCTTACGATGCTCTGCAAATTGCAATCAATTCCAACAAACAGATCACCGCCCCCACCATTAAAACCAGCCGACTTATTCCGGTGACGCAAACCCGCTCTGAGCGCGAAATTATCGAAGCCAGCATTCGTGTTGATGATGGCGGATTGTCCCGCATCCGCAAGCAGCCATTTGATCGTATCCGCGCAACTCTAGCCACAAACGCAACCTCCCTGTCCGCAGACATCCCCGTTTATGACCCTGTTGCTTTGCTCAACCGCACCCGCTCCCAAAGCGCGACAGAGGACGAAGTGTTGATTTCGACCAATATCTATGGCGCCGAAGTGGAGGGGGAAATTACCGTCCAGACTGCTTCCCTGCCCCTGGACATGGTCCCGGCACGCTCTATCTCCGATCAAGGGGCTGCCGAATTTGTACGCCTGACTCTGGAGCGTTCATTTTCCCCATTTGAAATTTCTGCTCTTGGTTACGCTGCTGATGTGTCTTCAATCGTGGAGCTGAGTTCAGCTGACAACGTGATTACCGGCATCGCGGAAAACGTCACGATTATGCCAAAGACCACCCTGGCCGGCGATCAGGTTCTGGGTCGGTCAGAGCGCATTCTGACCGTCCGGGCGGCCACTTCCCTGGCTGACATGCTCGCACGCAACGGCTTTACGCCGGCCATGGTGGAAGATGTGTTGGGGGCCCTGCGCAGTGCATACCCCCACCCTATGCTGCCCGAGGGCGCCCATCTGCGCATTCTGTTCGGACCGGACAGAGCCCAGCAGAACCTCATACCCTACCGCACATCAATTTATCTCGGCGACAATCACACTGCAACAGTTGCCTTGACCGATAACGGCCGTTTCGTCCTTGGTCAGCCGCCTGCGCCCATAGACTTTCAGGACGAAGATATTGAAGAAATCAACGTCAATAACCTGCCCACTATCTACCGTTCAATCTGGGAAACAGCGCGCAAGTACAACCTTGATGACCAGACCGTTGATCGCATTATTTCCCTTTATGCCTATGATCTGGATCTGACCAAGCGCATCTCGGCCGGGGATTCCATAGAAATCCTGCAAACCGCCCCCGATGACAACGGCGATCAGGAACTGCTTTTTGTGTCTCTTTCTCTTAACGGCACCACCCGCGAGTTTTTCCGCTATCAGGCTGAGGATGGAGAAGTGGACTTCTTTGATCCCAACGGCGAAACCGGCAAGCGTTTTTTGATCAGGCGTCCACTTGAAGGTGGCGGAACATTGCGATCGCGCTTTGGCATGCGGGTTCATCCCATATTCAAGACCCGAAAACTCCATTCCGGCGTCGACCTGGCCGCCCCCCGGGGCACCCCGATTTATGCGTCGGGCGACGCTATCGTAAAACGCGCCCAGTGGGTTTCAGGATATGGTCGTTTTGTCGAACTTCAACACGCAAACGGCTACACAACCCGCTACGCCCACATGAATCGCATCGCAGATGGCATCGCCGCCGGGGGAACCGTGCGTCAGGGTCAGATCATCGGCTATGTGGGCACGACCGGAAACTCAACCGGCAACCATCTGCACTTTGAAGTGCGCATCAATAACAATCCAGTCGATCCCCTGAGCATCCAGTTGCCGCGCGCAAAATCCCTGCCCGCCCGTGATCAGATTCAATTTGCCCAGGCGGTTGACCAGATACGCGGTCTGATGGAACGGGACGCTGCCCCTGTCACTATCGCTTCAAACTGAGGACTTCCCCCAGCTCCCCGGATATACTCACCCACCATCGCAATCATCAGGCATGTTTTGTTCGCATGCCGGAAGTTTTTGTATGCCATTTCGTGTGGCCAACTTCTGATATTGGGTGGTTTCAACTCCACAGAGCGTACCACCGGTAAGTGGGTGCCGGGACTAAACATCTGGGCAAGAGTTAGGGTCTGGCCCCTGGATTGCAGCTTTGGTTAGCTTCAAAAGCTGACACGATCTAACCGTTGGTCGGCCAGACCCTGTGTTCGTCATCGATGACAAAAACATGGGTGTGACGGTTGCGCGGGCCGGTTGCCGGATATTTCTTGAACAACGGATGATCTGGAGGCAGGTCGGGATGCTCATGTTCAAGTTCGGCGGGCTCATTTGCGGGCCAGACCAGCAGAGCCGTCACAGCACCACCAAGGGCAATAGTCCCAAGAACAAGCATTGCCACCGCCATGCCGAACACCTCCCCCGCCCACCCGGCAATCGGGTAGGTTATGAGCCATGCCCCATGCGAAAGCGCAAACTGGGCAGAGAATATCGCCGGACGGTCTTCGGCATGGGCCGAATTCCTCAGCAGCCGGCCAGAAGGGGTTAACACTGCTGAGTAGGAAGCTCCGGCAACAGCCCAACTCGCCAGAAACAGCCACCAGGGGGGAAGGCCGTTCAGCAAAACAAACACCCCCCCACCCAGTGTCAGTCCGGCCAAAAGAAACGCCGAACTCATCATCACCGGTCGGTCGCTGAGGGTTTCCAGCAACCGCGGCAAAACCAACGCTGATACCATCGACCCGCCACCAAAAGCGGCCAGCGCATAGGCAAGTTCGCTCTGGCTCGCCTGGTACCCCGCAAGGACAATGACAACCGTGTTAACCAGCACAAAGGCGCTCGCTGCCGCTGCCGTCAGATTAAGCGCCAGCAATCCCCGCAGGCGCGGCGTCGCCAGATAGATGCGCACCCCCCTGGTCAGGCGTTCGACAAAGGGACGGTCTTTGGCCTTGCTCTGGCGTGGGGGAAGAGTGACAAAAAGCACCAGAATACCGGAGACAACAAAGCCAAAAACCGTACCCCCAAACAGCCATGAATAGCTAACGAACAAGAGAAACAGCGCCGCCAGAGCCGGGCTGAGCAGGTTTTCCAGGTCATAGGCCAGCCGGGACAGGGAAAGCGCAATCGTATAGTCTTTTTCGTCTTTTAATACATCAGGAATTACCGCCTGAAAGGCGGGGGTAAACGTTGCTGATGCTGCCTGAAGCACAAAAATCAGCACATATATCTGCCAGACAGAATCGATGAACGGCAAAAACAACGCCACCGAAGCCCGAACCAGATCCGCCCCAACAAGCACCGCCTTGCGTGGCAGTTTTTCGGCGATGGCGCTGGCCACTGGCGCCAGCCCCACATAGGCAATCATTTTGATGGCATAGGCCGTACCCAGCACCGCCCCGGCTTTTTCCCCCGCCAGATCAAAAGCCAGCAACCCCAGCGCTACGGTCAACAGGCCGGTTCCCAACAAAGCAATCACCTGCGCTGAAAACAGGCGGCTAAAAACCGGGTTTTTCAAAACCGAAATCATGGGCAAACGAATAACACCAAATCACCCCCGCAGGTAGCGCATAAAAACCAGGCGCCTCTAGCCGCCTTCGGCCTCAGCAGCCTGGGCATTCATCTGATCATGACGAAGCCTGATTTCCTCAGGCCAGGTGGACTTTATGTAGGAGAGTACCGCAATTATTTCCTCATCCGTGAGCAGGTTCTCATAGACCGGCATGTAGGTTTGAAAGTTCTCCAGATTGGCGGTTTTCGCCAGTCCGAACTTGGTCAGTTCAAACAGTAATTTATCTGTATGGTGCCAGGTGTGACCGCTCTCGTCATGAGGCGGAGCCGGCATCATGCCGTTTTCATCCCGACTCTTCCAGTCAGCCTGCCCTTCAAGGTTTGCCCCGTGACACGAAGCGCAATTGGCCGCGTAAATACTTGCCCCCAGCGCAACAATCTCAGCGTTACCTGGAGAAAAAAGCGCCCCCGGTTTTGCATCAGCCACAGGGTTAAAAAAAAGCCAGAGGCCCGCCGCCACCATCATCAGTGCTCCGGCAAATGCTCCGGCCCGCAAATAGGTCAATTTGTTCATCAGCTTTTGTATTTCTCTGAGGTAATGGCCCCGTTTCGCACATAATACTGCCAGCTACAAAAGCTCTAACCCGGAACAGCATCACAAAAAAGGGGCGACCCGTTAAGGTCGCCCGCTTTTGACTTCACTTAATCGTTAGAAGACTTCAGGCCGCCTCATCCACGGAACCTTGCACGCTCAGTATCAGGCCTTTTTCGCCTGCATCCACCAGCACACGGTCGCCATCAGCAACTTCCCCTGCCAGAACCATCTCGGCCAGACCATCCTGGACCTCGCGCTGGATAACCCGTTTCAGGGGCCGAGCACCATAGGTGGGATCATATCCCTCGTTGGCCAGCCAGTCTCGCGCCTTGTCGCTCAGGATCAGCCTGATATCGCGTTCGGCGAGCAGCTGTTGCAGTCTTTCAAACTGAATATCGACGATAGCGCCCATATGCTTGCGCTCCAGCCGATGAAACAGCAATATTTCGTCGACCCGGTTCAGGAATTCCGGCCTGAAGGCAGCCCGCAGCGCATCCATGACCTTGCCCCGCACCATATCAACACTCTGCTCACCCTCAAGCTGGGTCAGGTATTCACTCCCCAGATTGGAGGTCATGATGATAACGACATTGCGGAAATCCACCGTCCGCCCCTGACCATCGGTCAGCCGCCCATCATCAAGCACCTGCAACAGAACATTGAATACATCGGGATGTGCCTTTTCGATTTCGTCGAACAAAACAACCTGATAGGGCCGCCGCCGAACCGCTTCGGTCAGCACCCCGCCCTCATCATAACCCACATAACCCGGAGGCGCGCCAATCAGCCGGGCCACGGAATGTTTTTCCATGAACTCTGACATATCAAGCCGCACCATTGCCGCCTCGTCATCAAACATGAACTGAGCCAGCGCCTTGGTAAGCTCTGTCTTGCCCACACCGGTAGGCCCCAGGAACATGAAAGAGCCAATGGGACGGTTGGGGTCCTGCAAACCCGCACGGGCCCGGCGTACTGCTTTGGCAACGGCGGCCACCGCTTCTTCCTGTCCGATGACCCGTTTTCCCAACTCATCTTCCATCCTGAGCAGCTTGTCACGTTCTCCTTCGAGCATCCTGTCCACCGGAATACCGGTCCAGCGTGAAACAATTTGCGCCACATGGTCCGCAGTCACGACCTCTTCAACCATGCCGGTGCTCTGTTCGTCATCCTCGTCAAGCGCCTCAACCTCGGCAATTTTCTGCTCGAGTTGGGGAATAACGCCATAGGCCAGTTCCCCCGCCTTGGCCAAATCGCCATCACGCTGGGCCGCCTCAAGCTGGGTTCTTGCATGGTCCAGCTCTTCCTTGATTTTGGTAGAGCCGGCCAAACGTTGTTTTTCTCTCTGCCAGCGCTGGGTCAGAGCCTCGGACTCATCCTCCAGATCAGCCAGTTCCGTTTCGAGTTTTTCCAGGCGCAGCTTTGAAGCATCATCGCTCTCTTTTTTCAGGGCTTCGCGCTCAATCTTGAGTTGGATGACCCGCCGGTCGAGTTCATCCAGAGCCTCTGGTTTGCTGTCCACGGCCATGCGCAAACGCGCCGCCGCCTCGTCCATCAGATCGATGGCCTTATCGGGCAGAAAGCGGTCAGTAATATAGCGGTTGGAAAGCGTTGCCGCCGCCACCAGCGCCCCATCAGAAATGCGTACCCCGTGGTGCAGCTCGTACTTTTCCTTCAATCCACGCAGGATGGAAATACTGTCTTCCACTGTGGATTCTGCAACAATAACCGGCTGAAAACGCCGGGCCAGCGCTGCATCTTTTTCCACATGCTTTTTGTATTCGTCCAGCGTTGTTGCACCCACACAATGCAACTCGCCCCGCGCCAGGGCCGGTTTCAGCAGGTTGGACGCATCCATCGCCCCGTCAGCCTTGCCCGCGCCCACCAGCGTGTGCATCTCGTCGATAAAGAGAATAATCTGCCCTTCGGCCGCTTCAATTTCCGAAAGTACCGCTTTGAGGCGCTCTTCGAACTCACCGCGATATTTCGCCCCCGCAATCATCGCCCCCAGATCAAGCGCCATCAGCGACTTGTTCTTGAGGCTTTCGGGCACATCGCCGTTCACTATACGCAGCGCCAGCCCCTCGGCAATGGCGGTTTTGCCCACACCGGGTTCCCCGATAAGCACCGGATTGTTTTTAGTGCGCCGTGAGAGAACCTGAATGGTACGCCGGATTTCCTCATCACGCCCGATGACGGGGTCAAGCTTGCCCTCCCGCGCCGCTTCGGTCAGGTCGCGGGCATATTTTTTGAGCGCATCATATTGCTCTTCAGCCGAAGCTGAATCGGCAGTACGTCCTTTGCGCAATTCGTTGATGGCATCATTGAGTTTTGCCGCAGTCAGGCCGCCGGCGGCCAGCGCCTTGCCCGCTTCATTATCGCTCTCGATGGTCAGTGCCAGCAGCAACCGCTCGACGGTCACAAAGCTGTCGCCATATTTTTTGGCAACCTCTTCAGCCCGCTCAAAAACCTGGGCCATTTCCCGGGCCAGATAGGTCTGCTGACCGCCACCGCTGACGGAAGGGATTTTCTTGAGGTCTGCTTCAACTGCAGCCCGCACCATTTTTGCGTCACCCCCAGCCTTTTCGATAAGCCCAGCGGCCATTCCCTGCTCGTCATCAAGCAGAACCTTGAGCAGATGGATGGGAGAAAACTGCTGGTGACCTGCCGAGAGGGCCAAGGTCTGGGCGCTTTGGACAAAACCGCGTGCCCGTTCTGTATATTTTTCCATATTCATTTTTTGAAAAGCTCCTTTTTGTCTCGCACGAACCGGGTTGCCCATTCTGGCCCAACCAATTGTCGCCGGAAGCGTTGATCAATCTAACAGAAGCCTGCTTCGCAGCGCTCCGGTGACCAACATATAGGAAGCAGCACCGGGAACAAAAAGACCCTTCCCGATTTTCCCTTCCCCCAAACGAAAAAACCGGGCCAATGGCCCGGCTTTACAATATTAGCGCCAGAAAACGCTATTCAGCCGCACTGCTCTCGTTTGTATTGGTCACAAATGCAGGCAGGTCTCCCGCTTCGGGTTGCGGTGCGCTGGCGGGGTCGGCGCTGGATGCGGAGGCGGATTTGTTTTCGCTTTCAGATTTTTCCTGAGCGCGCGGTCGGCGACGGGGCCGCCGAGTGGCACGAGGCGCAGCTTCAAGACTCGTCTCCGGGGGCAAAAAACCCGCTTCGCCTTCAGCAACGCCCTCACGCCGGGATTGTACCGGCTCAACTGAAGCCGTACCTGTACCATCACTCGCCTTGGCTGGTTTTTCGCTAATGCTCGCGCCATTCTGGTTTTGCGCGGCTTTGAGTTCTGCCTGCCTGGCCTGCTGGGATTGGTGAGCGGCCTGCTGGGCCAGTTGCTGGGTTTGCACCTGAGCCTGCGCCGCCGAGACAATACGAAAATAATGCTCGGCGTGCTGGAGATAGTTTTCTGCCGCTACCGAATCCCCGGACTGGTTGGCATCGCGCGCCAGTTGCACATATTTTTCCGCCACATGGGCGGCATTGCCGCGAACCCGCACATCCGGCCCGTTGCTCTCATAACTTCGCGATAACGGGTTGGTGTTTCTGCGATTGTTATTGTTGTTGCTGTTCCGACCGCGTGAACGCGACTTTTGTTGATTTGATCTCATACTTTATTGGCTTCTTGTTGTCCCATGCTGCGTTAAAAAACCTGCGGCTCCGCAATCCTGCGCCAGACACCTCCCCTTGGAGACTATATCTGATCCTGTTGGTCTCAAATGGCCTCTTGGGCTGCCCGGCCTGACTGCCAAAAAAGAGGGTGTTCCCCCACTTAGTCGGAGTCTCACCTCAAATTTACAATCTTCATCTGGCGTTCAACCAAGAACAACGTCCATCGTTCCCGTAACGTCAGAAATGAGAGAATAGCCATAACCCTAGTGAAACAAATCACCCGCGGCAGCCCCATTGTCCTAACGTGTCCGCCACGCAATTCCAAGTAAAATTCAGGATCAGGGCCCAAAAAACCTCTCTTTTCAACGAAACATCAAAAAAACAGTGTTAATATTGCGCCACAATCACCCGGGAGTGGCCCGCCAGATCCCGTTTCTCTTTTACCTGTCTAAAGTGGTTTTGCCTGCACAAATTTGCCACCGCTTCCATTTGGTTAAATCCGACCTCAAGCAACAACGTCCCCCCGGGATGCAAATATCCCCCGGCACCGCCAGTTATTGCCCGATAGGCATCCAGCCCATCCTCCCCCCCATAAAGTGCCTTGAAGGGATCAAATTCACGCACCTCTGTTTGCAGATCCGAAATTTCCTCACCGGCAATGTAGGGCGGATTGGAAACGATAAGATCAAATCGAAGCTCTCGGAGCGGCGCAAACCACGAACCCGCCTGCCACTCCACGCGCGTCTCAACCCCATGGCGCTCGGCATTTTTTGTAGCTTGCTCCAGCGCCCGCTCCGAAGTATCAATGCCAACGCCCCGCGCCCCGGCAAGGTTTGCCAGCAAAGAAATCACAATACAGCCTGACCCGGCCCCCAAATCAAGAATGGCACTTTCCGGCTGGTTATCAAGAATTTCAAGACCCAGATCGACCAGCATTTCGGTTTCCGGGCGCGGCACCAGAGTGGCTTCATTCAACCCGAACTCAAGCCCGTAAAACTCTTTTGAACCAACAATGCGCGCCACCGGCTCACCTGCAAGGCGACGTTGCGCCAGTATTTCAACATCGGCGCTTTTCATGTCAGAAACCAGCTGTTTCTCTTTGATGGCAATTCCCAGACCATCAAGGTTCAGTGCATGACCAAGCAGCAGACGCGCATCAAGCTGCGCCGTTTCAATACCCGCTGCTGCAAAGCGATTGGCCAAGCTCCGCCAGACAGCTCCGATAGTGTGATCCGCTGAACTCAGGAGACTTCTTCCATCGCGGCCAGCTGGGCCGCCTGATTTTCGGTTATCAGTGCACTTATCATTTCGTCCAGCCCGTCCCCGGCAATCACCCGGTCCAGCTTGTAAAGTGTGAGGTTGATGCGGTGGTCGGTCACCCGCCCTTGGGGAAAATTATAGGTGCGAATGCGTTCGGAGCGGTCGCCCGAGCCCACCTGATCACGCCGGGCATCAGCCCGTTCCTTGTTCTGTGCGTCCTTTTGCTCGTCATAGAGCTTGGCCCGAAGCAGCTTCATCGCTGTTGCCCGGTTCTGATGCTGACTTTTTTCCGAAGCCATCACCACAATTCCCGAGGGCATATGAGTGATGCGCACCGCACTGTCAGTTGTATTTACATGTTGTCCTCCGGCACCTGAGGCTCGCATGGTATCAATGCGCAAATCCTCCTGCCGGACTTCAATATCCACGTCCTCGACTTCGGGAAGTACCGCAACCGTTGCTGCCGAGGTGTGAATGCGCCCCCCCGATTCGGTATCGGGCACTCTTTGAACCCGGTGCACACCACTCTCAAATTTCAGGCGCGCATAAGCCCCTGATCCCGAAATCTGCACCACAATTTCCTTGAAACCGCCCATGTCGCCTTCACTCTGCTCCAGAACGGACATTTTCCAGCCCTGCAATTCCGCATAACGCTGGTACATGCGGAACAGATCCCCGGCAAACAGCGCCGCTTCATCACCCCCGGTACCAGCGCGCAACTCCATGATAACGTTTTTATCGTCCGCCGCATCCTTTGGCAAAAGCAGCAGGCGAATTTCCTGAACCAGCGGTTCCAGTTGCCCGGAGAGCTCTGCCAGTTCCATCTCCGCCATCTCCGCCATTTCCTTGTCGTCTCCAGCCAGTATATCCTGGGCATCCTGCATGGCGCTGATCAGGCGCACATAGCGCCGGATCGACTCAATAACAGGTTGGAGATCAGAATATTCCTTGGCCAGCTTGATATAGGTATCCGGGTCTGGATGGGCCGCCATGGCCTGCTCAAGCGACTGAAATCTCTGCTCAAGCGCTTCAAGTTTGTCATGCGGGAGATGGGTCATAAATAATCCGATTGGTTCTTGGTTCAGACCGGCAGGTTCTGGCGCTCGGCCCAGTCCTGCAACAATTTTCGAACATTTGCCACCCTGGAACCATTTTCAGCCACCCCGCCATCCAGCACGTCAGAAATCGCTGCGCGTATCGGCTTCAGTTCGCACCCCAAAATCATGTCCTTGATCGGACCGATGGAAGAAGGTCCCATGCTAAGCCTTGTCATGCCAATCGCCAGCAGAGCCAATGCTTCAATGGGCCGTCCGGCCAACTCGCCACACATGGTTAGCGGCACACCGTGGCGGGCACTTGCCTCAACGATCATTTTCATTGCCCTGAGCCGCGGCACGCCAATGGCGTCATAGGAACCGGCGACCCGCGTGTTGGCCCGGTCCGTAGCGGTCAGAAACTGAATAAGATCGTTTGAGCCAATGGAAACAAAATCCGTATGCACCAGCAACTCATCCAGCTCAAACAACAATGAGGGCACTTCAATCATCGCCCCCAGTTCGAGCTTTTCAGGGGCGGATTGGCCCGCCCGCTCCATACGTTCCACCTCTTTGCGGATAACGTTGACGCAGGCGCGAAATTCCTCGGTCTCCGTAACCATCGGCACCAGAATTTTCAGCGCCCGCCCTTCGGACGCCTGCAACAGGGCACGAACCTGGGTTCTCAGCAATCCAGGCCTGTCAAGCGCCAGCCGCAAAGAGCGCCAGCCCATGGCCGGGTTTTCTTCTGCTGTCGAGCGCAGATAGGGCACAACCTTGTCGCCTCCAATATCCAGCAGGCGAAAAACAATGGACCGGTCACCGGCATAATCCATTGCCTCCTTGTAGAGTTCCACCTGTTCGGCCAGTCGGGGCAGTTTGGAAGCCACCATAAACTGCAACTCGGTACGGAACAGGCCAACCCCCCCCGCACCGGTTTCATCGAGTGCTGAAAGGTCTGCCACCAGCCCCGAATTGTGCAACAGCGTAACTTCGACCCCGTCTTTTGTTATCGCCGGCCTGTCGCGCAGCAGCGCATATTTTTCCTGTTGGCGGGTTCTTAGGCGCAATTTTTCAGCATAGGTCGCCTCAACGTCCGGCGTCGGACGCAAGAACACCTGCCCCGCCGACCCGTCAACAACAATATCGTCCCCCGTTTCACACATGGAAACAATATGGTCAGCCCGCCCCACAGCAACGATGCCTAAAGAGCGGGCGATGATAGCCACATGGGCGGTGGTTGCCCCTTCCTCCAGCACCACCCCGCGCAGACGGCTGCGGTCATATTCCAGAAGTTCGGCCGGCCCCAGATTGCGCGCCACCAGCACAACATTTTCCGGCATGTCTTTTTGGCCGAACACTGCCACATCACTGGTCAGCACCCTTAAAAGCCGGTTGGCCAGATCATCCAGATCGTGCAGCCGGTCACGGATATACATATCGGTCTGGCGCAGCATGCGCGCCCTGGTGTCATTCTGCACCCGTTCTACCGCGGCCTCGGCAGTCAGGCCATTGTCCACCGCTTCCATCAGACGGCGCACCCAACCCCGGTCATGGGCGAACATGCGGTAGCTCTCAAGGATCTCGCGGTGTTCGGACGACATCTGCATATCGCCGCGATTGAACATATCGTCAATAGACATGCGCATGGTGGCAATAGCTTTTTCCAGCCGTGCTTTTTCTTCCTCCACATCATCAGCAACAAAATTGGTCACAACCACTCGCGGGTCATGCAGCAATACCTGCCCCAGTGCCACCCCCTCGGCAAACCCGATCCCCTCAAAAGACCGGGGACGCCTCAGGTCCACATCAGACCCCGGTTTAATCAGGCTCTCAAACTCGTGTGTCGAAAGCATCTCCGCCATCAGCATGGCGGTGGTCAGCAACGCCTCTGTTTCCTCCTCGCCAAACACCCGCCGCTCGGAATTCTGCACCACCAGAACCCCCATAATCTGCCCGGCACGGAGCACGGGAACCCCCAGGAAAGAATGATAGGGGTCCTCCCCTGTTTCTGGGCGATAGGCAAATGCGGGATGTCTTGGCGCATCCACCAGCGCCAGCGCCTGCGCTTCGGAAGCAATCAGGCCCACAAGACCTTCACCCAGTCTGAGCGTGGTCATGTGCACCGCTTCGCGTTTCAGACCGTGGGTCGCAAATAATTCAAGCGCCGCATCATCCCGCAAAACATAAAACGAGCACACATCGGCACCCATGTTCTGCGCAATCAGATCAACGATCGTGTCAAGTCTCTCCTGTGAACCCAGCGTCGCCGCCATTGTTTCGCGCAGTTGCCGGAGCAGGACGCGCGGGCCACCAAATTTCACGGTCATATCTTGTCCGGCAGCCAAAAGAGGCCACCTCCTCTTCTGATAAGCACGTCGTTGAACGGAGTAAAAATTCGTTTTGCCAATCAGGCGTCTTCTTTGTCCAAACCGTAATAGGTGTGCAGGGCCCTGACCGCAAGTTCTGCATATTCCTCATCAATCAACACCGAGGTCTTGATTTCAGAAGTGGTGATCAACTGGATATTGATCCCCTTTTCCGCCAGCGCGTTAAACATCGAGGACGCCACCCCGGCGTGGGAGCGCATACCAACCCCGACCACGGAAATCTTGGCGCACCCCTTGGCCCCGCTTATTGAATCATACTCAAAGCGCGCACCATTTCCCCTGACCGCCGCCATCGCCTTTTCATATTCGCTATCCGGCACGGTAAAAGTAATGTCCGTCTGACGACCATCATCAGAAACATTCTGCACAATCATATCGACCACAATTTGTTGCTCGGCCAATGCCCCGAACACCGAGGCGGCCACCCCGGGCCGGTCTTTCACGCTGCGGATGGTAATTTTTGCTTCTGATTTTACCAGCGTGACACCGGAAACGATCTGTTTTTCCATAATCTCATCCTCATCACACACCAAGGTGCCCGGCACCCCTGAATTGGAACCGTCAGGCGCTGTTTGTGACCCATCGGGGTCGTCAAAACTGCTTCGTACTGCCAGCCGAACGCCCTTTGCCATCGCCAGTTCCACCGAACGTGTCTGCAACACTTTAGCCCCAAGGGAGGCCAGTTCGAGCATTTCTTCAAAACTTATCCGGCTCAGGCGCTGGGCCTTGGGCGCAATGCGCGGATCGGTCGTATAAACCCCGTCCACGTCCGTATAGATGTCACAACGATCCGCTTCAACCGCCGCCGCCAGCGCCACCGCCGAAGTGTCCGAGCCGCCCCGCCCCAGGGTCGTAATCCGGCCCGAGGGAGAAATACCCTGAAACCCGGTAACCACACAAACCTGACCATCGGCCAGCCGCTCAACAAGATCGGCGCTTTCCACATCGGTAATGCGCGCCGCCCCGTGCCTCTCCGTTGTTTTGATCGGCACCTGCCAGCCTGCAAACGAACGCGCCGAAATACCCATATCCTGCAAGACGATTGCCAGCAATCCCGCTGTTACCTGCTCGCCGGTGGAAACCACCGCGTCATATTCACGTGCCTCATGCAGGGGGGAGGCTTCATTGCACCATTCAATCAGCTGGTTGGTGACACCAGCCATGGCCGAAACCACCACCGCCACCTGATTGCCCGCCTTGACCTCGCGCTCCACATGGCGGGCGGCGTGCCGGATACGGTCCAGATCGGCAACTGAAGTGCCGCCAAATTTCATTACAATGCGAGGCATGGCTGCGCGCTCCAGATCGCACTCGGATGCACGCTTTTATGCACCACCTTACAAACTGGCGCTCAAATGACATAAAGCGGGAACTGTTTCAACACTCAAGATAGAAATGAGACCACGCCCGCACCCTTCAACTGGCTGGGCTTTCCGCAACAATAAACATAGCATTTTCGGGTTCGGGTTGCCATTCTGCCCCAAATACCCGATTGGCGAACCTCACAAACAATTCCCGTTCCATCCGCACCGGATATGCTCTAAAACTCGGTTGGAAATAAAAGGATCATCCTCTCATGGCCACCAGCACCATCAATGATGAAGAAATAAAAAAGTTCTCTGATCTGGCCGAACAATGGTGGGACCCATCAGGCCAGTTCAAGCCTCTGCACAAGTTCAATCCGGTCAGGCTGGCCTATATCCGTGAACAGGTGCTGGCCCATTTTTCTCTGGAGGGTACAAAGCGCCAGCCCTTTGAGGGGATGAAATTCCTGGACATCGGCTGCGGCGGCGGCCTGCTTTGCGAGCCCATGGCCCGCCTTGGGGCTGAGGTCACCGGCGCCGATGCCTCCGAGAGAAATATCGGCATCGCCAAAGTCCACGCCGAACAATCCGGGCTCGACATAAAATACCTCGCTACCACCTCCGAAGCATTGGCGGCAAAAGGCGAACAGTTCGACGTTGTGCTCAACATGGAAGTTGTCGAGCATGTGGCCGACGTACCGCTTTATCTCAAAAGCTGTTCGGCTCTGGTCAAACCCGGCGGGCTGATGTTTATCGCCACCATCAACCGCACCGCAAAAGCCTATGCACTGGCCATCATCGGAGCCGAATATGTGCTGGGATGGCTGCCCAGAGGTACCCACTCATTCTCCAAGTTCCTGACACCGGAAGAGATCACTTCAATCATTTCGCGCCATGGGATGACCATCCGTGATAGAAGCGGCGTTAGCTACAACCCCCTGCACGATCAATGGCGCAAAAGCCGCGATATGGCGGTCAACTACATGCTGCTGGCTGAGAAGAAAACCTGATTTGACACATTCTGGTGCTCTGACGGAAACAGATCGGGGGATGTTACCGCAGCACAAAAATCCGCGCCGAACGCGCCGGAAGGTTTGATATGACCCCGGTAGTACTGCCAACGCTGGAAAATGCCATTTCCCAGCTTCCACCAGGCAGACCGCCCACCTCCACCACTACCGGTTCCTCAGAACGGTTGAGCGTAACCAGTGCATCTGCACCCCGCCGGTATATCAGCACATCCCTGTCTGAATAGACCACCTCGATCTCGCTTCCCCGCAGCGAAGCAAATTCCTTGCGCAGGGCAATCAGGTCAACGAACATTTCCCGCAAAGTTTCATCGCGTTCCAATCCCGCACCGGGCCTGATATTTCTCTCTCCCCAGGCCATCACCTCTCTATTGTCCGGCCAGATGCCCCCGCGCCGCCCGATTTCCTCGCCATAAACAATCACCGGCGGGCCCTCTATGCTCATCAGAATGGTTGCAGCCATCGCCAGTTCCTGTTTGTCACCACCCAGGACCGAAAGCATCATCGCCATATCGTGGTTGGAGAGGAACGGGGCCAGAAAATACCCCTCTTTTACCTCGTGTCTTTTGACCAGATAGCGCCCGAATTTATCTGCATCATAAACCCCGCTCAACAGTTTGAGCGTGCGGTCACGAAACGAAAAGTCAAACAGCGCATCCACCTCATCATTGGCGAAATAGGGTTTGGCCAGAAACCGGTCCGCATCCCACAGTTCCCCAATCAGCATGAAGTCCTCGCCGAGCCTCCGGTCCACCTCCTTGCGGTGCGCCTGCCAGAACGCGTGGGAAACATGCTTGAGCGTATCAAGGCGAAACCCGTCCAGCCCCACCCGCTCTGCCAGGCCAACATTTGCTTCAAACAGATAGCGCTGAACCTCTGGCAACTCGGTTCGAAAGTCGGGCAGCCCGGCAAGGCAAAGCGTCAAATCATCACCCCCGCAACTATCTTCGCTTCTCAGCCACCGGGCAAACGCGGAATCGTTCTCCATGCCATAGCCAAGATGGTTATAAACCACATCCAGAATAACTTTCAGGCCAAGCCCGTGGGCTGCTTCCACCAGCTCTTTAAGCTCGATTTCACTGCCATAGCGCAAGTCAATCCGGTTCAGGTCCTTTGCCCAATAACCGTGGTGGGGATAAAAATCCTCGCCCTCAAAATTTATGGGCTGTTCAATCTGCTTTGCAACTGGTGTGATCCAGATGATTGTTGCACCCAGACCGGCGATTTCCCCAAGGTTTTCCTTCAAGCCGACAAGATCGCCCCCCTGAAAAGCCAATGGGTTTGAGCGGTCCACATCCTGATTATTGTTGGAATTACCATCGGCAAAGCGGTCCACCATCACGAAATAGATAATCTCGTCCGCCCAGTTGGCAGCATTGGCAGCACCGGATGCCGGACTGATGAGGCTCACCAGAACCGACAGGCAAATGAAAATTCGCCAAATCATTTCAACCCGCTCTCCCGCCCGAGGACCTAGAGCCTTTCATGTTTTGATAGAATCAAAACAAAAGCTCTAAATCTTTGTTTTGTCGCGTTTTCGAACCGGATAACCGCACACACTTATCCTGAAAACACTCTAGGAATCTGTCGGCTTCGGATCCAGGCGGTAAATGGTTCCTCTCAGAGAGACCACATAAAGCTCCCCGAAACCATCAAGCCCAAAGCCGGAAATAAATTCCACGCTGCCCAGAATATCATTCCACGATCGCTGCTTGCTAACCGTGCCATCCTCAAACAGAAAACTGGAAATCTCGCCGCTGCAAAAATCCCCGTAAAAATAATGGCCCTGCAATTCAGGAATTGCCTTTCCCCGATAGACATACCCGCCAGTAATCGAGCATCCGTCACCCGTGGGATAGGTCACAACCGGCCAGTCCAGATCCTTTTCCCGGCACTGAGCATCGGCAAGGCAGGCATTGCCCTCGGCCAGCGGCCAGCCCAGATTAACCCCGCTTGAGACCGAACCGGCTTCAAGCACATGCACCTCCTCTTCGCCAGACTGACCCACATCTCCGATATAAAGGAGGGGCCCATCGAAAGAAAAGCGCCACGGGTTGCGCAGCCCATAGACCCAGGCCTCCGGCGCCGGCCCCGCAATTGCCGGATTGTCGGGAGGAATTGCAAACGGCAATTCCGCTTCCGGCCCGACCGCAATCCTGGCGATAGTGCCAAGGGCGCTGTCAAAATTCTGTCCGTTGGCGTAGGTATCATTGGCCCCGCCCCCGTCACCGAACCCGATATAGAGATATCCGTCCGGCCCGAAGGCGACCATGCCCCCATTATGATTGCCCGCCGGCTGCTCAAGGGAATAGACCAAACGCCCGCTTTCCACATCAAAGCGGCCGGTGGTCTCGTCAAAACGATATTCCTCGATGACACTGATAAGACTTCCAGTCGTATAGGACACATAGGCCAGCCCGTTACGGATAAAATCGGGATGCAGGGCCAACCCCAGCATGCCCGCCTCCCCCGAAAAGGTGACCTGCTCCACAAGGTCCAGAACGGTGCGCACGCCACCATCCTCAAGCACCCTGATGATTCCGTTCTGCTGCACAATGAACAGGCGATCATCCCCCGGCACCGCAGTCGCCAGAACCGGACTTTCAAGCCCCTGCACAACAATAGTGAGTTTTGCCTCCGTGGGCACATGCTCGCTTGCGCTGGCGCCAGGGCTCAAAGCAAGCGCTCCGGCCAGCAAGACAGCCGCCACAGGCAACGCGCTAAAAATCCGCTGAAAAATAAAAATCTCTACCTGCATGGCAATTCCCGCTTGTTGACTGAATTTAGCCAATAGCCGCCAAAAATGGCGCCATCGCGGTCACAACTCACGAAGTCATGGCTTGTGCCATAATACAAAGCAATATTCAGTTCTGCTCTTCAGGCAGAGTGGGCAAGGGCATGAAATCCACCCCGTCCTCAAGCAGGCTGGCGGCTTCCTCAGCGGTGGCTTCCCCGTAAATACCCCGCGCATCCGCCTCATGCTCGTGAATTTTGCGCGCTTCTTCGGCAAATTTATCACCCACATAATCGGCTTCCGAAATTACTTTTTCGCGCAAAGCCCGCATGGCCTTTCGTAATTTCTCCTGGTCGGGATGGCCGGCCGACAGGGCAATATTTTTACCCGGAGTTTCTCTCTGGCCTTCCTTGCGCGGCACCGCAGGCGACATCAGGGCCTTGGAAACCTTTGACGCAGCGCAAACCGGACACGAAACGATACCGCGCGTCACCTGTTCATCATAGGCACTGGCGCTTCTGAACCAGGCGTCAAACTTATGGTCGTTCTCACAGATAAGCGAATACTGTATCAAGGCAACTCATCCCTTTTGGGGTATCTCACATCACCCGGGGTCTTTACTATGCCCCTTCATGGTTAACGCTTAGCGAAAATATCAACTTCTTGGCAAGTGCCCAGTGCAAATTGCGTTATATTTCCAATATCAGGCCTTGTCTTAGGGGCAGGATCCTGACCTAAGCGGCAAGCATGGCATCAAGTTTGCCGTCACGCTCGAGCGCCGCCAGGTCGTCATACCCCCCGATATGAGCATCATCAAAAAAAATCTGGGGTACGGTACGGCGCCCGTTGGCCCGTTGCACCATGGCAGCACGCGCTTCGGGGGCGGTGACATCTACTTCCGTAAAAGCCACACCCTTGTCTTGCAACAGGGATTTGGCAGCCGCACAAAACCCGCAGAACGGGGTTGTATACATTTCAATTCTGGGCATCCATGTAGACTCCGGCATATTTTTTGTTGCTCTTATAGGACACCAGCATCACCAATAACAACACGCGAAAAACTTAACACGTCAATTTTTGCAACACCCTGCCCGAGCAGCACCTTACTCAGGGCACTCACAGTTGAGCCGGTGGTAATCACGTCATCCACAATGATAATTCTGCGACCTGCAACCGCTGCAAGCGCATCAGGCGCCGCCTCAAATGCTCCGGCTACATTACGGGCACGCTGAGAAGCACTCAGTCCAATTTGTGCCCGGGTGGCCCGGCGGCGGCGGACCAGAAGCGGCAGCACCTCCATTCCACCCAGGCTACCCAAAAGCCGGGCCAGTTCATTGGCCTGATTATAACGCCGCCGCCACTGACGCGACCGGTGCAATGGAACCGGAACCAGAACCGGCGCCTGCTCGTCTTCTTCCCTTTCAAGCAACTCAGCCCCCGCTCCAAGCATCAACCTGGCACAGAACTTTGCCAGCTCTGGCCGGTCACCAAATTTCAATCGACTGACTAGGGAGCTGGCAATCTCGTTGTGGAGAACAGCGGAGCGCGCCCGGCTGAAAGGGGGCGGGTTGGCAATCGCCTCGGCGCTGAGAGCATCGGGGCCGATGGAGACCTCAAACGGCAGGCCGAGAACCGGACACATGGGAGAAGTAATCGGGCGCAGTCGGCTCCAGCATTCGGGGCACAGGCTATCGGCCACTCCAACAACAATGTCGCAACTCATGCAGGCCGGGGGATAGATATGATCAAGAACTGTCCGGGCAAACCTTGCAAACCCATCCCGGAACACGCGCGCCGATACCGGCGTATCACTCAACCTTTCGCCATCTCTTGCTTTGACACTTTCCCTGTCCCTGTCCATAAAGCCCATTATTACACAGATTGCACATTGCAACCCATCCTGATTTTCTCAAGCCGGATTTTATGAACACACCCGCCAATGTTTTTGACAAAGGTCTGCTCGCCTGCCGCTTTGCCCGGCGTGCCGGAAAAAAAGCCGATTTCGTAACAGAACTGGTTATCTCCGATCTTGGCGCGCGCCTGTCCGACATCAGCCGGACATTCTCCAACGCACTGATAATCGGACCCGATGCGCAACGCCTGCCCCAAAAGCTCAACTCGGCCACGGCCCCGATCAACTTCCAGCGCGCTTCCACTTTGTCAGAAAACCCCGCGTTTGACTTGTTGAGCACCGAACAGTTTCAACCCAAAAAATCAGACCATGACCTTATTGTTTCCTTGTTCGACATCGGGGTGACCAACGATGTGCCCGGCTTTCTGAAGCAGGCACTGCGCCACCTGACACCCGATGGTCTGTTCATGGCCGCCTTTGTTGGCGGCACTTCCCTGAAGGAGCTTCGTGCCGCCTGGCTTGAGGCCGATGCCCTCCATATCGGGGGAGCTGTGGCGCGGGTTGCGCCCTTTATTGATACCCGCGATGCCGGAAACCTGCTTCAGCGCGCCGGATTTGCCCTGCCCGTCGCTGATGTGGAAACCCACACTATTCGTTATGCCAACGCCCTGGCGTTGATGCAGGAAATAAAGGCCCTTGGTGCTTCCAATCCGCTTTGCATCGATGGTGCAAAACCCGTTTCACCAGCCCACCTCGCCAGCGCCTGCACGGCCTACGAACAAGCTTCGTCCGATCCTGATGGCCGGGTCCGCGCAACGCTGGAGATCGTCTGGATAAGCGGTTGGGCACCCCACAAAAGCCAGCAGAAACCCCTGCTGCCGGGCAGTGCAAAAATCAGCCTGACAGATGTTCTTGGCAAGAAATCGGAATAGAAGCCGGCAAAAAACCTGTAGATTCACAAGGTTCTAAGTCGAACTCGCTGCATCCTCCATCACACCACCGGCTCCGTCACCGCCTGAAGTGCTGCCGAACAGGTTCTGCAAACCCCCGCCGAGCGCTGAAAATGCCACAATCGAAGCCACCGCAATCATTGCTGCAAGCAAACCATATTCAATAGCGGTTGCCCCGGTTTCATCGGCAAAAAAATGTCTCAGGGTTTCACTGGCAATTGACATCGGATATTCGCTTTCACTTCCTTATGTGTCATAACAAATCGCACAAGTGGGCGATCAGGGGCTCATCCGCGGGGGGCATGGAATAATTTCGCAAGGCGTGCGGTTTGACCCACTTCAGGGCACCGTGATCACGCGGCTCAGGCATTCCTTGCCATTTGCGGCAGACAAAAAGTGGCATTAACAAATGAAAATTTTCATAAGAAAATGATGCGAAAGTCAGCGGGGCCAGACAGGGTTGCATGATTTTGACACCCAGTTCTTCATCCATCTCCCGGATAATGGCAGCTTCGGGGGTCTCCCCGGGTTCGACCTTTCCCCCCGGGAATTCCCACATTCCGGGAAAGTCATCCCCCCCTTTGCGCTGACCGATCAAAACGCGCCCGTCCCCATCAACCAGCGCGCAGGCAACCACAAGAAGAATATTCATTAGCTTGCCGCCTCCAAGGTGCGGTAGATGTAGGAATAGGCTTTTTCATAGCCCGCCAATTTATAGAGCGCGATGGCCGGGTGGTTTTTCACTTCCACCTGCAGGGCAATCTGTTTCGCTCCCTCTTGTTGCAAATATTCCTGCACAAAAACCATCAGCCGCCGGGCAAAACCCTGACGCCGACATTGCGGCGCGGTTGTCAGGCTGAACACGGCTCCCACCTCATCTGCGACCACACCAAGGGCGGCGGAAGCAAGCGTGCCATCCCCCTGGTACATCAGGAACCCGTACGCTGAGGATGGCAGCCTTGCCAGCAATTCCCTGTAGATTTCAAAGGCTGGCGGCTCCAGTCCAAGCAGTCCGGCCATGGCCTGTTGCCACTGGTTCGAACCGGGTGCAACCACAGATATGTTGTCACGTCCTGTTGAAACTCTGCCGCTGTCCGGGCAAGTTCGCACCAACACCTCGGTGTGCCCCTGCACCCCCCACCCCTGTGCATCAAGCATATCCAAGATTTTGGGGCCAGCCAGTGGAGTTACACGGAATTTTGGCACAATCCCGTAATCCCGGCTGCGCTGAACATGTGTCGCCAAGCGCTCCTCAGCATTGTTTATATCTTGAGCGTTCAGGCTCTGCAAAGAGTTCGCCCGCCCCGTATACCCTTTGGCAAAACGCCAGACCCAATCCCCGTCCATAACGGTTTCAAGGGAAGGGCGGCACTTGAACATCGCCTCTTCGATTGCCCGCATCCGGGAATGGCCAAGACCCGCGCTCACCCGCCCGTCTCAGCTTCTGTAATCGCCGTTGATGGAAATATAACCATGGGTGAGGTCGCAGGTATATACCCGCGCCGTTCCCTCGCCAATCCCAAGGTCAATGCCGATCTCCAGTTCGGAATTTTTCATATAGGCGCTGGCTTTGTCCTCATCATAATCAGCGGCCCGCTCCCCTTCCCGCGCCAGCACCAGTTCCCCGAACCTGATGGTCAGCCTGTCCCGGTCTGCAGGCTCCCCCGCCTTGCCCACCGCCATCACGATCCGTCCCCAGTTGGCATCCTCCCCAGCAATGGCAGTCTTGACCAGTGGCGAGTTGGCAACCGAAAGCGCCACCACCCGCGCGCTATTGTCATCGGCCGCACCGCTGACATCAATCTGAACGAACTTGCTTGCCCCCTCCCCGTCGCGCACCACCTGCAAAGCCAGATCGAGCAGCACATCATGCAGGCATTCAGAGAAGGCGGTGAGGCGCGGGTCTTTTGTCGAAGTGATCGCGCCAACCCCGCGGCCTTTTGCCGCCCCGGTGGCAAAAACCAGACAGGTGTCCGAGGTCGAGGTATCGCTGTCAACAGTGATGGCGTTGAAACTGGTTTTGATGCGGTCCCTGAGTACCTCCCCCAAAACTTCAGGCGCAATTGCAATGTCGGTAAAGACAAACGAGAGCATGGTTGCCATGTCCGGCGCAATCATGCCCGAGCCCTTGGCAATGCCCACAATGGGCACTTCAACCCCGTCCACTTCAAAAACCGCTGAAGCGCCCTTGGCAAAAGTGTCAGTGGTCATGATCGCTTTGGCGGCACTTTTTGCATCTGCGGTTTCAGATGCGGCAATGTCATCAAGCACCTTCAATATCGGTACAGGGTCGAGCGGCTCGCCAATCACCCCGGTTGATGCCAGCATCACATGCTCTGGCGCGCAACCAGTCAGCACTCCCACATGCCTTGCCACCCTGTCCACCGCCAGCGCGCCTTTTTTGCCGGAGAACGCGTTGGCGTTGCCGGCATTGACCACCAGCGCCC
>JALSII010000019.1 GCA_026981645.1 Hyphomicrobiales bacterium | reverse complement strand
AGGCCCGGGAGACCACGCTGGTCGTCATCGGCCAGAGCCCACTCGACAGAAAAGCGATTGAGGCCGGCCTGAGCCACATCGGGTCGGGCTGATGGAGGGGAACTGGTTTTTGCATACCCCCTCCCCGCTAGGGATAGGGGAACGGTCGGTCTGCGCATTGTTATCTTCCCTCCCCCTTGCGGGGAGGGATTGAGGGTGGGGGTGGATATGCACCTTCTGGCGGCCCAGGCCGGAGCCATCCAGCAGGAGGGGGAGGCCCCAGCCAGAGCCCCAAAAAGTGGGCACCGGTTTTTGGATAAGGCGATGCGGCACAAAAGAGCCAGAGCCCCAAAAAGTGGGCACCGGTTTTTGGATAAGGCGATGCGGCACAAAAGAGCCAGAGCCCCAAAAAGTGGGCACCGGTTTTTGGATGAGGCGATGCAAAAAAACAAGATGGCCGGAGCAAAGGAATGATGCACCTTCTGGCGGCCCAGGCCGGAGCCATCCAGCAGGAGGGGGAGGCCATCGACCTGGGCCAATCCCCGGGCGACATTATTTTTGTCTCCGCCGCCGACAGCGAACTTTGTGCGCTGGCCGGAGCGGTGGACCGGGCCGGTACGGACAATATCCGCCTTGCCAATATTCTGGTGCTGGCGCACAACATGTCGGTGGACCTGTGGCTTGACCAGACGGTGCGGCATTCAAGACTGGTGGTTGTGCGCCTGCTGGGTGGCGCATCCTACTGGCAATATGGCGTGGATGAGCTTTGCGCTCTGGCCGCCAGCGGCACCATTGAATTGGCCCTGCTGCCTGGCGACGCCACTCCCGACCCGGACCTGCTTGAACGTTCGAGCATAACCAAAAACGACTGGCACCACCTGCATGCCCTGCTCACCGCCGGTGGCCCGGACAATATGGATTTGGTGCTTGCAGCATTCGCCTCACTGGCCAAAAACCGGGCCATTTCAAAACAGGCGCCAAAACCCTTTCCCCGCTTTGGCTGCTGGTGGCCGGATGAGGGTATGGTGGATTTTGATGCGTTGGCACAAATTCATCAGCGCGCCCGACTGCCTGTCCCTCACCCTGAGCCTGTCGAAGGAGAGGGGGAGCGCAACTTATATGTCCCTCTCCTGTTCTACCGCGCCGCGCTGGAAGGGGCGGGAACTGACACCCTCACCGCGCTGATTGATAAATTGCACAGCGCCGGTTTGTGCCCCGTGCCGCTGGTCATTTCAACATTGAAGGAGGGGGCCTGCATCCGTTTTGTGCAAGGAACATTCAAACGCTTTCCCCCCGAGGCCACTCTCAACCTCACCGGCTTTGCTCTGGGGCTTGATGGCATCAAAGAAAAGCAAAACCCCTTTGCCGACACCGATGCGCCCATTATCCAGCTTGTGCAGGGCGGGCGGCCTGAGGAGCTGTGGCAAAGTGATATTCAGGGGCTTTCCGCAAAAGACCTGGCCATGCAGATTGTCCTGCCCGAACTTGATGGGCGCATCGGGGCGCTCATTGTCGGTCACAAGCTTGAAGCACAATGGCACAAGGCCACCCAGTGCAGCCTTTCCGCCTACGCACCGGACGAAAAAGGCATTTCCCGCGCTGTTGAACTGGCCGCCAGCTGGGTGAAGCTGCGCCAGTCCAAAGCCCCGGAACGGCGCGTTGCCATTGTGCTGGCCAACTACCCCATCCGCGATGGACGCATTGCCAACGGGGTGGGCTATGACGCGCCCCAATCCACGGTTGAAATCCTCAAAGCGCTGGAGGGGGCAGGGTATTGTCTAGCACCTACCACTTTTTTGCCCCCCACCCCTAACCCCTCCTCGCAAGGGGGAGGGGAAGAAAGCGCAAGCAGCATGATTTCCCTCCCCCTTGCGGGGAGGGATGCCGGCAGGCAGGGTGGGGGGATTCCCAATAGTGGCAATGCTCTTATCGACCTGATGCAACAGGGCCCCACCAACGCTGAGCCCGGACGCGGCAAGGGTGGCGCTGTTCTGCCTCTGGCTGAATATCTGACCCTGTTCGCAACCCTGCCTGAAAAAATCCGGGAACAGGTAACCGCCCGCTGGGGCGCTCCGGAAACCGACCCGTTCTGCCGGGCGGACGGCTTTCATCTGCCGGTTCTTGTCTTTGGCAATGTCGCCATCCTGCTGCAACCGGCCCGGGGTTATGACCGCGATATCGAGGCTTCCTACCATGACCCCGATCTGGTGCCTCCCCATGCCTATCTCGCCGCCTATCTCTGGCTCAAACACTGCTTCGGCGCCCATGCCCTCATCCACAATGGCAAACACGGCAATCTGGAATGGCTGCCCGGAAAGGCCACGGCGCTGGATGAGGCCAGTTATCCGCTGGCCCTCTGGGGCGCTCTGCCCCATCTTTATCCGTTTATTGTCAACGATCCGGGCGAGGGAACACAGGCCAAACGCCGCACCGGCGCGGTTATCATCGACCATCTGGTGCCCCCGCTGACCCGGGCCGAAACCTATGGCCCCCTGAAAGACCTTGAAGCCCTGCTCGACGAATATTATGCCGCTTCGGGCATGGACCGGCGGCGGCTCGGCGCGCTGAAAAAACGCATTCTGGACTTCACCCGCGACGCGGCGCTGGATAAAGATATTTCCCTGCCTGAAGACGAGGATCAGGCGCTGGGAGAAATCGATAATTTCCTTTGTGAGTTGAAGGAGGCCCAAATCCGTGACGGGCTGCATGTTTTTGGCCAGGCACCCACAGGCGAGCTTGAGCGCGATCTGGTGGTGGCGCTGGCCCGGGTGCCGCGCGGAGAAAGCGCTGGAGATGCGTCGCTGATCCGGGCGTTGGCCGACGACCTCAAACTGGGTTTTGACCCCCTTGGCGCAAAGCCGGGCGAGCAATGGAGCGGCCCCAGGCCCACGGAACTGGCAAACCTCTCCAATGACCTCTGGCGCAGCAATGGCGACACCATTGAGCGGCTTGAACTGCTGGCGGCAAGTCTGGTGGACGCACAGCAGTCTTTCGAGGGCTTCCCTGCAAGCAAAGCTGTTCTTGAGACCGTCAAATCAAAAATCCGCCCGGCGCTGGCCGCCTGCGGCCCCAATGAACTCAAAAGCCTGCTTGACGGGTTGGACGGTAAATTTGTCGCCCCCGGCCCTTCGGGCGCGCCCTCACGCGGGCGGCTCGATGTGCTGCCAACGGGCCGCAATTTCTATTCGGTTGATAACCGCGCTGTGCCCACCCCCACCGCCTGGGAACTGGGGCAAAAATCTGCCCGAAACCTGCTCAAACGCCATTTCCAGGATCACGGGGTCTGGCTGGCTTCCATCGCCCTTTCAGTCTGGGGCACAGCCAATATGCGCACCGGTGGTGACGATATCGCGCAGGCGATGGCCCTTGTCGGAGCAAAACCGAAATGGGACCCCGGCTCGCTCCGCGTTTCAGGTTATGAAATCATTCCTCTGGCAAAACTGGGTCGCCCCCGCGTTGATGTCACCCTGCGCATTTCGGGGTTTTTTCGCGATGCTTTCCCCCAGCTCATTGTCCTGTTCGACAGGGCCGTTCGAGCCATCGGCGCGCTTGATGAACCCGCCGACCAGAACCCCATCGCTGCCACCATGCGCACCGATGCGCTGGAATTGATGGCGCAGGGGCAAAGCGAGCACGAAGCGGCGCTGAGCGCTGGGCACCGCATATTTGGCTCCAAACCGGGGGCCTATGGAGCTGGATTGCAGGGGTTGATGGACAGTGGCGAATGGAAGGATAAAGGCGATCTGGCAAAAGCCTTTCTCAACTGGGGGCAATATGCCTATGGCAACCAGGCCAAAGGCATTCCCGAACGCGCCCGCTTTGCCGCCCGCCTTTCTTCCATTGATGCGGTGGTCCACAATCAGGACAATCGCGAGCATGACCTGCTTGATAGCGACGACTATTACCAGTTCGAGGGCGGACTTCTCGCCACGGCTGAAAGCCTGTCCGGCACCAAGCCTCTGGCTTATCACAATGATCATTCCCGGCCCGAGCGCCCCCTGACCCGAACGCTGGAAGAAGAAATCTCCCACGTCATGCGCTCGCGGGTGGTCAATCCCAAATGGCTCAATGGCGTTATGCGCCACGGCTATAAAGGCGCCTTCGAAATCATTGCCACATTTGACTATATGTTTGCCTTTGCCGCCACCACCGGTGCGGTGAAAACCCACCATTTCGACCTGGCGTTCGAGGCTTTTGTTCTGGACGAAAAAGTGCAGCAGTTTATCAGGCAGAACAACCGCCACGGCTATGACGAGTTGATGGCAAAGTTCAATGAAGCGCTGGAGCGGGGCCTGTGGACCCCAAAGTCCAATTCTGTTTATGGTGTTTTGAGAGAACAGGGATCATCAAATGACTGACCGCCGCCCCAGGAAAACCGACCTGATGCCTGAGGAGCGGTGTCAGGAAAAGTGGCTACCGGTTTTCCGGTTCGACACTGCGACCACAAAAAATTCAGCGAAGGAAAAAGGATGAGCGACCGCCGCCCCAAGAAAACCGACCTGATGAGCGAATCCGAGCGCAACGCCTATCACGCACAGAAAATGGCAAAGAAAAAAGCC
>JALSII010000018.1 GCA_026981645.1 Hyphomicrobiales bacterium | reverse complement strand
TAACCGGCAGTATGGAACAGATTTCCGTTCAGTCATGCCGACCAATCTCTATGGTATCAATGACAATTTCCATCCGGAGAACTCCCATGTCATTCCTGCGTTGATGCGCCGCTTTCATGAAGCCAAGATCAACGCTGACCGGGAGGTGGTGGTCTGGGGCAGTGGGAACCCCATGCGCGAATTTCTCTATGTCGATGATATGGCTGCGGCGTCGCTCTTTGTTCTTGAGTTGGATGCTAAGACTTACAGGGCCAATACCAGACCGATGCTCTCCCATATCAATGTGGGTACCGGGAAAGATGTCACCATCCGCGAAATGGCGGAAACGATGAAGCGGGTTGTCGGTTTCGAGGGCGAACTGAAGTTTGATACCAGCAAACCCGATGGGACGCCACGCAAGCTGATCGATGTTTCGCGGCTTGCTGTCATGGGGTGGCGCTATAGTGTTGAGTTGGAAGAGGGGTTAAGGCGCACCTATGCCTGGTTCCTTGAAACACAAGATGCGAATGCCTGGAATAGGGCCCCGGGACAAAAGGTGGGGATAAAGCCACATTCTTCCGTATAATGGTGATATTGTTATTTATACCAACAATTTTAAGGGGTATGTTGGTTGGTGTCACTGCTAGTCGTACATGATCTGAACAAGGTGCAAGGATGTTCCCCCGGGGGTTGTTAAAAGAATATGCCAGCGCACTTTCATTTGTCGCGCGGCTTTTTGATGTGCTGTGCATTGTGCTTGGCGCGGTGCTTGCCTATGTTTGGCGCTTTGACCAATGGCCGATGCCGGTTCAGTACCGGATGGCGATCATCCTCGCAGTGTTGCTTGCCCTGGTCCTGTTTTCGGCCTCCGGTATCTACCAATCCTGGCGTGGCAAGAGCTGGCTGCACCAGGCGAAGATGGTGTCGCTTTCCTGGTTTGGGGTTGTTATCACCCTGATTCTTATCGCTTTTCTGACGAAAACCAGCACGGACTTCTCGCGCCAGTGGCTGGTGGCCTGGATTTTGTCGGGCTGGGCCTTGTTGTTGCTGTTCCGTTTCACGCTGACCTATGTGCTGCGCGCCATGCGCCGCCGGGGCATGAACCACAAGCGCATTGTGGTCGTGGGTGCTGGGGCGCTGGGGCAGAGTGTGGCGAGGAATATCCAGGGCGCGGACTGGACGGGGCTGGAGGTTGTGGCCTTTCTCGACGATTCGGAGTCTTTGCAGGGGCACTGGATCTCCGGTGTGCAGGTGGCGGGGAAGACGAGCAAGGCCAACCTGTTGATTGAAAAGGAGAAAATAGACGAGATATGGCTGGCCCTGCCATTGCATGCCGAGAGCAAGGTGAAGGAGATTCTTTACGACCTGCGCTATAGCACGGTGACGGTGCGCTTTGTGCCGGACATCTTTGGTTTCCGCCTGCTCAATCACTCGGTGACGGATGTGGCGGGGATGGCGGTTCTGGATCTGACGGCAAGTCCCATGGTGGGGCTGAATCGCGCCGTCAAGGCGATTGAAGACCGGGTGCTGGCCTTGTTTATCCTGGTGCTGATCAGCCCGTTGCTGGCGGCGATCGCGGTGGGCGTGAAGCTCAGTTCGCCGGGGCCGGTCCTTTTCAAGCAGAAAAGGCATGGCTGGGATGGCAAGCTGATCAATGTCTACAAGTTCCGCTCCATGGTGGTTCATTGCGAGGATGACGGCAAGGTCACCCAGGCCAAGAAGTGCGATTGCCGCATCACCAAGTTTGGCGCCTTTCTGAGGCGCACCAGCCTGGACGAATTGCCGCAGTTTTTTAACGTTCTGCAGGGCCGCATGTCCATCGTCGGGCCGCGCCCCCATGCTATTGCTCACAACGAGCAATACAAGGAACAGATCGAGGCCTACATGCTGCGCCACAAGGTCAAGCCGGGGATTACCGGCTGGGCGCAGGTCAATGGACTGCGCGGCGAGACGGATACGCTGGACAAGATGAAGCGGCGGGTGGAATACGACCTGTACTACATTGAGCACTGGTCATTGTGGTTTGATATGAAGATTATCGTGCGTACCTTGTTTACGGGGTTTGTGAACAAGAATGCGTATTAGAGTGCTGAGTGCTGAGGGGTGGAGGCTGGAGGATCTTGCGTCGGGTTACGCTTTGCTACAACCCGACCTACGGGTTGAGTGCTGAGGGTGAGGCTGATTTTTGACTCAGAGGCAGGCGAAGGGGGTGCCGATGAGTTTTTCCTCATAGAGTTCGACGCGTTCGGCGTTGTTGATGACAATGCCGTATCGGCAGTCGCGCTCCCGGACAAAGTCGCGGATGCTGCGTAGTTCTTTCATGGTTACTTTCTGGCCGTACTTTATTTCGACGGGTATCAGCCCAAATTCCCCTTCCAGAATAAGGTCTATTTCTGCTCCGCCACCAGTGCGGTAGTGGTAGTAGTTGTATGTCATGCCTTGCGCATTGAGTTCCCGCAGCAGGGTTTCGATCACCATGGCTTCCCATGAGTGGCCCATTTGGGGGTGCGCCAGGAGGTCGTCGGGTTTATTGAGATGTAATAAAAAGTGCAGCAGGCCGCTGTCTCTCAGGTAGCCTTTGGGATGTTTGACGACACGCTTCGTGGCGTTCTTTTCATACGGCGGTATGTTGCGCCAGATGAAAGTACCATGTGCGATCTGCAGATAGCCCCGGGCGGTCGGTTGCGAGACGCCAAGTGTCCGGGCGATGTCAGAGTAGTTGATGATCGTTCCTGACAGATTGCCCAGCATTTGTAGAAAGAGGCGGTATTTTTGCCGGTTGATTCCAGGGAAGAGGCGCAGGATGTCTCGCTCAAGATAAGTCTGCAGGTAGTTTTGCATCCATAGCCGGCTGAAACGGGGTTGGTTTTTTATCCATGGCTCGGGGTAGCCACCCCGGAACCAGTAATCATGCAGCTCTTTCAGGGGGATTGCTGGCGTGAGTTGCCGGAATGCTTCGGCCGGACTTTGTTCACTAATCAGCTTGTAAAATTCAGATGGCGGACGGGCAAGGGCCTCGGCCAGGGAAAATGGCGCCATTTCAATGATGGCAATTCTGCCGGCCAGGCTTTCGGAAATCGATTGGAGTAATTCCGGGGAGCTGGAGCCGGTGATGACAAAACGCCCCGGCTTGTTCCGGTCGGCATCGATGGCAACCCTGAGCGCGGGGAAGAGTTCGGGGTGGAGTTGACATTCGTCGATGGCGACTTGGCCCGGGTTGAGGCGAAAGAACAAATCCGGATCACGTGTGACGATTTCCAAGTCATCACTTTTCTCCAGGTCATAGCGACGCCAAGGAGGAGGTAACTCTTGCAGCAAGGTGGTTTTGCCACATTGGCGAACACCCACGAGAGCGACGCAGGGGAATAGGCCGAGTAGCTCATGTAGCAGGGGGGTATAGTGTCTCTCCATAGTATGCAGAATAGAACCTGGACTTTGATAATGCAAGGTATTGGGTTTTTCTTGGGGGCGGGAGTCAAAAGTCTTTTTACTGCCTATCCCTTGATTCTATCTCTCAAGTGGGTACTGGCTGGAATGGTGCTTACTTAGTAAGTATCCCCCGGCAAAGCCGGGAGCTACTTACTAAGCTTGAGAGACTTGAAATACCGTCATTCCCGCGAAGGCGGGAATCCAGAATGTACATAGTTTCAAGCTCTCTGGATTCCGGGTCTTCACTTCGTTCCGCCCGGAATGACGGTATTTTCGGCTTAAGTAAGTGCCATTCGGTACTGGCTATGTTTTCGCGGCCTGGGGGCCACTCCTATGGGGGGCTGTCAGGTAGGAGGTTCACGAATTCAGGTGCTAATTCAGTAAATCCTCGATTTTCCTCTCCAGCCTGGCGCCGTCACTTTCACGGAATCCTATGTGGGTGCTGACGATATTGCCTGTGCGATCAATGAGATAGCTGGTGGGCATGGCGCTGACCTGGTACTTCTTCGATACCGCGCCCTGGGGGTCGTGGGCGACGGTGAAGCCGGGTTTCATTTGCTGGATGAATCTCTCCGCAAGCTCCCGGTTGCGGTCGATGCTGATGGCAACGATGGTGAGTCCGTCTGGGCCGTATTGCGACTGCATTTCATCCATCCACGGGAACGATTTTCTGCACGGCGGGCACCAGGTGGCCCAGAAATCCACATAGACGACCCGCCCCTTGAGGGCGCTGAGGCTGATCTCTCCGTTGCCGGTCAGGGTTGGCAAGGTGAACGCGGGGGCCGGTTTCTGGGCGAGGGCATTCAGGGATAAGGTCAGCGAAAGGGTCAGCAGGAATACGGCTAAAAGTGAGCGGAAGTGGTGTCGCATGGTGTTGGGCTCTCTGGGGATGCGATAATTTTGTGATATTTGTGGGTGTGATGATGGTCTGTGCTTTCGCGGCCTGAGGAGCCGCTCCTACGGGGTTGCGATGAATGTTGGCTTATGTTATCGCGGCCTCAGGGGCTGCTCCTACAGGGCGTTTTGGCTATTGTAGGGGATGGTGGGGGCTTGGGGTAGTTGCTGGGCCGGCGCTTGGGAGCGGCCCGCCGGCTTATCTTCCAGGCAGAACGCGCCCCGGAAATGGAGAATGCAAATGCTGATCAAACGTCCGACGGACATCAA
>JALSII010000017.1 GCA_026981645.1 Hyphomicrobiales bacterium | reverse complement strand
GCATCCCCGTCGATACGGCACACGGTCCATTCGTCCTGCATCACAGCGCCCAGGGATTTGTAAAACTCAATCGAGGGTTTGTTCCAGTCCAGAACCCACCATTCAAACCGACCCAGGCCCTCGTCTGTGCATTTTTTCGCCAGATGCACCATCAGCGCTTTGCCCGCCCCGTTGCCCCGGCACTCGGGATCAACAAACAGGTCCTCCAGCCAGATGCCGTGTTTCCCCAAAAAAGTCGAATATGTATAATACCACAGCGCAAAACCCACCGGTTGACCATCACTTTCGGCGATTTCACAAAACACCCGCGGGTTCTGCCCGAACAGGTCCCGCGAAATATCGTTCTCGGTGGCCTCCACCAGATGCCCCAGCTTTTCATAATCCGCCAGCGCCCGGATCAGCCGCAGGATGGTGGCTTCGTCGCCGGATCTGGCGGCTCGAATATGGGTGTTCATACCGCAATCGGCGCCTTTATGCTGGGCGCAGGCTGATAGTTCAAAATTTCAAAATCCTCGAAAACAAAACCGTCTAAAGCCGTGCGCTGATTCAAAATCTTAAGTTCAGGCAATTTCCCCGGCATGCGCTGCAACTGGGTTCTGGCCTGCTCGAAATGATTGGCATAAAGGTGCGCATCGCCGAAGGTGTGGATAAACTCCCCAACCTTCAGCCCCGTTATATGGGCAATCATGTGGGTCAGCAGAGCGTATGAGGCGATGTTGAACGGCACACCAAGGAATATATCCGCCGAGCGCTGATAAAGCTGGCAGCTCAGCCTGCCATCGCTCACATAAAACTGAAACAAGCAGTGACAGGGCGGCAGCGCCATCTCATCCACTTCGGCCGGGTTCCAGGCGGTGACCAGATGGCGGCGCGAATTGGGATTGTTCCTTATGCTCTGCACCAGATTTTCGATCTGATCGATTGTCCCCCCCTGCCCGTCGGGCCACGAGCGCCATTGCGAACCGTAAACCGGGCCCAGATCGCCGTTCTCGTCGGCCCACTCGTCCCAGATTTTCACGCCCCGCTCCTGCAGCCAGCGCACATTGGTTTCCCCGCGTAAAAACCACAAAAGTTCGTAGATTATCGACTTGATATGCAGTTTCTTGGTGGTCAGCAGAGGAAACCCCTCAGAGAGATCAAAGCGCATCTGATAGCCGAACACCGAACGCGTGCCGGTGCCCGTGCGGTCTCCCCGGTCGGTCCCGTTGGTCAAGACATGTTCAAGCAGGTTCAGGTAGGCTTTCATGGTATGGACTTTATGCGATTCTTTGAGAATTGGCTCTTTAAGTTTTTAGCCATTCCCGCCTTTGCAATTCGCACACAAAGCGCCTATATTGACAGGTGCTGGAAACAGCTATGGCGATAAATGGCTATCGGAATAAACCCATCGGACCCGGGGGCAGTACCCGGCGCCTCCACCAAATCTCCACGCACACATTGTGGAGATATTATGGGGGCGAAATAGGATCGACGAGGGCGTAAAGGGTATGCTTTTGCCCGGCATGGTACCACCGTATCGGACCAGAACTATAGTTGCAAATGACAACTATGCTGAGGCACGTCTGGCTGCGTAAGCGGTTCGACACCTCGAATTGAAGCCCTTTTCCCCTAGCAGGGTCAAGGCGGGGTCCGCAGGCACCTGGCAACAGAAGCCTGCACTTATTCATTTTTTGGCGATGTTCGGACTGGTAATTGCCTGCCCCGGCGGCCGGGATGACAGGCCCTGCAGAAGCCCACTTGAATTTTACCTGCATTTCGGCGTCAAATATGTCAGATAGATTCTACGAGACCACTTGGGAGGTTAGAGGACGGGCTGCATGGCCGAAGATCATATCCGATACGATGTACTCACTCAGGATGCCCTGCGCGGCGTCGTGCGCAAGGTTCTTTCAGAGGTTGCCAAGGCGGGATTGCCGGGGGAGCATCACTTTTTTATCTCCTTTGCCACCCGCGCGCCAGGCGTGCGCATCTCCAAAAAACTGCTCGATCAGTATGAGGAGGAGATGACCATTGTCGTTCAAAACCAGTTCTGGGACCTCAAAACCACTGAAACAGGTTTTGAAATCGGCCTGTCCTTTGACGGCATCAGCGAAACCCTTTCCATCCCCTTTTCCGCACTGAAGGGCTTTTTTGACCCCTCGGTTCAGTTTGGGCTGCAATTTGATGTTGCCAATACCACATCGGAAAAAAAGTCTCTGTCTTCCGGTACCAGAGCCGCTTCCCCGGACAGCCAGAAGGAAGATGCAAGCGCAAAAGATGCAAAAACCGGCACTGAATTCAAGGCCGTCAAAGCAGAAGACAAATCCTCCTCAGAGGAAGAAACCACTGAAAAGACTGGTGAAAAAGTAGTTAGCCTCGATTCTTTCCGCAAAAAAACCTGAGGATCCGCTCACCTGTGCTCAAACGGTCACTGACCCTTGCCGGCCATAAAACCTCGCTCGCCCTTGAAGCTGAATTCTGGGATGCGCTTGAAGAAATGGCGCGCGATCAGAATACCACCGTGCCCGGCTTAATCAGCAATATCGACGCTGCAAGAACAACAAACAACATGTCCTCAGCCGTCCGGCTTGCGGTGCTGGACCACTTCCGTCATCCGTCCAGGACAAAAAGCCCACCCCTTAAATGAACTCACTGCGCATCCGGCGCAGGAGGGTCGATTGGCACAAGATCAATCAACGCAGGATCAGCGAGCAGGGGATCAGGCACCAGCGGGTCCTGAGTGTCCAGGTCAAAAATCAGGTTCTGGCGTTCTTCGCTCAGGCGCGCCGCCTCATCGGCAATACGATGGGCTTCCGCTTCCGCTGCAAGTCGTGCAGCTTCCGCTTCCAGCCGCTGAGCTTCCAGTTCCATCAGCCGCGCCCGTTCCGCCGCTGCCCGTGCCGCGCGTGCTTCCTGTTCAGCCCGCAACTCCTCAAGCCGGGCCAGTTCAGTTTCCAGCGCCCGGAATTGAATGGCATCAACCATGGAGTCCAGATCCACATCGCGTTCTGGTACAAGGAAAGTCCCCCCCAAACTCACCCCGATCCGGGCGGTGTTCTCATCGATAAGCCCTTCAGAACCGTCAAGACGGGTGGGGGTCATCGTCCAACTTCCCGAAACATCCAGGTCAGCAAGATCCAGAGAAAGTCCACCCAAAAGGCGGGCATCCTCACTTTGAACAGCCAGATTATCTGCCACTACCTTGCCACCAGCCAAACGGAACACCCCGCTCAGCATTGCTGTCTTGAAACTTCCCGCATCCAGCGCGGTGGCAACAATTGCCTTTAAAGCATCAGCTTCCAGCTCTGTTATGTCCCCGACCTCCCCAAGTGCAGAAAACGCGGCCGGACTAAGCCTGGCAACTTCCAGATCTGCCACAGAAAAACTGCCCTCACCCGAGAGCGTTTCAACCATCTCCGCAACACTGGCTCCGGTTGCACTGAACAGAACACCCCCCTCAAAGAGGCCATCAAGATTATCGCCCACCCCCCCTGGCACCAGCCCATCCAATGGAACTCCGGCAACACTCAGGCGCCCGGAAAGCTGTTTCTGCGCTCCAAGGCCCGCGCAGCAAACTTCCAGTCGTCCGCTGATTGTGCCTGAGTTATTCGATCCGGATATGTTTTCCAGTGCCAGTTTGTTGGCGTCCCAGATCAAGTCAAAACTCAACTGTTCCATGAAACTGCCATCACCAAACCGGACTGCCGGTGCTGTAATATTGATACGTCCGCGGGTCTGGCGCGGGGCAACTCCCAGGTCAAGCGGGCCGTCCGGCCATATTCCATCGCTGACAATTGACGCCGCAGGTCCACCCAGAAACGTCAGAATGCTTTGCTCGTCAACCTCGCCAATTCGAAGCTGGCCGACGATGAGCCTGCCTTCCCCCCCTTTGGAAAGGTTGAGTTGCCCGCCAACCGTTGCCCCGCTTGCACCCAGTTCACTGGCAAAGATATTGCTCAACACCACGCTGGAACTTCCACCAAAACTGATGTCCGCAGACCCCTCAAGCCCGGGAAGATGAAGCCCCCCCGCACCTGTCAGGTCGAGAAGCGGCGAAAAGTCCGCAACAGCAAAATCTGCAATTCCCCTACCGCTGAACCCCGCCGCACTGAACGGAAGCACCATCCCGGCGAAACCGAGCCGTTCATCTCCGCGCTGCACTACAATTGTTGTATCGAGGCTGTTGGACAGAACACCCTCGGTCCGCAGGGCAAATAACACCGGCCCCTCTGAAGCCAGAAGGGAAAAGTCTCCCAGATCCAGCTGGCGCATGAGTGCATCGGCATTTTCACCGCGCGCCTGCGCTTCAAGCAGAACCTGCCCCGTTGAAAACTCAGCAAGTCCCCCGGCCAGCACCATCTCAACTTGCATATCAAGCACACCGGCACGCCCCGCAACGGAAATCCCCTGTTCTCCTGTCGCATCAGGCGGAGACAAATCAACATTTGCATCAAAGGGCAAAGCCCGGGAAGCAAGCTCCAGCACATCTGAAGAAACCCCCATTCGCTCCGAGACCAGCTTGAAAAACCCTTCACGCGCGCCTTGGGAAAGTGTCAGACGACCACCGCCCGATATGGTCGGTTTCGCAAGGGTTCCCGACATGCTGCCTGAAAGCAGAAATCTTGCTCCGCCAAAATCCTGGGCAGCCACCCGCTCAATCTGCACCCCTTGCTGCCCCCAATCCATCTGCAATGAGAGATCTGACCCGGCAAGCCCCAGCACTACAGCGGTCTTTGCAGCCACATCCAGACTGCCGGCGGGGAAAGTGTTGTTAAGGCTGGCGTCCTTGATAATATCAGGCAGAAAAGCCATCACCGCCTCGCTTTCTCCTGCCCCAAGAACGTCAAAGCGGGCAGTCACCAGTGCACTGCGCTCCCCCTCCAGCCTGAACAGGCCGGCAAATTCGTGTCGGGTTTCGTCCAGCAAAAAACTTCCATTCGTCAGCGAAAGGTCCCCGGACCTCAGCGAAACATCTGCACTCAAACCTATTTGACGACCAAACAGCGGATTGCCGTCCTTGAGCGGATGCCAGAGGTTTGCCAGTGCATCGGGCCGCTCCGAACTGAGTGAAGCAACCCCCTCATAACCCGTTTTTCCTTCGTCATCGAACAGCATCCCGCTCAGAGTTAATAAGCTGCGCCCGGGTAATTGCGCGGTAAAATCCTCCAGTCTCCAGACCTCACCATCCGTTGTTGCGTCAACCCGCACTTCCCTTAAGGAAAAGGCTCGCAAATCCAACTCGGCAATATCAACACCGACCCGCCCTGCCATGGGAGGCACAAAAAGGGGCGGCAATTCATTGAGCAGGCGCGCCAGTTCATAAGGGTCATGCACCGACTGGTCGCGCAAGTCGCGCGGAGCCAAGGCCAGCACTCCTCCCGAAATCACCGCTTCAAAAAACCTCTCTTCTCCCAACTGCACGACCGCCGCGCCGCTCAGGCGCGTACCGGCTCGGTTCTCGTCTGGTTGTATGGTAAAATCCGACAGAAGGATTTTCTCGGAACTAGCACTAACTTCACTGATCAGGACGAGGTCACCCTGCACATTATCGGCCTCGTGCGCCGTTTCCGGAACGCCGCGAAAAGTTGCCTTGCCCTTGAATGTAGGCCGTGCACCAAGAACAAGAATCCCCTCTGCACCAAAACTGTAGGTACCATCCAACGCCCGGGCAAATGCCGAAACCTGCACTTCGTCATTTGCATTGAGGGATGATGTATTGAGACGAACCCCGTGGGTCCGCCCCCCGAACTCCCCTTCTCCCTGCAATGAATAGGGACCGCGCAAATCAGGAATTTTTACCTCGCCCTTAAAATTTTTGACCTGCCAGAAATCACCGGAGCGTTCATCGGAAAGACGAAAAGTGCCCTCGATGATGCGTGCACTGGCCACGGAGAGACCGGAAGCGCTCAGCGCCTCGGGCACAACAAAAGGAATTTGCAGATATCCCTCTTCATCCACGGATACTGAAACAATCGGCGATTGCAAAAGCAGGTCGGTTATGGTCAGCCGGTCCCGGAGAAAATCCATCAGTGAAAACTCTGCAACAAGTCCTCCAATTTCAACAATTGGAGCGTCTGCAGGTCCCACAATCGTTGCCCCGAACTGCATTCTGGGTTGAGGCAGCAGCGTAAAATCAATACTTCCCGCAATGATGACATCCGTGCCCAATTGAGCCTCAGCCATGCTTTCAAGACGATCACGATAGCCTTCCCAGTTAATCCAGCTGGGAATGAGAAAGCCCCCCCCCAGCACCAGAATCGCAAGAACGCCGATTACGATGTAAAGCCGATTGAGCACGCGCCTTTAATTCCCTTCACTTTCACCGCAATTCAGGGTCGGGATCGGTTAATCTCGCGCGGAACGGATGAAACTAACAGGTCCTTATCCTAAATCGTACCAAAGCTTGCGTCATCTATGATTATTGCGCAATTTGACCCATTGGAACACGTTTTTGACTCAACCCGGGGCCAAAACACTTTTCCAGAAGAATTACATGATCAGAACGAAACAGGTCCACTCAGCGCAACCCGGCAGGAAAGCACAATGAAGCGCCCCAAACTCAGCCTAGCCCAAATCTATCAGGTTGTTTACCGCTGGGTGCGCCCCAATGTCGAAAGTTTCCTGAAACTGCAAAAGCCCAAGCTCTGGCTATTGGCCATACTGGCTGGTCTGGCGGGGGCTGTTGTTGCCATCATATTCCGCTACACCATCAGCCTTGTTCAATGGCTGTGGACCGGAACTTTCTCTGAAAGCTTCCTTTTAAACGTTGCGGCCCTGCCCTGGTGGATTGTGGTAGTTGCCCCCACAACAGGCGGTCTGGTGGTGGGAGCAATAATCCACCTCTGGGGGCCGAGCGCCCGGGCGGGAGGCGTTGCCGATGCCATCGAAGAACGTGCGCGCGACACGCCCCAACTCACCCTGCGCAACGCCAGTATCGGAACACTCATTTCGGCCATAACTCTTGGCTCCGGGGGCAGCGCCGGACGCGAGGGTCCGGTTGTCTACTATGCCGCCGCCACGGCCAAAGCACTGTTTCAGGCATTTGAATTGCCCCCATCGGCCCGCCGCGCCATGCTGGCCAGCGGTGTTGCAGCCGCCATTGCTGCCTCGTTCAATGCACCCATGGCTGGAGTGCTTTTCGCTCACGAGGTCATTCTTGGCCATTTTTCCATGACCGCGTTCGTGCCGCTGGTCATTGCAGCGGTTCTTGCCGCCGTCATCGCCCAGGCCTGGTTTGGTCCTGCCCCCATTTTTATGCTGCCCGATTTTGAAATCACGTCATATTTGGAAGTTCCCGCCTTCGCCCTGCTCGGCATCACCTGCGCAGCGGTAGCCATTTTATTCCAGGCTTCGCTGATCGGTTCAGACTGGATCAACCGTCGTGTCTCCCTGCCCACCATCATGCGCCCCGTTGTCGGGGGGTTTCTGGTGGGCCTCATCGCATTGGCTTTCCCTCAGGTTCTGGGCGTTGGGTATGAGGCAACAGAAGCCGCTATCTCCGGTCGACTCGATCTCTGGCTGATGCTGGCGCTTATCGTCGCCAAAACCGTTGCCACAGCCATAACGCTGGGTACGCGCATGGGCGGGGGCGTATTTTCTCCCAGCCTTTATCTTGGCGCCATGACCGGCGCCGCCTTTGGCATGATTGTGGCCGGCATCGCCCCTGACCTGGCATCCAACGTCGGACTGTACGCCACCATAGGCATGGCCGCGGTTGCCGCCGCCGTGCTTGGTGCTCCCATCTCCACCGCCATTATGGTTTACGAACTTACCGACGGGTTTTCGTTTTCAATTGCGCTATTGCTGACTATCGGCATTGCCACCGGCCTGTCCCAGGCCGCCATGGGCCACAGCTATTTCTTCTGGCAATTGTTCTCCCGTGGCGTAATGCTGGAAGAGGGTCCCCACACCCATCTGGCCCGGCAGTTGCGGGTAAGAAAATTCACCCTCCCCTTCAAGGAGGATGAGGAAGTGCCGGTATTTGACGCCACCCGGCTTTGGCTCAAGGATACCGACAATCTCGAAACCGCACTGAAATCATTCTCCAACAGCGGCAAACAACGTTTGCTGGTAACCCGCGGCAAGGACAATGAACCCATCGGCTGGGCCTATCATGTGGACGCTCTCTCAAACTTCAACAAAGTACTGGTCGAACAAAGCCGCGAAGAGCATTATTAAGGGCGCGCCAAACCCTATCCCTGACATTCCATTATCAAACAAGGTTTATCCTTGTAGGTGGTCAACGCTTTTTCCATGAATCCGCATTTTTGAGCCACCCTGCGCGTCGGCAGGTAATCGGGGGACATTATTGCAACCGGTCTGACATTGCCAAAACGCGCCAGTTCCCACTCCATCGCTTCCCTCGCATATCCCTGCCGTGGCGGCACAGCCCGGCAACAATCAGCGGCTTGCCCATGTCCGAGCCGGTGCTCATTATCATCAGTGGCGGGGGGCACCCGGATCTTTTGCCAAGGACAATTGATTACGCCGTCAAAAGCCCTCACACAAAACGCCCCCGGAAAATTGCCGGAGACGTCTTAACTTTTGCATGCAAAAAACCGCAGATTGCCTTGGTTTCCAGGGTTTTATTCCACAGGCAGGGTTGCGGCATAGGCCACAACATCAATCGCCGCCTGAACCGGGAAGGCGCGAAGATTTACCATCGCCGCACCGGGGTGTGAATTGAGTACCTTGTGGATCACTTCATCAGGCAGTTCAGAAGCCTCAGTTCCAACAAAATTGCTGGAAGTGCTGTCCCCCCAGTCCAGAAGTCTGCCATCAAAGCCATGGCAGGCAGCACACACGGTCTGGAAAATTCCGCGTCCGTTGCTGATGTCCGCCATTCCCGGAATCATGGTTCTTGTCTCCAGATCCACATATTTGGCCACATCAATCTGGCCGTTGCTGACAAAAGCCGCCAGACGCCCCATTTGCGCATCATCAATCATATCCGTGGTGTAAAGATGGGTGTCGTCGCGCAGAGTGGCAGCAATCTGCTCCAGCGGACGGCCAACAGCACCCCTTATACCGCCAATACCGGTATAATTGGAACTGCCTTCGGCATAAATGCCATCACTGCCCAGAAAATCCCAGCCGTGACAGGTTTTACACCGCCATGTCGAGGGGCCGGACTTCTGGCCGATTTCCGGATAACTGGGGTGTGTACCCCGCGGTTCGGCAACATCAAGTGCCACCCACCAATTGTCATAAATCCGGCCACCGGCTGCCAAAATCCAGGCCTCCTCCGGATTGGCCGGAACACCATGCACAAAGTCCGGCGAACCCGAACTGAACGCATAGTCTCCGATTTCTCGTTTTTCGCTGCTATCGTCGTCCCCGCTGGCCAGTACAGCCGCAGAAAATCCAAACAACATCCCCGCGGCGGCAACAAGTGTTGCAGCACCATTCAGTATTTTCATGATTTTCCCCAAGCACTATTTAAGTGTCAACCTTGGCACTGTAACAACAAAAACCTGCTTGTTGCAATAGCCCGATCCGAAAACGGAAACCTCAGCCTTTACACCTGCCGACAACTTGCGTTAACAGCTTAATTTTCAAGGAAATAATCAGGGCAGCATCTGGCGCATTTTCCTTCCCAAAAACAACACCCGGCCGAAATATGTAAAAACACGCACTTACAGAATGACCGAAATACAACGCACAATACTCCACGGGCATACCTTTACGAATTACCTGCCCACTCGATGGACGCTTGTCTTGCCAGCCTCTATATTGACAGGAGAACAAAAAGTGATTCTTGCTGTCAAGCGCCCGAAAAAAGACAAAACCCTGATGAGCGATTCCAACGCCATGCCCAACCCCGTCACCTCCCAGTTCGCTCGCCCCGGGCCCGATTATCTTGAGGGCTTGAATGAGGAACAGCGCGCCGCCGTGCTGACCATCGAGGGGCCGGTCCTGGCCCTGGCCGGAGCCGGAACCGGAAAAACACGCGTCCTGACCACCCGCATTGCCCACATCATGGCTTCGGGAAAGGCCCGTGGCAGCCAAATTCTCGCGGTCACCTTCACCAACAAGGCTGCCCGCGAAATGAAAGAGCGTATAGGCCAGCTGGTTGGCCCCTCGGTCGAGGGTATGGCCTGGCTGGGCACCTTCCATTCCATCGGCGCGCGCATCCTGCGCCGCAATGCCGAACTAGTCGGCCTGAAATCCGACTTCACCATTCTTGATACCGATGACCAGATACGCCTCATCAAACAACTGCTGGCAGCTGACAATATCGACGAAAAGCGCTGGCCGGCCCGCCAGTTTGCAGCCATGCTCGACGACTGGAAAAACCGGGGATTATTGCCAAAGGATATCGGAGCGGCAGAAGCGGGCATGTTCGCCAACGGCCACGGGGCCAAGCTCTATAAGGACTATCAGGCGCGCCTGAAAACCCTGAACGCTGCCGACTTCGGCGACCTGCTGCTCGAGGGCATCCGCCTGTTCAAGGAGAACCCGGATGTACTGGCTGGCTATCATGCCCGTTTCAAATATATGCTGGTCGATGAATATCAGGACAGCAATGTCGCCCAATATCTCTGGCTCAGGCTTTTGGCGCAAGGCTCCCCGGCGGAAAAAGCCAATATCTGCGTTGTGGGGGATGACGACCAGTCCATCTATGGCTGGCGCGGGGCCGAGGTCGACAATATTCTAAGGTTCGAAAAAGACTTCCCCGGCGCAAAAGTGGTGCGGCTGGAACGAAACTACCGCTCCACCGCCAACATTCTTTCCGCCGCCTCCCACCTGATTGCCCACAACGAGACCCGGCTTGGCAAGACGTTGCAGACCGACGCGGGCGACCCCGGCGACAAGCTGGCCGTGACCTCGCTCTGGGACAGCGAGGAGGAAGCCCGCCATGTGGGCGAAGAAATCGAGCAGGCCCAGCGCCGTGGCGAGGACCTCAACCAGATGGCCATTCTGGTGCGTGCCTCATTTCAGATGCGCGAATTCGAGGAGCGCTTCATCACCCTTGGGGTGAATTATCGCGTTATCGGGGGCCCGCGTTTTTATGAGCGCCGCGAAATCCGCGACGCGCTGGCCTATCTGCGCCTCACCGCCCAGAATGCCGACGACCTGGCCTTTGAGCGCATTATCAACGTGCCCAAGCGCGGCCTTGGCAGCGCCACCGTGCAGATTTTGCACGATGCCGCCCGCAGCGCTCAAGTCCCCCTGATGACCGCCACCCGCCAACTGCTTGAAACCGACGACCTGAAGGCCCGTCCGCGCACCATTTTGCGGGCGCTCATCGCCCAGTTTGATGACTGGGCCGCCAAAAGCCGGACCATGCCCCACCACGAGCTGGCCGAAATCGTGCTCGACGAAAGCGGCTACACCGCCATGTGGCAGAACGAAAAAAGCGCCGATGCGCCGGGGCGGCTGGAAAACCTCAAGGAACTCATCCATTCCATGAGCGAGTTTGAAAGCCTTGCCGGATTTCTTGAGCACGTCTCGCTGGTTATGGACCGCGACAGCGGCGCTGCAAGCGATGCGGTCTCCATCATGACCCTGCACTCGGCCAAGGGGCTGGAGTTCAACCGGGTGTTTCTGCCCGGCTGGGAAGAGGGCCTGTTCCCCCATCAGCGGGCACTGGACGAATCGGGGCGCGACGGGCTGGAGGAAGAACGCCGCCTTGCCTATGTGGGCCTGACGCGGGCCCGCAAAAATATCCACATCACCGTGGCCCAGAACCGGCGCATTCACGGGCTTTGGCAGACCGCCCTGCCCTCGCGTTTTCTGGATGAACTGCCCCCGGACGTGGTCGAGGTCACCGACACCGGCTCATCTTACGGGGGCTATAATTACGCAGGGCAGGCTACCGCTTCCCGGTTCGATAAAACCGACCCGTTTGAAAGTTCCTACGAGACCCCGGGCTGGAAGCGCATGCAGGCTCAGCAGGGCAGGCGCACCTCGCCGGGGCCAAAAACTATTGATGGCACCCTCACCGCCCGCTCTTCCGACACGGGCACCCCCTCGCGCTACGCCGTTGGTTCCAAAGTGCTGCACCTCAAATTCGGCGAAGGGCAAGTGCTGGCAGTGGAGGGCAACAAACTGACCATCCAGTTCGCCACCGTCGGGCGCAAAAAGGTGCTGGAGAGTTTTGTGAAAGGGGGGTGAAAGATGGGGAAAAGTACAAACAACGGTGTTGAAATATCAATGGCACTTACTGCAGCCGGGTTCCGCGATTTCACCCTGCGCCATTCAACAGCGACATATCGTTAATCTTAATTGCTGTCCTTCGCTCATTAATTCATAACGAGTACACCAGCAACTAGCATCTGCGATTTTATCAATCGAAACGCAGACGCCTGCACCCTGCGTCATTGCGAGCGCCCACTGTTTTTTGGGTGCGCGGCAATCCAGAACCTCTAAAGCCCGGACCGGGCGATCTGGATTGCTTCGTCGCTGTGCTCCTCGCAATGACAATGTTTCCCCCTCACCCGCCCTTCGGGCACCCTCTCCCTGATGGGGAGAGGGGCGGGGTGGGGGGGAAGTGTCCTCAGATCGACTGCGCGCGCCCCTACCCACCGACCCCGTTTTCACCGGCAGGAACTTCTTCCCCCGCGGTCAGGTCCAGCGGCTCGGACATCGCCTGACACAGAACCGGAATGGCGCCATAGATGGTGGATTGCTGGGGTGTTAAATCCTCAACCCGCAAAACCCCGAGCAGGTCGTTTTCGTCCATGATGTCGGCGGCGCACGAACAATAGGCATCGGCCCTTATCTGGTCGGCCACCGGGTCGTCGCTCTCTCCTTGCGAACTGTTGTAAAACTGCACGCAGGAGCCATAAAACACCGCCCTTTGCTCGGCCCGCGTTTGCGCCACCGGAGCGATGGCCACCTGACCCGGCTCCAGCCAGTTGGCCAGCGGCACCAGTACCGAGAGCATGATGGGCTGATGCACCAGATAGATGATAAGGCTCCAGCGCCCCGCAAGCACCAGCCCCTTATAGGTGCGCCCTGTGCTTTTGAGCCGCGCGAGCGTGTCGCTCCACCCGGCAAGAAGAATTATGCGCATCACCGCAATACCGGCCAGCGTATAGCCGAAGCCGGGGAAAATGGGTTGCAAATCCTGCGTATAGGGTGGAGCGGTCCAGAACCCGATCCACGACAGGGCCCGGGCATTGAACATCTCGTTCTGCCAGATGAAGGGCACGGACATGAAAGTGACCGCGACCCCAATCACCAGCCACAAAGGCGCCCGCAAAAACGGCACAGCCATCAGCGAAAACAGGGCAATGGCGTGCAGGATGCCGAAATAGACAAAGCCCTCCTGAAAGGCGATATAGGTGCCAACGCTGACGAACAGCGCCGCCGCCGCGATAATGGAAAAGCGTTTCCAGAAGGCAGGCCAGCGCATGCCCGCCCCGTGGGCCAGCACCAGCGACACCCCGGTCAGCGACAGAAAGGTCACCTGAAGCACCCGCGCCAGCCACAGCCAGATGAAATCAAGCGTTGCATCGGGGCCGGTAAATTGCAGAAAGCGTAAATCCCAAACGAAATGGTAGATAACCACCCCGATGATGGCCAGCCCGCGCGCCACATCAATAATCAGATAACGAGGTCTTTGCTGGCTCACGGGGCCGGGCTGCGCATAAACCATAATATGATCAAACCAATTCTCTAATTTGCCGCCATCGCCTAACCTGCACCAGCCTAGCCCTGTTCGCACCAAACCGCCAACAGATCAGACACCGGATATCTTATGAATAACGCAAGTGTGACCGCTCCCCTGACCCGTCAACAGGCATTTGCCCTGGTTGATGCGGTGAGCATGGACGAAGGCCTCGCCCTCAGCGCCTCCGCTTTTGAGGACGAAAACGGCGAGTGGGTGTTCGAAGCCACCTGCTCCGAACAACCCGACCTTGATAAATTTTCAAAGATCGCCGCGCAAACTCTTGGTGGCAACGTCGATTTTTCCGCCGAAAAAATCGACCCCGGCATCAATTGGGTCGCCAGATCACTTGAAGGCCTGCCCCCGGTCAATGCGGGCGGTTTTTTTATCCACGCGGGCCATAATAAACGCGAAATCCCCTCAGGAGTGATCCCCATTCATATCGAGGCGGGCGAAGCCTTTGGCACCGGCCATCACGAAACAACCACCGGCTGTCTGCTCGCCATTTATCAGGTGCTGCGCAAAAAAAGCCCGCGCCGGGCAATTGATGTGGGCACGGGCAGCGGCGTGCTTGCCATTGCTCTGGCCAAACGGCTGAAGCGCAAAATCATCGCCAGTGACATTGACCCCAAAGCCGCCAGAACCGCCAAGGCCAATGCAAAGTTGAACAAGGTAAAAAAGCTGGTCAAGGTGGTGGAGGCAACCGGGCTGGACAAGGGTAAAATCAGGGCCAGAGGCCCCTATGATCTGATTGTCGCCAATATTCTGGCCGGACCGCTGGCGGAACTGGCCCCCGATATGAGCGCAAACGCGCGCGCCCGCGCTACCATCATCCTGTCAGGCATCCTGAACGAACAAGCGCCACAGGTCATAAAGACCTATGGCGCTCAAAAATTCACGCTCATCCAGCGCATTATCCTTGGACAATGGACAACGCTTGTTCTGGAGAAGGATTAAGGTCTAGTCGCGGTCAGCGCGCTCGTAAAGCTCGCGGTACATTTCGATCTCGAGCTTGGCGCGGCGGGTCCGCGATTCAATGACTGCGTCATAAGCGCGCTGAAATATGTTTCTGTGCTTGTTCATGGCCGGTTTCCTTTTGCCTGATGTGCCTTGCATATAGTCTTTGCCCGCCAAGGGTGTTAGCCCTGCAAATGCACACCCGATATGCTCCCCCCGCATAGCCGGTAAACAGATCAATAACATTCAGGTTCCGCCCATGGCCCGCACGTTTGACAAAACCATATATCAGTCTTTTGCAGAGGTCACCGACCCCTCAAATGTGGCCCCGCGCATCGCCGCTTTGCGCCAAAAACTGAAGGAAAAAAAGCTTGATGCTTTCCTCATTCCGCGCACCGATGCCCACCGGGGCGAAAGCCTGCCCGACAGTGAGCAAAGGCTGGCCTATGTCACCGGATTTACCGGCTCGGCCGGGTTGGCCATTGTCGCAAAACAAAAAGCTGCCCTGTTTGTGGATGGCCGCTATACGCTTCAGGCCCCGGCCCAGACCGACACAAGCCTTGTTGAAATCCAGCAACTCCCCGAAGCCAAACTGTCAGACTGGGTACTGGAGAATCTACCTGAAGGCGCGCGCATCGGATTTGACCCCTGGCTGCATACGCCGAACGAAATCCGGGACCTGGCAACAAAACTCGGGGGCCATGCCGAGTTGGTTCCGGGCGACAATCTGGTTGACATGATCTGGATCGACCGCCCCGCCCCGCCAAAAGGAAAAGTTGAACTGCTGGGCGTGAGCAGCGCCGGTGTTTCGGCAAAAGAAAAGCTCAAAACCCTTCAGGAAACGCTCGCAGCTGCCAACGCCGATGCAACCGTGCTCACCATGCCCGAATCCATCTGCTGGCTGTTGAATATCCGGGGTCGCGACGTGCCCAACACCCCGGTGGTTCATGCCTTCGCCATCGTGCATAGGGACAAAAAACCCGCCCTGTTTGTCGACCCGGACAAACTTGGCGACAGTGAGAAACATCGGTTGGCGGAAACAATCGACCTGCTTCTTCCCGAAGATTTCAAGCCTGCGCTGGCCGACCTTGGCAAAGCCAAAAAACACGTCTGGATCGACCCGGCCACCTGTCCCGCCGCCGTGGCCACGCTCCTGACCGACAGGGGCGCAAAACTCATCAAAAAATCCGACCCCGTGTCTTTGCCCAAGGCAAGAAAGAACGCCGCCGAACTGGCGGGAATGCGCGAGGCCCACCGGCTCGATGGTATTGCCATGGCAAAATTCCTCAGCTGGTTCGACGATGAAGCACCCAAGGGGAACTTAAGCGAAATCGACATCGCCACCGCGCTTGAAGCATTCCGGCGTGAGGAAAAAACCCTTTTCGACATTTCCTTTGACACCATTTCGGGGTCCGGCCCCCACGGCGCCATTGTCCACTATCGGGTCAACACCAAATCCAACCGCACCCTTGTTCCGGGCGAGTTGATGCTGGTGGACAGCGGCGGGCAATATCTCTCAGGCACCACCGACATCACCCGCACCCTGTTCACTGGCGCGGCCACAGCACAGCAAAAACACCACTTCACGCTGGTGCTCAAGGGCATGATTGCCATTTCGCAGGTGCAGTTCCCCGAAAAAACCACCGGCGCCCAGATTGACGCACTGGCTCGCCACGCCCTGTGGCAGGAGGGCCTGAACTATGGTCATGGCACCGGCCACGGCGTTGGTGCCGGTCTTTCCGTTCACGAGGGCCCGGCGGGCATCGCCCCGCGCTATCATGTGCCCCTTGAGAAAGGCATGATCCTCTCCAACGAGCCCGGCTATTATCTTGAGGGGGAATACGGCATCCGCATCGAAAATCTGCTGCATGTGATAAAAAGTGATGTGGCTGAGGACTTCCTGGCCTTTGAAACCCTCACCCTTGCCCCAATCGACACGAGGCTTGTTGCAAAAGACCTGCTGACCTCGGGAGAAAAAGAGTGGCTCAACGCCTATCATGCAAGGGTGATGGCTGAGATCGCTCCGCATCTGGCAGCACAAGAGAAGGCTTGGCTGAAAAAGGCGACGACTGAGATTTAGGTCTGTTAGAGTCCTTTGTTTCGCCCATTCACTCCACCCTTCACCCCGTTGAAAAACGGGGTCCAGCACCCCGCTTCTGCGGCGCAACAAGCTTCAATCCACAAGGCAATTCATTCATTTTGTCGACGCAAAGACTTGGGCCGCTGGATTCCAGCCTCCGCCGGAATGACGATGAACAAACAGTCAAACTCCCTCTCCCCTGAAGATAGAGAGGGATTGGCGGATGTCCGTCATTGCGAGGAGCATCAGCGACAAAGCAATCCAGAAAATACGTTTTTTGCAAAAGAACTGGATTGCCGCGCTCCCTTTGGTCGCTCGCAATGACCTGTCAGACATGATTGAATTTCGTCATATACCAACCCGAACTTGATCCGGGGTCTTGCCCACCAGATCAAGGTCCCGGCTCAGTGGTCGGGACGGTGCGACAGGAAATGATAAGGACGTGTCTGAAGAAGCAAGCGCAAAACCAAAATGATTATCCCACCAGCTTCAGCCATTCGTCTTCGTTCAGTATTGTCAGCCCAAGTTCCTCGGCTTTTTTCAGCTTGGAACCGGCCCCCGGCCCCGCCACCAGAATATCAGTCTTTTTTGATACCGAGCCGGAAACCCTGGCCCCCAGCCGCTCGGCCATGGCCTTGGCCTCAGCCCTTGTCATCTTTTCGAGCGAACCGGTAAACACCACGGTTTTGCCCGCCACCTCGCTGTCGGTGGCAACGTTCAACTCAAAGGGCTTTGGCTCAATCACCCCAAGCAGATCGTCAACCGCCGCCCGGTTGCGCCTGTTGGCAAAAAACGCCCCCAGCGAGGCTACGACGGTTTGTCCGATGCCATCAATAGAGAGCAGATTTTCAACCGCCTCTTCGTTGCCCTCCCCGGCAGCGCTCGCAACCCTTTCAAACTCGCCAAAACTGCCGAAACTTTTGGCCAACAACACTCCTGTGGTTTCCCCCACATGACGGATGCCGAGGGCAAAAATCAGCCGGTCCAAATCGGGCGCTCGCCGCGCATCAATAGCTGCGAAAAGGTTCTTCGCTGATTGCTCCCCCCATCCCTCCTGTTCGGCCAGCAGGGGGAAATCCACCCCGTCGCGCCTCTCCAGCTTGAAGATGTCCGCGGGAAGTCTGATGCGCCCCTCCTTGTAAAACGCGGCCACCTGCTTGTCCCCCAGCCCATCAATATCGAGCGCCCGGCGCGAGACAAAATGTTTGAGCTGTTCCACCGCCTGCGCTTCACAAATCAGCCCCCCCGTACACCGAGTTACGACATCAGGCTCGCCGGTATTTTCGTTGATTTCACGCGTGGCTTTGGAGTTGCAAACCGGACACCTGTCAGGAAAAACATAAGCCACAGAACCGCTTGGCCGCTTATCCAGATTCACTTTGACAATTTGCGGGATGACATCTCCCGCCCGTTGCACCACCACACTGTCGCCGACTCGTATGTCCTTGCGGGCGATTTCGTCAGCATTGTGCAGCGTGGCGTTGGTTACCACCACCCCGCCAACGGTCACCGGTTTCAGCCGCGCCACCGGGGTCAGCGCCCCGGTACGCCCAACCTGAATGTCGATGGCTTCAAGTATGGTGCTTGCCTGTTCCGCCGGAAACTTGTGGGCAATGGCCCAGCGCGGCGCCCGGGCCACAAAGCCCCAGCGCGCCTGCAAATCCAGCCGGTCCAGCTTGTAGACCACCCCGTCAATATCGTAGCCAAGGCTGGCCCTCTGCGCTTCGATTGAGCGATAATGGGCCAGCATTTCCTCCACACTGGTGGTGCGGATGGTCAACGGGTTGGTTCTGAACCCCCACTCGTTCAACCGCTGAATGGCTTCCCATTGGGTTTCAGCGAACGGCGCGGAAACAAACCCCCAGGCGTAGGCAAAAAACTTCAGATTGCGGCTGGCAGTGATGGAACTGTCCAGCTGGCGCAGCGACCCCGCCGCTGTGTTGCGCGGATTGACGTAGGTCTGCCCGCCGGTCTCTTGGGCCTGTTTGTTCAGCGCGGCAAAATCGGCGTGGCTCATATAGACCTCACCCCTCACCTCAATCACCTCCGGCCAGCCCGTCCCTTTCAATCGTTTAGGAATTTCAGCGATGGTTTTCAGGTTGGCGGTAATGTCCTCCCCCACTGTGCCATCACCCCGTGTCGCCCCCTGCACGAACATCCCGTTTTCATAACGAAGAGAAGCCGACAGGCCGTCTATCTTGGGCTCGGCAGTAAAAGCCAGTTCCAGATTTTTGTCGCGCGCAAAAAACTTGCGCGCCCGCGCCACAAAGTCGCGCACATCCTGTTCGTTGAACGCATTGCCCAGCGACAGCATGGGCACAGCGTGGATGACTTTGGAAAAACCATCTCCAACCACTGCCCCGACCCGGATCGTGGGGCTGTCAGAGCGTTTCAGGTCGGGAAAGCGCGCCTCGATTGCAAGATTGCGCTGGCGCAGCGCATCATATTCAGCATCCGAAATACTGGGAGCATCCCTGAGATAATAGGCTTTGTCGTGAGCGGCAATTTCCCTGGCCAGCCGTTTCAGTTCCTCCCGTGCCTCATCTTTTGTGAGGCCCTCGACATCTGCCATCAGCCGACCTCCGAAATCAGCTGTCTAGCTGCCGCCCGTGCTTCCTCGCTCACCTCGGCCCCCGCCAGCATGCGGGCAATTTCTTCGCCCCGTTCGGTTTGGTTGAGTTCGCGCACCTGGGTGCGCATATGCGTACCTGCCTCGATTGCCTGTTTTTCAATCAGCATATGCGTTCCGGCTCTGGCCGCAACCTGAGGCGCATGGGTAACCGCCAGCACCTGCACTTTTTCGGCCAGCCGTGCCAGTCGCCGCCCCATGGCGTCGGCCACCGCTCCCCCGACCCCGGTGTCGATTTCATCAAATATCAGCACCGGAGCTGAGCCACGCTCGGCCAGAACCACTTTGAGCGCCAGCAAAAAGCGCGACAGCTCGCCCCCCGAAGCAACCTTGAGCAATGGCCCCGCCCGCGTCCCCGGATTGGTCTGCACATGAAAAGCAATCTGGTCGTAGCCGTCCGGCGAGACACGGGCAGTGTCCTCTGACCGGTCCACAATAAACCTGGCCGCTCCAAGTTTGAGGTCTGGAAGCTCAGCATTTACAGCCGTTTCAAGCGCACTTCCTGCCACCTTGCGTCGTGAGGAAAGCTCCCGCGCAGCCTCCTCATAAGCCCGTTGTGCCGCACCGCGCGCTTCTTTCAGTCTTTCCAGCTCTTCCCCGCCATCCTGCAAATCCTGAAGAGCTTTTTCATAACGGTTCAGGACATCGCCCAAAGCATCCGGGGCAACATTGTGCTTGCGCGCCATGCCCCGCAGAGCGAATAACCTCTCCTCAACCGCATTGAGTTCATCCGGGTCAAAATCCATCTGCCGTTTGATGTTTTCCAGGGCATCCTCCGTACGCCCCAACACCTCAAGAGAGGCATCCAGCCCCTCAATAAGAGGCAGAAACAGGTCACCGTCAGCACCCGCCTTCCTCTGGAGGCGCCGCAACAAGGTAGCCAAAGCAGCACTGGGCGCAGAGGGACCGGAAAGAATTTCATCAGCATCGCGCACCTCCTCCGCCGCTTTTTCCAATTGCATCAGATGCCGGCGGCGCGAGGCAAGTTTTTCTTCCTCTCCCGGCTCGGCAGCAAGCTGGCTGAGTTCTTCAACCACATGGTGGGCAAACTCCTCTTCTTTTCGGGCCAGCGCAATTTTCTGCTCCTGCTCCGCCAAGCGCTCTTCGGCTTCACTAAGGGCAAGATAGGCCCGCCTCGTTTTGTCAGCGATTGAAACATGGTCGCCAAATTCATCCAGCAAGCGCCTGTGGATGGCCGCGTCCACCAGTGCCCGCTCATCATGCTGGCCGTGTATTTCCACCAGAAGAGAACCGATACTGCGCATAAGGGTGGCAGACACCGGCTGGTCGTTTATCAGTGCCCTTGTACGCCCGTCAGCAAATTGCACCCGGCGCAGAATCAACTCATCTTCATCTGACACATCACTTTCACGCAGCAACCGGCGCACTCCGTGCCCCGGTGGCAGGCGAAATGCGGCAGTCACCTGTCCACTCTGACAGTCTTTGCGCACCAGTTTCTGATCACCCCGGCCACCCAGTGCCAGGGTCAGCGCATCAAGCAGAATCGATTTTCCAGCCCCGGTTTCGCCCGTCAGCACACTCAGCCCAACCTCAAGGTTGAGATCAAGCTGGTCTATCAGCACAATATTTTTTACCGAAAGAGCGCTCAGCATTGCTCAAAACCTCAAACAGCCGCGTTTCATATCGCAATGAACCACCGGCCAGCAAACGAATCCGTTGCCGGCACCGCTTAGTTTAGAACGTTTCTCTGAAAACGGGACCCAAAATTTCCGACAAAACCAGCGCGGTGACAGTCACAAAGACTTTAGCTGCTCATTCCCGCACTCAGCCAGTTGCCTTCAACCGACTCAGGAGCAAGTCCTTGTTCCTGCAAAAGCCTGTAGGCCGAATCATACCAGGAACTGGAAGGATAGTTCAGACCGAGCACAGCGGCCGCTGATTTGGCTTCTGAGAGCAGACCGAGTTTCAGATACCCCTCGGTCAGGCGGTAAAGCGCTTCTTCGATATGGGTGGTCGTCTGATATTTCTCCACTACCGTTCTGAAACGGTTGATGGCGGCAGTATTTTGCCCGTTGCCCAGATAATAACGGCCCACCGACATTTCCTTGCCCGCCAGTTGGTCAAACGACACTCGCATATTCTCTTTACTATCATCGACATATTCAGAGTCAGGATAGGTGTTGATGAGCAGGCTGTAGGTGTCGATGGCATCCTGTGCCAGTTGCTGATCGCGGGTGATATCTTTTATCTGCTTGAAGTAGGACGAACCCTTCAAGAACAGCACATAAGGAACCTCAGAGGATGAGGGATAAAGCGCCAGATAACGATCAGCCGCCAAGACAGCATCCTCGTAAGCGCCGGTACGGAAGCGTGCATAAACCGTCATCAGCTTGGCCCGCTCCGCATACTCGGAATAGGGATGCTGGCGTTCAAGTTTTTCCAGTGATTCAATCGCTGTTGAAAAATACTGACGGTCCATATCATCCAGAGCGGTCTGATAGAGCACCTCAGGAGGTATGATCTCTTCCTCAACAATCTTGCTGGGGCCAAACAGATTAAGTCCGGCACAGCCGGAAAGCACAAGCACCATACCGGCCAGAACAGCCATACGAAGCGTCGCATATAGGGGATTAATTCCAGAACTTTTTATCACGATCAGTAATTTCCTCAAATGCGCGCTGGTCAAGCGACCTAAATGTTAAATGGTCCCAAACTGTGACGATAGCAAAATCTGCACAGATGTCTGATTTGTGAACCAGATCCAGGGTCAGGGCCTCAAGAAAAGTATGCTGAAAACAAATCGATCTCCGCCTACCCCACAGACCGAAGATACGATTTGACCTCAAAACCTTCCGGGATATCGTCCAGGGAGTCAAAAGCCAGCGGCAGATCATTGGCTGAAACGATTTCATAGTTCGCATCGCTGGCAAACAGACTGGATAAAACCAGTGCATTGAGCGAGTGCCCCCCTTTGTAGGATCGGAACTTCCCATAAAACGGCATCCCGCCCAGCGCAAGGTCGCCAATTGCATCAAGAATCTTGTGGCGCACAAACTCGTCCTCATAGCGCAAAGGGGTGTTGTTCAAAATCCGGTCATCCTCCAGGGCAATGGAGTTTTCCAGCGAGGAGCCAAGCGCATAACCTGCCTGACGCAGAATTTTGGCATCGCGCATAAACCCAAAGGTGCGCGCCCGGCTGACATCCTCCACATAGCGGCGCGGCGTCCAGTCAAAAATCATGCGCTGGCGCCCTATCACCTGGCAATCAAAGTCAATTTCCAGATCAAGACGACGTCCATTGAACGGTTCAAGGGCCGCAAACGCGTCATTTTCGCGAACCGTAACAGTGCGCAATATCTTGATATATTTCCGGGTGGCCACCTGAACCTGCAGGCCAACGGTTTTTATGGCCTGCATATATATATCAGCGCTTCCATCCAGAATCGGACATTCAGCACCGTAAAGAGTGAGATAGGCATTATCGATTCCCAAACCACTCAGGGCTGAAATCACATGCTCAATCATGGCAACGCTGGTGGATTCACCCAGGTCAATGGTAGTACAAAGCGTGGTCCGTGTAACACTTGAAAAAACTACGGGGCTGGGTCCCACTTTACGACCATCCTCCAGTACTCTGGAAAACTGGTAACCCGTGTCGGCCGGTGCAGGCTCGATAACAAGCGAGACCGGTTCCGCACTGTGCACACCTATACCATCAAACTCAAGTTGCCCCCCCAAAGTACATTGGCGCGCTGATATTCTTTGCATATTCGACCACCTCTTCGAACTGTCCCTGAACCAAGTACTAAACAAAAAAAAACCGGCACGAAACCCGTGCCGGCCAATCTTTTTTGTTTTTATTTGGCTCTTCAGCCGTGCTTGCGCAAAAATGCTGGTATTTCAAGATGGTCGGAGGATGCTGGCTCTCCCCTGCTTCTGCCGGTTTTATCAAGACTTCCCGTAGCACCCTCAGGTTGCATTGAAGAACGTGTCCGGGATTGCGGGGCTTCGATGGCATTGCGCGCGTCCAGATCGTCCGCGGTGGGGCTGGTGGAAGTTACCGCATTCGAGGGCTCTGAATGGCTGTGATTCTGTGCAATCTCCTCCTTGCCCAGATTAAGACCCACATTGGAAGCCAGCCGTTTGAACAATGCACGCGGAGCGTTCATGCCCGAAGCCGGTTTTTCCTCAGCTGCCATGCTTGCCTTTCGGGCAATTGCTGGAAGCTCGTCCGTACGCGGCATGCGGCGCGGCCCCTCGGGTCGCGCTGCCTTCTGCGGAACATAAGCGCGTGGCACCGGACGTTCGGCAACAGGCACTGGCTCGTCCTGCGCGGCATAATCGGCAGACGCCATATAGGGTTCAACGCTCACCTCACCGGCATCCATGTCCGGAGTCGACTTTGTGTGGGCCGTTACCGCCTGAGCCATGGCGGCTTCGAGCTGATTGCCCACATCCTCATTACTCAGACGCGGCGCGGATGCTGCTTCGTCAGGCGCTGTGTTCAGTGTAATTGCAGGCCTGTCCGGATTCGGCTGATGGGGGTCCATCGCCTGAACCATTGCCGCCTCGGTGCCCGTCGCCACCACCGACACACGAATAGTACCCTGCAGCGCGTCATCAAAAGTTGCACCAAGAATGATATTTGCATCCGCGCCAACCTCTTCACGAATACGGCTTGCAGCCTCGTCCACTTCATAAAGCGTCAGATCTCCACCACCGGTAATGGAAATAAGCAGTCCACGCGCACCGTGAATAGAGACATCGTCAAGAAGCGGATTGGAAATCGCCGCTTCTGCCGCATGACGTGCCCGGTCTTCGCCACTGGCTTCCCCGGTACCCATCATAGCCTTGCCCATGCCGCGCATAACCGAACGCACATCGGCAAAATCAAGATTTATAAGCCCTTCTTTGACCATCAGGTCAGTAATGCAGGCCACACCTGAATAAAGCACCTCATCAGCCATGCCAAAAGCATCCGAGAACGTGGTTTTTTCATTGGCCACACGGAACAGGTTCTGGTTTGGAATAACCAGCAACGTGTCCACATGCCGATGCAGCTCGTCAATTCCGACCTCGGCAAGATTCATGCGTCGCGCGCCTTCAAACTGAAAAGGCTTGGTGACCACCCCGACAGTGAGAATGCCAAGCTCGCGGGCGGCTCGTGCAACCACCGGCGCAGCGCCGGTTCCGGTGCCCCCACCCATACCCGCCGTGATGAACACCATATGCGCACCACTCAGGTGATCGTTGATTTCATCAATACTTTCCTCGGCAGCAGCTTTGCCCACGTCCGGGTGCGAGCCTGCGCCCAGCCCTTCAGTGACAGCAACCCCGAGTTGAATGACCCGACTGGCCTTGGACAGAGCCAGCGCCTGCGCGTCGGTATTGGCGACAACGAACTCGACACCCTCCAGGCCTGAATCTATCATATTGTTGACGGCGTTGCCGCCTGCCCCGCCGACACCAAAAACAGTGATGCGTGGTTTGAGTTCCTGAATGTCAGGGATGGTAAGATTGATGCTCATTGCCGGCCTCATCGTGAGATTTCACATTAAGATGTACCTGCAAAATCGTTAATCACGCCCTAACAAAACAAGGCTTTTTGTTAACCTTTGTGCAAAATGCAAAAAAAACCTGCGCCCTGCTAACCAATGATTAGCCATAAATGCCAGCCTCAAAACTGCCTTGCCAGTATCAGGCACAGAGCGGCGTTGCTCCGTTCCCACCTCACACCAAAAACAAGAAAAGCCTGAAAACCCTCTGATTTGACTCTTTTTATTTCAAGCAGAGGGCTGGGAAAGGGCACTAGAACCCGCTTCGAAGCCAACTGGCAATTCGTGAAAAATAGCCATCAGTCCCAGTCATTTTAAGGCCACCCCCCGGCTCAACAAACTCCTGATGGCAAACCTGGGGATAAACCAGCATTCCCGCAACTGTGGAAAACGCCGGTCCGCGCGCCAGTTCGGGAAGCCCCGCAACGCCTAAGGGCCGTCCCACGCGCACATTGCGCGCCAAAAGCCTGCGCGCCAGTTCGGGGAGTCCGGTCAGTTCGCTGCCGCCCCCGGTCAGCACCAGTCTGCGTCCGCTGATATCCATCATGCCGGTGGCCTGCATGCGCTCGCCAACAGCGCTCAGAATTTCTTCCATGCGTGGGCGGATAATTCTTGTCAGCGTCGCCCGGGGCACCTGATTGGGAATTTCATCCGGGCCCGAACCAACCGGGGTGACCGAGATGAGATCGCGCTCGTCTGCCTGTCCGGGCAGAACGGAACCATAAAATGTCTTGAGGCGTTCCGCTTCCTCCACGCCCACTGAAAGCTGGCGCGCAATATCCAGCGTCAGATGATGCCCGCCAATGGCAATGGCATCACAATAGGCCAGACGACCCTGATTGAACACCGAGACCGTGGTAGTTGCGCCACCAAAATCAACTATTGCCACCCCAAGCGTTGCCTCATCATCCACCAGAGTGGCCAGCCCGCTGGCATAGGGCGTGCAAATCAGTGCTTCCACCTGCAAGTGACACCTGTTCAATGCCAATTCGATATTGCGCATGGCCAGCGTTTCCGCACTCACCACAGCCACATCAATGCCCAGCTGATCACCAACCATGCCAAGAGGGTCTTCAATGCCCTTCTGGCCGTCAATGGAAAAGCCAATGGGGAGCGCATGAATGACCGATCGTTCGTTACGCACAGAGCGCTCGTTAACTGCCCGCAATACCCGGGAAATATCGCCCCGCTCCACTTCGGTTCCCTCCAGAGAGACCGTCGCGCTGAATGTCTCCGAGCCAAGACGCCCCGCACTCACATTGACAATAACAGATTCAACCGTCACCCCCGCCGAACGTTCAGCTGAGCCGACAACTGTGCGGATAGCCTGTTCGGCCTTGGCCAGGTCGCTGATTACGCCACTTTTGATCCCGGCAGAAGGTCCATAACCAAAGCCGATAACTTCAACCACATGCGAGCGATCTTTGAGGGCCTTGCCCTGCCCGCGGGGCACCAGACGTGCCACCACGCAGCATATCTTTGTCGACCCGATGTCCAGCACCGCCACCAATGAGGACCGGCCGGACTGTACGGGGCGCAAACGCGCTGTCAGGGCATCACTAATCATGAAACTACTCTCACTCAAACAAACTCTATTCTTTACGCTCGGCCAGCCTGAGCGCCATCAGCCCCGCCACCCGCATATCAATCAGCACCAGATCGCGATCCAGCAGCTGCTGTTCATTCTGGGCAGAATTGAGGGTTTGCAGAGCCGCCCCCAATCCCGCTTCAGGCAATTGCACCCGCAATCCGGTGTCATAGACAAGGTCCCAGCGCCTGTCCCCGATACGACTGGTTGCCAAAAGTCCCTGTTTCAGAACGGGGAACTCCTCCAGCGCCTGAATAATTATCTGCGCATCATCAGCGGCACCATCGCCGATGATCAGTGGCAAATTGTCATCAGCTGTCGTTGCATCAGCAATTTGAACCCCGGCGGCATCAATGACAAAAGTTACCCCGTCAACGCGCCAGCGCGCGATGGGGGCAACTTCTTTCACCTCGACAACCAGCTGCGAGGGATAGATTTTCCGCAGGCGCACATCAGAAATTGCAGGCATTTCAAGCAGACGCTGTCGCGCCGCCTCCACATCAAAGTTGAATATGTTGGTAGTTTCATCAATGCCAAGAGCTATGGCAATATCACTTTCTTCGGTCATCACCTGGCCCGTGATGGCAATTTCTTCAATGCCAAGCCCGGCCTGGGCGAAGCGCCCCGCAAGCAGGTCGCCTATGGCCTGTGCGTTCTGGGCAATGCCGCCCCGAGCCTGGAACCCTGCTGCCAGCACCAGCGCAACAATCAGAGCCGCAACCAGCCTCACCATATTGCTATGATGCAATACCCAGGTGTGCTTGAGAATTATCAGCACCCGTTTGCCCCCGGCACGCAACCGTGCAGGAAGCTGTGCGGCTGGCTCAACGCCGGCAATCGCAGTGCTGGAGGCAGACGCAACTGATCTGTGCTGATCGCCTATCTGTTGCAACTTGCATCCTCCACAATCCAGCTCACAAGCTCTTTTGGCGAGTGCCCGGCAAGTTCGGCCAATTCCGGCACCAGTGAGGTGGCGGTCATTCCGGGCTGGGTGTTGACCTCAAGGCAAACAAGCTCACCCGCCTGTCCCGCCAGGTCATTGAAGCGGAAATCCGCCCGGCTGACGCCCCGGCACCCCAACGCTTCATGCGCTTTTAGAGCCAAATTCTGTACATTTTGGTAAACATCTGAAGAAACTTGCGCCGGCAATACGTGATGTGATCCACCATCACTGTATTTAGCTTCATAATTGTAAAAATTCAGGTCGGTAACGATTTCCGTCACCCCCAGCGCCACATCTCCCATAATGGCGCAGGTCAACTCCCGCCCCGGAATAAATCGTTCAACCATAAGGTGTTCGCCCCCTATCCAGTCGGAGCGCAGTATTTCCTGAGGTGGGTGGCTGGTTTCGCTCTTGACGATAAAAATGCCGACGCTTGAGCCTTCTGCAACGGGCTTCACCACGTAAGGGGGTTTCATCACATGTTCGCGAGCAATTTCAGCGCGGTGAGCAATGATATGGCGGGTGACCGGCACCCCGGCCGCCTTGAAAATGATTTTGGACTGGTGCTTGTCCATGGCCAGCGCCGAGGCCAGAACCCCCGAATGGGTATAGGGAATGCCCAGCACCTCCAGCATGCCCTGAATGGTGCCGTCCTCGCCAAAACGCCCATGCAACCCGTTGAGCACCACATCGGGCTTGAGTTCGGCAAGCACCACACCGATATTGCGCTCCACATCAATTTCAGTGACCCGGTAGCCTGCTTCTTTTGCATGCTCGGCAAAAAAAGCACCTGAATTGAGCGAGACTTCGCGCTCCGCCGACCAACCCCCTTTTAATACTGCCACATGTTTTGTCATGTCAGTTCCACGGTCATTAGCCGGTTACCCTGCGCATCAGCCATTCAAACGGCCCTGCTTTGAAAAAGCGCGACCAGACCATCACATAAATTACCGAAACAATGATGAACAGACTGGCGGCGATAATCGCCGTTTCCGCACTCTGGCCGTCCAGCATTCCCAACCCCTCAAGCACACCCATGCCAATGAGGATATGCAGGATATAAAGCGAAAGCGCTTGTTTGCCGGTGCGGGTGAAAGGCTCAAGCCAACTGACCACGCCACCCCTGAACACCCAAAGACAAAACCCGATACTCAGCGCCGCCGCCCCGGCCCCCGCAAGCATATAGAGCGGCCCCGGTGGTATCGGGGAAACGCTCACCAGTTCCGCCAGTTCCGGGTCGCTGGAAAGCACAAACGAAAGCGCATAGGCCGCGCCAAGGGCCAGGGCGCCACAAAGCGTCAGCTTCTTTTGTATCGTCGCCTCACCAAGCTTCAGCCGCGCCAGCACAAATCCCATAAGCAGAAAACTCATCCAGGGCACCAGCGGGTGCCAGCCGTTGAACAAAAGGTTACGCACAAAGCCGGACGGGGTCCAGAAACCGGCATAGTCAAAGGTTTCCCAGTTCCAACCCGCCTCATAGTCAATCAAAAACAGCAGGGCGATAAACACCAGCGGCAAAACCAGCGCCACAATGAGGATGGTGCGCGTCGAACGTCGGATGAACAGCAGACCGACCACAAAATAAACCGCGTAATAGTGCAGAATATCAGCGGGGAAAATCAGCGAATTTATCAACCCAATGACAAACAGGAACAGCGCTCGTTGCAGCGTGAGAATAGAGAATTTCCGGCTCGCATCCCGTTGCGCGCCAAGCCCCAGACCAACACCGGCAAGAACCACAAAAGTCGCTGCCGCCTTGCCCTCAAGGCTGGTCAGAAAACCTGTTGCCCACAGTCTACCGCTCCCCGAACCGGTGACCACATGAAAATTGACAAAAACCATACCGGCAAAAGCAAGAAAACGGGCAAAGTCCAGCCCGTGCAGTCTTTCAGACGGGGTTTTTGCTTCTGCTGTCACCAACACTCAATCCTCGCCGGCAAAAACTCTGTCGCCGAGAAACTCGCCAACCTCCTCACCGGCAGCAAACCGCCCCATGCGTCGGATTTCCCATTGCAATTCCACGCCGCTGTTTTCCCGCACCCGCTGGCGCACGGTCTCGCCCAGAGTTTCTATTTCATGAGCCCTCGCATCACCCAGATTGAGCAAAAAATTGCAGTGCTTTTCCGAGACCTGCGCCTTGCCGATGGTCAGGCCCCGGCATCCGGCCCTGTCAATCAGCTCCCAGCTTGAAGCCCCTTCGGGGTTCTTGAATGTCGAACCGCCGGTGCGCGATTTTGTTGGCTGCGAACCCTCCCGGGTTTTTGTAATTTCTTCCATCCGGGCATTGAGTTCTGCCGGGTCGCCCGCATAACCCTGATAGAGCGCCGAAGTGAATATCACCCCGTCCGGGCCATGGGACTTGCGATATTCATAGGCCATCTGTTCTTTGTTGATCGTGATGATGTCGCCCTGCCGGGTGACCCCGCGCAACTCCACCAGCCGGTCGGCGGTTTCGGTGCCATAACAGCCCGCATTCATAAAAAGCGCGCCACCAATACCCCCCGGAATCCCCCGATAAAAGGTGAAACCGCCAATGCCCGCTTTGGCCATGGCCTGGGAGAACCGGATATCGGGCATCGCTGTGCCCACCCGCACCCGGTGATCTTCGAGCAATTCGATATCAGCAAAGCCCTTGACCGGCAGACGAACAACCACCCCCTCAAGCCCACCATCGCGGATCAGAAGGTTGGAGCCAAGTCCGATAATCGCAACTTTAATATCCTGAGGCAAATGACTCAAAAAAAACGATAAATCCGCCTCATCTTCGGGCATGAACAAAAGCTGCGCCGGGCCGCCGACCCGAAACCACGTCACCTCGGCAAGCATCTGGTTGTGGCTCAGACGCCCCCGCACTCCACCAATCCAGTCAGAAAAACCCGGGCGCAGGTCGCTAAAACTCATGCTTTGAAGCCCTGACTGCCCAGTATATCCTTCAACTCGCCTGGAAGCCTACCTGCCCACTGGGTGATGGTTCCAGCCCCCAGACATACCACATAATCGCCGCGGACAGCACGCTGAGCAATCAGCGGCGCCAGTTCTTCCTCGCCCGCAATTGCTTGCACATCCCGGTGCCCCAACGCACGAATGCGCCGCACCAGCTCGCGATGGTCAACACCCTCTATCGGCTCTTCACCGGCGGTAAACACCGGCGCAACAATCACGGTGTCAGCATCGTTGAAACAGGCTGAAAACTCATCCATGAGTTCGTTCAGCCGCGAATAACGGTGCGGCTGCATGACAGCAATCACGTCATTTTTCGCCGACTGGCGCGCCGCATCCAGCACAAACGAAATTTCCACCGGATGATGTCCGTAATCGTCAATCACAGTGATGCCATTGACCTCACCGGTTTGAGTAAAGCGGCGCTTGACCCCCCCGAACGCCGCCAGCCCTTTGCGGATGGCATCAGCCGACACCTCCAATTGGTCGGCCACCGCAATCGCTGCTGTGGCATTGAGCGCATTATGCAGACCGGGCATGGGCAGAGTGATGTTTTCAATACGCTTTTCCTGTTTCGTTATGCGGTCGCGTATCTCCACGTCAAATTTCGAGACACCTCCGTCATAGGAGAGGTTGACCAGTCGCACATCAGCCTGCGGATTCTGCCCGTAAGTCACCACCCGCCGGTCAACAATTTCACCCACCAGCGTCTGGACTTCGGGATGGTCAACGCACATCACCGCAAATCCGTAAAACGGCACATTTTCCACAAAGTGATAATAGGCGTTCTTGGCCTTTTCAAAATCCCCGTAATGGTCCAGGTGCTCGGGGTCGATATTGGTGACCACCGCAACGTCTGCTGGAAGTTTCACGAATGTGCCATCGCTCTCATCCGCCTCGACCACCATCCAGTCACCATCGCCCAGGCGGGCATTGGTGCCATAAGCGTTGATGATACCGCCATTGATGACCGTGGGGTCCATCCCCCCGGCGTCCAAAATCGCTGAAACCAGCGAAGTGGTGGTGGTTTTCCCGTGGGTACCCCCAATGGCAATCGCGTTTTTGAAGCGCATGATTTCAGCAAGCATCTCGGCCCGGCGCACAATGGGCAGCGCCCGGCGCCTGGCCTCGCGCAATTCGGGATTGTCAAACCTGATGGCTGAAGAAATGACCACCACCGCAGCATCCCCCAGATTTTCGGCCCGCTGGCCGATTGCAACCTCGATGCCCATCTCGCGCAGACGCAGCACATTGGGATTACCCGCCATGTCCGAGCCGCGCACTTTGTATCCCTGAGTATGCAGGATTTCAGCGATGCCGCTCATCCCGATGCCCCCGATTCCAACAAAATGGACGGGGCCGATTTCGCGGGGCATTTTCATATGTAAAATTCCAGTTCAGGCTTTGTTGTTTGCCAGCCACTCCGCCACGTCCGCCAGGCGTTCAACCGCATCGGATTTCCCGATGGTTTTGGCAGCGCTGGCGGCAGACTTGAGCGCATCGGCATCCCCTAGCAAATCAGCCAGTCGCTTGCCAAGGGATTGCGGTGAAAGCGTGTCCTCATCAACCAGCCAGCCCCCGCCCGCTTCTTCCATAAGCGAAGCATTGGCCCGCTGGTCCTGATCCAGAGAACCGGGCAGCGGTATCAGTATGGCAGGCCGCCCCAGCACCCCCAACTCGGAGATGGTCGAGGCTCCGGCCCGGCCGATCACCAGATGGGAGGCTGCCATGCGCTCGGGCAGGTCGGAAAAGAAAGTTGCAAGTTCCACATTTATCCGCGCCTCGGCATAGGCAGAAGTCACCCGTTCCATGTCCTCGGCCCGGCACTGCTGAGTGACAATCAGACGCCCCTTGAGCTCTGCGGAAAGAGACGCTATCGCCGGTGGCACCAGATCGGAGAATGCCCGCGCGCCCTGACTGCCGCCAAAAACCAGAAGTTTTAACGGCCCCTCTCCGCTCGGGTCTGGATAGTTGATATCTGCCAGTCGGCGCACCTGATCGCGCACCGGATTGCCGGTGACGATCATTTCAATCCTGAAATTCTCGGCGCCCCTCGTCTGCTCGAACTGCACCGCCAATGCCCTGGCGAAACGCAAAAGCGCCCGGTTGGCCCGGCCCAGAACCGCGTTCTGTTCGTGCAAAACCCCGGGGATCCGCAACAGGGCCGCCGCCATGAACGGGGGAAAGCTGGGATACCCTCCAAAGGCAATTACCGCGTCAGGTTTTTCACGCAGCATGACACCAAGAGCCTTCAAAATACCACCAACTATCGTAAAACCCGCAACCACAAATTTGAGCGGGTTGCGGATGGAAGGAGTAGCGGCTGGGATAACGTGAACCTTTGTGGCCGGAAAATCCCCGCCATAGCTCTCAACCCGTTCGTCGGTTGCCAGTTGCACCTCGTGCCCGCGCCGTATCAGTTCCTGGGCCAGCGACATGGCCGGGAACAAATGCCCCCCGGTGCCGCCAGCCATCAGAATGAACTTGCTCATGTGGCGTTCTGAGCCAGATCGCCGCGCCGCAGAGGCACGCCGGTGGCTATTCTTTCCTCGGGTTTTCGGCGGGTCAGCGCCAAAATCAACCCCATGCCAAAAGCCGTTGCGAGCATGGAAGTTCCTCCATAGGAAACAAATGGCAGGGTCATTCCCTTTGGTGGAGCCAGGTTGAGATTGACCGCCAGATTGATACCCGATTGCAGGCCGAACTGAATGGCCAGCGCGCTGGCACCAAGACGGGCAAACAGGTTGTTTTGCTGTTGTGCGAGCAACAGCGCACGAATGGATATGAAAGCGATCAAACCGACCAGAACAAGGCTGAACAGAATGCCGAACTCTCCCGCCGCCGCCGAAAATACAAAGTCCGCATGGGCATCAGGCACATAACGTCGCGCCAGGGCTTCCCCCGGGCCACGCCCGAACCAGCCGCCCTCCAGCAGGGATTGTAAAGCTTTTTCCACCTGGTAATTATTACCTGTTCCCGGGTTCAAAAAGCTGTCGATCCGCCGCGCCACGTGCGGAAACACGAAATAGGCCAGCACCCCCCCGCCGCTGGCAGCGCCAATTAGCGCTCCAATAACCCACCATGAAATACCGGCAAGAAACAACAGCGCGACCCAGGATGCGACAACCAGCACGGTTTGCCCGAAGTCCGGCTGCAGCAACAACAGCGCGGAGATGAATACCACCAGTCCGAATGCAATAGTCCGCGCCGGCACATCAGGATGTTTCATTTTCTCCGCAAACAGCCATGCGGCAATCACTGCAAAGGCGGGTTTGACAAATTCAGAAGGCTGCACGGTTTGCCCCATGAACGATATCCAGCGCTTTGCTCCCTTGATCTCGATTCCGAAAACCAGCGTGCCCACCAACAGAACAAGAGCGCCAACCAGAACAATCAGCGCCGACACGCGCGCCTGCCGTGCGCTCAGAAACGAGGCTCCCACCAGCACAATAATTGAAGGCACCAGAAACAGCGCATGACGGATAACGAAATGCCAGGTTGAAAACCCCAGTCTTTCAGCTACCGGAGGGCTTGCTGCAAATGACAAAACCATGCCGAACATCAGCAACAAAATCAGCGCACCCAGCAGCTCGCGGTCCACGGTCCACCACCATTCCGCCACAGGCGTTTTTTTCGCACGTGAAAACATGTTGGAACAACTTCCCAAAGTCCAAAAGACAAACGGGCTTCAGTCTACCCCGCAAAGCGTTACCGTTTCACAAACCATATGATGGCGGGCAAGGGATTTCAGCAGGTTTAGCGCAGTTTGAGCGAAGACAGGCCGATAAGCGCCAGCACAATGGAAATAATCCAGAAGCGGATGACAATCTGGCTTTCCGTCCACCCCAGATGCTCAAAATGGTGGTGGATCGGAGCCATCTTGAACACGCGTTTGCCTGTGAGCTTGTAGCTGGCGACCTGCACAATGACCGATACGGTTTCAAGCACAAACAGTCCGCCAATAATTGCCAGCACGATTTCATGTTTGGTCGCTACCGCCATCGCACCGAGCGCGCCCCCAAGAGCCAGCGAACCAGTGTCACCCATGAATATCTGGGCCGGCGGCGCATTGAACCACAAAAACCCGAGCCCCGCCCCGATAAGCGCCCCGCTGACCACCGCCAACTCCCCCGTGCCCGGCACAAAGGTCACCAGCAGATAATCGGAGAAAGTGATGTTGCCCACCAGATAGGCGATAAGCCCGAAACAGGCCGCCGCAATCATTACAGGAACGATTGCCAACCCATCCAGCCCATCGGTCAGGTTCACTGAATTACCGGCCGAAACAATCACAAAAGCCCCAAAAACAAAGAAAAAGTACCCCAGGTTTACGGAGAGGTCCTTGACGAAGGGAAAGAGCAATGAAGTGGAAAACGGCGCTTCACTGACCCCTGAAATCACCACAACAGCGATCAGCGCCACCACTGCCTCAAGCATCAGCCGTACCTTGCCGCTAAAACCGTTTTTGTTGGAGGCCCGCTTGACTTTGAGATAATCATCGTAAAAGCCAATAGCGCCGAAACTGACAGTCACAAACAGGACCACCCACACATATATATTGGTCAGATCAGCCCACAGCAGCGCCGAAAACACCATGCTCGACAGGATCATCAGCCCCCCCATGGTAGGGGTACCTGCTTTTTTGATGATATGGCTTTGCGGACCGTCCTCACGAATGGGCTGGCCATTACCCTGATTGGCAGCCAGGCTTCTTATCATTGCCGGGCCAAACATGGCTACCAGAAACAAAGAGGTGATGACTGCACCGCCGGTTCTGAATGTTATGTAACGGAAGACGTTGAAGAAGCCTATGCCATCTCCAAGTTGCTCAAGAAAATGTAACATGCACTTTTTTCATTCTCGTCGATTGAACCTACCCGCCCCCTGCGAACCGGCTCCGAATGGCCTTAACCAGAAGACCAAGCCCGACACCGTTCGACCCTTTGACCATAACTAGGTCCCCATAATCAAGACTGTTCACAATCAGCTGTTCTATTTCGCTGAGTCTGTCTGCCGCGCCTCCAACTTTGACTTGCGGCGCCAGTTCAGTGGCGACTTTGGGCAGATATTCGCCAATGGCAAATAAAAGATCGGGCGAGGCCTGCTCAATTTCAGGGATAAGCCGGGCGTGCAGGACATCGGCTTTCTCACCCAGTTCAAACATATCCGCCAGCACCAGAATTTTACGTCCTGAGACCGGCTTCTGCGCTGAAAAAACCCCCAATGCCGCCGCCATGGACGCAGGGTTGGCATTATAGCTTTCATCAATCAACACCAGTGGGTTGGTTTTGCTCCCCAGCCTGTAGACAGCACCCCGCCCGACCGGAGCTGAAAATTCGGCAATCGCTGCCAGCGTATCCTGTGTTGTCAGCCCCAGGTGTTCTGCAACACACAAGGCCCCTACCGCATTAGCCAGCATGTGCTCACCCGGTACATTGAGCACAAGAGAAATATCCCGGCCCCCTATGTTAACGCGGGCATCCGACCCGCCGGTTCTGAAGTCCGCATTCCTGATGACGATGTCTGCACTTTCCGCAAATCCATAGGTCACAAAATGTTTTACGCCAGCTTTCTCAGCCAGTTCCTTGAGTAATATCATGTAGGCATGATCTGCGTTGACAATAGCGGCCCCGCCGGGCTCAATGCCTGAGAATACCTCCCCCTTGGCCCGGGCAATCCCCTCCATATTTTTGAAATTGCCGATATGGGCGGAGCCAATATTGGTAATCAGCGCTATATGCGGACGCACCATGTTGCTAAGCGGTGTAATTTCCCCGCCATGGTTCATGCCGATTTCAAACACACCGAACTGAGCGCTTGACGGCAAACCCGCCAGCATCAGCGGCACACCCCAGTGATTGTTGTAGCTCCTGATTGAAGCATGGGTTTCCCCTGCTCTTTCAAGAACAGAACGCACCATTTCCTTGGCTGTGGTTTTGCCCGCACTGCCGGTTATAGCGACCACTTTTGCACCCGAACGCGCCCGTGCCGCAACGGCGAGTTGCCCCAGCCCTGCAAGCGCATCAGGCACAACAAGAAGAGGCAAGCCTTCAAGGGTTCCCACGCGCGCTTCGCTCACCAGCGCCAGAGTTGCACCATTTTTAATGGCAGCCGCAACGAAATCATGCCCATCGAACCTGTCGCCCTTGATGGCAACAAACAGCGCTCCACGCTTAAGCGCCCGGGAATCAATGGAAATGCTTGAAACAGACTTGGCAGAAACATTTTGAACCCGGCCACCAGTGGACTCTATAAGCTCTGCAATGGAAAACAGACCTGACATCAGCTAGCCGCTGACAGCTTTGACCACCTGTTCATGGTCTGAAAAGGGCTGTTTGCTGGTGCCCACAATCTGATAGTCCTCGTGCCCCTTGCCCGCAATCAGCAGCACATCCCCTTTTTCAAGCGAAGCTACAGCCGCGGTAATCGCCTCACCCCTGTTGCCGATTTCCTCAGCCCCAGGGACTGCCGCTATTATTTCTGCGCGAATTGCAGCTGCATCCTCAGTACGCGGATTGTCGTCGGTAACGATCAATCTGTCAGCCACTTCGTCGGCCGCCCTGCCCATCAGTGCACGCTTGCCCTTGTCCCGGTCTCCCCCGGCACCAAAAACCACCACCAGCTTACCCGTGGCGTAGGGGCGCAGGGCTACAAGCGCAGTTTTCAGCGCTTCGGGCGTATGGGCATAATCGACAAATATCGCGGCACCGTTTTTAGTTGCCACCCGTTCCAGTCGACCCCGCGCACCCTCCAGCTTCTCAAGCGCGGGCACAACCAAATCCTTGTCCATCCCCGCAGCCATGACCATTGCAGCGGCCATCAATGCGTTGGACGCCTGATATTCACCGGCAAGTGGCAGATGAAAATCAAGCGGCTCCCCCACCAGCTTTCCTGAAACCCTCTGCCCCCAACCGTCGCGTTCCACCTCGCCAATTTCGATATAGGCCCCCTCTTTGCCCACAGTCAGCAGGGTCGCTCCCCGCTCCAGCGCACCAAACATGAACGGCATGTGTTCGGGATCATCGGCATTGACCACTGCAAACCCTCCATCCGCCATCAGTTGCGAAAACAGGCGCAGTTTCGCGTCCCGGTAATCTTCCATATCCTTATGATAATCCAGATGGTCCCGGCTCAGATTGGTAAAGCCAACCACTTTGAAACGCACACCATCAAGCCGCCGCTGGTCGAGGCCATGGCTTGAGGCTTCCATCACCACATGCTCAAAACCCTTATCCTTGAGCCGGGCCAGATCCTGATGCAACTTCAGGGAATCCGGGGTCGTCAGGGTTCCGGCAACTGTTTTTTCCCCGGTATCCAGGCCCAGAGTACCGATGGAAGCCCCCTTCATTCCCGCCGCTGCCCAGATCTGGCGCACGAAGGAGGCAACAGAGGTTTTACCGTTAGTGCCGGTAATTGCCATCATTGTTTCAGGTTGCGCCCCTGCCACACGAGCCGCAGCTTTTGCATAAGCGGCCCGAACATCCTCAACAACAATGGTCAGAAACCCCGCATCCCCGAGCCCTTCCCGGTCGGAGATAACAACTCGCGCCCCGCGCTCAAACGCCTTGGCTGCAAACACATCGCCGTGCGTCGTGCTGCCCGGAAGCGCAAAAAAAGCGTCCCCAAAAGCAACAGCCCGACTATCAGAACTAACCCCGGTAATTCGGATGCTCTCGATTTTGGATGCGTCCACAGACCCCTCCAGCAAATCTGCCAGTAAATATGTCATAATTATTCCCCCTGAGAATTTGTCTGATTGTCTATGCTCTGCAATTCCACAGGAACCAGCGCGGCATCGCTCATGTCACTGAACTCCGGCATGATACCCAGCATCGGGGCAATTTTTTGCACAACCCGGCCGGTTACCGCCCCCGCATTCCAGCCGGCAGTCCGCCCGGACTGTTCATTCTCGGCCTTGGGCTCGTCCACGAGAATAATCATGGCATATTGCGGATCATCAAGGGGAAACGCTGAAGCAAAGGCATTCAGATTTTTGGTGGTATCATAGCGCCCGTCAACAACCTTGTCCGCCGTACCGGTTTTTCCACCCACCATATAGCCTGTCGCAATCTGGTTCATCAGCCGCCCCGATCCCTCAAGCGCATTCAGACGCATCAAATAGCGCACATACCGGCTGGTTTCGGGTGATATTATCTGCTTGCCCAGTTGACGCGCTTCTTCCTCGGAGCGCATGAATATGGTTGCGGGCACCTGATACCCATCATTGACAAACCCTGCCACCGCAGAAACCATGTGCAGCGGTGTGATGGACAGTCCGTGGCCGAACGAAGCGGTAGCCGCCCCCACTTCGGAAAAACTCTCGGCAATGGCTGAGCGTTTGGTCTCGGGCAACTCAATGGGCAAAGCATCATCAAATCCGATGCGGTTCAGAAACGCCCTGTAGTTTTCTTTGCCCATGGCCTGCATAATGCGGATGGTGCCGATGTTGGAGGAATATTTGTAAACTTCAGGCAGGGTGAGAATGCGCCCCTTGCCCCGGTAATCATTGATGGTGAAGCGCCCGAAACGTATACCGGCACGCGCATCGAATTCATCGGTAACACTGACCAGTCCGCTATCCAGTGCCCCCGCCATCGTAACGGTCTTGAACGTCGAGCCAAGCTCAAATGTCCCCGCTGTCACCCGGTTCAAACGCCCCTCTTCCAGTGCGCTTGCCGGCACATTGGGATCAAAGTCAGGCAGCGACACCAAAGCGATGACTTCGCCACTCCTCACATCGACAATCACCCCCGCCGCCGCAATAGCCTGATAACGCTCAAGCGCATCCACAAGCTCGGTGTGCAGCGCATGCTGCACCCGCATGTCAATGGACAGATAAACCGGCTCAAGTTCGCGATCCCGCGCCAGGCCAAATTCCTGCAACACCTTGATGGCCTCACTATCCAGATAACGCTCGATACCGGCGATGCCCTGATTATCGACATTGACCGCACCAAGAATGTGCGCCGCTTCATTGCCCCCGGGATAAAACCGCTTGCTCTCGATAACAAAATCTATGCCCGGAATACCGAGATTGAATATGCGCTCCTGCGCCGCCGGGGTCATTTCCCGTTTTAACCAGACAAACCCTTCTTCCCCGTCAAGTTTTTCGCGCAACCAGGCACTGCTAACGCCAGGAAGTTCAGGCAGAAGTTTTTCAACAGCCTCATCAATGTCAATAATCCGGCGCGGCTCGGCAAATAGCGAAGGCACCCTTATGTCCATGGCCATTTCTATGCCGTTGCGATCATAAATCACCGGACGTGAGGCGGTTATGGCGCTGCGCGCCTGACCTCCTGCAGAAAGACTTGTCTCTGCGGTTCCCAATTGAACCAGCCGCGCGCCGATTACCCCAAAAACCACCAGCAGGCCAAGCATGGCGATGTGAATGCGTGAGCGCGTCATATTCTTGCGGAATTTGCGACCACCCTCCAGGGCAATTGTCACGTCTGCTGCAGCCTCCATGTCGGCACTCATTGCTCTAAAAGCTCCGCCAGTTTGTCGCCAATGGGGTCGATGCCCGCATCAAGCGCCTCAAACAATGCAGTCAGCGCCGCATCGTCGACAATCTCAGGCCGCATGGGCAAATCAGCGATTGAACCGAACTGTTCCGCTGACACGGTTTCAAGGCCAAGCGCTTCCGAATAACGCACAACCAGCGGTTCAATATGGGCAGGCTGGGTCAGAAAAGCCCAATCCGCTTTCAGCAATGACAGACGCCCCTGCTGCTGGTTTACCGTACGTTGCAGCGCATGCATGTCAGAGGCAATGGTTTCAGACTGGTATTTGATGGCGTAAACCCCCACCAGCGCAAAAATGGAGGTGATGAACAACACCATATTGATGCCTTTTATCATACTGCCCCCCGCAAGCTGCTCAAGGGGACACCAAGGCCAGAGAATGAAACCGACCGCGCTGCCTCTCCGGTGCGCATGGCCCAGCGCAGAATTGCCGAGCGGGCGCGCGGATTGGCTTTTATTTCCGCCCCGGAGGGTTTAAGCGCTTTGGCAACCGGCGCCCAGCGCATGGCTTCCATCTGAAGTGGGGGAAGATGTCTGGATTGCTGGCCCGATTTTTTTGCGCCCGAAAAGAACCTTTTTACTATCCGGTCTTCCAGCGAGTGAAACGTGACCACCAACAGCTTACCGCCCTCAGGCAGCAGGCGCTCTGCTGCAAAAAGCCCCGCAACCAGTTCGTCAAACTCTCCATTCACTGCAATACGCAACGCCTGAAAGGTTCGCGTTGCCGGATGATTTCCGCCGGGCTTGCGCCCTGTGGCCCGCTCAATAATTCCAGCCAGTTGCAGTGTGGTTTCAATGGGTTGTTCTGCCCGTGCCTGTATAATGGCCCTTGCAATCCTTTTGGAGTTACGCTCTTCCCCGAAAGCAAAAATAAGGTCGCCAAGCCTGCGCTCTTCATAGGTGTTTACAATGTCCGCAGCGTTTGTGCCGCTTTTGCTCATGCGCATGTCCAGCGGACCTTCACGCATGAATGAAAACCCGCGTCCCGCCTCGTCCAATTGCATTGAACTGACCCCGATATCCAGCACAACCACATCAACACAATTGTCACTGTTTAAGGCAACGAGTGCATCCAGCTCTGAAAACCGCCCCGGAGTGAACGTAAAGGCCTCGCCGAACTCTTTTTTCAACTTATCAGCAAAACGCAAAACACCGGGGTCGCGGTCGAGCGCAATAACTTTGGCACCTCTCTTCAGCAGCGCCCGTGAATAGCCCCCGGCCCCGAATGTGCCATCCACAATATCAAGTCCCTCAACCGGCTGCAAAACAGCCAGCACTTCCTCCAGCATCACTGGCCGGTGCACACCCTGCCCATCCGGGGAGGTTTTATGGCTTTTTGCACCCATAGTTCGGCTTCGCTCCACGCCTGTTCCCCGGAATTTTCATGCCGGTAGGCACAAGAATTCCCAAAAAACAGTAAAAGGTCCGCACCATATTGCCCACGGAGCTTTAAGATTTTGTTTCCCTTAATCGCCCCAAGAGCGAAATCGTGGCCCCTGCGAGGGAAAAGTGCCAGTTGACCTGTAAGCCGGGTTCTGTAGGGCATCAGTTTCCTGATACGTGGTGACCATTCATCTGGGACGCAAAATTGCTTTTGCGCCTCGTGCAACCAACCCGGATGACCAGCCCGAAAATCCCGGCTTGGAGTTCCCCCCGTGTCATCCCTATTTGGTCTTGCTCCCGGTGGGGTTTGCCGTGCCGGCCCTGTTGCCAGACCCGCGGTGCGCTCTTACCGCACCCTTTCACCTTTTCCCCTTTTTGGCCGAAGCAAAAGAGGTAGTCTGCTTTCTGTGGCACTTTCCCTGGGGTCGCCCCCGCCGGGCGTTACCCGGCACCGTGTTTCCGTGGAGCCCGGACTTTCCTCCCCTGGCCCTTCCAAAAAAGGAAGGTCAAGAGCGGTCACCCGGTCAACTGGCTTCTGACATATAGGTCATTTTGAAACGTTGTCGAACCGCTTTTTTTGTCACATGCACCAAAAAAACCGGCCTCTATAGCCCACGTGCCCTGGCGATAAGATCGTAGGCGGAGTTTATCGCCGCCACCCGCGCGGTGGCGATAACAATCAACTCTTCAGGCACACCCTTTGCCAACAGCCTGTCTGGGTGGTGTTCCTGAATAAGGCGCCGGTAAACCCGTTTGATTTCATCATTGCTGGCTTCAGGCACCAGCCCCAGCACCAGATAGGGATCCTTGTCCCCGTCCCCCATAATAAACTGGGCAGCAATCTGTTCAAAACGCGCGCCGTCAAAGCCAAAAATTTCCGCCACATCCCTGAGATATTCCAACTCCCCCTCATGGATCATGCCATCAGCCGAAGCGATGTGAAAAAGGGCGTCAAGCACATGTTCGAGCGTTTCGGGACTGTCTTGAAACAGCTTGCGGATTTTGCGTGCGTAGGAGCGATACCCGGCCACATCGCGTTGGGCCAGAGAAAAAAACCGCTCGATCTGCTCGGCCTCGCCTGCAGGAATTTCTACAACACTCCGAAAAGCGCGCACCTCCGAGGCTGTTACCACACCATCGGCAACCGCCATTTTTGCCGAGAGCGCCACCAGTGCCAGCGTAAAAGCTGCATCCTTGCCCCCGGGCAGCCATTTATCCGGGTCAAGCGCATTGGCCAGAGGTTCAAGTGTTTTTCCGATACGCGTCCAGATTGACATGAAACTGCCCCCCGATGGAACAAGCCAGCCGAACAGCTCCGCTGGGGTTCATGCCACCAATACTCTGAATTAAATACCATCCCGGCGCTATGTTTCAAGCTCGGCAATTCCGCTATGCATGCAAAAATTCGTCGCAGCATATTTTTGCCCCTGCCAGCGCATTGAACCTGTCCGACCAGCGAGCCCCTTTTGCCTACTGCTGCACCGCAGGATCCACTGAAACAGTGCGCACCAGCTGAATAAGTGAAACATCACGGGGATAAACCACCATAACCGGCCTGTGAAAGGCCGGAACGGGAACCGGTGGATGGTTCGCTTCAGGATTAGATACAAATGCCTGCTGCGAAATTGCCGAATCAGTTTTTTGCGTGACCATCTCCATCTCAAGACCTGCCGTCAAATCACTGCCCCATGGTGTCACCCCTTCAATGCAAGGGGCAAGGAACTGCGCATCAAGGTCAACGCATTCCTGTTCTCCCCCGCCAGACAGCCCGGCAAACGATGAGACCGGCGCACCTGGCAAAGCGGGCCGCAACGCCGGAATTGGCGGCCCGACCAGACTATTCTCTTTGCCGACCTGTGAAGTCCAGTCAACTGATTGCGAAAAAGCAAGACCTGCAGGCAACAAAACCAGCGCCACACTGAGGCCTAAAAACGACACACCCGTCCGGGGGATACCCATGCACCTTGTCCTCTTATGGTGCCCCCGCCCAAGTCAAAATAAAGTCAAAAAAGTGGCTCTTTTATGGTTAACCGCTCTGAAAGACACCTCACCCAGTCAGGCAAAAACCCGCGCTAGGGCAACCACATGGGAGGCATGGTTCATGGTAAAGAAGTGAAACTGGGTCACCCCTCCGTCCACAAGTTCCGTAACTTGTTCAGCGGCAAGGGAAGCAGCAACCAGCGCGTGTGTCTGGGCATCGTCCTCAAGACCCTCAAAGCGCGATGATATCCAGTCAGGCATGCTGGCTCCGCATTTTTTTGCAAAAGCATTTATGCGGGAAAAATTGTGAATGGGTTGGATACCGGGAACAATCGGCATATTCAAACCTGCCTTTTCCACCCGCTCCAGAAACCGCCAATAATCATCATTGTCAAAAAACATCTGTGTCAGGGCCCGGGCCGCACCCGCATCTCGCTTGCGTTTCAGATTGTCGATTTCCTCATCCCAATCGGCGCTTTCGGGGTGTTTCTCGGGATAGGCTGCAACAGAAATATCAAAATCACCTGTTTTTTGAATCCCGGCAACAAGTTCCACAGCATTTGCATAGCCATCGGGATGGGGCGTAAATTTTTCCCCCACCCCGGTGGGGGGGTCCCCACGCACCGCAACAATGCGTCTGACCCCGGCCTCTTTATATCCGCGCACAACCTCATCAACCTCATCCCGGCTTGCATCAACACAAGTCAGGTGCGCCGCCGCTTCAATACCGGTATCTGTGGCAATGCGGCGAACCATGCGCAAAGTACGCTCGCGCGTCGAGCCTCCCGCCCCGTAGGTCACCGAAACAAAGCGGGGTGCAAGAGGCGCCAGTTTTTCAAGGCTCTGCCAGAATCGTTGTTCGGCCTTTTCACTTTTGGGCGGGAAAAACTCAAAACTCATCTCGATTTTGGGGCTTTTGCTCCCCGACAGACGACTTTTCCGTTTTGCTGGCTCTAGTATTTTCATCGGCCCCTTCTTTTGCTCAGTTTGCACCCGCACCTCAAGTCCGGCTCAATACCCACAGGCACACTGTCAGATCTTTGTTAGCGTTATCATTCGGGAACTCTTCAAACAGGGAAACTTCGAGCCCCGCACCATTTGCCCAGCTATTCATCTGGTCTGCCCCCAGCCCGAGACGGCGATGGGCATGTTCTTTGCGCAGGAATTCAAGCTCATGGGGGCCAAAATCAACGACAAGAACACGCCCCTCACCATTAAGAAGGCGCGCAGCCTGTTCAATGACAACCCCCGGATCATCAAAGTAATGCAATACCTGATGCAGCACGACGAGGTCTGCCGGACCAATCTCCCGGTCCGGTTGGGAAATGTCACCCAATTGCACATGGGCATGCGAAATCGAAGCCGCAGCAAGTTTTGCCCGGGCAATTGCAACCATCTCGCGGGAACTGTCGATACCGGTTCCGCGCGCATACCGCGCTGAAAGCAATTCAAGCATGCGCCCCGTACCGGTGCCCAGATCAATCATCCGTCCGATTTTTTTCTTGCCTACAGCATGCATGATTGCTTTTTCCAGCGCCGATTCAGGCACGTGCAGGTTGCGGATTGTATCCCAACTCGCCGCAATCTGGGAAAAATAGGCGTCTGCCTGCGCACGGTGCATCTGACGCACCCGTGCAAGCGCCTTGCGGTCATTGACAAGCCGGGGGGCATCCTCATCTATCTCCCCAATCAGGCGTTGCACGAAATCCGCAACGCCCCCGGTTTCAGCAATGCGGTAATAGGCCCATGAGCCTTCAGCGGTCCGTATCACCAGACCTGCTTCAGAAAGAAGCTTGAGATGCCTTGAAACCCTGGGTTGGCTTTGCCCCAGAATGTCAGTAAGATCCTTGACTGAAAGCTCGCCCTGAGCCAGCAGCGCAAGCAGCCGCAGGCGGGTCCCCTCCCCCGCAGCTTTCAGAATGTCCACAAACCTGTCGAATTCAGTCACCAGCTTCTCCGGTCATATAAAGATATCTTTATATGACCGGAGGCCGCCGGGTCCAGTGGAAACTGAACCGCTCCTGCTAAAGTCAGACCGGCTTTCGTGACTTCCTACTCGTTAACCGCAACTTTTTCCCTTTTCACCGCGCTTTTCCGACGAAAGGCGTGCTCGCGCCACAGAGCAAATATTTCCTCTGCTTCCGCGACATCCAAGATATCATAGCGGGAAATAATGCCCTTCACTTCTTCAGCGTCCGGCAGGTCGCGCCAGGGCAGAATGCCAACGCCGCGCTCCAGAACATCGGGGGAAAGCCGAAGAGTTTTGGCCGCCACGGAAAGGGCCAGATAGTCCTGGGAGGCCAGCCACTTGACGAATATTTCCTGATTAAGCCCCAGCATGACACACATGGCTGCCCCAAAGTGATGCCCATAGCCAAAACGCGAAAAACGCGCCAGGGACTGCTGATTGAGCTGGCGCCGGTCGGCAAGCGCCTTGACCTGGTTCCAGGCCACCCGCCATTCGTTTGAATTGAACCCGGCCTTGTTTCGCATCCGGTTGAACACCACAGCATTGACCTTTTCCATCGTGGCCGGATCAAGATCTTTGTCGGTCTGGAACAATTGTTCCAGAACCTTGGCTCCTGCCACACTGATTTTGCCGTGCAGGTCTTTCCAGTTGATGTCCTTGCGTCCACGCAGATTTTCAGCAACCTCTGTATCCTTGGCAGCTTTTTCCACCAGAGTTGAAAGAGTTGCATCCCCCAACTCAGCATTTTCATTGGCCACCAGTCGCGTTACGGATTTGTCCCCGCCATGGGTAACAATGGCGTCGCCGACACGCTCAGCCACCCGAGCCCGACCGGCAATAGCCACCCGGTGCTCCTCGGAAGCCTCGCTTACAATGTCAATCAGATCGTCGTCCGACAGAACACTCGAGAATTCAAGCAAAGGCTGAGCCACTTCAAACGAATCATTGGCCAGTTTGACCACAACTGTGCCCGGCGCGCGCTCAAGCGGAGCCAGCATCTGGGCAACTTCGCTGCGCCCTTCAACCTCAACCAGTTCAGCCAATTGGCACAGAACAACATCATATTGTTCCACCTGCTTATCGTCACAACGGTCCCAGACGAAGGTGAAAAGGCGGGCCATATTGCGAAACAACTGGTCACGTTCACCCGTATCGGCATCACTATCAAGCGCGCGAAAATTATCGAACGCCTTGGGGTCATTTGCAGCGTCTATCATCTTTCCCTCCGACCAATTCGGATTAAGTCTGACCGCCAAACTCGCAGACCCAAATGCACACGCCCTAAAATGCGAGGGGATGATTTGATTCAATTTGGGCAACAGTTTTATTCAATTTGTATGCAAAATCCGTAGGGTCAGGGCCCATTAAATTCATCCATTCAAAAACAAACCCCGGCTCTCCAATCAGAAAGCCGGGGGCGATTTTATTTGTGTGAGAGGCCAAACCTAGCCCGCATTGCTGTCCAGCGCGGCCCGGACACCAGCGGCATAATCGGGGTGCACTTTTTCGAAATGACCCAGTTGGCGCTCGATAATGTTTTCAGGCACTCCGCCCATCGCCGCAGCAATATTGGAATAAAGCCGTGCTTTTTGCCCATCATCAAACAGATTGAATAGCGCCCTTACCTGTCCGTAGTCGTCATTCCCATCCCGGTGATTAAAACGCCCCGCATCACCTGACAGCGCCAAAGGCGGTTCATTATATTGAGGGTCCTCAGCCGGACCATCAACCGAATTGGGCTCATAATAGGCGTCAACATTACCGCTCTGCTGCCCCATGAAGTTCATCGGGCCATCCTTGTGATAGTGGTGCACCGGACATTTGGGGGCATTGACCGGCAAAGCCTCATAATGGGTGCCCAGCCGATAGCGATGGGCATCCGCATAGGAAAACACCCGCGCCTGCAACATCTTGTCCGGCGAATGGGCAATGCCGGGTACAATATTTGAAGGCGACAACGCCAACTGCTCGATTTCGGCAAAATAATTGTCAGCGTTGCGGTTGAGTTCCATCACACCAATATCGATGGGCGGAAACTCCCCATGGGGCCAGACCTTGGTCAAATCAAACGGATTATAGGAAGTTTTTTCCGCTTCCGCTTCGCTCATAATCTGCACCTGCATTTTCCAGCGCGGAAAACTACCGCTCTCAATAGCGCCGAACAGGGCTTCCTGATACGTTTCCCGGCTTTGTCCGATCACATCGGCCGCTTCTTCATTGGTGTAGTGCTTGTGCCCCTGCATGGTTTTGAAGTGAAACTTCACCCAATAGCGTTCACCTTTTTCGTTCCACAGGGAGTAGGTGTGGCTGCCATAACCATTCATATTCATTGGCGCCACGGGAAGACCCCGATCCGACATCAGGATCGTCACCTGATGCAGGCTTTCCGGGGAAAGCGACCAGAAGTCCCACATGGCGGTGGGCGAGCGCATATTGGTACGCGGATGGCGTTTCTGGGTATGGATGAAATCGGGGAATTTCATCGGGTCGCGCACAAAAAACACTGGCGTGTTGTTGCCCACCAGGTCCCAGTTGCCCTCTTCGGTATAGAATTTCAGAGCAAAACCACGCACATCGCGTTCGGCGTCCGCCGCGCCCGCTTCACCGGCAACGGTTGAAAACCGGGCAATCATCGGGGTAACAGTTCCAGGCTGCAAAACCTTTGCCCGCGTATATTTGGAAATATCCCCGGTAATGGTCAATGTGCCATGGGCACCCCATCCCTTGGCATGCACCGTGCGCTCGGGTATGCGCTCGCGGTTCTGGTGGGCCAGCTTCTCGATCAGGTGATAGTCCTGCATCAGAACCGGGCCGCGCGGCCCCGCGGTCTGGGAGTTCTGATTGTCTCCAACCGGTGCTCCCGCGCTGGTTGTCAATTGTGTTTTCTTGCTCATATCGGCCTCACTTTTTTACTTGTCTGCCCCCAGCCTATCCCCATCAGAACGATAAGGCCAATTGAATTTTCCACAGGACGTGATAAGAATTATTTATGAACATCAGTCTAAAACAGATGCGCTACACCCTCGCAGTCGCCGAGGAAAACCATTTCGGCCGGGCCGCCGCCCGTTGCAATGTCACCCAGCCCGCCCTCTCCCAGCAGATAAAGCTGGTCGAAGAACTGAGCGGCACCCCGATTTTCGACCGCACGGGCAAAACCATCCGTCTGACCCCCTTCGGGCAAGCCTTCGTTGAGCGCGCCACTCCAATTGTTCGGGAAGCCGATGCGTTGCTGGCTTTTGCCACCGGTCACAAGGGCCATCCCGTCCATGCCCTGCGCTTTGGCATCATCCCAACGATTGCCCCCTATCTTCTGCCCGAAATTTACCCGGCCCTGACCAACGCGCTCCCCGATACCCGTTTCGTCATTTCTGAAAACCGGACAGAAAAACTTCTGGCAGAACTTGAACTGGGTGATCTCGACATCGCCCTGATTGCCACCGACCTGCCCAAAGGTTCGCGCCTGGCCCAGAAACCGCTTTTTGCCGACCCATTCGTGCTTGCAACCGCAAAAGATCACGCGCAGGGCACCGGCCCGGTGTCGCTTAACGATATCCCCCCCGACCAAATACTGCTTTTGGACGAAGGTCACTGCCTGCGCGACCAGGCGATTGAAGCCTGTGCCCTGCGCGGTCCCGGAGCCACCCGCGCTTTTGCCGCCACCTCGCTCTCCACCATCGTCGAGTTTGTGGCCAACGGACAGGGAGTTACCCTGCTGCCCGCAATCTCTTTAAGCAAAGAGGCAGCAACCCCCCGTATTCAGATACTCCCCCTCGAGCGCCCCGGCGCCGGGCGCCAACTCTCCCTCGTTTGGCACAGTTCAACACCGTTCACCCCGTTGTTCTCAAAGATCGCCGCGGTAATCGTTGAGGCTGGTGAACCACTCACTTCATCACTACTGCCCTAAGCAGAAAGTTCACCCCGGATAAATGCACTGCTCCCAGATGCGGGCGGTTACGCCCTCTCCGGGTTTTATGACGCCGGGCACCTCAACCCAACCCACCAGACCACGCCGGTGTTTTGCAAGCTTGGGAAAGGCAAATTCCAGGTCATCACGCCCCTCAAACTGGTCGGCGATGGAACGCCCCGCATAGCGGCATGGACCTCTGCCCCCGTCAACCCGAATGGTCACCCCGCCCTCAAACATCAGCAATGTGCGCGGCGGCAGCAGAGACAAATGAGCAATACCGTCCAAAACCATATTGCCCCCGATCCACTCCGGTTTCAGTTCATCAATGCCAAGATCAGAAGCAACCGCCGCCAACTCGTCATCGGCCAGAATGGACACCTGTTGCTCGTTGCGCATCTCGGTGCCCTTTTTGTACCAGGGCTCACGCGAATTGCTCGGCCGCGTCAGCCCCTGGTGCCTGTCCCCCGGTATGCCCTCATAAGTCAGCGTCAGCACATCCACCGCTTCGGTGACAAAACCTGCCCCCGCTGCCACAAACAGGCCCGTAACTTTTCCCTGCCTTTTTTTTGCTGGTACAAACTCAACCATGAACACTCAACTCCCCTGACCTTCGCACAATGTAAACTTCACAAGGCAGCAAACAAAACCCGGTTTTTACACACAACCCGATTTTCCCATCGGGCGGGGCTGGCAGCAATCATACCGCGCTCCAATTCCATTTCAGCCGGGTTTTTTCTCCCGGACCCGCAACGAGTCAAACGAATAAATGCCAAGTGATAGCCAGATCAGGGCAAAACTGAGCAATTGCACACTGTTTATCGGCTCCCTGAAAAGCCAGATGGCAATGACAAAATGCATGCTGGGCCCGAGATACTGAAACATGCCCAACGTCGTCAGACGCATACGTCGCGCCGCAAAGGCAAACATGAGCAGCGCCCCCGCGGTCGCCGGGCCAGTGAGCACAAGATAGGTCATCAGCCGAGGGTCGGCGTGGGGACCCGCCCCGATGGTTGCAATCAGATAGGCCAGATAAATTAAAGCAATCGGCAGCATCAGCAGCGTTTCAATAAACAGGCCCGGTGCCGAACCAACCGCCACGGTTTTGCGCAAATAGCCATAAGCACCAAAAGAAAACGCCAGCACCAGCGATACCCAGGGCACTCCGCCCAGGCCCACTGTCTGCACAATCATGGCTACAATGGTAAGGGCAATCGCCAGCCACTGCCAGCGGTTCTGACGTTCCCCCAGAAACACCATGCCAAGTAACACATTGACCAGCGGGTTGATGAAATATCCAAGACTGACCTCAAGTACGCGCTCAGCCCCCACCGCCCAGATAAACACCAGCCAGTTCCCCGCCAGCAACACCGCCGACAACCCGATGATCAAAAGCGCCCGCCGGTCCCTGAGCGCTGCATAAACCTCGCCCATGCGCCCCTGAAATTTCAGGATGACCCCGACAAAAACCAGTGACCAGATGACCCGGTGCACGACAATCAATTGCGGGCTGACCTCATCGAGCAGGCGGAACATGAGGGGGAACAACCCCCAAACGCCGTAGGCCCCGATGGCGGCAAGCCCACCGGCGCGTATATCTTTTGTTTTCGCCTCGGCACCCGCCCGGGCCGCCCCTCCGGACGAAATGTCACTTCTGGCCATCGCCCGGAAACTTTTGTTTTTATTGAACTTACACGCTGAACAGGGATGCTAACAGCCGGACCGGGAAAATATCCAATCAATATTGCTGATATGGGCAAGTGGTTTGCACGATGGTTGCCGGTCGGCTTGGACATGCCCGCATGAATATCCCGGTTTTGCCGCAATATTGCTCAAAGCAGTGTTGAACCTGGCCCTGGCAAACCCGATATAGAGTGAAATGTGGTGTCCAAAGGAGAACAAAAATGAAACCCGTCATCACCTGGATCGTGCTGGCTGATGGAAACAACGCACGTTTTTTCCTTAACGAAGGTCCCGGAAAGGGTCTCAAACCCCTCCCCGAACTCGATCGCTCCACTGACACCCTCAAGGCCGGAGATATCATGGCCGACAGGCCGGGCCGGAGTTTCTCTCCTTCCGGGCAGGGGCGAAGCGCCATGGAACCACCAACAGACCCCGTGGAAAAAATAGAGGCCGATTTTGCCAGGGATCTCGCTGACCTGTTGAGCGAAAAAATCTATGCAAAGGCCTATCAGCGCCTGATTATCGTTGCCGCGCCAAACAGTCTGGGCAACATTCGCAAACACCTGAGCGCCCAGGTTGGCGAGGCCGTCATCGCCGAACTGCCCAAGAACCTTATCAATACACCGACCAATGATTTGCCCGACCATTTGCAGAGCGTGCTGGCGGTGTAAACCGCGTCATGTTTCAACTGAAGCGGTCGACCGCCAAGGGCGGTCCGGCGCCCATGCGCCGCTCCTGCGAAGCCGTGTGTGCAACTTGACTGGCGCGAGCGAAAACAAACCCCATGTGATTCCGCAAAAACATGGTAAGTCCTAACTCGCCTGTACGGCCTCAAACACCCGCATGAAATTACCCCCGATGATTTTGGCCACCGTGTCCTCCGCCACGCCCCGCTTGAGCAGTCCTCCAACCACCAGCGGCAGGTGAAGATAGGTGCTCCACACCGGTTTGTAGTTGGAATCCATATCTGTGCCCAACGCCACGCCGTCGGGCCCCAACACGTCTACCATTTGCTCTATCCGATCCAGATAGCCATTTAGTGTCGTCATGCCAATGCCCGCCGGCCAGGCCGCAATAAAACCACCGGTTTCGACGATCCCTTGCGCCAGCTCCTTGGAGATAAAGCGCGGATGGGTCAGCTCAGGAGTAATGATATGTGTGTGGGTGGCCACCACCGGTTTGCTGGCAAGCGCCAGCGCATCAAACGCGGTTTTTTCTGCGGCGTGGGAGAGATCAACCATGATGCCCACACGCTGCATTTCGACAAAAGCCCCGCGGCCCACCGCACTCATGCCTCCGTGCACGGGTTCCGCCGTCATCACGTCTCCCAGCACCCCACCTTTGACGAAATGAACAAATGTGACAATCCGCACCCCGTCATCCCAGGCGTTCTGTACGCGGGCAAGATTACTCTCGATAAAGTCAGCGCCTTCAACGGCAAAGATAGCCCCGGGCCTGCCTGAAGCCCGCGCCAGCGCAATATCGCCGGGTTCAAGCACCGGATAGACCAATTCCCGCTCAACCAGTGCTTTGAGATTATCCATCTGCGCCTGATAATAGGCCCAAGCCTCCCCGTGCGCGAATTCCCGCGTTGAAGCCAGCCCGTTGCCCGCTGTGTCAAGCACCGGAAAGTCCGAGACGGCCGAAAAGCTGGCGGCACTCAAGCCGCCCGTTATCATTTCCTCTACCACCCGGTCCTCAAAGGTGCCAATGGATTGAAAGATTTTCAGTTTCCAGGCCAGGTTTTCCGCTCCGGTCACAAAAGTGCGCCCCGGGTGGGCGTGGGTGTCAATGGCCGGGTTTTGGGCCAGAAAGCTGATCGCCCGCGCCAGTTCTTCTTCACTCAGTGAAAAACCCGTCTCCGCAATGGGTGGAAACAGTTGCAGGTAAAGCGGATAGGCCAGAGCCGCTCCCCCAACCGCCAGCAACCCCGCCCCACCTCCAAGAACCAACCTGCGCGAAACCATATCCCTGCCCTCTCCTTGAAACCTTGCACCCGGACTATTCCACAGCTTCACAGCCTTGTCACGGACTGGGGGACTTGGCCAAAGGCCCTCACCTTGAGCCTGTCGAAAAATGGGGGCCTTGTGATATTCGCCCTCACGGGTCGGAACGCACCAGAACCCATGAGGGCTGCGAGGGACCTCGCATGGCATGGCAACAACGCACATCACCGGCAAGTCTAAAACCGTTATTGGAAAATCTGGATCAACTATCCACTCTCGTAGTTATACGGATAACCACTTTAATTTTTTGATGTTTTTGTCGTTTTTTGAAAAATTATTGCAATCACAAAGTTGACAAACATCCTTCACAAGGAAAGCAGAAAAGCGCCGCAAAGGCACCATTTCCCAGTCTAAATCGTTTGTAACATCTCTCCTGCCGCACTCGAATCCGGTGCGGGAATATAAATCCGTTCAACCAATATATAACACCAGGAGAAGTAAAGTGAGTAACGTCAACAAAGACATATTGGTTATGAACATTGGGGGGTTCACAACAACTAATAATGCATCACCAAAAAGGATAAATAAATGGATTATACCGATTGCCGCTTTTGTCCTGCCGTCAATTCTGGCGATATCAGGCGCAAGTGCACAGGCCGGCAGTTTTCCGGGCAAAGACTCTCAAAGTCTGCTTTCCAGTTCCAGTTACAGCGAACGCTGGACGGGATTTTATTTCGGCGCCAGTGTTGGCGGCGGCTGGGGTAATTCAAGTACTTTTTATGATCGGGCCGGAGACGACCACCCGACCACGGAAACCAATGATCCCAGCGGCTATCTGGCTTCTCTCACCATCGGGTACAACCAGCAGCTGGGCAATAATTTTGTAATTGGTATCGAAGGCGATTTAGGGGTCATGAATTTCACCGCCCCCGACAAGCTGGACATGTGGGACGGACATATCTGGAAGAGCCAGTATGGCGGCTTGTGGGGCACTTTGCGCCCGCGTGTCGGCTATACCTTTGACGATGTGTTGATCTATGGAACTGCCGGACTGGCAATGATGGAAACCAACGAGGTTATCCTTGGCGACAATGATGCCACCCAGAACACCTATAATCAGGGCATTCATACTGGTTGGGTTTTCGGCGGCGGGGTGGAATTCGCCTTGTCTGACAGTCTGTCGACAAAAGTCGAATATCTCCAGATGCAGTTCCCCGAATATACGAGCTATACCAACAACGAAGAGAAATACGGATTTACAAATTCCGCAGCTCTTGTGCGCGTTGGTGTGAACTCCAAATTCTAGAGCGTGTCACCCATAAGCGGGAGCCGCTTGTGGGACAAGTGAAACGTTTGAACAAAAAGCCAAATTGTTCCCGCTGATCAATTCAGCGGGAACTCGGACCTGAAAACCCAATTTCCAGCTTTTTATACGTGCCCGGAGAGACGCAATACCGATTTCTCACCCGGGTTAAGACCGGGGCCCGGCGTGCCATGGCCATGGCCCAGAATGGATGAATTTAATAAGTCCTGACCCTAAGTTTTTTCCTGCCGCCCCGTCAGCCAAATCCGTGCGAAAGACACACCAAACCCGATTTCAGCAATCACGGCCAACAAAATCCCAGGCCCTGCATAACCGCGCGCAAACTCGTAGGTCCCCGTCAGAGCCAGTCCAAACATGGTGGCTGCCATGCCGATGCATACCGCTTCTCTTATCTGGTAAGCGGCTTGTAGCTCACCCGTTTGGGGTTGACCGCTTCGACCCCCAGGCGACGGATTTTGTCCTGCTCGTAATCATCAAAATTGCCTTCGAACCATTCCACATGGGAGTTGCCTTCAAAGGCCAGCATGTGGGTGGCCAGCCGGTCCAGAAACATCCGGTCATGGGAGATGATAACAGCGCAACCGGCAAATTCCTCCAACGCTTCTTCCAGCGCGGCAAGCGTTTCGGTGTCCAGATCGTTGGTGGGCTCATCGAGCAGCAGCACATTGGCCCCCGACTTGAGCATCTTGGCCAGATGCACCCGGTTGCGCTGCCCCCCGGACAGGTTGCCCACCTTTTGCTGCTGGTCAGCGCCCTTGAAGTTAAAGCTCGAGGTATAGGCCCGCGAATTTATCTCGCGTTTTCCAAGGGTAATCACTTCACTCCCCTCAGAAATTTCCTCCCACACGGTCTTGTCGGGGTCAAGTGCATCCCGGCTCTGGTCGACAAAGCCCATTTTTACCGTGTCACCGATGGTAATGCTGCCCGCATCGGGCTTTTCCTGCCCTGAAATCATGCGGAACAGAGTGGTTTTGCCCGCGCCGTTGGGTCCTATAATGCCCACAATCCCCCCGGCAGGCAGCTTGAAGGAAAGGTCCTCGATCAGCAGCTTGTCACCAAAACCTTTGGAAAGCCCCTCAACAGTGATGACCTCCTGCCCCAGCCGCTCCCCGGGGGGAATGATAATCTGGGCTGAAGAGGATTGCGTGCGCGCTTCATTGATCTTGACCAGTTCGTCATAGGCCTTGATACGGGCTTTGGATTTGGCCTGCCGGGCCTGCGGGCTCTTGCCCATCCATTCCGCCTCGCGCTCCAGCACCTTGAGGCGCGCCGCATCCTCGCGTTGCTCCTGTTTGAAGCGCTTGGCTTTCTGGTCTAGATAGGCCGAATAATTGCCCTCATAAGGAATGCCGCGACCCCGGTCGAGTTCCAGTATCCAGCCCGTGACATTGTCGAGGAAATAGCGATCGTGGGTGATGATGAGCACCGCTCCGGCAAACTCGCGCAGGTGCTTTTCCAGCCAGCCGGTGGTTTCGGCGTCCAGATGGTTGGTCGGCTCATCCAGCAATAACAGGTCGGGCTTGGAAAGTAATAGCTGGCACAGGGCCACCCGGCGCTTTTCACCCCCTGAAAGATTGGTAACCGCCGCATCGGCTGGCGGACAGCCAAGAGCCTCCATGGCCATCTCGACTTTGGAATCCAGATTCCACAAATCATCAGCGTCAATCTGATCCTGAAGAGCTGCCCCCTCGTCTGCCGTCTCATCGGAATAATTCATCATCAATTCGTTATAGCGATCAAGAATGGCCTGTTTTTCCTTGACCCCGATCATAACGTTTCCGCGCACATCTAGCGTTTCGTCCAGTTGCGGTTCCTGCGCCAGATAGCCGATTTTTGCACCCTCTGCCGCCCAGGCCTCCCCCGTAAACTCGGTTTCAATGCCCGCCATGATTTTAAGCAGCGTGGATTTGCCCGCCCCGTTGGGGCCCAGCACCCCGATTTTGGCGTCCGGGTAAAAACTCAGGTTTACCCCGTCCAGAACCTTTTTGCCCCCCGCATAGGCTTTGGAGAGATTGTGCATGTGATAGATGAACTGACGGGCCATGAACCGGCAACCTTCCTGATAATCATAAGGGAAATGGTGGGCGTTATGTAAGCGAACCGGCCCCAAAAGAAAAGGGGTGCAATCAGGCACCCCTTGGCTCAGTGTGCTCCTAGTTTGGCGCCTAAAACTCAGCCCACCCGCTGTTCAGCGCAACGCTGCCCTCCGAGAGGCAGGATTTGGCGGCGTCCTTCACCTTTTTTCGCATCAGGGCCGAGTTCTGCTGAGTGCACTCAGTCATCCCCTGCAACTTGTCCGCCACAATGTTCACAAATTTGAAACCCTGCACAACCTAGTTCATACTCTGCTCCCCATGCTGGCTGGCCTGGGCCCGCCTTGGAGGCACCGCCACCGGTTTCAAGCTACAGCGGCAACCCGGTCCTGACTTTCACCGTGCGGATGCTCATGTTGGAATGAACCCGCGCCACACCGGGAAGGCGCGCAATCAGCCGCCGGTGCAGGCGTTCGAAATCCTCCAGGTCACGGCACACCACCCGCAGGATATAGTCGGACTGCCCAGCCATCAGATGGCACTCCAATACCTCGGGAATATCTTTCACAGCTTTTTCAAACGCCGTAAACGACTGCTCGCTTTGCGAACTCAGGCTGACCTCGATAAAAAACTGCATGGTGAAACCAAGCTTGTCGGCATTCAGTGCTGCCCGATAGGCCAGTACGAACCCCCTTTCTTCAAGTGCTTTCAAGCGCCGATGACAGGCAGAAGGCGACAGGCCCACCTGCTCGGAAAGCTCTTGCATGCTTTGCTGACAATCCCCCTGCACCGCCAGCAGGAGTTTGCGGTCAGTCGCACTAAGTTGATAATTCATTGCGCTAATTTCATCTAAATTCGGAAAATTTCCCGATAATTACGAGAACAACGCCAATAATGCAAGGAACTTTCACACAAACGCCATTAGCCTTGCGGCAACATTTTTTCAGATCGGAGCGGAGAAACCCTGATGCACATCGGTGTCCCCAAGGAAATAAAGAACCATGAATACCGTGTGGGCCTCACGCCGGAGAGCGTCGCCGAACTGGTTGCCCAGGGTCATGCCGTCACCGTTGAAACCGGTGCCGGATCGGGTATCGACGCTGAAGACGAGGCTTACCTTGCCGCCGGGGCCAAAATCGCGCCCGACGCCAAATCCGTATTCGATGCAGCCGAAATGATCGTCAAGGTCAAGGAACCCCAGGCAAGTGAGCGTGCCATGCTGCGCGCTGACCAGATATTGTTCACCTATCTGCATCTGGCTCCCGACGTTCCCCAGACCAACGACCTGATCGCTTCGGGTGCCACCTGCATTGCCTATGAGACGGTCACCGATGCCACAGGCGGCCTGCCTCTGCTCAAGCCCATGAGTCAGGTTGCCGGTCGCATGTCCATTCAGGCCGGCGCAACGGCCCTTGAAAAGGCCCATAACGGTCGTGGCGTCCTGCTCGGCGGCGTACCCGGTGTGGAGCCGGCAAAAGTGCTCATTCTTGGCGGCGGTGTTGTCGGTTTCAACGCCGCTCAGATGGCGGTTGGCATGCAGGCCAATGTCACCATTCTGGATAAAAGCCCAATGGTTCTGGAGCATCTGGATCGTCATTTTGGAGCCAGCGCCCGTGCCGTCTATTCAAACATTGCTTCACTGGCCGAAAATGTTGCCGAGGCTGACCTTGTTGTCGGCGCAGTGCTTATTCCCGGAGCTGCGGCTCCCAAACTGGTCAGCCGGGAAATGCTCTCAACCATGAAAAAGGGCGCGGTACTGGTTGATGTCGCCATTGATCAGGGCGGATGTTTCCAAACCTCCCACGCCACCACCCACGCCGAGCCCACCTATGTGGTTGATGATATCGTACACTACTGCGTGGCCAACATGCCCGGCGCTGTCGCCCGCACCTCGACCTATGCGCTCAATAACGCAACCCTGCCCCATGTGGTCAATCTGGCAAACAAGGGCTGGAAGCTGGCCTTGAACGATGACATTCACCTGCGGGCCGGCCTGAACGTTTCCGCCGGAAAAATCACCTGTGCCCCGGTCGCCACCGCGCAGGGCCTGAGCGCAATCAGCCCCGAAGAGGCTATGGGCCTTTAGGCAAACAGCCGGAAACAAAAATTTACCCCCCAGATTCCTCAACAAGAACAGAGGTTGAAGCGTAAAATCGTTTCAGCCTCTTTTTTTCATGCCCCTCATTGCAGTTGAGGTAGAGTTGCGCTTAAACACAGTCCCAGCCCGATGCTCAGGCGCAAAACCCGCCCGATCCCAGCCTTCAGGGTTTGAACACGGCAAAGGTTTAAACAAATTCCCGAGAATGAAACCATGAGTAAAGATCAGGACCACCCTTCAGAAGCAAACCCCGAAGAAGTCTTCAAAAAACGCTTTCTTGAAGTCATGAAGCAGATGGGTGAAAGCACCAGCAAAGACCCTGAAAGCGTGTGGATGATCGGCTCTCTGGCTGCCAGCCTTCTTGACCAGTCCAAAAGCCCCGATTGGGTGCACCTCAAAAAATCCCTGACCCCGGAAATCTATAACAGCCTCATCAACAGTTTCCGCACCCAGGGGAACCAGTTGGCAAAGGACGGCAAGGAAAAAGCGGCCTTTGCCGTTGAAGTGCTGGCACTCTCCATCATTGCGCCTACCCTGTCCGAAAAGAATGAGCCCATCGCCTCGGGTGACAAGCTGCTCAACAATATGGTTCAGGACAGCATCAGTTTTTTCCGCAGAAGTCAGGCAGCACCACAACGCCACAACTAGGATCCATGAATAGGTCCGAGAGGACACGCAACATTGTACCGCTGCAACATAAGTTTACTTTGCGTTTGCAGCTTTTGGTGCAAGATTAGAACGTGTCACCGGCAAACAGACACCGGTTGTCGGAAAAATGACGTGCTTAAACAATAAACTGGATTGCTGTTTTGATTCTTTTCAAAATAGTGGGGCGATCTGAATTACGGACTGGTTAAACTGTCACAGGCAATTTCAGAGCTACACAAATGCGCAACTTGTTAACTGCTCTCTTTCTGGTTTTTGCCCTGCAGGGTTGCGCCGCCCTGCCCAGTACTTTTGTCCCTGACCGCACAGGAGCACTTGCGCAGCCGCAAGGCACAATTCAGTCCATATTTGTGGCCTCAAGTCGCAACCGTCTGGCCAACGGCAGTTTTGGCTTCGACCGCGCACAATCCCTGTTCTTCGCCACATATCAGGTTGCCATCCCGGAAAAACGCACCCCCGGCTCCATTCCCCCGGAACCTTTTGGGGTGCCCAATGAATTTGCCTCCCTTGAGGTGGCCCGGCAGGCTTCTGTTTCCGCGTTTTCCAGCGCAGTTCTGAACGCCGCGAGGAGCACGAAAAATTCCTCCGAAGTCATGGTTTTTGTGCATGGCTTCAACTCGAGTTTTGAGCATTCACTGACCCGGGCAGCACAGATGGACCTCGACTTTAAGTTTCCTGCCGCAACCGTTCTTTATTCATGGCCAGCCGCCAACCAGCTTGTGTCCTATGTCCATGATCTGGACAGCACCACCTATGCCCGCGATGGTCTGGTGGAACTGCTCAACGGCCTTTCTCAAAGTGACATCTCCCGCATCGTTATTGTCGGACATTCCATGGGCGCACGCCTTGCGATGGAAGCGGTGCGCGACCTTAGCCTGAAGGGCAATCCCCGGTTTTTCAGCAAGCTTGGTGGCATCGCCCTGCTTTCTCCCGATATCGACATTGATGTGTTTGCTTCCCAGTTGCGCACCCTTGAAGATATTACCCCCCCTGTAGTGGCCTACATTTCTTCGGGCGATACCACGTTGAGAGATTTTTCTACATTCTTCATTGAAGGCAAACCCCGCCTTGGCTCCATTCAGGATATCACCCGGCTTGATGGCCAGGCTGCAATCATTGTGGATGTTGATAATGTGGGCGACCCGGCCCAGCTCTCCCATTTGCCGATTGCCACGTCCCCGGTTATGATTTCAGCCATCAACGCATCAAGCCGTCCTGACCTCATCAGATATGCGCAAGGGCTGCTTGATGCCAGCAATGCCGCAGTCAGCCGGTTCGGCAATACTGTAAGAATTCAACTCGCCCCTTTCTAGGGTCCTGACCCTGGTCGAAACAGGAACTAAGTAACTATGGTAGCTGGCCTGGCTTCTCTAACCTTCATCCCCCTGCTTGCCATCTCGATGGTACATTTGTTGTGGGCATTTGGCCTGACCTACCCGGCAAAGGATGAACTAACGCTGGCCCGCACGGTCGCCGGATTCAGGGGCATTGAAAAAATGCCTCCAAAGCTGGCATCTTTTGGCGTCGCGGTCGCCACATTTTCTGCCGGCCTGTGGGCCCTGGCCCTGACCGATGCCAGTTCGTCTCTGGTTTTGACCGGCGGGGGAGTCGTGCTGGCGCTGGTTTTCCTTGCGCGCGGTTTTATCGGCTACACCAGAAAATGGCGGGAGATGACCCCCGAAGAGCCATTCGCCACCTTTGACAAAAAGCTCTACTCACCCCTTTGCATCGGCATCGGGACGGGTTTTTTGGTGCTCACCGCCCTGCGCTTGTTTTAGGGACAGGACCGAACGCGGGGGCAAAACCAGTTCATTATCCGTGAAGCGGGTACCTTCAAACGCTGACGAAATTCCCACCGACCCAATGTGCACCGGTTGCGGGCAGTGGTTTTTTAGAAAAAATCTGCTGGTGCGTCCGGTTGAACCACAGGAGAACTTCGTCACCCTCAATATCGAGGTGCATGCCAACTAAGGTATGCCAGCCCCGTTTTGGTGCCACTCCGTTTCCTCCATCTCTCGCCCTGTTGGGTGCAGCCACACCACATCACACGCGCGCCCCACCGCCGCCTTTACAAGTGTTCGCTCCCAGAGGTTCCCCCCGTTCCGGCACCGGAAACCAGATGCTGTTTCATCTGTCAGGTCAGGTGATGACGTTGGGTGCGTTACGCCCGGTTGCCGCTTTTATGCCCGCCAGCTCTTCTGCGATAATGAGAAGGTCCGCCAGCGCCTCCTGCGTTTCCATGGCCAGATTGCCCTCCGGGGGTTCATAGCGCTCCACATAAAGCCTGATGGTTGCCCCCACCGTGCCGGTGCCACTAAGGCGCACGACAATGCGCGCACAATCTTCAAAGATAATCCGCAGCCCCTGATGCGCGGCCACCGAACCATCTTCGGGGTCGGTGTAGGAAAAATCATCGGCCTGCGAAATTCTCCGCTTTCCAAAACTTTGCCCCTTCAACTCAGGCAGGTTGGCCCTGAGCACCTCCACCAGCCGGTTTGCAACCTCTGTTTCCACATCCTCATAATCGTGGCGGGTATAATAATTACGCCCGTAGGTGGCCCAGTGTTCGGCGACAAGTTCGGCAACGCTCTGCTTGCGTTTCGCCAGAATGTTCAGCCAGAGCAGAACGGCCCACAGCCCGTCTTTTTCGCGCACATGGTCGGAGCCGGTGCCCGCGCTTTCCTCGCCGCAAATGCTGATTTTTCCCGCATCCAGAAGGTTGGCGAAAAACTTCCAGCCCGTGGGCACCTCATAACAGGCGACACCCAGCCCCTCCGCCACCCGATCGGCGGCGGCACTGGTCGGCATCGAGCGGGCAATCCCGGCAATCCCCTGCCCATAACCCGGCGCCAGATGGGCGTTGGCCGCCAGAATGGCCAGCGAATCCGAGGGGGTCACAAACACCCCCCGGCCAATGATAAGATTGCGGTCGCCATCCCCGTCCGTCGCCACGCCAAAATCAGGCGCATCCCCCGACATCATCAATTCGAACAGGGCTTTGGCATGCACCAGATTGGGGTCCGGGTGATGGCCGCCAAAATCGGGCAACGGCACCTTGTTGACAACGCTGCCCGCCGGCGCGCCCAGCATGCCTTCCAGAATTTTCTCCGCATAAGGCCCGTTCACCGCGTGCATGGCGTCAAAGCGCATGGTGAACCCTGATTTGAACAGCTCTCTTATAGCCTCAAAATCGAACAGTTTTTCCATCAGGTCTGCATAGTCTGCCACCGGGTCAATGACCTCAACCACCATCCCGGCCACATCATGGGTGCCCAAAGCATCAAGCGCCACGTCCGGCGCCTGAACAATCTGGAACCTCTCAATCACCTGGGAGCGGGCAAAAACCCTTTCGGTGATTTTCTCCGGTGCCGGTCCGCCATTGCCAATATTATATTTGACCCCGAAGTCGCCATTGGGTCCACCCGGATTGTGGCTGGCCGAAAATATCAACCCGCCAAAAGCACCCCTGTGCCGTATCAGCTGCGACACCGCCGGGGTCGAGAGCAGACCGTTCTGACCGACAACGACTTTGGCGAACCCATTGGCCGCCGCCATCTTTATCGCCTGTTGAATAGCCTCTTCGTTGAAATAGCGCCCGTCCCCACCCATCACCAGCGTTTTGCCGGAAATCTCGCCCGCGCTGTCAAAAATCGACTGGATGAAATTTTCCAGATAGTGCAGTTGCTGAAACACCGCGACCTGTTTTCGCAGGCCCGAGGTGCCCGGTTTCTGGTCCGGATAGGGCTGCGTTTCAACATCTTTGAAAGTCATCTCATTTCCATATTCAAATTTAATGGTCAGCGACTTGTCAGCTCCTGATAAAGCTGTGCATAGGCTTTGGCGCTTACGTTCCAGGACACATCGGTTTTCATGCCAGCCCGCTGACCGCACGCGGTATCAAGAACAAAACCCTACTTCAAGGCCTTCTCCGGCTTCCATGCCTGCGCTTCCCTGACCTGCTCCTCAATCCATTCCATACCGCCCATGGCCTCAATCATCGGTCCGATCCATGGTTCATAGCGCTTCCAGCGCTGTGTCGATCCGGTATAAATGGATTGACGAACCTGCCAGCGGCTTGCCGTCATCACGGTCGCCCTGTCCGATTGCTCGGGGGACAGGCAGGCGTCGTTCCACTCAAGGCCGACAAACTCAAGCAGTCGGCGCACATGAGGTTCGGGGTTCGTCACCAGTTGGTCATAACTCAAATCAAGCACCGGATTGCCGATCATCTGCCGACTGATTTTTACCGTGTCAGCCAGATTACGGTAATAACTCCCGATCCAGTCCTGCTGAAAGCTGAAATTGATCGCAACGAACCGTTTGAAAAAATTTGAAATGCCACAATCAAGAGGGTGCCTTCTGACGTAAACAATACGCGCCTTGGGAAATAGCCGGGAAATCAATATCAAATTCAGGGCATTACTCGGCAGCTTGTCGGTGTATTTGGCGAATTTCTCTTTGGTGCGCCTTTCCACAATTTTCAACACCGCCTCCCCATTCTGTCTGAATACATGCTGGGGCACCTTTTCAAGTCCGGTGTAGCGGCCGCCCTCAAACTTCAAACCCTTTTTCAGCCAGTTTCCTATGGCCGCCTGCACCTCCGGGATAACGGGAAGCTCTCCCGCTGCGAACACCTCCGGATGACGCGACAGGATTGTCTCCACCAGCGTTGTTCCTGAACGAGGCATACCGACAATAAAAATTGGCGCTTCGGTGCTCAGTCCGCTGTCGGGAATATCTTCCAATCCCCGTGTGGCAAGATCGCGCAGATCAAGCATCTGGCGCTCCTGTTCCGCCACATCAAATTCCCTGCCTTCGAGCGCATTGGCTTCAAGACAATAATTCATCGCCCGCTCAGCCTGACCAAGATCATCAAAGATTTTAGCCAGAGCAAACCCGGCCGCAGTTTTCTGCTCTTTAGTCCACTCATTCTTTTCATAGGCTTTGACCATGGCAGTCACGAGTTCACTTTCTTCGCTGAAGCGCATATTCTCCGCCAGCTCAAAGAAGTATCTCGGATTATCAGGGCTCAACTCCATGGCTTCCAGAAGCAGCTTCTGCGCTTCTTCAATCCTGCCATTTGAAACCAGTATCAGGGAGAGATAATAACGCACAAGAGGGGAGTCCGGCGCGATATCAAAGGCGCGCCGTGTGTTGGCGATGCACTCTTCAGGGTCGGCATTGTCCTGCCAGCGGCAGTGTTCGCGCACACAGATCGCGGTAGCATTTTCCGGCATGATTTCCAGAATCCGGTCGCACATCTCAACCGCAGCCTTATACTTTTTCTCACGCATCAGGGTCATGGCGTCCCCAACACTGATCGGTTCGAGCTTTTGCTGCATTTGTATCCTCATCTGGCATGCGATAGTCTTGCTAACAACGTACGCGTTTTATGAAAAAACGTCGACGCATAAGGTTCTCCCCCCTAGTATAGGAAGCAAGGCCTTTGCCCAACAGGTGTGATGCATAAATTTGAACCTGCCCCGCCTGCAACACAATCTGGCTCTCTCATTCAATCAGGCACGGTGAATCCATGCAAAAAATTATAATCGACACCGACCCCGGTCAGGACGATGCCGTCGCACTTTTGCTGGCGCTGGCCTCCCCTGATGCGCTGGACGTTCTTGGCATTGTCACCGTTGCGGGCAATGTGGGGTTGAATCAAAACTCGGTAAACGCCCTCAAAGTCGTTGAATTATCAGGCAGAACCGAAATTCCCGTCTTTGCCGGTTGCGACCGGCCCATGCGCCGCACACCCGTAACGGCTGAGCATGTGCATGGCAAAACCGGGCTTGACGGTCCCGACCTGCCCGACCCGAAAATTGCACTGCAAGACCATCACGGGGTGGACTTCATCATGGACACTTTGCTTGAAGCCGAGCCAAAAACCATAAAACTGTGCGCCCTTGGTCCCCTGACCAATATCGCCATGGCGCTGGTTCGCGCCCCTGAAATTGCCACCCGCATCAAGGAGATCGTGCTCATGGGTGGCGGATGTTTCGAAGGGGGCAATATCACCCCGGCCGCCGAGTTCAACATCTATGTGGACCCCGAGGCCGCCGACATCGTCCTGCACTGCGGCGCGCCCATCACCATCGTACCCCTCGATGTAACCCACCACATGCTGGCCACTCCCGCGCATCTGGAACGCTTTTTGAACATGGGCAACAAGACCGGCGACGCCATCCACAAGATGCTGACATTTTCCGAGCGCTTCGACCTTGAAAAATACCAGTGGCAGGGCGCGCCCCTGCACGACCCTTGTGTTATCGCCTATGTGCTGGAGCCGGATATTTTCACCGGGCGGCACATCAACGTTGAGGTCGAAGTCTCAAGCGAGTTGACCCGAGGCATGACAGTCGCCGACTTTTGGGGTGTCACAACACGCAAAGCCAACGCGCACTATCTGCGCCACGGCGATACAAAGCGCTATTACGAGTTGCTTGTCCAGCGCATTTCAAAACTGCCCTGATAGCGAAACCTCCCGGCTTCCTCATGAAGGCCGCTGCCCACCTTGAAGAACCACTTTGCTCCCACCTCAGGGTGAGCGGAGAATGACGCGCACAAAGCTTTGTTCCTCTCTCTTCTTCCCTCCCCCCTTTGCGGGGAGGGATTGAGGGTGGGGGGAGAAGCATGAATGCACCACCCCGGACCTGATCCGGGGTCTCTTCTACCCATTTTTGCAAAAACAACCGCTTCCTAACCCGCGTCCCGTCTGGCAATCCAGTCATGGTCGGGATGGTTCTTGAACCGCCACTTGCGCAAAGGCCCCGCCATGACATTGAGATAATACATCTCATAGCCATAGGGGCTGCCGCAGGGGTGATGCCCCTTTGGCACCAGCACCACATCGCCATCCGAAACCGCCATGGTTTCGTCCAGTTCCCCGTCCTCGGTAAACACCCGCTGAATGCCAAAACCCTGCTTTGGATTGAGCCGGTGATAATAGGTTTCCTCAAGATAGGTCATCTGAGGGAAATTATCCTCATCATGGCGGTGCGGCGGATAGGACGACCAGTGCCCCTCGGGTGTAAAGACCTCGGTCACCAGCAGGCTGTCGGCAATGTCTCTGTCCTCCATGGCGATGGGGTGGATATAGCGCGTGTTGGTGCCCTTCCCCCGTGTTTCCATTTCGATACCGGAAATGACCCGCGCCTCGTAATTGCCTTTGCCCGGCGCCGAACACACCGCCAGCACACAATCGGTTGTCGCTCTGGCTGACCAGTCGCTGCCATTGGGAACATAGACACAGTGAGGCACCTTGCGCTCGAAAACGTCCATCCTGTCGCCCAGTTCGCCAAAATCCTCGCCACTGCCCGATATTTCAGCCTTGCCCTCAACCAGCACCAGAATGACTTCCTCCGAATCGGTGACCTCGCTGACCCGCTGCCCTGCGGAAAGGCGATAGAGCGAAAAGCCCACATAATCCCAGCCCGCACTTTTGGGGCTGATATCGTGCACCTTGCCCTTTGTTCCATCGGGTTTGACCAGAAGTTTTGCCATCAACTCTCTCCGCTGCTTTTGTCCAACCCGGCTTCCTCAGCCAGCTTTTTCAACGCTTTTAGCCCCATGGATTGATATTTGAAAGGGTTGCGCACTACCGGATCCTGCTCTGCTTCAATCACCAGCCAGCCGTCATAGCCATGCTCTGCGGCAATCCTGAAAACGGGCATAAAATCAACCGAGCCTTCCGGGTCACCGGGCACGGTGAACACGCCGCGCCTGACCCCTTCAAGAAAACTCAAATCCTCATTGCGCACCTGCTCCATGATATCGGGCCTGACATCCTTGGCATGAATATGCACCACGCGACTCATGTGCTTTTTTGCCACCCGCTCGGGGTCGGCCCGCCCGAACAGCGCATGGCCAGTATCGAGTAACAGCTTTGTTTCAGGGCCCGTCACCTCCATGAAGCGGTCTATCTCGTCCTCATTTTCGACCACGCTACCCATATGGTGGTGATAGGCTAGTGCTATGCCCTGGCCGGAACAAAACGCTGCCATTTCCTCCATGTCGGCCCCGAATTTCTCCCATTTGTCAGCCGCCAGCATCGGCCTGTCATTCACCGGCACATGGTCCTTGTCGATGCCGTGTACCGCACCGGTGGTCTCGCAGACGACACACACCTTGCACCCCATGGCTTTGAGCAGGTCCAGATGGGGTTGCATGGCTTGTTTTTCGTCCTTTACGGGCCGGGAGAGAATTTTCATCGAATACCAGCCCGAAATAAACTGCAAACCGTGCGGTGCCAGCACAGCCTTTAGTTCATCAGGTTCTGCGGGGAATTTGTGACCCTTTTCAATTCCCTCAAAGCCGATTTTACCAGCCTCGGATAGGCAGGTTTCAAGCGAAATATCGCCGCCCAGAGAATGGTCATCATCGTTCGACCAGGCAATGGGGTTCGTTCCATAGCGGACCATTATATCTACTCCTGTAATTTCTTTCTTATGGCTCAGTCAGCGGGGCGCTGACCTTTTTTCTGCATCAAATAGTCAGCGTGAGCCTCTTTGACTTCGGCCCGAACCGAGACTTCAGGCACTGCCACATCCCACCAGTTCCCCCCCGCCCCGGTCGTTGCCAGCGGGTCGGTATCAATGACGATGACATGGCTGCGCTCTGAACTCCGGGCCCGCGCCAGAGCTTCCTCAAGCGCTTCAACAGAATCGACTTTTTCAGCAGTCGCCCCCATCGCCCCGGCATGGGCGGCAAAGTCAATCGTGCTTGGATTTTTGTGGCGGGCCGTATCGAGCAGATTGTTGAAACTCTCGCCACCCGTGGCCATTTGCAGACGGTTGATGCAGGCAAATCCGCGATTGTCCAGCACAACAACAATTATCTTGAGACCCAGCATTACCGAAGTCGCAATTTCGGAATTGGCCATCATGTAGGAGCCGTCCCCCACCATGACCACCACTTCGCGGGCTGGCAGTGCCATCTTGACGCCCAGCCCTCCGGCAATCTCGTACCCCATGCACGAGAACCCGTATTCCACATGATAGGAGTTTGCCTTTGAAGCCTTCCACAGCTTGTGCAGCTCTCCGGGAAGCCCCCCGGCCGCGCAAACCACAATGGCATTTTCGTCCATGGAGCGCTGCACCGCCCCGATGACCTGCGCATCACTGGGCAGTGAATTGTCTTTGGACGCAGGAGTCGCTATTGCCGCCTCGACATCCGCCAGCCATGTATCCCTGAGTTTTGCCAAGGGCAGACGCGCTTTATGGCCGTCAAGTTTTACGCTCAGCGCCTCAAGTGCCACCCGCGCATCGGCGACCAGCGAGATGGCATTATGCTTGGCCGCGTCATAGGCAACCACGTTTACGGAGAGAATTTGCCGCGCCGGGTTTTTGAACAGCGCCCAGCTTCCGGTGGTAAAATCCTGAAACCGCGTGCCGATGCCAATAACAAGGTCGCATGTTTCCGCCACCGCGTTGGCTGAACTTGCCCCGGTTACCCCGATGGAGCCAAAGTTCATCGGATGGTCCCAGGAAAGTGAGGACTTTCCGCCTTGCGTCTCGGCAACCGGAATATTGTGGCTTTCCGCAAAGTTGCGCAACGTCTCTGTCGCGCCTGAATAAAGCACCCCGCCCCCGGCAATAATCAGCGGCGCTTTCGCCCCCCGGATGGCTTTAACAGCTCGTTCCAACTCCCTTGCATCGGGCATGGGCCGCCGTCTGTACCATATCTTTGGCGCAAAAAAACTTTCCGGCCAGTCAAAACCTTCAGCCTGCACATCCTGACAAAAGGCCAGCGTCACCGGCCCGCAAAGTGCCGGGTCGCTTAGCGTTGCCATTGCCCGTGGCAAAGCACTCAAAAGCTGTTCGGGGCGCTGGATACGGTCAAAATAGCGGCTTACGAGCCTGAAACAATCATTGGCTGAAACCGTGCCGTCGTCAAAATCCTCGACCTGCTGCAGAACCGGGTCCGGCGCACGATTGGCAAACACATCGCCGGGCACCAGCAACACCGGCAACCGGTTGACATGGGCCAGCGCCGCCGCAGTGACCATATTGAGCGCCCCCGGCCCGATGGAGGTGGTGACCATCATCGCCTGATGGCGGTTTTTGGCCTTTGAATAGGCAATCGCTGCGTGGGCCATGCTTTGCTCGTTGTGGCCGCGCCAGGTGGGAAAATCATCCCCTGCCCCATGCAGGGCTTCCCCCAGACCCGCCACATTGCCGTGCCCGAAAATGGCCCAGCATCCGGGAACAAGAGGCTCACCCTCTTCGTTCCTTTGCGCCATTACATAACGTACAAACGCCTGCGCAGCGGTGAGCCGGATGGTTTTCATTCTGCCGCTTCCATTTTGTCCTTGGCCCGCCCCCGCGCCTCATCCCAGACCTGGCACAATTTTGTGAACCTGTCTGCCATTTGCCCAACAGCCCCCTCATCACTCAACTTGCCCGCAAACCATGCACTGGCGGTTTCACCAAATATGGTGCGCCCCACCGCGAACCCCTTGACCAGAGCGCATTTTGCCGCCGCCTGAAAACTGGCGCGCAAGTGTGCCTGGGGCGCATCCAGCCCCAGCACCAGAATACCCCGGCACCAGGGATCATTTTCCGACACGGCAGCGCAGGTATTTTCCCATGCTTTATCGCTTTTCATCGGCTCCAGCTTCCACCAGTCCGGATAAACCCCGATTTCATAGAAACGCCTCACGATCCGGGCCGAGACATCATCATCGCAAGGTCCAGCCTTGGACGAAATGATTTCAAGCAGGAATTCCAGATTGTTGGCCCGTGCCGCATCGGCCAGCCTGACGATGGTTTCCTCTTGTTCCCGCCGCAGCCCCTCTTCATCATCGGGATGATAAAAACACAGCACTTTGACCACATGGTTCACCGGCCATTCGCTGAGAGCGGTTCCAAAGTCGGGGCCGATCTCCAGCTCCAGCGGGCGAGACCCCGGCAATTCAACGGGCCGCCCGATCCACAGATTTGTATCTGTGGACTGGAACAGCGCTTCCTGCCCCAAACGGGAATCACACAAAATTCCATATCCGGCGCGATTGTCCGCCACCTTCAGAGCTGCCTCAAGGCACAGTTCCTTGAACCGCCCGACAAGCGCCGGATCGGCACCCTCCTCTTGCGCAATATCTTCAAGCTGCTTGCGATGATCAAAGGCAAACACCCGCATCTGGGGCCACTCGCCTTTGCGATTTGTCGACCAGTGCACCTGCTCCAGTTTTTTGTCCTTGCGCAAAGCAAACTGCTCCGAACCATTCTCAAAGAAATATTGCAACTCGTCCCAACTGGGATAGGCCGGCGCACACCCGTGACGAGAAACCGCAAAAGCCCCGCACGCATTGGCAAACTTCAGCGAAACTGCCCACGCCTCTCCGCTCAGCCAGCCCTTGAGCAGGCCCGACATGAACCCGTCCCCCGCCCCCAGAACATTGAACACCTCAATGGCAAAACCGGGTCCTGAAAGCCCCTTGTCAAGACTGTCCGGGATTTCCCCTGTAAATGCCGCTGCCCCCATGGGGCCGCGCTTGCACACCAGTGTTGCTTTTGTCAGCGCCCTGACCGCCCTTATGGCGGCAATCGTGTCAGTGGTGCCCCCCGCGATATGGAACTCTTCCTCGGTTCCCACGATAAGGTCGAACAGGTTCAGGGTGGATTGCAGTTTTTTCGTCACTTCCGATGCGGCGACAAACCGGCTTTCGCCCCCGTCATGGCCAACAAGCCCCCACATTGAGGGGCGATAGTCGATATCCAGCGCGGTTTTTGCCCCGTTCGCCCGCGCCAGATGCACCGCCTTCAGGGTTGCCGCTTCAACCGCGGGGTGGCTGAGATGGGTGCCGGTCGCCGTGATGCAGCGGGCGCGGGCAATAAACTCGGGATCAATGTCGTCTTCACAAAGCGCCATGTCGGCGCAGTTTTCCCGGTAAAAAATCAGTGGAAACTGTTCCCGGTCCCGAATGCCAAGAACAACCAGCGCACTCAGACGCTCCCTGTCAGTGATTACCCCCGAAACATCCACGCCCTCGCTGGCCAGTTCCTCGCGGATATAGCGCCCCATATGCTCATCGCCCACCCTCGTGATCAGGGCCGACTTCAGGCCGAGCCGGGCCGTCCCCACCGCAATGTTGGTAGGCGACCCCCCGATATATTTGTTAAAGGAGCGCATGTCCTCAAGCCGCCCCCCCACTTGCGCTCCATACAGATCAACCGAGGAACGGCCAATGGTAATTACATCAAGCTTGTCCACTAGTTCCGTTCCACTCAATTATTACACAGTTCCGCCCAGAGAGCTCTCAAGCGTTGCCATTTCCTGCCCGCCCGCCATCATGTCCTGCAGCTCTTCGGGGGTAATATCACCCCTGGCTGCGGTGCCAAGGGTCTTGCCCCGGTTAAGCACGGTAAAGCGATCCCCCACCGCCATGGCATGGCGCACATTGTGGGTGATGAAAACCACCCCGATACCCTGTTTGCGCACCTTGTCCACATTGGCCAGCACGTTGGAGGTCTGGCGCACCCCCAGCGCCGAGGTCGGCTCATCCAGAATAAGCAGCTTGGCTCCGAAATAGACCGCCCGTGCGATAGCAACCGTCTGGCGCTCGCCCCCCGAAAGGGTGCCCACCGCCTGACCGGGTTCGCGCAGGTTGATGCCCATCTTTTTCATTTCTTCCATGGTCACCGAGTTGGCGCGGGCAAAATCCATTACCCGGATGGGACCGAACTTCTTGATAGGTTCATTGCCCATCCAGAAATTGCGGGTCACGCTCATCAGCGGAATCATTGCCAGATCCTGATAAACCGTGGCAATTCCTGCTTCCATGGCATCGCGCGGGCTGTTGAAGTTCATCTCCTTTCCCTCAAACAGAATTGTACCTGCAGAGGGCTTGTGCACTCCCGACATGGTTTTGATGAAGGTGGACTTACCCGCGCCATTGTCTCCGAGCAGGCAGTGAACCTCCCCAGCGTGCACATCAATTGAAACCCCGCCCAGCGCAATGACCGGTCCAAAGTGCTTTTCAATATTCCTCATTTCAATCAGGGGAGCATCCATTATTTCTCTCCCGTGATCATCCGGCGGATATAGGTGTTAAGAATAACCGCCAGAATAAGGATAGTCCCGAGAAAAACCCGGAACAAGGAGCTTTCGGCCCCTGAAAAAAACAGCCCCTGTTGCACAACACCAAATATCAGCGCGCCCAGCGCTGCCCCGATGACAGAGCCATAACCTCCGGTCAGCAGTGCACCGCCAATCACCACACAGATGATGGCTTCAAACTCCTTGAGCAAGCCACGATCGGCCGCAGCAGAGCCAAATTCAATGACCTGAGCTGTTGCAAATACGGTGGCGCAAAAGGCAGTGAACATGAACATCAGCAGCTTAACCCTGTTGACCGGCACCCCCACGTAGCGCGCTGCCTGCGCATCCCCTCCAGCAGCAAAAATCCAATTGCCAAATCGAGTTTTTGTCAGAAGCCATTGAGCAAAAATTATCAGGAAGATGGCCCAGATCACCAACATGGGAACACCCTCAACCACCGGTTGCCCCGCCCGGCTGCCCCGGGAAAACGTCTCAATCCATCCCATATCGGCAAACCACTGGAACAGCCCGGTAAATGCCGTGCCTCCGAATACAGGGGCGAGCCAGTCCCCTTCCGCTGCCTGTTTTACCCCGCCGATAATGGTTTTTTGCGTAGTCAGAATGGAAAGCCAGATGGTCAGGCCGCGCAGGATATAGAGAAACGCCAGCGTGACAATAAAGCTGGGCAGACCCGTTTTAATAACCAGAAATCCATTGAGCGCACCCAGAGACATACAGACAGCAAAAGCAACGATGATGGAGAACCAAACCGGCCAGCCCCACTGCACCGACAGGATGGCAATAACAATGCCCGCAAACCCGATCATGGAGCCAACCGAAAGGTCAAATTCCCCCGCGATCATCAGCAGGCAGGCACCCACCGCGATAATTGCGAACTGGGCCGAAACAACAGTCCAGTTCTGAATGCCCTTGGGCGCGAACATGCCGCTGTCCCCGGCAATCATCAAAAAGAACACAAATACCAGTATCGCCCCGGCGATCGCCCCCAACTCTGGGCGGATCATTGCACGCCTGATACGCGAAACGTCCCTGATCCTCTCGTCAGCCATTTTCCCCTCCAGTTTCAGTAGTCGAGCGGGCGGCGCTGTTAGGAATACGCCGCCCGATCATTTTACCTAGCGATAAACGCCGGCAAACTCTTCAACCAGAGCGATATTGTCCTTGGTGACAAAACCGGGGCCTGAGTTGATCGAATTGCCCGGAACCACGCCATAACGTGCCAGATTGGTCAAAATGACCACAGGCAGATAACCCTGCAGATAGGGTTGCTGATCGATGGCAAAGGCAATGACATCGGCCTTGATTGCCGCTGCGATTTCCTCGGAAAGATCAAACGTGCCAAAATAGATTTCGCCCGAAAGGCTTTCCTGCTCCAGCGCGGCAAGGGTGGGATGAGCCGACGTGGGCCCAAGCGTCAGAATTGCGCCGGTATCAGGATTGGCAGCAAGAAACGCGGTGACCTTGTTCTTGATTTCTGCAGGATCCTGGCCTGAATCAATCATGCTGGCATTTACATCAGCACCGATGGCATCAGCAAAACCGTTGCAGCGTTCAACCGAAGCGGGGTTGGTGATATAGTGGTTTACACACAGGAATGATGTCACGCCCTGAGCCGCAGCCCTCTCGCCCGCGCCGAAACCGGCATCATATTCAGGCTGCCCCACATGCAGCAATGCGCCAAGTGCCTTGGACTGCGCGATGGTGCCCGAATTGATCGTAATCACCGGAATGCCTTGGTCCACCGCATCGGCAATCGGGCCCTGCAACACGTCGAAGTCGGCAATGGTGACAATGATTCCGTCCGGGTCGGAGGCGACGGTCTGCTCGACAATACGCGCCATATCCGCCAGATCACCGGTCGGTGGGTTACGATATTCAACGGTCACGTCCATCTGCTCACCCGCCACCTGAATGGCGTTCTTGATGGTGTTCCACCAGCTGTCACTGTCCGGTGCATGGCTGATAAGAACGAAACGCTCGCCCTCAGCAAGAGCCGGAGCCATGCCACCAACGGCAACGATTGCCGCCGTGGCCAAAGCCAGAATTGTATTCTTCATGGTTTTCTCCCTAGGTATTTTGTGGCCGCCCGGCTCCAGCACATTGGAGCTGAAAAAAACGGCGACCTTCCGCAGCCTTCGCTTTTCGCAAAAGGCCTCAAATAGAACATACATTCTATTTTCACGATAATGCAACCAATATTTTCTATTTTTGTCTGCGGTTGCGCTGGGCACCCACCGCAATGGCCAGCGCAATGGCAAGGCTCAGCGTTGCCGAGAGCGAACGGAATGCCCCAACATCAATCTCGGAAACCTCCAGAACATGCGCGTTCAGGCGTGCAAGCGGCGAAGCTTTTTCGTCCGTGACCGCCACGATCTCGATGCCTCTGGCGTGGGCGGCATTGGCCCAGTCCACGGTCTCTGTGGAATAGGGTGCAAAGGTTATAGCGATCAGCGCATCGCCCGGACTCAGGATATGCTGGGATTCCAGTTTGCCCACGCCCGAGTGCAATATGGAGCGAATGCCCATTCTTTCCAGTGCGTGGGCGAGATAGGCGGCAACCGGAAAGGCCCGCCTGAACCCAACCAGATGGATGGTCTCCGCCCCCGCAAGCGCCGTCACCGCCCGATCAAGCGCTTCTGAATCAACACTGTGCATCAGGTTTTCCAGCGAAGTGCGCCCCGCTTCCACAAACTCTGCCAACAGCGCCGATGGATTGTCGCCCCCCCGCTCGCGCAACTTGGCCAGCCGCGTTTTGTAATCCGGGCGCTTTTGCGCATATTCAAAACGGAACAGCTTTTGCATTTCGGAAAAACCCGAAAACCCGAGCTCCTGACAAAAGCGCATGAAGGCCGATGGCTGCACCCCGGCCCCAAGAGCAAGTTCAGCCACCGTTGAAACCGCAATCTGATCGGGATTGTCCTTGAGATAATCCGCGCATTGCCTCAGACGCTTGGGCAGCGACCCCTGCACTTCGCCCAGTCGGGCATAATATTCATCAATGGATTGTGGTGCGGCCCGGTTGCTCATTTCGGTAGTGTTGCCTCTCTTGACATGTTCTGTATTCCGTGATTTTGGAATATTTGTTCTGAAATAGCAATCGCACGGCTCCGCACATCCAAAAAGGGCCGGACTGCAACAAGCAAAGTTAGCCAGCCATGACAATTAAATTCGCACTATTGGGTGCCGGTCGCATCGGCAAAGTCCACGCACAAGCCATAAACACCAGCACCGATGCAGAACTGGTTGCAGTATCGGACCCCATCCCCGCCGCTGCAAAGGCAATCAGTGCAAGTTATGCCTGCGCGGTTCAAACCATCGACGAAATTGCTGAGGCAGATGATGTTGACGCCGTTGTCATCTGCACGCCCACCAACACCCACGCCGACCTGATCGAGCAGTTCGCGCGTGCCGGAAAGGCGGTGTTTTGTGAAAAGCCCATCGACCTGAGCATCTCGCGGGTCAGAACCTGCCTCAAAACAGTGGAAGAGAACAACTCAAAACTCATGGTCGGCTTCAACCGTCGTTTCGACCCCCACTTTGTCGCCGTGCGCCAGGCCATTGACGAAGGCCGCATCGGCAATGTTGAGATGGTGCAGATCATCTCGCGCGATCCCGGCGCGCCCCCTGCCGACTATATCAAGGTCTCAGGGGGGATTTTCCGCGACATGACCATCCACGATTTTGATATGGCCCGCTTTCTGCTTGGCGAGGAGATTGAAACAGTATCTGCCACCGCCTCGGTACTGACCGATCCGGCCATCGGCGAACTTGGCGACTTTGACAGCGCTTCGGTTATTATGACCACCAAAACCGGCAGGCATTGCTCAATCTCCAATTCCCGCCGCGCCACCTATGGCTACGATCAGCGCATCGAGGTGCACGGTTCCCTGGGAGCGGTCTCCGCTGAAAACCAGCGCCCGGTTTCCATTGAAATTGCCAATGCCGATGGTTTTACCAGACCCCCCTTGCATGATTTTTTCATGACCCGCTACCTGGAGGCCTATGCCGCTGAAATCGCTGCCTTTGTCAGCGTGGTGCGCGACGACAAGTCCCCTGCCCCCTCGGGCAAAGATGGCCTGATGTCGCTGCTGTTGGCCGAGGCGGCACTGAAGTCCATTGAGACCGGCTGCGCCGTTTCAGTGGCAGAAATCGGGGGTCTGTAAAAATGGACACAATCGGCATCGGCCTCATCGGCACCGGCTTCATGGGCAAAACCCACGCACTGGCCTATGGCGCGGTCGCGGCGGTTTTCGGGGACGTACCCGCGCCACGCCTTGAAGTTTTGTGCGACACCCCGCTTCAAAACGCTGAACGCTTCGCCAGCCAGTTCGGCTTTGCCCGCGCCACTGACGACTGGCGCACCCTCGTGAATGACCCTGCAGTTGATATGGTTTGCATCACCACCCCCAACAAACTGCATGCTGAGATGGTCAATGCCGCACTTGCTGCAGGCAAGCATGTTCATTGTGAAAAACCCATGGCCCTGACGCTGGCTGATGCCCAAAGCATGGTCACCGCGCACACAAAAACTGCCAAAACCATCGTCGGTTATAACTACCTGCACAACCCCACCTTCATCCACGCCCGAAAACTCGTCAAGGAAGGCGCCATTGGCCGCATTGTTCACTTTCGCGGGCTCGTAGATGAGGATTATCAGGCCGACCCGGATCTGCCCTGGACATGGCGCGCCACCAAAGCCGAGGCCGGGCTGGGCACGCTGGGCGATCTGGGTTGCCACCTCGTCAGCCTTGCCATCGACCTTGTTGGCCCGGTCAAGAGCCTTGTTGCCGAAACGCAAACCGTGCACAAAACCCGGCCCGCCGGTGAGAGCCAGCCACCCAAACCGGTGGAAAACGAAGATATTGCCTCCGCCCTGTTGCGCTTTGAAAACGGTGTACAGGGCGTGATCTCGTCATCCCGCTCCGCCTGGGGACGCAAATGTTATCTGGCTTTTGAAATACACGGCGACAAGGGCATGATCCGCTTTGATCAGGAACGCATGAACGAGCTTGAACTCTACCTGAACGAAGGGCCAAAATCGGAACAGGGATTCACCAAAATCCTCACCGGCCCCGAGCATCCCCCCTATGGTTTGTTCTGCCCCGCCCCCGGTCACCAGCTTGGTTTTAATGACCTCAAAACCATCGAGGCCCATGCCCTGCTCAGCGCTATCAGAGACGATGAACAGGCCTACCCCTCACTGGCCGACGCATTTGAAATCGAGAAGGTCATCCACGCCATTTCCAGGGCAGGTGAAAAAGGCGCACGAATACATCTGATTGAAATGTAACGGCATTGATCAGCCAACAAGCTGGCTACTATGCGGGGACAATTCCGAACAATGGCAGAACTGAGCTGATTTTGCGTCCCCCTCGTACTGGCCCGCATATTCTGAGGCGTGCTCTGCCAGATGGGCAACGCTGTGCACGATAAAATCCGCTGTTTTGTCGTCCATGAGATAGCTGAAATTGAGCCGGGTCCAGCCCGGCTTTTTCATTTCCTCACCGTCCCGGATGGTCTGACGCAAATCCTCCGAATATCCTTTGTCAACCTGAAGCAGCCGATGCCCGTAAGGCCCCGCGCAGGCGCACCCGCCCCGCGCCTGAATTCCATAAACATCGCTCAATATGCGGGTGATCAACTGATGGTGAACATAGCCACCGCTCCCATCGCCAACAAGAAACGAAAATATCGGCAGCCGGCCACAGTTTTCAGCACCCAGCAGGCGCAGACGCGGGGTCTTTCTCCACATTTCAAGCGCCCGCGCGCCCAGCTCTTCGTCACGTCTTTTGATATAGTCGCAGCCCACCGCCCGCTTGACCAGCATTGCCAGCCCGGCGCGGATGTCGCCAATAATGTTGGGTGTACCTGCCTCCTCACGCTCGGAAATCGAGGTCAGATAGTCATGGTCCCATGGCGACACATAAGAGACCGAGCCGCCCCCCGGCCAGGTGGGTTTTGTCGCCCGGACAATCTTTTTGCGCACGATCAGAACTCCGCTGGCCCCCGGGCCCCCGGCAAATTTGTGCGGCGAAAAATATATGGCATCCTTTGCGCTTTCAGCGTCCGGCCCCATGTCGATGTCAAGATAGGGTCCGCCCCCCGCATAGTCCCAGAACGAGAGCGCCCCATAACGCCGGAGCACAGAGCAAACCGCATCAGTGTCGGTCAGGATGCCGGTGACATTGGAGGCGGCTGAAAATGACCCCACCAGCAGCGACCGCCCTTCGCGTGCCTTGAGCGCGGCCTCCAGTTTTGCAAGGTCCACCCCGCCATATTCGGCCTCATCAATCTCAACAATTTCAGCCCCGCTCTCGCGCCACGGCAATATGTTGGAATGGTGCTCGTAAGGCCCCACAAATACGCTTGCTTCTCCGGGCGCGAAATCGGCAATACCGCACAAAGCCACCAGCCGGTTGACCGCAGAAGTCGCCCCCGGCCCGGTAAAAATCACCGAATAGTCGGCGTGCGCATTGCACTCAGAGGCGATGATGGCCCGCGCGCCCTCGCGCAACCGGGTGGTGTGCGCCCCGCAGAACGAGGCCTCTGTGTGCGTATTGGCGTAAAATGGCAGCACATGGGTGCTGATAAATTCCTCAACCTGCCTCAGCGCCCGGCCTGAAGCCACATAGTCCGCATAGACTAGTTTTTTTTTCTTTCCGAAGGGCGTTTCAAACTCGATGCCCTCCCCGATCAGCCCGGCCCGCAGACGCTCCAGCGCATCCCCATGGGAAATTTCTTCCCCGAACGCCTCGAACTCCGGCTCCAAAAACTCCGGTTTCATGCCCCTGATCTCCGCTCGTTTCCCCGGCCCTACCTGCCCGGATATATTACATTGACATTCTAGGATTTTTGCCCAATTCTTTGGCTATAAAGTACAAGATTGTTCAAATTTGATCGAAATTTTCAATGAAATTAGACCAAACAAACAGAATGATCCTCAAAGCCATCCAGCAGGATGGCTCGCTTTCCCAGCGCGAACTGGCCAAAAAAGTGAACCTTTCCGCCAATGCCTGCTGGAACCGGGTGCAGGCCCTGAAGCAGAGCGGCGTCATTCTGGGCCAGAGCGCACGACTCGATCGAAAGGCACTGGGGCTTGGGTTGGTGGTTTTTGTCATGGTGCGCACCCGGCATCATTCCGCTGAATGGCTTGATACCTTCCGCGCCCATGTTTCGCGCATTCCTCAGGTTATCGACTTTTTTCGTATCGGGGGCGATTACGACTATCTGCTCAAGGTCGTGACCTCGGACATGGAAAGCTACGATCAGGTTTATCAGCGGCTCATTTCAGAAGTCGAACTGGACTCCATCACCTCCTATTTTGCCATGGAAGCCATCGAGGAGCAGCGCCCGCTTCCCATTTTTTCACCCTGAAGCCCCGCCTTTGAACAGCCCCGGCTGTCCAACTTGAAAACGCGACCGGCAAATGAACAGGCCGCCCCTCCCTGTACATAAAAAAAGCCCCGAACCAACAAAGTCCGGGGCTTTTTGATATCAAACTTGGCATATCATTCCAGTGCAAACATGCACCATTTCCGGCCTCACCCGGCCAGAGGCTGCTCCTCGGAACCTGTTCGGTTGCGCCTCAGCCGCCAGGTTTTGATGAACGCTGCCAGTTGCAGGGCCACCACGCTTGAAACCACAATGGCAAACGGCACCTGCAGCCAGTTTGGCTCCGGCACCGAGCGGTGATAATCCTGAAAGTGAAAATAAAGAAAATAGGCCGTATGCACCACAATTAGCATCCACAGCACATAGGCACCCTGCTGCAGAAATTTCCACACCGGCCCCCCGAGCTTGCGTTGGCTCCAGTTGCTTGACGACAGCGCCAGCACAAGTCCGTAGGCCAGAGCAATGATGCCTATGACATTGGCCATGCCAAACCCCTGTTGCACCATCACGTAAACCCCTGCCGGATGAAGTTCATACCCGAACAGACGGAAGAAATCCCAGTTGACCCAGCCCACCAGAATGATGGCTGTGTGAACAACCGCCAGTATCACGCCATAAATACCAAGTTCGCGCCGCCAGGGCGTTGCTCCACGAAAGATGGAAAACAGGCGCGACAGCGGCCCGATGGCCATAGACATGGCAATCATCACCAGACTCATGTCGCCGATTGCCCGGTTCCAGCGGTGCATTTCCGACCATTGTGCCCGCGATTCAAGAAACGCGTATGTGCCAAGAATACCAAAAGCTATGACAATCAGGTGCCGGGTTTTCCACCCTGCAGTCCACCGGTTTTTAACAGTTGTACTTTTGTTCATCGTTCTCAGGAGTTCCTTGTGCTTCACACTGTTTGTTTCAGGTTGTTGAAAAAGCCAGACACGGAAAAAACACTCCCTGTCCCGCACCGTCCCCCCAAGTCCGGGACTTCCCATGCCTCATTGTGGCCCAATTCCGGTAAAACTTGGACAACAGGCTTCAAAAGAGGCCTTGGCCTGTATCACTTTTACTTGAAATCGCAGCAAAAAAGTCATGCCGCCCTGCCGCCAGCCCCACACCACCTGCCCCACCGCGTAGCCGAATCCCAGGCCCTCAACAAACCCGGCACAAAAGTGGAAACCGGTTTTGACCCAAAAAGGGTTTGCGCAAAAAAGAAAGAGAGTGACCCTACACCACCTGCCCCGCCGCATAGCCCGAACTCCAGGCCCACTGAAAGTTATATCCGCCCAGCCAGCCGGTGATATCCACCACCTCCCCGACAAAAAACAACCCCGGCACCTTTTTCGCCTCAAGAGTACGCGCGTCAAGGTCAAGCGTGTCAACACCACCCAGTGTAACCTCGGCGGTGCGATATCCCTCGGTTCCGGTGGGTTTTATGCGCCAGCATTTAACCCGTTCGGCAATCGTTTCAAGCACTTTGTTGGACAGGTCGCCCAAGCGCCCGCCCTCCGGCCCAGCCACCATCTGCGCCAGCCGTTTGGGCAGCAGGGTGCTGAGTGCCGTCACCGCCTTCTGACGCCCGCTTTCCCGACGCGCCTGCTTCAGCACCGCAAGCACATCAACGCATGGCGCCATATCTATTTCTATGTGCTCCCCTTCGCGCCAATAAGAGGAGATTTGTAAAATCACCGGCCCGCTTAATCCCCTGTGGGTAAACAGAAGTGCCTCACGAAACGATATTTTTTCGCACCTCACCACCGCCTCCACCGAAACCCCTGAAAAAGGCGCATGTTCCCTTAGAAATGAGGGAGCAAACGTCAGCGGCACCAGCCCGGGCCGTGCTTCAACAAGCCCCAGGCCGAACTGTTCCGCAATACGATAACCGAAATTGCTCGCCCCCATTTTCGGAATGGATTTGCCGCCACAGGCAACAACCAGCGACTGACAGGAGATGTTTTCTTGTGCACCGCTCACCAGAAACCCGTCCTTGTGTTTCCCAAGTGCCCGCACCTCGGTGCCAGTCCAGACCTCGACACCCGCCCCATCCATCTCCTGCTCAAGCATGTCTATGACCTGCCGAGCCGAACCGTCACAAAACAACTGCCCTTGTGCTTTTTGATGCCAGGCAATCTGATGGCGATCCATCAGAGCAACAAAGTCAGGCGGGGTGAACTGGCTGAGCGCAGAAATGGCAAACTTGGGGTTTGCCGAGAGGTAGTTTTTGTGGCTCGCCTCCATATGGGTGAAGTTGCAGCGCCCTCCTCCCGAAATGCGAATTTTTTCACCAACATTTTTGTTGTGCTCAATGATCAGCACCGAGCGGGCACGCTTGCCCGCCTCGATGGCGCACATCATGCCTGCCGCCCCGGCCCCGATCACCACCACATCATATGTCTTCATTTTTCCTAACCAGTGTCGGTCACAGGAATGTCAAACAGGCTCCTGCCTCAAGAACCGTACAGGCCAGGTCACGAGCTCATAAATAGATTACAATGGTATAAGTCAATTTGTTTACACAGCAGGCCCGGACACAACGAATATCTCATCTTAAAATTTTGAACCTGGCCGCATGAGGCAATCAGCCTACCGGTTTTTCGTTTCTCTAACACAACCATATAAGCGAACAGGCCGGAACCTTGTTGCCACCTCATGCCCCCGGATAATCCCGCTTTATGCCAAACGAAGTTGCGCCCTACACTTGCACCATCACAAGACAGGACTAAACATCTAGGTCCAATGAACCTACGAGCACTCCGCAAACATTTCCTAAGTCGTTGTTTTAATGGTGGGCCCGGCAGGACTCGAACCTGCGACCAGACCGTTATGAGCGGTCGGCTCTAACCAACTGAGCTACAGGCCCACTTTTATTCAAGCGCATTCAAAAACCCTGTTATGAATGCGCCCCGCTGTTACCCGAAACAGTAGCGCGGCGTCAAAACAAAAATAACTGCCGCACACACACACCCATAAACTGTCTGGTCAAAAATATCAGATCAACTCCGCTGCAGCCAGATCACGCAACAAATGGCTTGGCCCGTATTTCCAGGGGGTGCAGACTGTTGAGAGTTGAACCCGGTTTTCCAGAACCCCCAGTGCCGGTGTGGAAATGCGCACAATATCGCCCAGGTGATGGGTGAACCCCTGCCCTGCCCCGTCCCGGTCCTTGACCGGCGCAAACATGGTCCCCAGATATAGCGCCAGCCCGTCGGGATATTGATGATGGGCGCCAATTGTTGCCGCCACCAGCGCTTCGGGCTTTCGTGAAATCCGGCTCATGGAACTCATCCCCTCCATCACGAACCCGTCCGTACCGGTCACACTCAGTGCCAGTTCTGCCCTTTTTACGGTTTCCAGGGTGAAACCATCATCAAACAGGCGGAGGAAAGGCCCGATCGCTGCTGAAGCGTTGTTGTCCTTGGCCTTGCCAAGCAACAATGCCGAGCGCCCCTCCACATCGCGCAGATTAACGTCATTGCCAAGGCTTGCCCCCACAATACGCCCCTTGCTCGAAACGATCACAACGATTTCCGGCTCTGGGTTATTCCACTTCGAAACAGGATGCAGGCCGACTTCGGCCCCAAAACCGACAGAAGCCATGGGCTGGCACTTGGTGAAAATTTCGGCGTCAGAGCCGATGCCCACCTCCAGATATTGCGACCACATGCCCCGGCTGATAAGAGCTTCCTTCACTGCCATGGCCTCTGTGGAGCCGGGAATGATTTTTGAAAGGTCAGTGCCGATCAGGCCGACTATTTCCTTGCGCAACGCCTCCGCCCGTTGCGGCTCTCCCCCCGCCTGCTCTTCCACCACACGCTCCAGCATACTGGCGACAAATGTCACCCCGGCTGCCTTGATCGCCTGCAGGTCCACCGGCGACAACAGGAGAACCCTCTCAGGAGAAGGGCACGGCGCACGCGAATTCTCAAAGACTTCTTCCAGACTTCCTACCACTACGCCCGGCGCATCCTCTACATAAGTCACCAGATCGTCCATCTCGCAAATATCGCGCACCAGCGGTGCCCTGGAACTGGTAATATCCACCAACTCGCCATCTCGAACCGTCACGACACTTGGATGAGCAACACCGGGCACCTGCGCCCGTCCCAGAAGAATCCCTCCATCCGGCGCAAAGTCAACAGACATCATTATTCTCCCGCCTCCGACAGCACTATTACGCCGTGACCGCCATCAAAACTTCTCCTCACTATCATACCAGAGAGTCGTGCATCAACAAAAAACTACCCGGTGCCGGCCAAAGGAACCCGGCCCCAAAACCGACGCAAACCTGACGCACTTATGCGCGGTGTCCGGTTACTTTGCAGAAAAAGGAAACACCCCATGCGCCCCGCTTTATTGTTCATCCCGATTTTTGCAGCAATTGTTCTGGCTGCGCCCGTCGCCGCCCAAAGCGAAACAAAACCGGGAACGATCTCCTTGCAGGGCATTGGCGAGGTGGTTTCTGTCCCCGATATGGCAATTGTCAGATCAGGTGTCGTGACCAACGCCCAGACCGCCCGCCAGGCACTGAGCGCCAACAATACCGCCATGGCCAAACTGTTTGCGCTGCTGCGAGACACAGGTATTGAGGAGCGTGATATCCAAACCTCTGATTTTTCGATACAGCCTCAATATGTCTACCCCAACCGGCGCGATAGTGATGGCAACCCCAAACCGCCGCGTATCGTTGGCTATCAGGTATTCAACAATGTAACAGTGCGTGTGCGCGATCTTGAGCTTTTAGGCGCGCTGATTGACAGCGCCGTCACCGTTGGCGCAAACCAGATAAACTCGATTTCCTTTGCGGTGTCCGACACCTCTCAACTACAGATCGAGGCGCGCAAAGCCGCTATGGCCGACGCCATTGCCAAGGCTGAACTCTATGCTGAAGCTGCCGGCCTTTCCCTTGGCCGGATTATTTCCATCCGTGAACATGGAGGCAACGGGCCGGTATTTCAGCCCGAAATGGCCCGTGTAGCTATGGCCAGTGACGCCGTACCCGTCGCCGGCGGTGATTTGACCTTTACCGGACAGGTAGTCGTCGAGTGGGAACTGGTACAGGGGGACTAAAAGAGCCCGCCCAGAAGGTCAATTTTCGTTCCATTGTCCCAGCCCATTGTGCCCAATTGATAAACCATCAGGCTTTCTGAGGGCTTTTGCACAATCCGGGAGGTTTGAAAATTCTCCTGAACCACCCACACCAGGGGGTTGTCAGCGGCCCGAAACCCGGCCCGGCTGTATATGTTCGCCTCACCGAACAGCAGCAGGAAAAGGGCCTCTGTGCGCCTGGCCTCTTCGATCGCCGCATCCACCAGCGCCGCACCAATGCCTTGTCTGCGCGCATCTTCAGCAACCGCCACATCCCCGATGCCTATGATTGTAACCGGATTTCCATCAATGCTGATCACGCGATAAACAAGCGCCAAATGGCCGGCAATGCGGTTGGACACTCGTTTTACCAGTCGTAAATGATGCCGCTGAGCAAAAAACGAACGGTCCCCAAATTCGCCACCAAAACCGGCATTCAGAAGAGCTGAAATTTCTTTTCTGTCCGCTTTTGATAGGCGCAGTTCATCAATTCGCTCAATGGTTCCCGTGCTCACCGGTGTTCCTCCTGATCTTAATCCAGAACCGCCTGCCACAGCATGCGCGCACCCACCAGAAGCAGGAACAGACCAAAGGCCAGCTCGAGTTTCTTCTGATCCAGCCGGTGGGCCAGCGCCGCCCCCAGCGGCGCAACGCTTGCCGCCACGATGCCCACAATCAGAAGCGCTGGAACGTTGACATAACCAAAACTGAAAGGGGGCCGCCCGACCACATCCCACCCCGAAACGATAAAACCTATTGTACCCGGCACAGCCAGCAGCAGGCCCAGCGCCGCCCCCGTACCCACGGCCCGGTGCATAGAATTGCCGAACGCTGCCAGAGTGGGCACGCTCAGCGAGCCCCCGCCAATGCCCATCAGAGCCGAAAAATAGCCGATAATCGCTGCCATCACCCGGTTTGTTGCAACGGAACCACCCAATTGTGACATCAGTTTTCTTTGCACCGGCAACACCATGTTCAGGGCCACGAACAGCGCGATAACACCAAAAATTATCCGCAACATGTCCCCGCTGTAAAGCCGTGCCATCAGCCCCCCCAGAAGCGAGGCAGCAATGATAAACGGTGCCCAGACCCTGAGCACATCAACCATCACTGCTCCGCGCTGATAGTGGGCGCGGGTGCTTGTGGTGCCGGTGGCAATAATGACCGCCAGCGATGTCGCCACCGCCACATGCTGGAACACATCCCGGTCAAACCCCATGATATCGAACACCAGAGCCATCGCCGGGACCATGACGATCCCCCCCCCGACCCCGAGCAGTCCGGCAATCAGCCCGGCCAGCACTCCGGCGGCCAACAGGCCCGCAACCAGCGGCAAAAACTCGACAAAATCAGGCAAATTTCATATCCAGAGCAGAGAGGAAGGAAGCTTGAGCAATAGCACGCGCACCCCTATTCACTCCAGCCCGCGCCGGAAAATATGGCAAGCACCTGGTCACGCCGGTCATAGGGCTGAGCGCACACTACTTCGGGAGGAGTTTTCCCTTCCGCATTCTGCACCGTAAAACTCGCCCCCGCATCAAGCAGTGTTTCAACGATGCGATCGTTGCACCATGCCGCTGCCGTATGCAGCGGCGTTCTGCCCTGCCTGGACTTTTGATCGGTATCAGCCCCGGCCAGCAGCAGTACTTCAACCACCTCCAGGCCACCCTTGGCACCGGAAGCCACGTAGAGAAGAGTATCTCCGTCAGCATTGACCAGGTTGGGGTCTCCGCCCTCGGCCAGAAACCGTTTCAGCCCGCTGTCATCATTATTGCGCACCTCGGTAAAAACCGGATGCTCCGACGAAGAGCCGCCCGGCTGACAGGCGCCCACCAGAACGAGAAGGGCCAAAGCAATAAAAGCCCGTAAAATCATGGTCGTTACTCCCCGCTAAGATGAGCGACAACCTGGCGGTTGTGGGCCTGTGTGCGGTGCTCGAACAGATAGATGCCCTGCCAGGTGCCCAGAGCCAGTTGCCCCGATGTCACAGGAACACTAACACAGGTCTGGGTTAATGCACTCCTGATATGGGCGGGCATATCGTCCGGCCCCTCCAGCGTGTGCGAAATCCACTCCATGTTCTCCGGCGCAATGCGCGAAAAGAACTCTTGCAAATCTGCCTTTACATCCGGGTCAGCATTTTCCTGAATGAGAAGGGAACAGGACGTATGACGGCAGAACAAGGTCAGTAGGCCGGTGCTGATTTTGCTGTCAGTGACAAAGCGCGCCACTTCGGCGGTGAACTCATAAAGCCCCTGCCCCCGCGTCGACATCTGGATAACACTCTGTTCCTGCACCATGGCCTCCAGCAAACTGTCCTCTTCAGGGACAAACGAAAAAGTGAGCTACTCGTCCCCGCCCTCCGGCATAAGGTCCTGCAATTTGACTTTTTCAAAGCGCCGCATCCAGCGCCCGGCAATGGCCCGGAACGGCAACGGATTGAGATAATGCAACCGCTCCCGGCCCACTTTTCGTGAGACCACCAGCTCCGCTTCTTCCAGAAGTTTCATATGCTTGGCCATGGCCTGACGCGACAACCCCAGACCTTCGGACAGCTTGGTAAGCGAGCGCCCACTCTGCGCATAAATGCGGTCCAGCAGCGCCCGTCGCGTTTTGTCAGCCAATGCCTGAAATACCAGATCCCGGTTCATAAGGAGCATTGTTAGGCAACCCGAAGGTTGTCTGTCAAGCGCTCAGGCCACCCATACACGATGAAGAATCAAAATCACAGGATTTCCATGCAAGTGATTCCGGCAATTGAAAAAACCCTGGCTGGCAAATGTTGATTTGTGAAAAATATCAAAGAACCCTGTTACCCCAGCCAGGCCAGCGAGCGCTCTAAAAAACCCCTGCCCCTTGGCGCTGCCATTCCCCGTGGGCCATAACGACGATTTTCGGGTTGCTTTCCAGCAGACGGTCACGCGTCGCCCGCGCTGCACGGACACAACAGGCAGCATTCAACCATGCTGTAGACAAGATGATATCAATTTGATATCATCATATTTGAATAGCAATCAGTAACGAAAGAGTTAGTAATGCAAGAAATCAAAAAACCATCCCTGCCCGGCATCCCCCTGCTATTGCTTGGAATAGCAATTTTAGCCCTGACCGCCGCAATCGTAATTTCCATGATACTGGCCGGCTTTAAGGCAGTGGTCATACTGGTTATCCTCGCTGGAGTTTTGCTCGCCACCTTTATTTTTGTCGGCCTTTATTCGGTTGAGCCAAACCAGACTGCCGTGCTCTCATTATTTGGCAAATATGTGGGCACCGTGCATGAGCAGGGCCTGCGGTTCAACAACCCGTTTTTCACCAAGAAGAAAATCTCCATGCGGGTTCGTAACTTTGAAAGCGGGCACATGAAGGTCAATGACCTTGGCGGCTCACCCATAGAAATTGCCGCAATTGTTGTCTGGGAAGTCACTGACAGTGCTGAAGCTGTATTCAACGTTGACGACTATGAAAGCTTTGTGCAAATCCAGTCCGAGGCGGCAATTCGTGCCATGGCCTCCACCTACCCCTATGATCCGCAAGAAGAAGGTAAAACCTCCCTGCGTTCCCACCCGGTGGAAATTTCCCAAAAAATGAAAAGCGAAATTCAGGATCGTTTGCAGCAGGCCGGGATAAACGTAATCGAGGCTAGAATTTCCCACCTGGCCTATGCGCCAGAGATTGCCCAGGCCATGCTACAGCGCCAGCAGGCAGGCGCAATTATTGCCGCCCGCCAACTGATTGTTGAGGGAGCTGTGGGCATGGTTGAAAGCGCGCTGGGAAGCCTGCAAAAAAAGGGAGTGGTTGATCTGGATGAAGAACGCCGCGCTGCCATGGTTTCCAACCTGCTTGTGGTCCTGTGCTCTGACCGGGCAACCCAGCCTGTAGTAAACACCGGCTCGATATATTAGGGTCAGGGCCTAGGGGTAAAAACTCTGGAAACCAGATGATTGAGCGGAATAAAAAATCTTATCCCCTTCGTATTCATGGCGATATTCTTGACGCTATGAAGCGCTGGTCAGACGATGAATTGCGCTCACTCAATGGCCAGATCGAATATGTCCTGCGTGATGCTTTGCGCAGGACAAACCGTTTAAGAGAGCGCCCAGCGAAGATCATGGAAACCGACGAACAGGCGGACGAAAATTAGTCGCCAGTTATAAGCAAAAAGAGTATATCGGTACGCGCGGCACAAAAATTGGCGACTATGACGCCACCGAAGTCGTGGGCCGTTATGTTGACCCCGCTATCGGTGTGCTCTACGTCCGCATTGTGGGCATCCCCAATCCAGACGGGGAAACAAGCATTTTCAGCGTTGCCAACATTGTTGCCGACAGGTTCGATTTGACCGGCCCC
>JALSII010000016.1 GCA_026981645.1 Hyphomicrobiales bacterium | reverse complement strand
GGTTGTTGTCACCGATTTTACTTTTCCGGATTTGACACAGGAAAAAGAGGCCGCGGTCGCGGATGGGGCGGAATTTATTTCTCACCAGTGCGTTGAGGAGGGTGAAGTTGCAGCAGCGGTCGCTGGGGCAAACGTGGTTGCGGTGCAGTTTGCTCCCTTCGGCCCTGAGGCAGCAAAAGCCGTTGCGCCCGGCGCAACGATTATTCGCTATGGGGTGGGCTACGACAATATCGACTTGAAGGCCTCCGCAGCGGCAGGCCTCAGGCTTGGGTATGTGCCCGATTATTGTGTTGATGAGGTTGCCGAACACACAGCGGCCAGCGCCCTTGCAATGCTACGGAAAATTCTGCCCCTCGACGCCTCCGTGCGCGCTGGCGAATGGGCAGCGGTCAAACATTCCGCACCCCTTAAGCCGTTTTCGGAAACGACATTCGGGTTTTTCGGACTCGGCCAGATAGGCAGGGCGGTATTGTCTCTCCTTAAGGGGTTCGGTTTCACCTTTATTGTCAGTGACCCCGCACTCAGCCGGGCTGATGCCTGTGAATTGGGGGTAGAGATTGTTGAAGCGGAGCAATTGCTCCGGCGGGCAGATATAATTTCGTTGCACGCGCCAGCCACTGACGAAACCATTGGCTATTTCAATGCCCAGCGCCTTGCGACTATGCAAAGTCATGCCATGCTGATCAACACCGCGCGGGGGCAGCTTGTTGTTGAGGATGAACTGGCCGAAGCCCTGCACAAGGGCAGCATTGCCGGTGCGGCCCTCGACGTATTCTGCACCGAGCCTTTGCCTGAAAACTCCCCCCTTCGCGGAGCGCCCGGCCTTGTGTTCTCACCCCATGCAGCCTGGTATTCCGATGCGGCCATCAGCCGCCTGCAGGGGCTTGTGGCAAAGGATATTACCCGCGCGCTTCGTGGTCATCCTCCTCGTAAACCCATAATCGTAAGTGGAGGATAATACTCTAAAAACAATACGATAATTACAAGAGTTAAAGAAATACCCGCGGACATGGAATCTAATTTCAACCTGCCCGCGGCGACCAAAGCGACGCAAAAAAGGAGCGTCGGATAATAACCAAAACTGGAGAAGAAAGATGAAAATGTTCAAAACACTTTGTTTTGCGTCAGCTTTGTTGGTGGGAGCGTCAACCGGGGCCATGGCTCAGGCGATTTCGCTTGAGGGTGGTCAGGATGTGGATATGGTCCTGCTTCCAAAATTCCTTGGTATTCTGGTGTTCGACCAGGCCAATGAAGGCGCCCAGGAGGCCCATGCGGAACTGAATAATCCCGGTGAATTGTTGTTTGTGGGCCCAACGCCGGAAAACTCTGTAGCCGGTCAGATTGAAATCATGACCACTTCGGCAACACAAGGGCAGGGCGCTGTAATGCTCTCCAACAATGCCGGCGACCAGATTGTACCCTCCGCCAAGGCTGCGCAGGCAGCGGGAACAAAGATTGTGACCTGGGACAGCCCCATTCCATCGGGTGAGGGTGAAGACGTTTTTGTCGCCCAGGTGGACTTCGGCTCCATCGGCGAAGTCATGGCTGATATGGCGCTCTCCATTCTTGGTGGCGAAGGTCAAATGGCCGTTCTGTCGGCAACCCCGGATGCGGCCAACCAGAACGCCTGGATTGCCAGCTTGAAAGAAGTGCTTGCCACCAATGCCAAATATTCCGGTATCGAGCTGGTTGATACGGTTTATGGTGATGACCAGTCCGAAGTGAGCTACAATCGTGCGCTGGCCCTTGTCGACAAGTATCCGGACCTGGGTCTGATTATGTCGCCAACCACAGTGGGCATTCAGGCTTCATCCAAAGCCATGCAGGACGAGGGTCTTTGCGACCAGGTCAAGGTTTCCGGTCTGGGGCTGCCTTCGGAAATGCTCAGCTACACGCTGAATGGTTGTGCTCCCGAATTCGCCCTGTGGGATTTCCGCGACCTGGGTTATCTGACCTATTATACCGCTTACGGAATGGCGACTGGTCAGCTATCGGGTGAAATCGGCGAAACCTTCACCGCCGGGCGCATGGGCGACTACACCATCGAGGAAGACCCCGGTCGTCCCGGCTCCAAGCGTATCCTGATGGGCCCCTTCACGGTCTACACCAGCGAAAATGTGGAAGCGGCGGCGAATTGAACCTAGCTGCTTGACACAGCCGGTTGGCACTTCCTCCGGGTGCCAACCGGAACTGACGTGAATAAAGGACCCGCCATTTATGGAAACCCCCGTTCTGGAACTCAGGGACATCTCCAAGAATTTTGGCATGACCCGGGCGCTCTCCCACATGTCCATCTCGCTGTTTCCCGGCGAGGTGCATGCCATCGTCGGCGAAAATGGGGCCGGAAAATCCACCATGATAAAAATCATGACCGGCATATACCCGCCCTCCAGCGGCATATTGCAGGTGGATGGTGTTACAACGGTGATATCGGGCCCGCAAATGGCGCGGGAGAAGGGCATTGTTGCCATTTATCAGGAGCCCATGGTTTTCCCCGACCTTGATGTGGCGGAAAACATTTTCATCAGTTCAACCCGGGAGGGCTTTGTGCAGAACCCGGGGAAACTGCGTCACAAAGCCAAACAACTGCTGGCGCGGGTTGGGATAAGCCTTGATGTGGAACGCATTGCCAGCGGTCTGACACTTGCCGAGCAGCAGGCGGTTGAGATTGCCCGGGCTCTGTCTCAGGACGTGCGTGTGCTGATTATGGACGAACCCACGGCATCACTCTCGGCTCACGAAGCCGCCCAGTTGCGGCGCATTGCCACAAAACTGGCAGAGGATGGCGTCTCCGTAGTCTATATTTCCCATCGCCTCGAAGAGGTGTTTGATATTGCCCACCGGGTCACCGTCATCCGTGACGGAGAGCATATTTCCACCCGCCCCGTTTCCGAGGTCACCTCCGATGGCATGATTTCCGAAATGGTGGGCCGCGAGTTTGAGAGTCTGTTCGAAAAATCCCCGAGTGTTGCGCAGTCCGAAGTCATTCTGGAGGTCAAAGACCTCGCGGTGGATGAAATATTCAGCGGCGTCAGTTTTGACCTGCACTACGGGGAGGTTTTGTGCATGGCCGGGCTTGTGGGCGCACGGCGTACCGACATTGCCCTGGCCATTTTTGGAATTCATCCGGCCAGTTCCGGCACAATTACCTTCAAGGGCCAGCCCCTTGTCATTACTTCCGCCGCTCAGGCCATGAAGGCAGGCATTGCCTATGTTTCCGAGGACCGGCGCAAGTTCGGCCTGGCCATGCCCATGCCCATCCGGGACAATATCACTCTTGCAACGCTTGGCGAATTCCTGTCGCGCTGGGGACTGGTCAACCGCAGGAAAGAGGTTGAGGTTGCCGAAGCGTTCCGAAAACGCCTCAACATCCGTACCCCGGATATCGAACTGCCTGCAGGCATGCTTTCGGGCGGCAACCAGCAAAAGGTCATGCTGGCAAAATGGCTCAACATGAAACCCGACCTTTTGATATTTGACGAACCCACGCGCGGCGTTGACGTGGGGGCCAAGGCTGAAGTGCACGACCTTATCCGCGAGTTTGTCGCCGCCGGAGGTGCTGCCATCGTCATATCGTCTGACCTGCCCGAAGTGCTGGCCATGGGCGACCGAATCCTTGTTATGCGCGAGGGCACGCAGATGGGAATTCTCTCCCATGAAGAGGCCTCTCAGGAAAATATCATGGCTCTGGCCACAGGCCAGGCCTCCGCAAAAGAGGTGGCCTGAATGGGACACCTCTTTTCACGCATCAGCCCTCAGACGCTGCGCATTCTGGCTTTGCTGGTTGTGCTGCTGGCTATCATATTCTTCTTTTCAACCCAGGTGCCCAACTATCTGAATGGCCGCCTGTTCAACCGCATCTCAAGTTCCGTTGCCATCATGGCGCTGATTGCCACTGGCCAGACGCTGGTAATTCTGACCCGCAATATCGACCTCTCCATAGGTTCGATTGTCGGTTTTACTGCCTTTGCCACCGGCTCGCTAATTTCGCAGAATCCAGACATGGCCGCACCCCTGCTGGTGCTTTATGCCATGGTTGTGGGCGCGGCGTTCGGTGCCCTCAACGGCGTACTGGTCGCCTATGTCAAAATACCTGCCATCATCGTTACCCTTGCCACCATGGCCCTGTTCCGCTCAGCTCTGGTTGAGTTTTCCAACGCCAAGTCCATAACTTCGTCTGAACTGCCCCTGTGGCTGGTTAACTTTCCAAATACCGTGCTGCTCAAGTTTGGTCAGTTTCAACTGCGTGCCGGGTTTGCAGCAGCGCTTATTGTGGTGCTTCTTGTGCATTTTGCACTTGCCCGTTTCAGACCGGCCCGACGTTTTTATGCGGTGGGTTCAAATCCCGAGGCCGCAGAAATGGCAGGCATAAATGCCAAGGCCACTGTTTTTGCGGCTTTTGTATTTGCCGGGGCACTGGCCGGATTGGCCGGGTTTATGTTCCTGGCCCGTTTTGGCAATATCACCGTTGTTGCCGGTCTGGGGTTTGAACTGAAGTCTGTAGCCGCCGCCGTTCTTGGGGGGGTTAATATCTTTGGAGGCTCCGGCACGGTCATCGGCGCCTTCATCGGCGCGATACTGGTTGACCTGATTGACACCTCACTGGTGCGCTGGGAATTTGTCAGCGAGTTTTCCCGCGAGGCGGTTCTTGGTGCCCTGATATTGCTTTCGGTCACAGCTGACGCTGTGTTGATGCGCCGCCTGATTGGCCTGCGTGCCAATCGGGAAAAGAAACTGGCCCGCGCCGCAATCAAGGAGAAGGGCAAGACCTCTGAGGTGAACACGCCCAAACAAACCGGGGAAACAGCCACATGACGAACCCGAATGCCGGAAGCGCCCACTCATCCAAGTCTCTGTTCGCTAAACTGCGTAGTTGGGAGGCGTTTCTCACCTTTGCCCTCATCCTCATCATTCTGGTGAATTCAACACTCATTCCGCAATATTTCACCATCGCCAACCAGATAAACCTGTTTCAACTCTCCATTGAAAAGGTCATCGTCGCGCTGGTGATGACCTTCGTCATTATCAACGCCGAAATCGACCTTTCAGTTGGTTCCATCATGGGGCTGGCTGCCTGCCTGTTTGGCTGGCTGTTCCAGAACGGGATATCCGCCGAGATGGCCATTGTCATCGTCATGATTGCCGGTGGGCTGGCCGGGGCGCTCAACGGCTATTTCATCGCCATTGTCGGCCTGCCTTCACTGGTGGTGACACTGGCAACGCTGATAGGATTTCGCGGACTGGCGAGGGTGCTGGTCGAGGATCGCGGCATCACCGGCTTTCCCGACTGGTTCGACGCCCTGGGACAGCAGGGTCTCATCGGGCCGGTTCCCTTTTCATTTTTCGCCTTCATTGTGCTTTTCATAATCGCATTCATTATCCTGCATCGTTCCGCTTTTGGTCGCCTGACCTATACAATCGGCAACAATCGCGAGGTGGCAGAGTTTGCAGGCGTCAACACCGCCGCGGTAAAGATGAAAATATTCATCTCCTCAGGGCTGGTTGCCGCTTTTGCCGGACTGCTCTATGCGGCGCGGGTGGGGGCAGTGCGCGGTGATGTGGCGTTGGGATTCGAGCTTGACATAATCACGCTTGTTCTGCTTGGCGGCGTCAGCATTTTTGGCGGTTCAGGCACAATGGTGGGCACGCTTTTGGCGTTGCTTATCGTGCTGAACCTGCGCAACGGCATGGCCCTGATGAATGTTACCGGCCATATTCAAACCGGCGTTATCGGTCTGCTTCTCATCGTTTCAGTCGTGCTGCCACGACTGGAGCTGACCCGATTGTTTAATTCACATAACTCCCAAGGAACCAAACAATGAAAACCGCGTTTCCCAGAGTAGAGTTCGAAAAACCTATCGTGCGCGAGTCCGTGGCTGAAATGGTTGCGCGCCGGGTTCTGGACATGGTTACATCCGGTGTTCTCAAGGCTGGAGACCAATTGCCCCCCGAGCGTGAACTTGCTGAAATGCTTTCCGTATCGCGGCCTTCGGTACGCGAGGCAATTCGGGGGCTGTCCATCCTTGGTGTGGTGCGCTCGCGTCAGGGCGGGGGGGCCTATATTTCCAAGCTCGACGCCGATGCGCTGCTCGGGCCTATCCAGTTTTTCCTCTCCCTTGAAGACGTCAATATCCGCGAGCTCTATGATGCGCGTTCCCTAATCGAGAGCGATGTGGCCCGTCGGGCGGCGGTCAATATCAGTGATGAAGCGCTGATAAAACTGGAGACCATCCTTGCGGAACAGGAAAACCTGCTCAACGATGTTATTGGTTTCAGGAGTTCAGATTTCAGGTTCCACAAAACCATCTGGATTGGTTCGGGCAATGCTTTCCTCAAACGTATCGGTGAGAGTCTGAATGTCATGGGGCTGGAGTTCAGAAAACGCGCCTCGGAAAATACCGCTGTTCTTGCCCGCAGTTACCAGGACCACAAGAACCTGTTTCAGGCCCTCAAAGCCCGCGACCCCGAAATGGCAGCAAAGGCGGCCGAAAAACATATGCAAAACGTCTATAATTCCACCATCGCGCAATCGGGAGGAAAAAAATGAAGGCAAGACTGGGTGTCGTCGGTGTTGGCTGGTGGGCCACCTTCAACCACATTCCCACCATTCAGGCCGGGGAAGACGCCGAAATCGTTGCCCTGTGTGACCTTGATGGCGAGCGCCTGCGGCTCGTTGGCGAAAAATTTGGCATCGCCGCTCTCTATACTGACATTGGCAAAATGCTTGCGGCTGAGAACCTTGACGGGGTCATGGTCTCAACTCCCCATATTGCCCACACCGGCCCCGCCATAGCAGCGCTTGAAGCGGGGTGTCATGTTCTGGTGGAAAAACCCATGGCCACCAGCGCCTCCGATGGCCATGCCATTGCTGAAGCTGCAAGAAAGGCGGGCCGTGAGGTGCTGGTGCCAACGGGCATGAATTTTACGCCTTTCACACAAAAAGCGGCCGAGATGGTTGAAGAGGGACGCATCGGGCAGGTGCGCCATGCGGTCTGCCAGATGGGTTCAGCGCTTGATGACTTGTTCTCGGGCGAACCCATGCTTGAAACCAGCGACCACCTGTTTCGTCCGCCCGCGTCCACCTGGGCTGATCCCGAAAAAGCCGGAGGCTATGCCTGGGGGCAGATGTCGCACTCACTTGCCTGGCTTTTTTATGTTTCGGGCCTGCGTTTCCAGAGCATTTATTGCATGGCTAACCTGTCAAAAACCGGGGTGGATTTTTATGATGCAGCGATTGCCCGCGCCACAAACGGAGCCACCATTTCTCTATCCGGCTCAGCTTCTGTGCCCAAACAAGTGGGCATGCATATGGATATTCGCATCTATGGCACTGAAGGCATGCTTTTCTTTGACAGTGAACGTGCCCGGCTTGAGCTGCGGCGGTTGGATGGAGATGACGAAATCGTGCCCCTTGTCCAGGGCGAAACCGACTATGACGGCGAATTGCCGGTGAAGGTGTTCGCGGCCCTTTGTGCGGGAAAAGATGTGCTCAATGCCTCTAACGCTGAAAATGGCGCTGCCGTCACTGAAGCGATTGCTGGGCTCTATCGCTCAGTTGAAACAGGGCAACTGGCCCTGATTGAGGAGCACATCCAATGAAACTTTCGTTGACCTCGTGGTCATTTCCCGCCTGCACCCTCAAGGAAGCCGCTGCCATTTCAAACGCGCTTGGTATCGGTGCACTGGACGTGGGACTGTTCTATCGTTCGGCGCTGAGTAAAGAAAAAATACTGGGCGACCCCAAAGGTGCTGCCGCTGAACTTGCAGGGCTTGGGGTCAGCATTCCCAACTATTACCACCTGTTCGGGGAGGGACTCGGCGGGCGTAATCTTGCGCTGCCCGGCACAATTGCTCAAAACGCCAAAGACCTGGAGCAGGTTCTTGCCTTCGCTGACGCGGCAAACATCCACACGGTTTTTATTCTGCCCGGCATCGTCAATCCGGGCCAGTCGCGCCGGGATGCACTGGCGGTTTCTGCCGAGAGCCTTCTGGAACTTGCCCGTATTGCTCAGGATTTCAAGGCCAGTATTTGTATCGAACCCCATGTGCATTCGTTTGCAGAATCCCCGGCAATTGTCACCGAGCTCATTGAGGCAACCGGCATCAGGCTGGCACTTGACTATTCTCATTTCGCCTGTCTGGGCTACAGGCAGGAAGAGATTGACCCGCTGGCCCCCCATGCCGCTCACGTGCATCTGCGTCAGGCCAGAATGGGTGCCTTGCAGACCAAATTTGCTGAGGGCACTTTGAACTTCCCGGCCATGTTTGCAACCCTGCGCGAGGCGGGCTTCAGAGGGTATCTGGCAATTGAAAATGTACATCAGGACTATATGAACACGCTCCACGAGGATGTTTTGACTGAAACAATTGCCATGCGCGATTGTTTTCTTGAATGGCAAAGGGGGGTCTAAGCATGGCCAGCTATTCATGGGTGCTCGAAATCCGGCCCGGCTATGAGAACGAATACAAAAAACGCCACGATGAAATCTGGCCCGAAATGCTCGAGGCGTTGCGTGAAAGCGGCATCCGCAATTACTCAATTTTCAAGCACGGGCTGACCCTGTTCGGCTATTTCGAAACCGATGACATTACCGCTACAATTTCTTTCCTGAAAGATAACGAGGTCAATGGGCGTTGGGGAGAGTATATGGCACCCATAATGAAAATTGATATAGACCAGTCCACCGGCTTTCCGTTCCTTTTACCTTTGCAGTGGCATATGGATTAGGTCCTGGTCCCAGCTTGTGATGATCTGCTGTTATGTGGACAATTTATGGGACAGGTGCTTCACGGCAGCGCTACCACCACGCACGCAATCAGAGCTCTCATGCAGCGATCGCGCGCTTCGAACGCGGCGTTGAGCCGCGAGCTAAGCGGTGTGCCTTGATATATGAGCGCTGTTAATAGCAGTGCTTTTGTCATCGCACCTGAAGATGCCAAATACCTGCTGGATTTTTTTACTCCCAGCAAATGAAAACAGACAAAAAGGGCCGCCAACAGGCAGCCCTTCAAATTTCATCATCAGGCAAACCAGCAACAACTACTCCATTGCCCAAGGTCAGGCCCCTAAGGGACCTTGCCCTTATCCACACGGTCTCAGTTTTTTTTGTCCTCACCCCTGGCGAGGGTTTTTGCCTGTTCGATCCAGTTTTCACGCTGAACCCGGCCCTTGAACGACAAAAAGCCATTTATCCAATCAACCGTTTCCTCGGACCATTCAGCCACCTGATCAAAGTGATAAATGCCAAGCCCGTTAAGCGTACCCTCTATTTTGGGACCGATTCCCTTGATACGCTTCAGGTCGTCTTTCCTGCCACCCCGAGGTTCTGGCAACCCCTGTGGTTTGCCCGCAGCATCCGCGTCAGATTCAACGCTTTCAACTTCTGCAGTATCCTTGGCGGTCTCAACCTGAACGGGCTCTGATTTAGGCTCAGGTTTTGTCTCAGGTTTAGGCTCAGGTTTTGTCTCCATAGGTGGAGCTGATGCAACAGGCGCAGCCGCAGCAGACAGTTTTTCACTTGGTCGTGGTTTACTCACCGGCCGGGGCCTGAAAAACATGCAGCGGATGGCATAACCGAGAATAGCCCCGATCAGAAATGCGGCCAGCATGATGAGAGCCGTTTCCAGAATAAGCGCAATATTCATTCGTTTAACTCCTCACTCTTGGGCGTTTCAATTCGCCGCCACACAACTTTTCCAGCCCACGTAAAACCCTACGAGCGCCACCGGTAAAAGGATGAACCAGTAGTTCTGGAACAGGTAGATAGCAGAATCGACAAACATGAAATTTCCTCCCGTTGTACTTGTTACTCTTTGACTTGGAAGACGATGCGCCGGTTGGCCTGGCGTCCCTCCGCTGTATCATTCGTTGCAACAGGTCTGGCATCACCAAACCCCACAGAGAGCATTCGCTCTTCGGCTACCCCCATATCGCTGAGAGCAGCAATTACCGCATCGGCACGATCGATGGAGAGCTTGAGATTGCCGGCAAAATCACCCTGATTGTCTGTATGGCCCTCGACGTTCAGACTGAATGCTGTGCACCTGTTCAAATAGTCGGCCAACTCTTGAACAATGGGCATTGTATCTGCAGTGATTTGCGCACTGCCGGTGGCAAACTCAATGGAAGTTGCCCCCGAGTAGTCGGCAGCCTCGCTCTGGCAGAGTTCCTCCGGGCTGAACAGGCTAATATCCGCCTGCCATCGTGTGGAATCCTGAACACCCGCCAAAAACCCGAGTGCCGCTCCGCGTGCTTCTTCACTTTTTGCCTTACCTGTAAGTGACCACTCTCCGCCCTCAAGCTTCATGCGACCTTCTTCCAGCTGGCGCAAAGCGCCAATTCCGGCCCGCGCATTGGCAAGAAAATCTTCCGGCATGCCGGCAGAGGATTCAAGCAGACCTGTTGTATTGGCACCTCCCGAAACAAGCCCCAGAATATTGCGGCTGTCCCGATCAGGCACCTGACCCGAAAGTAAAAGAGCGCCTTCACTCAACTCAGCGGCAAATGAAGCGCTTGCCGTATCGGCAATTGTTTCAACCGCAGTATCACTGGCAGCCTCCTCAACCATCTCCACTGGTTCTTCAGCTTCAAGAGGCTTGGCAAGGTCAACGTTCCACTTCGATGATGGTGTGCGCGCGGTAATCAGCGCCACAGTTGCAGCTTCCACTGCGGCACTGTCCAGGGGCTGGCCAGAAAGGTACCAGCCTTTTGCACCGTGTCCGGCACGGCCACTTTCCAGTTCCCTGAGCGCAAAAACCGCCACCAGGGCATCTTCATAAAACGTCTCAGGAGCGCCAGGAGAAATGACCATCTCGTCAACGGCTCTCATCCCGGCGCGTTGCAGAAGTGCAACTCTGGTCAGATCGTCGGGCACATTCCCCTTGAGCACAATCTGCCCGTCGGCCGACTTGCGCGCCGACCAGGTGTAGGGAACAACCGGAATCAGCGGTGGCTCGGCAAGGGTCACCTTCCACCTGTCAGCCATAGTCCGGGCAGTAATCAGCGCCCCGGTTGCAGCTTTTGCCTCTTCCGCACCTGCCGGCTGGCCACTCAGGAACCATTGTTCACCGTCAAAGCCACTGATACCTGTTTCAAGGTTTTTCAATGCGGATATGGCAACCAGCGCGTCCTCATAAAATGTCGCCGGGGCGCCATTGGCAACCTGCATTTTATCTATCGCATCCGCACCCGCGCGCATTACAAGTGCCGACCGAGTCGCCGCATCAGGGATAAAGCCTTCCATGTCCAGGGTCCCGTCAGCCAGCTTTTCAACCGACCAAGTGTAGCTTTCTTCAGTCAGCGGCTCCAGAGAGATTTCCTGGAAAACCACGCCGTCCGGGGGCCCCATGCCCAACAGCTCCACCGCCGCATTGTAACCTTCATGAGAGGCCGCAACACCCCTTACCGATAGGCCCGCACCGGAGATTTTCAACTCGCCATCAGACATATGAGAAAGCACAGCCAAACCAAAATCAAGCGCTCCGGGCAGACTGTCCGGTGCTCCCCGGGCTAATAAAAGCCCTGTTGTGTCCGCCCCGGTCAACTCGCCTATGCGCTCCCGGGTTGCTTCATCGGAGACAAAACCGGAAACGCTGGTCACACTGTTTTCGCGCGCTGCTTCAAACGTAAAATCGTCCACCATGGCCGGTTCAATCGTCACATTTCCAAGGGTAACGCCTGCCGGCAGTTCCCCCATCAGCACTGCAGTCAGTTCCACAAAAGACTGGGGTGTTCTGGCAGTGCCGGAAATGGAGAGCGACAGATCTTCAAGCAAGGCTTCACCGCTTTCAAGCCCCTCAAGCTGACTGATGGCAAACAGGGTCGCGCCCTTCCAGTCGCCATCGGGCACCCCCGAAAGCAGGTCGAGCCCGCCATCATTTGCGTCACTCTCTGCCAACAGTTCATCGCGCATCTTCATGCTGGGAACACCGCCGCTCAGGGTAATTTCGCCATTTTCCAGACGTGCGCTGAACGGATAGGGACTGGCACTGGGGGCGGGGATGATTTCAGAGGTGACCGAGCGTACCCCGTGCAACGCCGCTATCTGGCTGATAAGCGGATCAATCATATCGGGGTCTGTAGTTACACCGCTGATGGTGGCATCACGGCCATCAAAGGTAACAAGCGCCCATTCCCCCGCGCCTTGCTCTCCCTGCGCGCCAATTTCGGCCTGTGCCCTTTGGGTCAAATCCTCTTCCATGATACTCTGGCTGAAGAAAACTGCAATCAGCGTTCCCACGACCACTGTCACAACGCCCGGCACAATCCATTTTGAAATAACCGTTCCCATTTTATTTTGCCTCCCTGTATTATTTTTCTGTGACGACCGACACACCAAAGGGTCGGCAAAGACTGCTCACTACGTCACACGATTCTGGGATGAACCCCCGCCAAGTCCCCGCTATCTTGGCAAACTCGTATTTGAATTTCCAGTGTTTTAGTTGGTTCCACCGCCTCCTTGATATTGAGTATGGCACAAAAGAGACGACAATGAGCCACAATTGAATTGAACGGGTTTGGCTTGAGGCAACTCCAGCCATCCATATTTTCCGCCTTGCCATGAACCGGTGGCGCTTATATCGAAATGAACTGGGCAAGAGGAGAACACGCTAAATGGTGGAGGGGCAAACAATCCAGTCTGGAAAGGGCGTGAAACCTGATGCAAAGACATTGCTGTTGCCTCTGGGGGATTGCAATCTTCTGGTACGCTTTGGCGACACGCTTTCCGACAAAGCCAACAGGCGCGCTGTCTTGGCTGCCCAAATCCTGTCTGCCGCCTCCATACCCGGGGTTATGGAAGTTACCCCCAGCCTCGTTTCCGTGTGCCTGCGTTATGACCAGAGGCGGACAGGTTTTTCCCAGCTTTCCGCCAATGTTTCCCTGGCGCTGAATAGTGCTGTTGAAAAACATGAGACAAAGCCCCGAACAATTGAGATAAACGTGGCCTATGGGGGCGAGTTTGGCCCCGACTTTTTGACAGCTGCGGCTAAATGCAAGTTGTCGCCAGAAGAGTTTGTTGCAGCTCATAACAGTGCGAAGCTGCGGGTTCTTGCCACAGGCTTTGCCCCCGGATTTGTCTATTGCGGCATGCACAAGCAATCCCTGCACATCTCGCGACGCAAGAAAATTCACACCAAAGTGCCGCCCGGCTCGGTGATTTTTGCCGCTGGGCAAACCGCGATCACCGCCACCTCTGTGCCCACGGGCTGGCACGTTATCGGACGCACGGAATTTCGCAATTTCAACGCAACCAATGTCCCCCCGACAAAACTCGCTGCTGGCAACATTGTCCACTTTACTGGCCGGATTGCTCAATGATTGCGCTTGAAATCATAGACCCCGGCCCCCTGACCAGTATTCAGGATTTTGGTCGTTTTGGCGCCCTTAAACATGGCGTTGCCGCTTCGGGTCCGATGGACAGAGCCTCTTTTACGCATGCAAAGCAACTTCTGGGTTGCTTTTCACAAACAGGGCTTGAAATTGCGGCAGGAAAAACGGTTTTTGCTGTGCGCGGTGGCACCCTTCGCATGGCCTGCACTGGTGGTTCCTTCAATCTGCATATCAATGGTTCGCCAGCACCCTGGGAACAGGTGATCAGCTTGAGCACTGATGATATTGTTCAAATTACACCGGGGCAGGCTGGAAACTATGCCTATGCCTGTTTCGATCATGACATAGACGTGCCCGCACTTTTAGGCAGTCGCGCCACCAACACCATCGCCGGATTGGGAGGAATGGAGGGGAGGGTGCTGGCGCGCGGTGACCTCGTGAAGCTGGCCCCAGTTATGGAAAGCTCACCGGATACATTTGCACTTACCGCTGCCGGCTCTGTTCAGAAGGGACCGCTCCGGTTCATATGGGGCCTGCATGCACGGCATTTCCCGGCCAGCCTGCGCCGGAAATTCACCAGCAAGAACTTTGTTATTTCCCAGCGCCATGATCGGATGGGGGTACGGTTGACTGACCCGGAGGGCGTTTTTGCCACCCGGCCAAATCTTACACTGGTTTCAGACGCTGTTGTGCCCGGGGACATTCAGATACTTGGAGATGGGACGCCAATCGTTCTTATGCGCGACCACCAGCCAACCGGCGGTTATCCGCGCATTGGCACAATCATTAGCGCTGATCTGGATCGATTTGCCCAGTTGGTGGCGGGCACTCAGGTGCAGTTCACCTCTGTTACAGTAGACCATGCCCATGCGATTTTGAAGCAGGCGTTCAAGGGATGATTTCAATCGACCTCAACGCTGATCTGGGCGAAGGTGCGGCCTTTGACGAACAGCTATTGGGGATTGTTTCCAGCGCTTCGGTGGCCTGTGGTAGCTATGCGGGCAGCGCCGAAATCATGGAGCGCACATTGCTTGGTGCCAAAAAGGCCGGGGTCAGAACCGGGGCTCACCCCGGTTTTGTCGACCCGGAGAATTTTGGCCGAAAACGCCTTGACCTGCCACCAGAAACCATTGCCGCGCAGGTCGTTGCGCAACTTCAAAGCATAACCGCAATCGCAGAAAATGTCAGGCAGCCCATTTCCTATGTCAAACTGCACGGGGCGCTCTACAATTGGGCCTCCGAGGATTATGCGCTGGCGCATGCTCTTTTTGGTGCAGTCAAGAGCTTCAACCCGTCACTGGCCATTCTGGCGCTGGACGGAAGCAGGCAACTCAAAGCGGCCAATGACCTGGGGCTAAAAACCATCCCCGAGGCCTTTGCCGACCGTGCCTATGATGCCGACGGTCTTTTGGTATCGCGCGCGCTGCCGGGAGCGGTTCTTTCGGAACCTGCACAGGCTGTGGCTCAGGCTCTGGGCATCGCCCGAGATAAAAAAATCACTTCTATTGAAGGAAAAACGCTGGCAAGCAACGCAACGTCCATCTGCCTGCACGGGGACAATGAAGCGGCGCTCACCATCGCCCGGGCCATCTGTGACGCTTTGGGCAAGGCGGAAATAGCAATCAGTACAGAACGGACTTAATCACGGCGGCGGCGGCCCCGGCGTTTTTTTACACCCGAATTGGCATCCAACACCAGCGGCTTCATTCCGAAGTGTTTTCGAGTTTTTTCAAACCCATCCACTGAATTGGGCAGGCCCATGGCTCTGACGAAATGACTCTGGAATTCCGGTTCGAGCGCGGTTTCGATTTTCTTGATATTGAGGACCTGTTCTTCAATTTCCGTGCGCGCATCCATATCCAGCAGCGCTTTGAGCGCCCCCTGACCGGCGGCGTTGCCAATACCGCGTACCTGACTTGTTTCGCAATCGGGTACCAGACCCAGCAGAAGAGCATATTGCGGGTCAATATATGAGCCAAAAGCCCCCGCCAGCCTTATGTCGGTGACGCCCCTCAGATTGGTTTTGTCGAGCAGCAGTTTCACCCCTGCATAAAGCGCCGATTTGGCCAACTGAATGGCACGGATATCGTTCTGGGTAATCATCAGGGATGGGGCTTGCTGCCACACCACATAAGAGAATGTGCGCCCATTGGCGACCAGGCGCTTTTCTTCGGCGGCGGTATTCGGCCCGCGAATGATGCCCTCCGGGGAGAGAATGCCCGCCAGCAGCATTTCACCGACAATTTCAATAATACCGGAGCCGCAAATGCCGGTAACGCCGGTGGCCTTGGACGCCTCGGTAAACTCGGGCTCATCCGACCATACTTGTGTACCGATAATCCTGAATCTTGGTTCCAGCGTTTGTTTGTTGATGCGGATACGCTCAATGGCACCGGGGGCAGCACGCTGGCCCGAGGAGATTTCGGCTCCCTCCAGCGCCGGGCCGGTGGGGGAGGAGGCGGCGAACAATGTCTCACCATCCCAGAGCATGATTTCAGCATTGGTGCCCACATCGACAATCAGCACCGGCTTCCCGGATTTCTGCGGCTGTTCAGAGAGAATGACAGCGGCGGCGTCGGCCCCTACATGCCCGGCAATAATGGGCAGAAAATAGCTTTTTGCGCCTGCACCCAGGTTAAGTTCAAGTTCCGCCGCCTCGCAGCGCACCGCGCGTGATATGGCCGGATTGAACGGAGCCTGTCCCAGTGGGGTAGGGTCGAGTCCCAAAAACAGGTGCTGCATCACCGGATTGGCAACAAACACCGCTTCGAGCAGGTGGGGGCGGTTCAGCCCGGTTTTTTCCAGCAATTCCTCGGTCAGTTCGTTGACACACCCGCGAATGGCTTGGGTCAGTGCTTCACGCCCGCCTTCGTTCATCATCACATAGGAAACCCGGCTCATCAGGTCTTCGCCGAAGCGGATTTGTGGATTGGCGCGCCCGGCGCTCGCCAGAATTTCACCACTCATCAAATTGACCAGGTGGGCGGCGACCGTGGTTGAGCCAATATCCACGGCAATGCCGCTGAGTTCCTCGGTGTAGCCGGGGAAAACAGCTACCAGCTCGGGCCGTACGCCCGAAATATCGACACAAGCAGTGGCTTTGAATTTAGCCTTTTCAAGCACTGACTGCACCTCGGAAATCAGCGGAAAGGGGACTATAGTGTCTGCAATCCCAAAGCTCTCGTGAATTGCTTGAACCAGACGGTCGGCATCACCCACCGGAGTAGTAAGGTCAGGCACACTCAGTTCCACATAGCAGAGCCTGAGCGCCGGATTGCGTTTCATGCCGGTGGTTGAACCGTCCTTGCGGATGGTCTGCCCGGCCACAATCGATGCGGCTGGCACGTCGATGACCAAATCGCCCTCGATGCGGGTCGAGCAGGACAGCCGCCGGTCTTTTGCAAGACCGCGTTTTTCGTCATAGCGCTGTTCGATGGGGCCGCGTTCACTGAGATTTTGTGCGCTGCTGCTCACCCCGAATTTGGCAAAATTCCCCTCGGCAACACTGACCTGGCAGCGTCCGCAAATGCCGCGCCCCCCGCACACGCTTTCAATGGGCACCCCCAGTTCACGCGCCGCCTCGAGCACCGGCGTACCAAGGATAAACTTTCCACTTCTGCCCGAAGGCTGAAACACCACTTTTGCCAGTTTTTTAGAGGTTTCGGCGTCTGTCACTATCAAATTTCTCTTTTTTGTTTTTGCGCTGCCAAACCATAAAACCGGTGCCTTATTGTCTCATGCCGACGGGCTGTATTGTCTCACGCCGACGGGCTGTACCTTTTGCTGGCAGCACTCAGGTGCGCCTGCGCCGTCCACCGCGCCGCCGCCCGCTTTGCTCGCCTTCGGGGGCAGGGGGGCGGTTGGCAGTCAGCCAATTGGCGCAATCGGGGTCGTGCCCGTTCAGCACATTGGCCGCCTGTACCGCCACCATCTGCTCGGCATGCAGCGGGTTCATGATGGCTGAAGTCATGCCCATGCCTGCGGCCATGGAAATGAAATGCCCGGTCAGCACATGGCGATTGGGTACGCCAAAACCCACATTGGAAGCCCCGCAGGTGGTATTGACCTGCAACTCTTCGCGCAGGCGTCGGACCAGCGTAAAAACCTGGGTGCCCGCATCGTTCATGGCGCCAACCGGCATGACCAGCGGGTCAACAACCACGTCTCCTTGTGGAATGCCATAATCCATAGCCCGCTCGACAATTTTTTTGGCCACTGCATAGCGCACGTCGGGGTCGGTGGAGATGCCGGTTTCATCGTTGGAGATGGCAACCACTGCAGCCCCGTGTTTTTTGACCAGCGGCAGCACCCGCTCCAGACTTTCGTCTTCCCCGGTCACCGAATTGACCAGCGCCTTGCCCTCATAGACCTCAAGCCCGGCCTCCAGCGCATCGATAATGGAACTGTCGATGGATATGGGCACATCGGTGATTGACTGTACCAGCCTGATGCAGTCGGCAAGGATTTTCGGCTCATCGGCCAGGGGAATACCCGCGTTGACGTCCAGAACCATGGCACCCGCTGCAACCTGGGCCAGCGCGTCGGCCTCAACGCGGGAATAATTGCCTTCCTTCATTTCCGCCGCCAGCAGCTTGCGTCCAGTGGGGTTGATGCGTTCGCCGATAACGCAGAACGGCTGGTCAAAGCCGATAATGACTTCTTTGGTGGGGGAGGAAAGAATGGTGCGTGTCATGTGCTTGGGTTCGCCTTGTCTTGTTCTGTTCCCCCCTGGCGGGCCAGTTTGGCCAGCCGGGAGGTCGGATATTGCTCTTCAAGTTCCGCCGCCAGTACGGCAACAGCCTGTTTGTCATCTGCGCCCTGAACGGAGCGGGACACCTTGCGCCAGCACTCAAGATAGGAATCGGTGTCACTGGCCCCCGCATTCATCGCCGCCTTGTCGACCGCCACCATAAAGCGGTTGCTCAACTGGTGTTTGATGGCCTTGCGCCCGCGGCCAAGAACAATCTGGGTGGGGATATCACGCCAATAGATGACAGTTGCTTCAATCACAGCGCCACCTCTTCTAACGCCGCAGCCCTGATGCCGGTTTCCAGTTCGCCAAAACCGGTATTGATGCGCTCAAACCGGAGGCCGAGACGTTTTGCAGCGTCGCGCGCTTTTGCCTCCAGTCCTGCATCGTCACTCTGGGCCAGATAGAGCAGGCGCGTATAATTGCCGAAATAGGCCTCCAGCAGTTCCGGGTGACGGTCCAGTCCCAGCGGTTTGTAAACCAGCGTATCGAATTGACGGGCCAGATAGTCGGTCACATAGAAGGTACCCGGCTCGGCCTCATGCAGCGCTTCGAACTCCTGTAAACCCGCATAAAACGCATAGCAATGCGCGCCTTCCAAACGCGTTACGCCAAACTGCTCAAGTAGTACATCAAGTTTTCCGGCTGTGCCGCAATCCCCGTAGGCAACAAAAAGCTGTTCACATTCCAAAGTGAGTTCGCTCAATGCCCCCCCTACCGCATCGGGGATTTCTCGAGGCGAGTTATGCAGCTTGGCGGGCAGGTAACGCACCTTTATGTGCTCAAACTTATTGGCTTTTACAATCATCCCGATTTCGCGCGCCAGCGCACCGCAGGCGACAATGCCAAGCCGGCTTGGTTTTTTGTCGGGAGATGTCCCGGATATGGCACCCAGCTGTTCCACTCAGGCGCTCCGCTGGGTAATCAGGCGCTTGGCGGTATCAACCGCCACCGCCGCGTCCCGGCAATAGGCGTCAGCCCCGATTGCCTCACCGAACTCCTCGTTTAGAGGTGCACCGCCGACCAGCACAATCATCTGGTCACGGATGCCTTTTTCCTTGAGGGTCTCGATGACCACTTTCATATAGGTCATGGTGGTGGTCAGCAGCGCCGACATGCCAAGAATGTCGGGTTTGTGCTCCTCGATGGCGGCCAGAAACTGGTCCACATCGGTGTTGATGCCAAGGTCGATAACCTCAAAGCCCGCCCCTTCCATCATCATGCCCACCAGATTTTTGCCGATGTCGTGAATGTCACCCTTGACTGTTCCCACCACCATTTTTCCCATTTTTGGAGCCCCGGTTTCAACCAGCAGGGGGCGAAGGATAAACATGCCCGCCTTCATAGCGTTGGCAGCGAGCAGAACTTCGGGTACGAATAAAATGCCATCGCGAAAGTCGTCCCCCACTACCTGCATGCCTTGGACCAGGACTTTGGTCAGAATGTCGTAAGGGGCCCAGTTGCGGGAGAGCAGGATGTTGACGCCTTCTTCGATTTCTTCCTTCATGCCGTCATAGAGGTCGTCCTGCATCTGCTCTGAAAGCTCTTCGTCGCTCAGTTCAGAAAGGATAATTTCATCGTCAGACATATGGCTTTACTCCGCCCCTGAATATATTTCGAATACTCAGGCTATCAGAAAACATTGAACAACATATTTTGCCTGCCTCAGGGTTTACGCCGTCGGCGTCGCCCGCTTTGTTCTTTTGAAACTGTTGCTGGAGGCGCAACCAGTGCTCCAAGTACTTCTTCCAGTTCCATGCGGCTGGGCGTTGCGCCCCTCTTGTGCGTGTCGAGGGCTTTGCGCATGCGTGCCACATGTTCGGGCGTATTTCCGCAACACCCCCCGATGATGCGCGCCCCCACATCAACAGCAAGGCGGGCATAGTCTTCCATAAGCCCGGGCGTGCCCGAATAATGAACGCTGTCGCCCTTGACCTGAGGTACACCGGCATTGGCTTTGGCAATAACCGGCAGATCTCCGGCATTCTTCACCACATCAAGCAGGGCAAACAGCAGATCCGAAGCGCCGACCCCACAGTTGGAGCCGATAGCTGTAGGGGCAGGGGATTTTGAAAGCATCGAGGTGGCAAAAGTGTCCGGCGCCAACCCCATCATTGAGCGACCGGCTGTGTCAAAGCTCACTGTCACGGTATAGGGCAGGCCAACTTCGTTCGCCGCTTCGATAGCGGCCTCGATTTCTTCCGGCGCCGACATGGTTTCAATCCAAGCAACATCGGCACCACCATCTTTGAGGCCCCCGATTTGCTCGATAAAAACCTCAACCGCCTGTTGGTAAGTGATTTCTCCAAGAGGCGCGAACAGGTCTCCGGTGGGACCGACCGAGCCCGCAACCACCATGTCCCGCCCGGATTTGGCCACAATTTCCGCTGCAATTTCTGCCGCGCGGGCGTTAATCTCGTGCACGCGGGTGTGCAGATCATGCAAATGCAAACGCCGGGCCGAACCCCCGAATGAGTTGGTTACCAGCAAATCAGAACCGGCATCAACAAAGGACTGATGAAGTTCGCGGATGTGTTCCGCAAGCTCCAGATTCCAGATTTCGGGCGCCATGCCCGACTCAAGCCCCTTGTCAAACAGGTTGGTGCCAGTAGCACCGTCCGCCAGCAGCACCGGGCGTTTTTCCAGCATTTCCAGAAGTTTTGACATTGAGCGTACTCTCATGTGTGGTTGCTACAACCCAGTGTGCCTGCAAACATATAAAGATTTCTTTATATCATCATACGGAAGCGCGCAAGCTGGTGGTGGCCATCACCAGAAGCTCCACTTTGTCCAAAAAACTTCAACGGCCTTTGCCAGTCTGGCAGTGTCATTAACTTCGGCTCAACCATGCCGGCATGCCTTGCTCCCCCTTTGTTGACAATTCGCATAGAATTTAATGTGAAAGCTCCGGCCCAGTTTTTTTGGCACGCGCAATTTTTGTAACCGAGTAGAGTTTTATGAAGCTTACCGCGAAGAGCCTGTTCAGAAATCTGGTCACTGCCGGTGCCGTTTTGGTGTTGGCGGCCTGTTCAAATTCCAGCCCTTCATACATCAATAATACAACCAAGTTTTCCTCTTCGGCATTTGGTGTTGCTGCTTCGCCCCGATTGACCTCATCGGCCAGCGTACCCAAGGGGGGAGGGCGCTATATGGTGGGCCGGCCCTACCGGATTGCCGGAAAATGGTATCGGCCTGCAGTCGACAACAATTACGACCAGACAGGCACCGCCTCCTGGTACGGCCCCAACTTTCACGGCCGCCTGACCGCAAACGGTGAAATCTTCGACCAGTTTGCTCTCTCCGCAGCGCACCCAACCCTGCCACTGCCTTCTTATGTGCGCGTTCAGAACCTTTCCAACGGGCGCTCCATAACCGTTCGGGTTAACGATCGCGGACCATTCGCCAACAACCGGCTTATTGACCTCTCCAGACGCTCCGCCGAAGTTTTGGGTTTCATCAATGCCGGAACCGCCCGCGTGAGAGTGACCTATATAGGCCAGGCTCCGGTCGATGGTGACGACACAAATTATCTGGTTGCCCAAATCAACGTGCCCGATGGGCCGGTTCCCCCTCAAAGCCCTGAGGCCAGAGGACGGGGCACTCCTTCAATCATAAGCCGCGAAGCCGGAGGCTTGCTCGGAGCGTTTGCTTCGCTGTTTTCCTATGCGGGCGCCCAACAGGGGGAGGCAATCATAAGCGATGCCCATGCCGCTGCCGCAGCTGTTGCCCTGCAAACCAGTGAGCTTGAGACCTGGCGCGCCGGAGTCGAGGCGACAGGTCTTGATGTGGATATCGCCCTTGGAACCTTTGCCCAGGCCGCCCTTGCCAACGAGATTGCCCGAAACTTTGCATTTCTGGGCGCTGTTGAGCAAAAACGCATTCAGGAACAGGGTATAAGCGCAACTTCGCTCACCCTGAGCTTCCTCAAACCGGGCGTTTCTGTTTCAGATGTGGCAAACCTGGGCCGGGAGCTTGGTCTCGAACACATTGCCGCCTATAATCAGCCGCAATATTGATTTGAGTTATTGTTTGTGTTGACTGCCCGCTTGCCTGTGGCAAAATCCGGTTTCTTGTTTGAACTGTTCTCCAGGGAGGGGTAACAGCCGCGATGCGCATAATTATGGCTATATTTTTTGCGGCGGGGTTTTGGGCAACGTCTTTGGTGCCGGTCAGTGCGCAATTGGATTTTGCGACCAAGGCAAAATTTGCCATCCTGATGGATCATGAGTCAGGCACTGTTCTGTTCCAGAAAGATGCCGACCTGCCTTTGGAGCCAGCCAGCATGGCCAAGCTGATGACGCTGGCGGTGGTCTTTGACCAACTCAGAACAGGCCGCATATCTCTGGATGATGAATTTTTTATTTCTGAATTCGCCTGGCGTGAAGGGGGGGCGGCTTCAGGTGGCTCGACCATGTTCGCTGAACTCGGCTCCAAGGTGCCGGTAGCCGACCTCATCCGCTCTGTCATTATTCAATCGGGCAATGACGCTTCCATCGCTCTGGCTGAGGGTATTGCGGGCAGTGAGCAGACCTTTGCCCTGGTCATGAATGAAATGGCCGATGAAATCGGACTGACCAATTCCAACTTCACAAATTCCACCGGTCTGCCGGACCCCGATTTGCGCACCACAGCACGCGATCTGGCGCTTCTTGCCCGCTATCTCATCAATAATTATCCCGAATATTATCCCATATTCTCGGAGCCGGACTTTTTGTGGAACGGCATCAGGCAGAGCAACCGCAATGTTCTGCTCGACGATGGCATCGGGGTGGATGGGCTGAAAACCGGGCACACCGAAGCTGCCGGCTATGGCATTGTCATTTCAACCACAGAAGGGGGACGCCGCCTGATTGCGGTTTTGCATGGATTTGACACCTTGCGCGAACGCGCAGAAGAGGCGCGCAAACTCATCACCTGGGGAAGCCGCGCCTTTGAGCAGGTTCCCGCATTCACCCAAAGCAGCGTAGTGGGTTATGCCAATATTTACGGTGGCGCACAACCCAGTGTCGCCCTTGAGGCGGAAGGAGAACTTTATCTCTACCTGCCACGGGGCGCGCGCAGATGTCTTTCCGCCAACATTGTCTATCAGGCGCCCATTCGCCCGCCGGTTCTGGCCGGTGATAAAATTGCCGAACTTAGGGTTTATTGTAACGACCAGCTCATCCAGTCGGCGCCGCTTTATGCGGCGGAAACTGTTGAAGAAGGTGATTTAATGCGCCAAGCCATTGACGCACTGAAAGAACTGGCATTGGGCTGGTTGTGAGCAAGCAGTGAAAGTCGTCAGTGAAATGCCCAAGAACAACCCGGCAGCCGCAGCCAGATTTCTGACCTTCGAAGGCGGGGAGGGTGTGGGTAAATCCACCCAGGTCAGACACCTGCTCAGACGGCTGGGCCATTGCGGCATTGCGGCCGTGCAAACCCGCGAGCCCGGTGGCACGCCCAAGGCCGAAGCCATTCGCTCCTTCATCCTCCAGGGGCATTCCGAACCCTGGGGGGCAGGTGCAGAAGCGGTTTTGTTCGCTGCGGCCCGGCTCGATCATGTAAACCAGCTTATTGCGCCCAATCTTGAAAGTGGCCGATGGGTCATCTCGGACCGTTTCCATGATTCAACCCGTGCCTATCAGGGGTTGACCGGGGGAGTTGAACCTTCACTGATTAATGCTCTGGAAGAGCTGGCGCTGAACGGGCACAACCCCGAATTGACCATCATCATGGACATGGAGCCGGAAAATGCCTTCCAGCGGGTGGCCCAGAGAGCTGACCAGGATGGTATCCCGGCAACAACCGACCGTTTCGAAAAAGAGGACCTCGACTGGCATAAAAAACTGCGCGAGGCGTTTCTTGAAATTGCTGAGAACAACCCGGCGCGCTGCGTGATCATTTCCGCTTCCGGCGACGAACACGAGGTCGCCGAGGAGGTATGGAATATTGTCACTGGGCGCTTCCCCGAACTTCTGGTTGAGGCCATTGCGTGAGCGTTGCAGAGCTTGCCCGCGAAGTCGATGCGATTGAGGGGGTCAAGGCACCTGAAGAACACACCGCGCTGGTTGGGCACGCGGAAGTGTTTTCCCGACTGACAAACCAGGCTGACCGTGGTCGTTTGCCGGGTGGAATTTTATTGCATGGCCCTCGGGGCGTTGGCAAAGCAACTCTTGGTTTTGCCCTTGTGCGCTACATACTTGAGAAAACCAGCGACGAGGAAGCGCACCGCATTGCAGAGCAGGTCGGGGGCGGTGTGCACCCGAACATATTTGTGCTTCGCAAGAAACCCAAAGATTCCAAGGCGTTTTTCACCAGTATACGCGTGGAAGATGTACGCGACCTGGTTCACAAACTGCAACAGACCAGGGGACGGGCAGGCAGCCGTATCTGTATTGTCGATGCTATTGATGATTGTAACGCCTCCTCGGCCAACGCTTTGCTCAAAATGCTTGAAGAGCCGCCCGCCGACACCCATTTCATTCTCATATCCCACAGGGCCGGACGGTTACTGCCAACTATCCGCTCCCGCTGCCAGGCCCATGCCCTTCGTCCGCTCGCTGAAACTGAAATCGCACAAATACTCAACAAAACAGATGCCACGGTGGAGCAGGTGCAGCAGGCGCTGGCATTGGCCGCAGGCAGGCCGCGACGAGCCTTTGAAGCTCTTTTAATGGTTGATAACGAGGTGTTGCAAAGGCTTGCCAACTGGCTGCAATCTCCCGCTGACAGTTCCGTTTTTGAAACTATGAAGATTGCCGAAACCCTCAGTACCCAGAAAAATGCCATGCAGGCCGGATTTGCCCGCGAGATGCTTCTTGACTGGATTGCCACAGAAAACCGTGAGGCTTTGATGCCAGGTGAGGGGCGTTCGCAAGGGGAACAGTTGCGCCTTGCATCGGCGAATCTATTGTGGGAAAAGGCAAATTCATTGTTTGATGATGCGGACACCTTTAATCTTGATGCCCGTCAGACCTTGCTTTCCCTGCTCGATGCTATCAAATCACATGCTCAAAAAACGCAAGCATCCGCAATGCCTGCCAATCTGGAATAGCCCCTTACCCGCCCATGAATGAGAACATTTCAAAAAAACCTCCGTTTTATATCACAACACCGATTTTCTATCCCAATGGCGTCCCCCACATCGGACATGCCTATACAGCACTGGCCTGTGATACCATTGCGCGTTTTCACCGCCTTGACGGGCGGGAAGTGCTGTTTCTGACTGGCACCGACGAGCATGGCCAGAAGATGGCGCAAACCGCCCAGAAAGAGGGTATCAGCGCACTGGAGCTGGCCACCCGCAACGTTGAAGTGTTCCGCAACCTGTGGTCAGCCCTGAATATTTCCTACGATGATTTCATCCGCACCACCGAGCCGCGCCATCACGCCTCTTCGCAGGAAATATGGAGACGCATGGCTGCCAATGGCGATATCTATCTTGATACCTATTCGGGCTGGTATTCGGTGCGTCAGGAAGCCTATTTCGATGAGAAGGAAACTACGCTGGGCGAGGATGGCATCAGGCGTGAGCCCCTTGGCTCTCCTGTCGAATGGGTTGAGGAAAAGAGTTATTTTTTCCGCCTGAGCGCCTATGACGACAAGCTGCTGGCCCATATTGAAGCCAACCCCGATTTCATAGCCCCCCCGGAGCGGCGCAACGAGGTGAAGAGCTTCATCAAATCGGGCCTGAGGGATATTTCCATCTCGCGCACCAACTTTGATTGGGGCGTGAAGGTGCCCGGCGACGAGAACCATGTCATGTATGTCTGGGTCGACGCCCTGACCAATTATATCACCGCCGCCGGTTTTCCCGACGAAAACGCCGAACGCTGGCATTTCTGGCCTGCCGATGTGCACATGATTGGCAAGGACATTGTGCGTTTTCACGCTGTTTACTGGCCTGCATTTCTGCTCAGTGCCGGGATTGCGTTGCCAAAACGCGTATTCGCCCATGGATTTTTGCTCAGCCGTGGGGAAAAAATGTCCAAATCGGTGGGCAATGTGGTTGAACCCTTTGCACTGGTTGAAAAATTCGGGGCGGACGCAGTGCGGTATTTCTGCCTGCGGGAGGTGCCCTTTGGTCAGGACGGCTCCTACAGCAAAGAAGCTATCATCAACCGCATCAATGCGGACCTGGCCAATGATTTGGGCAATCTGGCCCAGCGTTCGCTTTCCATGGTCGCCAAACATTGCGAAGGACTGGTGCCGTCTCCGGGAGATTTTTCTGATACTGACAGGAAAATACTTGCTGCTGCCGATGCGCTGTTGCCCGAGGTTCGCGCCGCAGTGGATGTTCAGGCCCTGCACAAGATGCTGGCCCTTGTCTGGCAGGTGGTAGCCGATGCCAACCGCTATTTTGCCGGGGAGGAGCCCTGGGCCTTGCGCAAAACCGATATGGCACGTATGGGCACAGTGCTTTACGTCACCGCTGAAGTCATCCGCCAGGTGGCCATTCTGGCCCAGCCGGTAATGCCTCACTCTGCCGCCAGGCTGCTGGACCTGCTTGGTATCCAAGAGAGTCGACGCACCTTTGACATGCTCGGGCAAACCGGGCGATTGACGCCGGGCACAGAACTGCCCGCGCCGCAGGGCGTCTTTCCCCGTTTTGTCGAAAAGGACTCACAAGAGGCGGCCTCCTGATGCTGATTGACAGCCATTGCCATCTGGACTTTGAGGCGCTCGCGGGCGACCTTAACGGCGTTCTTGAGCGCATGAAGCAGGCCGATGTCAGCGG
>JALSII010000015.1 GCA_026981645.1 Hyphomicrobiales bacterium | reverse complement strand
GATACCAGACACCCCCCAACCCGGGCAGGGCAGGGGGTCGCTCGAAGTCCGGTCGTGTTGTGAGGCGCTGCAAGGGTTCAGGGGGGGCAGCACAGGCGATTTTTGCTATCTGTGCCGCATCAGCCAGTATAGCCGGGTTGTCACCACTAAAAAGTGAGCTGGTGCCAAATGCGTCCACCAGGCGGACTTGCCCGCTCATTCCACAAGCCAGCAGCAAAGAATTTCTCTGTCTGCCACGCAGTGGGCGCAGGTCACGTAAAATATAATAGGCATTGTCTATATTGCTGGGCAGGACTTCACGCTCCGCGTTGATAACCGGGATGAACTTGCTCGGGGCGGTGGTTCGTGCCTCGAGCCAGTCCTTGACGTCTGTACTGTTGGGAATCTGCCAGGGGGAAAGGTGAATTGTCATTTCACCCTCGGGATAAGAACGAGTGACAACCAGAACGTCATCACGCATCACGCTTGTCCAGCCTTCTGGCAGTTCCATTCCCCAAACAGTTCCCGCTGTGCTCAAAAGCAGTGTCGCAGCAAGAAACAGCCCTATGATATTTGATTGCCTTTTCATGATTTGCCTGCGCTGCCTGTAAATGGACTTGCTCAATATCCGATGATTTCGCCAGCGTCGGTGATGTCGATGTCATAGGGCGACAACCCGACGATCTGCACAAACGCATCTGCTGCAATCTTGCGCATTTGTGCCGCTTCTGTCATTCGTCCTTCTGCTTCATAGGCCTGCACCAGAGCAAGCAAAGCAACAGGGATGGTCAGGAACAAATCATATCCGGCATCGAGCTCTTCAGGTGCCACGTCCTGTCCGGCACCAGCAGCCTGAATAGTTCTGACAATATTCCCCCCGGCCACCTTTGAGGCTTCCACTTCAAGCGTTGTTTCATTCGCCATTTCCCAGCTCAGGATGAAAAACAGCGCAAAACCGACACCATAGTCGCGTTTTTGAAAGCCTAGTTCCGGCAGGGCATCTTCCACGGCCAGGGATGCTTCAATGAAAGCCTTTTCCAGAACTTCTGAAAGCTCGAAATTGTTTACTTCCTGGCCAATCAAATCCCCAAGTGCTTTGGCCATATTTCCGCGAGCGCCGGTGTCGGGAACCTCTATGCCGCTGCCCAGAAGGCCGCCATCCTGGCGTATTTCTTCAACCTCAGTCGCTCCAGAAGCAACATCGCCAAAGACCTCGCGCAAGTCGTTCAGATTCGGCAAATCCTGCCCGGCCAGTTGGGCGTGCGCTGGAGTGGAAATGAGAGTGACGATGAGTAAAACGGTAAACGGGATGAAACGCATAATTCTTTCCTTTACAATAGCAAGTAAAGCAAGCCGATCCCGCAAGAACATGTCGAAAGAAAGATTTTAGCTGCGGGTAGAGCATCCCGCACCAATTGCACGAAAAATGTGGCAATTCCGCCTCATGCAACAAGGTGCAAGCCGACGGTTCTGTGTTTGCTGTCATTACCAGATTACAGCCCAAACCCTTAAAAAGGCCTCATAATCTGTGAGCTGGCCGGTCGGTGATTTTCGGGTAAAACACAAAAATTTACACCCTTAAATTTGCCAGCCCCTAAACGATATCAATATCGTTTTTGAGCTCTGACTTTGTCGTGTCAAGAATGGTCAGGATATCGCCATTCCCGAAATCCAGCACAAAGTCATTACCACTCTTGTAGCCGAACTGATTAAGCACCTTGTTTACAGACTTGTTTCCGTTCCACAGATTATCATCAAGCAGAATGGTATCCTTGTTGTTTTGAAAGTCCCGGATCCTGTCCTGGCCAAAACTGTTTTTGAACACGAACTTATCTTTGCCACCACTGCCCACCAGCTCGTCATCTCCACTGCCGCCAACGAGCTTGTCGCTGCCACCACTGCCCACCAGCTTGTCATCGCCTTTTTTGCCCACCAGCTTGTCATTGCCTTTTTTGCCCCTGAGCACATTGTCCTGGCCGTTGCCAGTAAGCCTGTCGTCTCCCGAACCTCCGATGGCATTCTCAATCACCACACCGTTGGCGATGGTGAAACCGCCATAAATACCCTCGGCATAGGAGACGTATCCGCCACCGCCCTTTTCATAATTCAGCGTTGCCGCCCTGAGGTCGATCACTGCATCCCTGGAAGAACCCATGTTGGAAATCGTGTCGGTGCCCCCGGTGTCCCACAGCGCCGAGTAGAAGGTGCCGTCCTTGTTCTTTTTGGGAAGCTTATAGGTGTTGTCACCAGCCATGAAGCTGGTGTTTGCCCCGTATTTCTGCTGTAAAAGGGCAATGTCCAACGCCATCAGTGAGCCCTGCCAGCCAAATTTGTTGCTGGACGTGGTGCCGTCCGGCCCGGTTGCCCAGCCATCATTATATGTCATGGTGGTGAACACGCCTTGATTGAGGCCGAAGTTCCCATAATCATTAAAGGCGCTGGTCACCCCGTGCATTTTTGGTGAACTGCCACCTGTGTCGTGGGGGTGGGCCAATCCCATGGCGTGGCCAAATTCATGGATGAGGGTGATAAAACCATACCCCCCCTGTTCCAGCCCGCCATTATTATTCCAGCCCGCGCCATCCTTATTGAACACACCAACGCCCTCGTTCAGTGTTCCCGGCGGGTTGAAATAACCCAACCAGCCGACATTCTTGGTGGTTACCAGTTTGAAATCTGCATTCGCTTGATTGGTGACAACGTTGAAAGTGATATCTATGACATTTTCAAAAACGCCAAAGGCTTCCATGGCCTGCTGTTTTTCGTAATTTGACCAGCCCTTCGAGGTTTCACCATCAAACGTTTCGCCGTTTGCAGCGAAATAGACATTTATCATGTTACCCGTTGGGGTGACTTGCGTCCCCCAGTCGATGGAATCCAGAAGTGTGCCAGACAATATATCTCTCCCCGCGGTGCAACTCGAAAAAGGCGCTCACGAATAGCTGAGCACCCCTGAATAATCAATTACTAAAATCACCTGAAATATAACAAAAGACAGAAATCCTTACTTGGGATGTATACTCACAAAATTTGAGCCAGATACGCATTGAGTCGAATTTTATCATGGCCATGTGGTTTTCGGCAAGTTTGTCATATCGGGCGGCGATGTGGCGGAAATGTTTGACCTTGCTGAAGAATCGCTCGACCGGATTATACACCTTATAGAGATGTCGGCTGAAGCAGATGGGGTTCTTTCGGTTTCGTTTGGGCCGGTCAGTTTGCCGGTGCCCGCCAGATAGCCCACCGAAGCAGTCAGCGAGCAGATGGTGTGATATTGGCCCGAGTAGTTTTTAGCATCGCGCAAGTGGGCGGGCAGTCATGGGAGTAAACCGAGCAGACGGTACAGGTGGGGACGAGGATATGTTTTTGCTGTCACCAGAGTTTACTTTATTTCTGTTCATTATTAAGAATTTCAGGGGAATATGCAAGGTGCGAAATAACGATAGGGATTGACGCCGAAAGTATTGTAGTGACGTTTGGAGCTTTACTTTTGTTCAGAGTGCGAAGGAGGGTGACAGCGATGTCCAAATCTTTTCTGGCGACATTTGCTACGCTGATTATTCTTGTGCTGATGCTGGCACTTGGAGGTGTGACCGCTACAACGATGAAACCTGCCCTTGAAACCGTCGCCGGCACCTATATCGGTCCGGGTGTGACCTGCCCGCAATTTCGCCTGGCCAGCGGCGAGATACTGAAACATGGCGCAACTCCGGCCTGTCTGGTACAATATGACGGGATTTGCAGCCAGAATGCTGTTCTCCCGATGCCGCAGGTGAAGGAGGCTATCTTGAAAGTTTCAGCAAGCGGAAACGTGGCACGCGATGGCAATATCGCCATTCAGGAAGAGTTTGACGCCGCGATGCTGGTCAACAGCTTTGCGGCATGGGAGTTGTTTATCCGAAGGCATCCCGACCATCCGCTGGCGGAGAAGGCCTGGCAGCATTTGCGGGAGTTGGGCTGCGGTTGTGAAAGTGATTAAGATTTGCGTGCAGATGCAAAACTGGTTGAGGTAGAGGAGAAACGGATATGAGTGGAACGGGGAATTCGACCAAGTTAGTAACTGCAACTGGCAGTCAGTTTATTGATGGGGTTTTGACCAACGTCGCATGGGCTGATGCCACGATTTACTATTCGTTTTCTTTGAGTTCCGCCGCTTATTCTTATACGGGTACAGGACTCGAGGATCTGCCTGCCAATTTTAATACAATTTCTGCAGCGCAGCAAACGGCGATCCACTTTGCGCTCAACTCAGATATAGGGCCGATAGCCAGCGATGGTTTTTCGGTCGAAGGCTTTACCAATCTGGGTATTACTTCATTGGGAAACACCAACAGTTCAACGGCTGAAATTCGTTTTGGCGAAACATCTTCGGGGCTCGTGGGCACCGCGAGGGTCGGTGATTTCCCTGGAAATTATGTCAGTACACCGGTGGACGACAATGGCGATGTCTGGTTCGGGACAGACTACAACTTCCGCACCCCTGAGGCTGGTAATTATTCATGGCACACTAATTTACACGAGATTGGTCATGCACTGGGGCTGAAGCACGGTCAGGAAAGCTGGGGCTGGGGGGCGATGCCCAGCCAGAGGGACTCGATGGAATATTCGGTGATGACCTATCGCTCCTACGAGGGCGGTCCTCTTACGGGTTATTCCAACGAAACCTGGGGTTTTGCGCAAAGTTTCATGATGGCTGACATTGCCGCTCTGCAAAAAATGTATGGCGCTGATTTTTCCACCAACAGCTCCAACACCGTTTATAAATGGAATCCCAATTCCGGGGACACTCTGGTCAACGGGCAGGTGGGAATTGATGCCGGGGGGAACCGGATATTTGCCACCATATGGGACGGTGGGGGCAAGGATACCTATGATTTGACCGCCTATTCTGACAACCTTGTTATCGACTTGCGTCCCGGCGGCTATTCAAAATTCTCCGATGTGCAACTGGCCAATCTGGGGACCGGTGAATATGCACGCGGAAATATTTTTAACGCCCTGTTGTTTGAAGGTGACAAGCGATCACTGATAGAAAACGCCAAGGGCGGGTCGGGCGATGACCTCATGCTGGGCAACCAAGCAAAAAACAAACTGAAGGGCAATGACGGCAACGACACGCTTAAAGGTGCCAGCAACAATGATACGCTTATTGGCGGTAGTGGCGATGACAAGCTCATAGGCGGCGGCGGCAAGGATAAGCTGTTCGGCAGCGGCGGCAAGGATAAGCTGGACGGCGGCAGGGGCAATGACAAGCTGAAGGGCAATGGCGGCAATGACACGTTTGTTTTCAAAAAAGGATACGACAAAGACAAGATCATTGGCTTCCAGGACAACAAGGACACAATCCAGCTCAACGACAATCTGTGGAACGGAAACAAGTCTGTAAACAAAGTTCTTAATCAGTTCGGAAGCCAGAACGGCAATGATTTTGTGCTGAATTTCGGCGGTGGAGATATTCTCATAATCAAGAACACAAGCAAATCTCAACTGCAGAATGACATAGACATTATCTGAGTGTGACAATCAGGATATGCGGGGCAGCTTTGTCAACAGGTCCTGGATCGTGTTGATATTCAACCTGCCCAGTTGAGTGCAGTGACGAGATTTGGAAAGCTTGCGGAAAACCGCATGGCCATGATGAAACTCGCCTCAATATGTATCTGGCTCAAATTTCGTGAGTATATACAGCCTGGAGACTGTTGAGGTTCTTGAGCGCGATGGCTGTTGCGGCTAGATAGGTCATAACGCAATTCCTTGAGTTTTTGAAATTCAAGTGACAGTTACCGTGAATTGTTGGCCAAGGACGCGACCGCGTCCCTGCCGGTCGGGCCCCGCCATCGCAGGCCTGAGCGAAGCGAATACCGTGAGATCAAAAGTGGCGGAGAGGATGGGATTCGAACCCACGAGACGATTCCTCGCCTACTCCCTTAGCAGGGGAGCGCCTTCAGCCACTCGGCCACCTCTCCAAGGGCGTGCTTAAAGACCAAAACCCCACGCTTCAAGCGTTTTTTCGGGTGTGCGCAAGTTTCTTGCAAAAATTGGTCCGGCATTACCTTGTCTCGATCCCAGAGCGTAGTGTCATCAGGTTTCGGGTGTAATGCGAGTTGACCACAGCCTTTTGCCAGCCAAACCACACCAATGCGTGCATACAAAGCAAATGGCCCTTGATTATTCCAGAAATAATCGGAACGATAACGAATCTATAAGCATTCCATTTTTCGTGGAGTGAAAAATGCGGCTTCTAAAACTGTTTTCTCTGTTAGCTGCCCGGCTTGTCGGTTTGAGTGTGGGGCTTTTTTTTGCCGTCAGTTCCGCAGTTTCGGCTCAGGCGGGCAGTCCCACCGAGCAAATGATCCTTGGCACCTGGATTACAGAAACCCGTTCTCACGTCACCATAGTACCATGCCCGCCGGGATATTGCGGCTTCATCACCAAAGTGGTTGTGGCTGAACAAATTCTCAAACGCTATGGCGATGAAGTTGCGGCGATGGGCGACAATATCGTCGATGCTCTCAACAAAGATCCAGCTCTGCGCAATCGACCGTTGCAGGGGTTGCAAATTCTGACGCTCGATCCGATTGAGGCGTCGGCAGACCGGATAACCGGGCAGATATACAACCCCGAGGACGGAGAAACATATGATGGCTTTCTTGAAATCGTGAACAATGAAACAATCAGGCTTTCGGGGTGCGTATTGTTCAACCTCATATGCCGGGGTGAGGACTGGAAGCGGGTACCACTGGCAATGAAATAAAAACAAGACGGGGCGATGCTGGCTACAGTCACGGAGCTTTCATCTGGATAAAAAGAACAGAGCTGAGAAAACGGGATTGACCTCGTGTGGTTTCCTGCCGTTTTTCAATTTAATGGGTTCAGGCCCTAATTGAGTCAAAATCCGGTTTTTACGTCTTTTCCCGGTCGCGCTGGTTGAACAGAACCGCCTGCGCCTGCCCGTCTGTCGCAAGATTAGTTTTTTGTCCCTTGTCTTTGCCAATCGCCAGACCCGCCTGCACGGCGGGGCGGGCATTCACCGTTTTGTGCCATCTGGCAACATCGGGAAACTGAACAATATCAATTCCCTGCTTTTCATAGCCATTGGCCCAGCCAATAGCAGCGATGTCAGCAATGGAAAATTCATCAGCAATATATTCACGGCCTCGCAACTGCCGGTCGAGCACGCCATAGAGGCGGTGGGTTTCGTCAACATATCGCTTGATTGCATAGGGGATTTTTTCAGGCGCATAGAGGGAGAAATGATGGTTCTGCCCCAGCATCGGGCCAAATCCGCCCATCTGCCAGTTCAGCCACTCGTCAACTTTGACCTGTTTGCGCGGGTCGGCAGGGTAAAACCGGTGAAATTTCTGGCCCAGATACTTGAGAATAGCGCCACTTTCAAAAACTGAAATCGGCTTGCCTTCGGGGCCCTCGGGGTCAACAATCGCAGGAATGCGGTTGTTTGGAGATATCTTGAGAAACTCGGGGGCGAACTGCTCGCCCTTGCCGATATCAATCATGTGCAGCGTATAGGGCACCCCCAGCTCCTCAAGCATGATGGAAATCTTGAAACCGTTGGGGGTGGTCCAGGTGAACAGGTCAATGGGTTTTGTCTGTTTGGTCATTTGATTTTATCCAAAAATAGCCCGGATTATGCTCAGTCCGGTAAGAAGCTGAATTAGATATATCGTAATTTTACGATGAATTGCAATGCCCCTGCTTGCCACCACAGATTTGACTTGAGGAGGCAGCAAAACAAGCGATCATCATCGCTGATGGACTCGATGCGCGAAATGTGTTGGACAATCCGGTTTTTGTTGCGCACCTTGTCATAATTGCGCTTTTTCGGGACGTGAGCCGTGGAAATTATTCTGTTATTTTCAGCCGGGCTGATTGCCGGGGCGGTTAACTCGCTTGCCGGGGGCGGCTCGTTTATCGCCTTCCCTGCTCTGCTGCTGGCCGGGGTGCCGGTAGTGGTGGCCAACGCCACCAACACCTTTGCCGCCTGGCCGGGCTATGTTTCGGGTGCCGTGGGTTATTGGTCTCATATCAGGGACAACAGGCGCCTGCTGCTGCCCTATTCAATTGCCGCCCTGATTGGTGGTTATCTGGGCGCCGAACTGCTGCTGCGGGTGAGCGACGCGCAATTTTCTGTTGTTGTTCCATGGCTTATGGGGGTTGCAGTATTTCTGTTCGCCTTTGGCGGGCGTATAAGCCAGCGCATGGCGAGGATGACCAAGGGGCGTAAAAGAACCGCCCTTCTGGTTTCCGGTGGCCTCCTGGTGCTGCTGACGCTGATTTGCCTTTATGGGGGGTTTTTCAACGCCGGGCTGGGCATAGTCCTGCTGGCCTTTTTTGCCCTTGCCGGGCTGAAAAACATCCACGCGCTCAACGGGTTAAAGCTACTGCTCTCTGGCATTGTGGCCAGTGTGGCTGTACTTCGTTTTGCCCTTGAGGGTTCGATTGCCTGGTATGAGGGCTCTCTTGTGTTTGCCGGAGCCCTTGTGGGAGGGTATCTGGCGGCGCGACTGGCCCACCTCATTCCCGCCCCCACCCTGCGCATGGCAATAATCATTTACGGCATTGTTCTGACGCTGGTGTTTTTCTGGCGCGCTTACGTCTGAAACGTCCGCCTCATAAGGGTTTTCCCCAATTGCTCCCTTAGGACATTTGCAAGACTCTGGAGGAGTTTTTAGGAATATTTTTGGGGGACAATCATGAAAATAGTTTATCTGGCGCCGCTGGCCGGGCTTGTGCTCGCCGGTTGCGCGACCCGTCCGGCGGACATTGCGCCATCCTATGTTTCAAGTTCCGGATACCGGGCCATGACCTGTTCACAGCTTGAGCAGGAGGCCACAGAAATCTCGGCCCGGGCGCAGGCGGCAACCGGTGTGCAGGAAGATGCGGCAAACTTTGACGCAGCGATGACAACCGTGGGCGTCGTGCTGTTCTGGCCGGCGATATTCTTCAACAAGGGCGATGGTGCCAGCGCCGCCAACCTTGCCAGACTCAAAGGCGAAATGGCGGCTATTGAAGAGGCAAGCCGGCTCAACAATTGCGGGATTGTTTTCGCTCAGGGTTGATTTGGGAAGGCCCTGACCCGAGGTGTTGACCGGCTGTGAATAGAGGCCCGATTCCATAATCCTTCAGGCCGAAGGCCGTCCGTTCCAGAATCAGGCAGTCTACCCCGGATTTTTGAGCGAACGCGTTACCGTTCTTGACACCCAGCACCAAAATGGCCGTAGCCATTGCGTCAGCTGTCATGCAATCGGAAGCGACGACGCTGACTGCAGCAATGCCTGGTTGTACCGGGCCGCCGCGGGTGCGGTCCATGGTATGTGAAAAGCGGGTCCGGTTGACTTCGACCCAATGACGATAATCACCAGAAGTGGCTATGGCGGCGTCCTCCAGTTCCAGCAGTGAAAGTGGCAGGCGAACACCATAGACCGGTTTCTCAATCGCTACCGTCCATGATGAGCCATCGGGTTGTTTTCCCTTGCTGCGCAATTCTCCATCAAGGGCCACAAGCGCCGAGGAGATTTCAAAATCATCACAAACTTTTTTCATCTGGTCCACGCCATATCCCTTGGCGATACCGGACAGGTCCAGTGCCAGAGGCGCCAGTTTGCGGGCGCGTTGGTTTTTTGTATCCAATTCCAGAATTTCATGGGTGGGGGGATGTGCACATCCAAGCCTGGTACGAATCGCAGCGGCATCAGGGGCATCGGGACCAAAGCCCCAGGCGTTGACAAGGTCACCCAGCCCCATGTCAAACGCTCCATCGGAGGCGCGTCCGATTTCAACGCCACGGCTCAGAACTTGCATCATGTCAGCGGGGAGGTGGAGCCATTCCCCAACGGGTCCCGCGTTGAAGCGCATCAGGTCGCTGTCCGGTTTCCATGTGGACATCTGCATATCTACCTGTGTGACCGAAGCCGCCAGAGCAGCTTCAAGGGCTGATATGTCGGTACCTGAAGGAATGCCCAGATCGGCATGCCAGCGAGTTCCCATTACCGGGCCGTCAAGCTTGAGAGGTATCAGATCAGTAGACATCTTCTGCATATCTCCCCTGACCCTTTAACTGGGCCGGGCACAACCCGCGCGGTGCAAGGATATCTTGCAGAGCGCCGGCAACACCGGCAGCCATCTCACGCCCGCCACACACCAGAATTTGCGCTCCCTCTTCGATGAGGTCACCAATCATTGCTGCATCGCGGCGAAGTAAATCCTGCACATAGGTGCGCTCGTCAACACGAGAACATGCAATGTTTACTGCGCTCAAACGACCCTCATCCTTCCACTTTGGCAGCTCTTCACCATAGAACAGATCTGATTTGGTGTGGCGGATGCCGAAATAGAGGTGCATTGGACGTTGCCTGGTGTTGGCACGGGCAAAACCAACCAGCGGACCAACGCCTGTGCCTGCACCGATCAGGATCACGGGTTTCTGACTGTTTGCCGGACGGAAGTGGGGGTTTGGGCGCTGAAAGGCCTCAATGGTGTCACCAACTGCCAGGTCGGTAAGCTGACTCGAGCACAATCCATGGGCATGCTTTTTTACACAGATTTCGATGAAACCGTCGCGGCTGCCGCTGGCCAGTGAATAGAGCCGCGCCACATTGGAACCCTTGGGGAGCACTCCTAAAAGGTCACCGGCTTCAAACTGACGCCAGCTGCGCCCTCCAAGACGGGCAATCAGACTTGTGCGGGGGATGGCAAAGCGTAAAATGGAGGTTGGTGCCTGGACCTCCTGACCATAGTCTCGCCGCGAGACCAGGGTGAGCCGGTGGGTGCGGGGTTGAGCCGGTTCATGCGCCAGTTCCAGTTTGTGGCCAAGAGCCAGGCCAAGAGTACGACCCCAACTGGCAAAATCCTGAGGCGACTGCCGATTTACCGAGGCAAACGGAACAAGCAACTCCCAGCCGTTTTCGCTGGCCTGCCTGACAACCTCCCGGGCGAAAGCACAATAGGCGGGGAACTGGCTATCGCCAAAGCCCAACACAGCCAGTCTGGCGGAGGGCGGGGTTTCAAGAGCGGCCAGTCTCTCAAGAAATCCTTTGGCTGAGGCAGGTGCTGTTCCATCGCCATAGGTTGCGGCCAATACAATAATCTGTTTAGCCTGCGTGTATTTTGCGGGAGTGAAACGGGACATGGGCGCCACGTGAACTGAATGGCCTGCTGCCATCAGTGCAGTTTGCGTGGTTCCCGCAAACCCCCATGTGCTGCCCCCCTCCGAACCAACGAGTATCACCGTATCAGCTTTGCTTGGTGCGGCTCCCCTTGGCAGCCGTGGACGGGAGCGGCGTGCGGCCCACCACAGGATAGCACCTGAGAAAATCAGCACTGGCGCACCCGCCACCATCAGACCCAGTACCAGCCCCAGTGCCCAGGCACCTCGGCCAGTATGCAGCATATAGATGGTTTCGTTCAATTGCTGCCATGAGCCTGGAGCCTGCCATGCCAGCAATTCACCGGTGCCCTGATCAATATAACCCTCGCCGTGATCTGTTCGGATTGTAAAAACATCGCTTGGATCATTGGCATAGGGAAAGGTCAGTTCACGCAGTTGCGAAACGGGGATTTCGGCAAGTACCGGTATGGCATTGGGGCTTACGCCCATCTCCCCACTGACCTCAGTGGGGAAGGGTGGTGTGGTATTCTCCTGGGGGAGAACCTCGAACGTATTCAGCGCCATGAATACAGCTGTTGAGGAGGCAAGGATAAGCCCTGCAGCACTGAAGCGACCGATTTCCACATGCAGGCGTCCGGCTAGGGGGCCGCGGGTGCGGGCAAAGAACTGCCGCCAGCCTCCCATACGGCGTGCCAGCAGAAACAGGCCTGATATTGAGAGTGCAAGCATAGCCAGCGCGCCAGCCGCCGCAGTCAGACGCCCGGCATCATCCAGCAACAAAGAGCGATGCAGGCTGGTCAGCCACTGCACAGTGGGCGAGGGCTCGTAGTTGGCAATACCCTTGCCTGTAGCCGGATCAATTAACACCGATCCAGGCTCACCACCGGCAAAATAATATGCGGTAATCCGGGACGAGGGCGCGCGTTTGATCTGCTCAACAGCCGGGTAGTTGGCAGCGATGCGTGCAGCCAGTTCGGCCACGTTCAGGTCTGACTCACTTTGAACCGGTGTCTGCAATTTCTCCCATGCGGGAATAATTGAAAGCGCTGTGCCACTCAAGGCCAGAATCAAAATCAATACCGTGGCAAGCAAACCGGCATATTTATGCAACGCGCGCAACATCAGGGCTATCCATTTGAAAAGGGAAATATTCGAAGGGGAGGGAGTTATTGAAAGATGAAACTTTCCACATAGCGGCGCCCCGAAACCGGGTTGCCGGCATTGGCGCTGGTCAGCGGGACCACAATCTCATTAGCGATATCGCGGCCATCTTCCACCGAACTGTCAATATGCAGATTGTAACCGGCATCGAACAGCGCGTCCGACAGATCAAAACTGAGTTGCAGCGAACGACCTGCCCCCACGCTGGCCCCGGTGATTCCGCTGACCTGTGCCAGATCACCGCCGGTTGCGCGAAACCACCCTGGAAGATGCTTGTAGTATTTGGATTTGGAGCCAGCCATCCAGAGTGTTCCCTGGTAGGTGCCGTTGGCATCTGTGACATACATCACCAGATAGGCCCCCGGGCCACGATAGTTTTTCATTTCCGTAGTCAGGGTAACGGATTTTGCCATCGCCGCGCCGGGAAAAACGATTGCCGTGGTCAGAACCAAGGCCTTCAGAAGAGAATTCATTTTCAGTCTCCAGATTTCTTTTTTGTGTTCCTCTTTTGACGCCGGTGTCTGACCCTTAGCTGACAATTAGCAAGAAACTGCTTCAGGTTGCTGTCAGCTTTCAGGGGCTCGCGGCGCTCTAAAAGCGACCTCGCTCCTGCTCGGAGATAGGCCGCTCTTGAGGAGGTTTGAATGTGTTTACTCAGGCAATGTCGTCTGGGCCGGGGGCAGGTTTTTTGCCCGTTGTCATGGCAAGCGGAAGCATTTCCTTGTGACGGTAACTGGCATAAATCACCCCGCCTACATGAAGGAAAATCAGCAGCAACAGGAGATTGGCCAGAACCTCATGGGTTTCCTCCAGCACTTCGGATGCCCCCTCATTGTCACTCTCGCCATATTCATATTTTCCGCCATCATCCTCATCAGCAAAAGCTGAAGTCACGAAGGCGGGCATATCAGGGAGGCTCGCCAAACGCCCCGGCTCGGTCATCAACCAGCCGGTAGCTCCGGTCGCAGCTGTTGTAAGCAACAACACAACCACCATTACCGCTCCTAAAGGATTGTGGCCGATATATCGCGGCTCACGCTTTTGCAACATATCCCTGCTGTAGGAAAGTACCTCACCGGGGCTCCGGATGAACTGGGTGAAGCGCGCATAGCGCGGCCCAATGAGCCCCCAGATAATCCGAAACCCGATCAGGCCAAGCGCTGCATAGCCAATCCATGCGTGCCATGTTGTGCCTGCGTCTGTCGTCAGCCAGGCGATAGCAATAGAGGCAACAAGGCTCCAGTGGAAAAGGCGGAGCAAGGGGTCCCAGACCCGTATCATTTTACGACCACTTCCGGAGTGCTGCCCGATGTGAACAGCCCGTTATCCGGAGGACTGGCGGGTTGCGCAGGCGCGGAACTGTTGTCGTAATTATTGTAGCGGTCCCTGTCATCGTCGTCGTCATAGTGATAGTCATCATCGTCATAGTCGTCGTCTTCATACTCAAATTCGATGATTGCCAGCGTAGCCGGATCTATCTTGACTTCAATTTCGCGTCCGGAGCTGTCATATCCTTCGATTTCATAACAGCCATCATCGATTTCGATCTCGCGCACCCTCCAGCCGTTGGCCTCAGCCATAGCTCTGAGTGCGTCCTGTGTTTGCCATTGCGCCATGGGTACATTGCAATCATCGCTGTCACTGGCATAGGCCAGACCGCCTGCACCCAGTGCTGCAACAACGCTGGCAAGTAGTAGTATCCTTGTCTTTTTCATTTTTCGTTCTCCTGTTTCAGATTGCAGGATGCTTTATGGAACCGTTATCTGACGGCAACCTGAAGGTATTTGTCCTTTTTGCTTCAGGTGGCTGTCAGCTTTGTGCAAGATAGCTGTGCTGGGACTGGAATACAGGAACAGACATATGCGGGTACTTCTAATCGAGGATGACACGGTGCTGGGTACCGCCGTGCGAGACCAGATCAAGGCTGAAGGCCATTCAGTTGATTGGGTTACCCGACTGGATGAGGCAGGTGACTATCTGGTCAGTGCCTCCTATGATCTGCTGCTACTCGACTTGATGCTGCCGGACGGGCGCGGGTTGAAGTTTCTGCGCGAAATGCGCGGACGTGGTGATGTGACGCCAGTGATAATCCTGACGGCCATGGATCAGATCAGCGACCGGATCGAGGGGCTGAATGCAGGGGCGGATGACTATATGGTCAAACCTTTTGATTTGTCCGAGCTTTCGGCACGACTGGCTGCGGTAGCACGGCGTTATTCCGGAAATCCAAATCCGCTCATTACCATTGGCAATCTGGAAGTTGATCTGGCTGCGCGCTCAGTGCGCAAAGAGGGAAAGCTTGTGCCGTTAACTGCGCGTGAGTGGGTGTTGTTTGAGGCGTTTGTCCATCGTCCGGCACAGATATTATCCAAATCCCAGTTGGAAGAGCGACTCTATTCTTTTGGCAGCGAAGTCGAAAGCAATACGATTGAAGTTCATATCAGTCGCCTGCGCAAGAAACTGGACAAGAACACAATCCAGACCGTGCGGGGCATGGGCTATCGGTTGGGGGGAGCAAAATGAGATTGCGTTTGCCCCGCTCATTGCAGGCGCGGCTGGCTTTGGTGATCGGGCTGGGAGTGGCGGTGTTATGGCTTGCGACTGCCTTTATCACCACCGCCACCATTCGTGGGGAAATCAACGAGGTTTTCGACAGCGCCCTTGAAGAAACCGCGCAACGCATCCTTCCGCTCGCAGTTCAGGACCTTTTCGGGCGTGAGGATGATGGTTCCGAACAATTGATCACCACTTTGCGCGAGCATGATGAGTTTTTAACCTATGTTATTCGTGACAGGCAGGGGCGGGTACTGCTGCGTTCGCATGATGCGGATGTTGACGATTTTCCGCCCTTTGAAGATACCGGTTTTGCCCAGACGTCCACCCACCGGCTTTATTATGATGCGGTACTTCAAAACAGCTTTACCATTGCCATTGCCGAACCATTGGACCACCGCAGTGAGGTGGCGCAGGAAACCCTGATGGCACTGGGGCTGCCCCTGTTTGTTCTTCTGCCGCTGTCCCTGGGTGGAATTTGGTTTGTGGTCAGTCTGATGTTGGGCCCCTTACGGGGGTTTCGTGCCGAGGTTGCCTCACGCGGGGGGCATGACCTGACGCCTGTCGACATAGGAGGGCTGCCCGGGGAAATTGTCCCTGTGGCCGAAGCGGTGAACGCTTTGCTGTTGCGCCTTGGTCGCACACTTGAGGCTGAGAGAAACTTTGCCTCCAATGCAGCCCATGAACTTCGCACGCCGGTGGCCGCAGCGCTGGCGCAAACCCAGAGGCTGATGGAGGAAACTGGCGAGATGGGAACCCGGAAGCGGGCTGGTGACATTGAAGCGTCCCTGAAACGCCTGAATCGCCTGTCGGAAAAACTGATGCAGATGGCACGGGCCGAGGGTGCCAACCTGGTTGGCAAAACCGAGCATGATCTGGGTTTTGTACTTCGTATGGTGGCTGATGACTTGGCGCAGATGGGCAGTTCCGGGCGTCTGCGTCTGGACCTTCCCGACCAGCCGGTAATGTCAAGGATTGATACCGATGCTTTTGCCATTTTGGCGCGTAACCTGCTGGAAAACGCTCTACGCCACGGCGCAGGTGATTCTCCGGTTGATGTATCGCTGCGCCCGGATGGCACGCTGCGGGTGATCAATGCCAGCCCGGTGGTGCCACCAGAAGTCCTGCGTGATCTGACGCAGCGTTTTACCCGTGGCGACAGCAATTCCACGGGCAACGGACTGGGGCTTGCCATTGTTAATACGATTGCAAAGGGGATCGGCGCACAACTTGCTTTCCTTTCTCCCGCTACAGGGCGCAAGGACGGGTTTGAGGCGGTTCTGCATCCTGCCGGGACAAGCAGCGATGCATAATCAGGTAGTTCCTGATAAGTTTTCAGGTTGACTTGAGCGCAGCTATGGTTCCCCCAAGGTCAGAGAAACTCTCAAAACTTGCTGCAAATGTGACCGCGCTCTGAGGAACTTTGAGATAGCCGCTGGTGAACAGAACAAAAGGTACCTGCGCTGCTTCAGCCGTTGCGGCATCCACCTCGCTATCGCCCACAAAAATGGCTTTCTCAGCGTTCAGTTCTGCCATGCTGGCAACCAGCATTGCAGGATCCGGCTTGTTTGTGGGCAGGCTGTCTCCGCCGATGACTGAGGTGAAATATTGATCCAGACTTAGCGCCTCAAGCATCTGAACAGATATTGCATGGATTTTGTTTGTGCACACGCCAAGCGCAAAGCCTTCGTCACACAGATGCTCCAGAGCCTCGCGTACTCCAGGATAGAGCGCTGTATTTGAAGTCGGGTTGGCGGTATAGATTCGGGTGAACTTCCTGGTCAGTTCCTCATGAAGGGGGGTGGACAAGTTAATTCCTGCGTGCTCCATGACCCGCTTGACCAGATGTGCAATGCCATTGCCGATGAACGAGCGCACGCTGGTCAGATCAATCGGCTCATGGCCCAGACTGGCCAGCATTTCATTGGCGGCTCCCTGAATGCCAGGCGCGGAATCCACCAGAGTGCCATCAAGATCAAAAATTACAGCGCGCATGGTTAAACTCTCGTTTGGCAGCACTCAGTCAGCGTTCAGCATTGCCTGCAGCTTTTGAATGCTGCTGATTTTTCTGAAGCAGGAGAGGACAGCTGCCACCCCGGAAAAACCTGTCCCCAGCGTATAAACTCCGGGGGAGACGATGCAAGCTATTCCCGCGCCCAAACAGGACAAAAATCTGTTGCCAGAGTTCTCCAGCCCTGTGTTCCTCAGAATTTAATGGGTCCTGAACCTAACGTAGAAACACCGTCACATCGTCCGAGCGCCCCTCGGCATCAACGACCGAAAGCGTGACATAACCGGGCCCATCGGGTTGCCAGCTGTTCTGGCGGGCAAAGGCTGTACGCCCGAACGGGGCGCCATTGGCCAGAAATGTAAACGGGGGCACCCCGTTGCGAATTTTGACAAACAATGGCGCTTCGGACCCTGCAGCCAATCCCAGATCCACCTCGACGCCATCCCGGGGGAAAGAAATTTCCGGTGCCGGTTCGCGCGCCGCCACATCATCATTGGGGTGGCGAAAACGGCGCAGCGGTTCGGGCAGTTCCGGGTTTGAAGCGAACAGAACGCCCGAAGGGGCATTGCGCAAAGGCGTGGCCGCAACCCCAAGCCGGTCAAAACTCTCAAACAGAACAGGCGCGGCGCTAACAATGCCTGAAAGGCCGGGAACCGGTCGTCCATCGGGCCGCCCCACCCAGACGCCGATAACATACCTGCCGTCAAAGCCGATGGCCCAGGCATCACGATAGCCATAGGATGTGCCGGTTTTATAGGCAATGCGCCCCGGTGAGCCGTTAAGGGGAGGGGGAGCGTCGGCCAGAATGTCGGAAACATACCAGGCCGCGACGGGATCGAGCACCGGCGCGCGCGGACCGGGACTTGTCGTGACGGGGTCAACACTGTCTGAAAGTGTAACCGGCGTGCCGCCCCGGGCTATCGCCGTATAAAGCGAAACCAGACCGCGCAGGGTGACCCCGACCCCGCCAAGCCCGATGGCAAGACCCGGCGCCGTGTCGCCGGGCAAAATCACCTCGGCACCGCCCCGGCGCAACCGCGAGACCAGCCGGGGAGTGCCCACCGCATCAAGCACGATAACTGCCGGCACATTGATGGACTCTGTCAGCGCTTGCCGGATGGTTACTGTCCCCCGGTTGTAGCCGTCAAAATTGACCGGCGCATAGCCTGAAAATGCGGTGGGGCGATCTTCAATCAGGCTTTCAGGGTGGGCCAGACCAAGCTCAAATGCCAGCCCGTAAATCAATGGTTTAAGAGTGGAGCCGGGGGAGCGTACGGCTCTCGTCATATCGACGAAGCCATCATTTTCTTCGGTGAACAGCCCTGCAGATCCCACCGACGCCAGAATACTTCCGTCCCGCTGGTCGGCAACCAGAATGGCAACTGAAACCTCTGGCCCCAATTGCCCTGCCCGCCAGGTGGCAAGGGTTTCAAGGGCTCCCTGTACACGTCTGTCCACGCTCAGTTCAATGCGCTGGACCTTGGGTTGGACGATCACCGCCTCCCGTGTCAGGTGAGGGGCCAGCAGGGGGAAAGCCCGGCGGGCGGTGGGTGTTGGCTCCCCGCTTGCCATTTCCGCCTCTTCTTCGCTCAGGACACCGGCACCCACCATGCGGCTGAGCACGCTGTTGCGGCTGCTCAAGGCGTTTTCAGGGTTGCGGTCCGGGCGGCGCGCTTCGGGCGATTGCGGCAGCGCCACCAGCAACGCTGCCTCAGCCGTGGTCAGCCGTTTTGGTTCCTTGCCGAAATAGGCAAGGCTTGCGGCGCGGATGCCCTCGATGTTGCCCCCGTATGGCGCCAGCGTCAGATAAAGCGTAAGAATTTGTTGTTTGCTCAAATTCTGTTCGAGCACGCTGGCATAAACCATCTGGCGGATTTTGGTCGAAAAACTGCGCGTGGAACTCTGCTCAAGCAGTCGGGCAACCTGCATGGAAAGGGTCGAGCCGCCGGAGACAATATGCCCCCCCGCCCCGACAAACTGCCCCGCAGCCCGCACCATGGCACCCCAGTCAACGCCATTATGCCGCTCAAAATTCTGATCCTCATAGGCGATCAGCATCTCGATAAAGTTGCGGTCCACATCCCCGAGTGAGACCGGCAGCCGCCACAGCCCGCCCTGAGTGGTGAATGGACGCAGAAGCTGCCCGTTGCGATCAACTACCTCGGCGGAGACGGCCAGAGTGGTGATTTCCGGCACCGGGGGCAGACTGGCGGCAATATCGTCAATCACCACGCGCGCTGAGATAATCCCAACTGCCCCCAGAACGATAACCGCCACCAGCGCAAAACCAAGGCTTCGCCATCGGCGGCGCGCGCCCGGCTTTCTGGTTTTGCCCGGGTGCTCGTTCATTGCCCGGTTGCAATTACCTCGATATTGCCTCCGTCAGTGTTGGCGCGCATCTCGGGCTGATACATGTCTTCAATCGTGGCACCGGGCAAGGTGAACACGCCCGGCGAAACCGCCCGAACCATGTAGGCGGTCGAAAAGCTGTCCGGGTTATTGCCATAGCGGAACGCGGCAACAAACTGGTCGGTGCGCGCCTCCACATGAATGGGTGTATTCACGCTCAGCCATGACAGGTCCGCTACCCCGGACCCTGCGGAGAGGTCGGGGTTTTCGATTTCAAAGCCTGCCGGAAGCGGGTCGGAAATCACAAACTGGCCGGAGCCAAGGTTGTCGGACTGTGCCCTGAGCACCACCACAAACCGGTCATTCTGGCTGATCTGGCTCAGAGCGGGGTCAAACTGTGTGCCATCGGGCAGGAAATATTCGCGGCTAAGCGCAAAACCGTTGCTGCTGGCAGGTGGCGGCGTCGCAGGCACACCGGTCACAGAAACCTTGATTTCCAGCGGCTTGTTGTCATTGTTTATGATAACTAGCGGGTTGTTCTCAATCCCCTCCTGATCGTAGCGCTGATAGACGTCTCCGCTCATGGAGACGCCGTCAATACTGACAGAGCCATCCCCCGTCTCGCGGGCCATTGCGGCAGCAGCAACAAGTGTCCATGCATCTTCCTGGGTTGAAGAATATCTGGCGCTCTCGCGAATTTTTGCCAGTCTTGCGCTCAGTGATCCGATGTTTATGCCAGCGGGTTCAAATTCGGCGGCAAGCGCCAGAACCCCGGCCAGATCGCGCAACCTGCTGCCATAATCAGAGCGATAGCCTGTGAGTATTGGCGTTTTAAGTTCAGCAACCGCAGCTTCAAAGGCCGTAGCCGCTCTTGTGCGGTCTCCATAGAGCGCAAGGGCCGCACCCAGTTGCGCCTTGGCAAGGGGCGTCGCAAATGCATCAAGACGCGCTTCCAGATAATAGCGCAGGTCGCCGATACTGGCCCGCCCGGCCCGCGCCAGATCGTAAAGCGCATAGGCCACAGCCTCGCCGCCATCGCTGAAGTCGGTGGCGTAGGAGAGCTGGTTGGAGAGATTGTCCAGTGCCCGGGTCATGGCCTCGTCAGGGACATCATAGCCCTCGGCCTCAGCCCGAGCCAGAAATTCCGTGACATAGGCATCCAGCCACAGATCAGTGTAGCTGAACGGCCCCCACAGGCCAAAACTTCCGTTGGAGGTCTGCTTGGCCAGCAGGTCGGCAATAGCGTTTTCAATGCGTTTGTCGATGTCGTCCTGCCTGCCAAGACCAAGGATAGACGCCACCTCATTGAGATAAAGCAGCGGCATGGCCCGGCTCGAAATCTGTTCCGCACAGCCATAGGGGTAGCGGTCCAAACTTAGCAAAAGTCCGGGCACATCAAGACGGGCGAACGGCCCCAGCGCCAGCGTCAAAGCGCCCGAATTGGGCATCATCCCGGCAAAACGCTCAGCACCAATGCTCAAGGTCTCTCCCGGCTCGATAACCATATAGGCACTGCGGGTTGCAGGGGCGGCGGTAGCGCGCACGCCAAGGGTCAACTCCTTGACCAGTGCATCCCCGTTTGGCGCGGTGATAACCAGCCTTAGCTGATGGTTGCCCACTGCGGTGCCGGTCAGCCCGAGGTCAAGGGAGGTACGCTCACCAACGCCAAGCTCGACGCTGGTATTGCCGGTATTAACGGACAGGCCCTCATCGGCACTCACATCAATACGATAGCTGCCCGCCGGTCCGGCGACATTGTTGATTTCAACCAGCAGGCGGGATTGATCATCCACCCTGAGGAAACGCGGTGGTGACAGAGTAACAACCACCGGGTCACGCACAATGATATCGGCTGAGCTGTGCCCGACGCCGGTTTTTGTCCAGGCCATGGCCATAAGCCGCACAGTGCCCGAAAAGTCCGGCATGTCGAAACTGACTTCGGCTTTGCCCTCAGCGTCGACTTGAACAATTCCCTTGTGCAGGGCCACCAGAACCGAGGTCGCAGGCGGTGTGCCCAGACGGGTTGCGGCTCCATCACCACCGGAGCGCAAGGCACCCGGGCTCCCCTGTGTGGGGTCAATCAACTGCCCGTATAGGTCGCGCAGTGCCATCCCCAACTGGCGCTGGCCGAAATACCAGCCATCGGGGTTGGGCACCTTGAAGTTGGTCAGATTGAGAATGCCCAGGTCAACGGCGGCAACCGCCACATAGGCGCTTTGTCCAGCCCCAACATTGTCTATGCTGATCGTTGCCTTCACTGGCTGGCGCGGCAGCGCTTCGCCGGGCGCTTCCAGTTGAACGTCAAGAACATTGTCGCCTGGGTCAATTTCGGCAAAAGCCAGGCCCAGCGCCCGGGCTGGCATCCGCCGCTCGGCAACACTTGCCGGGCGATAAAGCATCGCCGTCACATAGGCCCCCGGACCCCATTCAGCAGTAACCGGCAGGGATACGGAAACTCCCTCCGCAGGAACGGCAACGGCGCGCATGTCGATAATGGTATTGTCCACCACCATTACCAGCGCGGTGCCGGCGAATTGCGGCTCAAGGCGAAGCACGGCAGTGTCGCCAATGCGATATCTGGATTTGTCCAGCGCCACCTGCAATGTGTCGGGTGTGTCCGAGTTTGCATCGGCAAAATAATATCCGGCATAGAATTCATAGCTGCTTGATGCAGGATTTTCCCCGGTACTCTCAACCTCTAGCCTGTAGCGGCCCCAGGCGACCGATGCACCAATGCTGACCGGCCCATCGGCCTTTGTATCAACAGTGCCGTTGGCGACCTGCCGAGATGTACTGATGGCCTCCCATTTCCACGAGCCGCCCTCCCGATACCATTGATAGTCGGTTTCAATCCGCGACAAGGTCCAGCTTAGGCCCTTGATGGCGGTGGTTTCCCCACCCGGAGCCACAGAAATAACGTCAAACCCCGCTTCGCTTCCGCGCGCCGGGCCGCTTCCCTGTTCGAAGTCGGGCTTGATGCCAATGCGCTCCATATCGGCCAGAATCGGGCGGCTCAGAGAGCGCTCGATGGTGCGCCCGTTACTGTCCCGCAGGCGCAACAGCAACTGCGCAATCATCGGGCGGGTGGAAGTGCGTGGCTCAGGCACAATTACTTCGGCAGTGACATTGCCTTCCTCATCGGTTGTTCCGACCAGGCCCAGCGGCTCGCGCTCAGTTTCAACCGGATCATCATCGCGTCCAAAGACATAGCCCGGATATTCCTCAAGAGAACTGGTGGGTCGCAGAATCACATCAGCCTCGACGCCAAGTCCCGGCGCCGTTGCGCCATAAAGATATTTGGCCGCAATGCTTACAGGGGTGATTTCCCCCGGCCTGATCGGCCCCTGTGGAGCGCTGATTTCAAGAGCAAGCCGCTCGGGTTCAAAATCCTCGACCAGAAAATTGACATTGGCCAGCGGGCTGGCCTCAGGATCCACAAAGAGCCGGATATTCCATGAACCGCGCATGGCTTCGCCAGCCAACGCAACAGCAGTGAAATATCCCCCCGCACCCTGATCCTCGAGTAGCTCGGTGTGGGCAACAATACCGTCAGGCCGCTCGACTTCCATCCTCAAGGGTAAATCGAGCACAGCCCTCGCCCCGGCGTCGCGCAGGAGCGCCGTCACGAATACTGTTTCCCCTGGGCGGTAGACGCCGCGCTCGGTGGTGGCGAACAGATCAAGCGGTCCGGGAAAGGGACGCCCGTCAACGCCCCTGTCCGTCAGATCGAACGCGGCCCTGGAAATATCCAGAAACACATAGTCGCCAGCTTCGGTTTCAGCCACCAGCAATTGCGGCGCGCGGCCTCCGGTGCCCCGGGATAGACCCGGTGCAAAATCGACCCGACCATCTGTGTCAGTTATCGCCTCACCAAGAATTTCGTTATTGACCGCAACCAGCCGCACTTGTGCATCGACAACAGGTTTGGCGGAATTGAGTGAGCGCACAAAGGCATGCATGCCATCTTCGCCTGAAACGGAAGTCAGCCCCAGATCGGTAATGAGGAACCACTGGGTGGCCACATCGCGCCAATAGGGCTGCTCGGCCCCGGCGATTTTTGCGGTGATGACATAGGCACCCGGCTTGATGTCGGTCAGGACATCAGACACCGGGATTGAAGTGGTGGTCATGGTGTTGGCGGTTCCCCGCGCAAGGTCAACCTGACCCTCCCAGCTTTTCTCTCCATATTGGTCTGCGATGTCCTGAGCCGAATATCCGCTCAGGGTGTCCTGGAAAATGCCGTCGCGCACGGCCATGGCAACCGAACGGTTGCCGATACGGTAAATGGCAACGTCCGCAACTTCAGCGTTGATGGAGGAAATCGGCAGCCCCCCGCCGAGCCCGGCGGGCAGTACATAGGCATCATTGGCAAATCCGACAAAAGGCGAGCGGTCGGGCACATAAACACTCAATTCCACATCATTGCGCAAGACCTCTCCATCGGCGGAAGGCAGCCCGGCGCGCAGTTTTATTTCGTAGCGGCTGCCATGGCTTAGCCCCTCGATGCAAACCTGGTTTTGCTCGACCTCAATGGCAACGCGTGGGGAATCTGCAACCACCACATAGTCGGACAGCTCAATATTGCCGGAGGGCAGGGGGTCTGAGAACACGGCACAGATGCGCGGTGAAGCGGCCTCTGAATCCACTTCGCTGGAGGTCACGCGAAAACCGTGTTCGGCGACAACTTCGTCAAGCTGGCTTTGCAAGGCCTGGTCGTCCACCAGAGCCAGACTGGCCCGGTAGGTGAAAATGGACTGGCGCCACATCTCGCGCCTGGTCAGGGCGTGGGCAAGCATGGCCAGTGCTTCAGCCCGTTCGGAGGATGTTTCGGTCAGCAGGAAGGCGTTCAGTGCCGCGTAAGTGGCGACTTCAGAGGCTTCATAGTCGGTTCTGTTGTTGGTTTTTTGCGCGTCAAAATAGGCCATGGCCGCCTCCGCCAACTTGCCCCATATCAGGGGGTCTTTGCCAGCGATGGCCAGGGCCTGACGATAGGCATTGATTGCGGCGGGATAGTTGGCTTGCTCCTGTTGCGCATCAGCAAAAACAATAAGGTCGCCGTAGGCTACTCCCTCCGGCGGGGGGTTGGTGATTTTGAGTTCAGCGGCGAAACGACCTGCAGCGCCAACAAAGGAAGCTGTGGCCAGAAACGGCAATTCAGCAAGGCGAGCTTCTGCGATTTCTTCAAATGTAGGAGACATTTCAATGATGCCGGAAATCGCTGCATCAAATTCGGTTTCAGGTCCCACCGCGCTTTTGAGAAAACACCAGTTGGCTTTCTGGTTGTAGGTGAAGGCTTCACAATTTCCATCGGCAAGACAGGTCGATTCACATGTTTCCAGCGGCACGTCCTTGATGATGGAGTAATCAAATCCGGGCAGGTCGGTCCCCGGCAACAGGGTGATATTGCGTTCACCGGCAACCGCGCCAGACAGGCCAAAACCCAGCAACACAACGCCCAATACCAGGGCGGAAAACCGCGCAAGAATGTTCCCAAATGATTGTTGCATCCCGCTCACCCTCAATGTTCTGAATTTGGTGTCCACAATAGGCCCGACCCGGCTTCCAAGTAAAGGAACCTGTCGCCGCCGGCACCGGTATACTTGCCGGCCCGGACCTGTCAGTCTAGCTTGGTTGTCGGCAGATGAACGGCACATGAACAGGGTGCGGAACACAAGGCGACCATGAGCAGGAAAGATGATTTCATTACCGCCGCTGCCAAAACATATCAGGCGGCCAACGTCGCAACCCTGAGTTGGATTTTGAACAGAGGGTTTCTGCACGGCTGTTTTCTCAACACCAAGCTCAACCCGATAACGCTTGAGGACTATGCACCCGGCGACACCATGCGCGGGCCTGAGTTCACCTATGGCTGGATACAGGGGCGCGGACTTGAAGCACTGGTCACCTATGCCGCTTTTCTGGAGTCATTCGACCCCGCCCTTGCCGCCAGAGCTGATGCGACGGGGCAAAAGCTCTATGTGGGGTTGCGCGATTTGCAGGCCAGAAACGGCCACGGCTATTTCTGTTACGACAAGGATATGCAGCCGGTTTACCCCGCCCCTGATTCTGAGGAGACCGGCGAAATCACGCTCCAAAACGCACCCGGCGATATTTATACCTATTCCGACGCTTTTTTTGCCAAGGGATTGGTTGCGGCTTCCGTCCGTTATGCGCCTGAGGAAACACCGGGACACCTCGCCTACCTACCGGGTGATTGCGGCCATTGAAGCGGGGAGGTTTCAGATCGCTGAGCGCTGCGCCCTTTCCGAGGCGGAACTGGCAGCGCAGGACGATGATTACGGACCCCGCATGATCCTGCTCGGCGCAGCTTCCATGCTCTCGCGCCTCAGCCTTGGTGAACGAACCGGATTTGCCGGGCGTTTCATTGCCCATGTGCTGGAGCACCATCTGGACAAAACCACATCCCTGTTGCGCAACGTCCCCGGCGGCGATGTTTGCAATCCTGGCCACTCCATCGAGTTTGTCGGATTTGCCCTTGCCCATTTGGGGGAGGGTATTGCACCGGAACAGGCTGAACAACTGCAGCAAATTCTTGTTGCTTCGTTTCAGGTCGGCTTCATCGGTCCCGGAATTGCCATTGAAATTTCAATGAACGCGCAAAAACCCCTGAACGGGCTGTGCCCGTGGTGGTCACTGCCCGAGACCATTCGCTCCGCCGCCCTGATGTACCAGTTGACAAAAGCCCCTCAAATTCTGGAAATCTGGCGCCAGGCCCATGAGGCTTTTTTTGAAGATTATTGGCGAGGTGAACCGCCAATTGCCTATCAGATGCTGAGCAAAAGCGGCCCGGAGAGCCGGACACCCTCGACCCCTGATCTGGACCCGCTCTATCATACCGGACTGAGCCTGTTGGCCGCAATAAAGGTCGCACCTACCCTTGAATCAGATTGAACGGTCCAGTTTCGTGGACAGGTGAATGAGGCTTTCCGAGCTGCGCACACCGGGAATTGAGCCAATATCGTCCAGCACTTTATCCAGTCCGCCAGTGGTTTCAGCAGCAATCTGCAAAATCAGGTCGAAGCGCCCGCTGGTGGAATGGATGATTTCAACTTCCGGTACCGCCTTGATGCGCTGCACCACCGAAGTGCTGGCGCGGGCTTCAACCTGAACCAGCACGGTGGCCTTGATGCGCCGGGCCAGCGCCACATCTCCCAGCTTGATGGTGAACCCCGCGATTGTACCCTTTCGCTTGAGCCGCTCGATGCGTGCCTGAACGGTCGAACGGGCCACGCCGAAGCGCCGCGCCAGCAGGGCTGTCGGGGTGGAGCTGTCAGCAGCCAGCGCCGCCAGAATGTCAGAATCCAGTTTATCCATGTCATTTCGCCGTGTTTTTCGTCATAATGACCGAAATTTTGAGCATTTCAACCGGATAATTCGATGATTTTGTCACGGAAATTGATTCTATTTGGTGGGAGGCTGCTTGGACCGGGGTGCGAACGGCCTTTATCTTGGATTGATCGGAGGAGTGGAGCGATGAAACTTGCAAGGACCGCCTGGGATAATCCGCGTGAATATCTGCGCACCGTGCAGCCCGATTACCCGGTGGCATTTTTTTGCCCCCAAGCGCTTCAGCAAAAAGCCCATGAATTTTTGCGCGGGTTCCCCGGTCAGGTGACCTACGCTGTCAAGGCCAATCCGGCCCCCGAAGTGCTGGTAAATCTGGACGCTGCCGGAATTGAAGCCTTTGACGTGGCATCGCCTGAGGAAATGGACGAGGTGCGAAACATTGCTCCCCAGGCACTCCTTCACTATAATAATCCCGTGCGCTCGCGTGCCGAGATTGCCCACGCTGTTTTGTCAGGCGTTGCCTCCTACGCAGTGGACAGCCGCTCAGAACTTATAAAGCTGGCTGAACAGGTCCCCCCTGAGGATGTCGAAGTTGCGGTGCGTTTCAAGCTGCCTATCAAGGGTGCGGTCTATGACTTTGGTACCAAGTTCGGCGCCGACCTTGTGCTGGCTGTTGAGCTTCTCAAACAGGTGAAAAAGCTGGAATACACTCCCTCGCTTTGTTTTCATCCCGGCACCCAATGCACGGCTCCCGGCGTCTGGAAAGCCTATATCAACGCCGCCGCAGAAATCGCCGGCAAGGCAGGTGTTGTCATAGCTCGGCTCAATGTGGGTGGAGGCTTCCCCTCCCACCGTTTGACGGAGCAAAACCCGCGCCTTGAGGCCATATTCGACAAAG
>JALSII010000014.1 GCA_026981645.1 Hyphomicrobiales bacterium | reverse complement strand
CGCTTTGGGGCGCGAACTTGGCCTGCCGGACCATTTTGTCGGACGGCACCCCTTTCCAGGACCGGGGCTTGCCATTCGCTGCCCGGGCGGTGTTAGCCGCGAGAAACTGGATATTCTGCGTGCTGCCGATGCGATATACCTTGATGAAATTCGGAAAGCCGGTCTTTACGACACGATCTGGCAGGCATTTGCCGTGCTTTTGCCGGTGCAAACGGTTGGCGTTATGGGCGATGGGCGAACTTATGAATTTGTCTGCGCCTTGCGCGCCGTCACCTCCGTCGATGGCATGACGGCTGATTTCTATCACTATGATATGGAATTTTTATCCCGCGCCGCCACCCGCATCATCAATGAAGTTAAAGGCATCAACCGCGTGGTCTATGACGTGACCTCAAAACCTCCCGGCACAATCGAGTGGGAATAGTTCGGGGCTGGATTTCTGTTTCGTGCGATTGATCAAAATTCTCACAAACATTTGATATTGTTATATTTTCTATTGTCATCCAATGGCTTCCATCTGAGGCCATTGCGGTGAAGCATGTTGATCTGACGGTACTTTTGACGGACCTCGAATGCCTTGATTTCGGCAAACCCAGCCGGTACCGTCATCGAAACAAGCGCTTTTGACGGTACTTTTCAAGAGCCAGCCTACTGAATTCATTGAGAAATCGGTACAAAAACAGCCCTGAAACGGGCTGACGGTACTTTTGTGCCTAAAGGAGGCTAAATGCTTACCGATTCAGCCCTTAAACATCTGAAAAGAAAAGCAAAACCATACAAGGTTAGTGACCGGGACGGGATGTATGCCTATGTCACATCAACGGGTACGATCAGCTTTCGATATGACTACCGGATAAATGGTCGACGTGAGACATTGGTTATCAACGGAAATGGAAATGACTGCAATTGATCTAACTCTCTAGCGATTGAAACGACGGTCTCCCATGTCCTCCTTCAATTGGTATAGCCTCTGACACTTCTTTGGTCCGCCTGATGATCATGGTTCCTCCACCAGATCGGATTGTACGACTCGCAATCAGTTCCGGCAATTTGCTTTGCCTGGAGCCACCTTCACGCCCTCTTTTGGCCGGGGAAGGTGGATTTGGGGAAAGCAAAGGGCTTTGCCTGGTGAACCGGAGCGAATTATAGGGTGTTAAAAAATAGTAGTAATTACAGTAGATTAAATGCACATGGTGCACACGCTAATTTTCTGACACTAAAAAGACTGAGTAAATACAACAGCGTCAGCTTCACCCGGCACCATCTCTTTCATCTTGCTCTCCACCACCCAATCCTCCGCCCATCTCAATCGCTCACAATCAGCCAATCCAGCCTTAATCACAGCAACTTCAACGTTCCAATCTCTTGTAAAATAAAAGCCGGTACTTTGATTTTATAAATGTTACCTTTATATTTACAAGGAATTGACATGCAACAAACACCCAGAAAACTCTCCGATGATGTGCTGTTCGCATTAAGTAATGCCCCTGTCGTATTCGTCAATGGACCACGACAGGCAGGCAAAACGACGCTGGTGCAAAGCCTTGCTGCAAAGGATTTCCCGGCCGACTATATCAGTTTTGTCCTTTTAACCGGGTGCATCCACCTTTATTTGCAAATCATAATCGAACAAAAAGACGTGGCGATTCCGGTTGACCTGTGGCGCCCACGAGCTTTGAAAATCGGTCTTTTCCCATTTTATGATTTGTTTGCTTGCCGGATCAAAATAGATGATATTCGTATCTGCCAGCCAAAGGCCCCCTTGGGTTTTATCTGCCGCGGTCTTGACCTTGTAGACATATTTTTCAACCTCTGTGCTATCAAGAACAACTTTTTGCGCGCATTCGGCACTATGAATGCCGTTAATCATAAATTCCTGACTGCGCAGAATTTTCTCTTTTCGACCAGCAGGAAAACCCTGCGTTGCACGCCAGGGGCCCTCAAGTGACGGCCCTGTCCAGACCTTGCTGTCAACCACCAATGCAAAGTTCCCGCTATCACGAATCCCGGAAATTGTTCTCAAGGGGGATTGCACGACATTGCTCCAAATCCGCAAAACCTTGCCTTCAGGATCATATTCTGTCTTTGTGGAGCGATGAGGCGTGCGCTTAAACGGGTCCCAGACACCTTTATGCATAGCTTGCACGGTTTCGACGCAATCCTGGGATGCCGAAGCTTTTTCAATGCCGTTTACCCACCCGCCCAAAAAGGCCAGGAAAAATGCAGTGACTGCTATGTATTTTCTGGAATTTTTCATGTTTCCTATTCTCCCATTTGATCCATTGCCCGCATTTCGCAGATTATCCTGTCTGCATTGCTCTTGTGACAACCTCAATCAAGCACCGCCTGACAATATCATAAAATCAAGGTCTGAACCCTATTCCACCATAAAATTGGCGGCATAGACCCAGAACAAGATATAGAAAAAAAGACCGGCGAGCATCAGGTTGAAGCTCCAGCGAAAGAGCCGGTTTGTCTGGCTGCGGGCAAAGGCTGCCCGCTCGAAGCGCCGATTGGCCAGATAGCCCGGCAGGAGTTTATCCTCCAGCCAACTGAAGCGCGGGGTGCCTTCCTTTTTATCCATCATCACCTTTGCGCCATATACCATGTCGCCGATCTGCCATCCCAAGAACCCGATAAATGCCAGAGCGGCCGAGCCAGCATCCACCAGGTCGTCCACGGAATTTCGTTTATCGGGACACCATAAAACCGTCATTGTTCCTCCCCTCCTTTTGCCTGAGTGCGCTTGCCTTCCTCCTTGCCGATCCCCATGACGCCATTGGCAAGGCCGATGAACAGAAAGATGATGACGATGGCGATGCCATCCGACCGGTTGCGCATGGCGGGGTCCAACTCGCGAATTTGCGGATCTTCCGGGAGATAGCGGATCGGCACGCGATCCGGCGCATCGTGGCGCTTGAAATATCGCCGGGTGACATCCACAACCCCTCGGCGCAACGTGTTGTCCACACTGAATTCAACCTGCATTCTGTAGTAGGCGCTAGAACGTGCATTGCCCGCTGTCCCGGTGTATTTTGCAATCACCCTCGCCTGCGTTTCCACACCATGGGCATCGAGCCTGCCATAGTAGTTCTGGTAGCGGTTCCAGTCCCAAACCCCGAAAAGAATGCCAGCGATAATCGGCAGCACCACGGCAGCAATGTGCGGCCATGAAAGCGACCTCAAGTGTCCGGAGATTCTGCCTGCAAGTTCAAGCACCGGCTTTCCTCCCGGGTGTAGAACCCCTGAGCCATCTGCGGACGAACCATGCGGCAATGACTGCCGGAATGAGCAACACCAACCCGATTGCCGCAATGGTTGAAGGCAAGGCCCAGAGCTGCTCGAATTTGTTCAACCTGACATCATCCTTGTATGCGGGGTTGAAAAATATTTCGTGACGTGAGCCGATTTCAAAGTTCCAGTTGGGCGAGGACTGGCCGGTGCTCGCCTCGGTCGCTTTGCCATCGGAAAACATGTAGCGGAACACGGGCGAATAATCCTTTGTCTCGCCGTCCCAGGGGTTCCAGCCATCCCGGGCATAGACCCTGACGACCTCGCCGGTGGTGCGTTCGGCCTTGGTGACGAAGGAATAGCTGTCCCAGGCGAGCGCGGCGGCCCCGACAAAGAACACCACAGGAAGCAGGAAGATCAGGGCCCAGACCCGCCAGGATGCCTGCCGCCGGCCATCAGGGCCTGTGCGCAGCAGGAAAAGCTGGGTCCTGTTCAACTGAATGATTGCTGTGCGCAACAACATGGCAAAATACTCGATTTATATTATAGTGCTTTTTTCACTGGGCATGACCACTCCGGTTTCAGAAAGTACTTTATGGGGGCGACTTCGAAAACGAAAATTCAGGCCCGACAAAATTTGCGACATAGAGCCAAAGTCCGATCTGGATAATTGTACCGATGGCCAACACCGCCAGAAAAAAACGTGCGACCTTCTTGTCCACCTTGCCGTCAACATATCGATGGAATTTCCTGTTGGCAAACCGACGCCCCATGCTGTTGTATTTCGGAAGAAGCCATTCCTCGATCTGGCTGTGTTTCGGCATGTTCTCATCCCCGCCCTGCCGGGATTTCAATCTTAATTTCAATTCAGTAAGCGACCGGTTGGCATATAACCCGAGAGCACCGATGGCAATGATCGCGAGGCTGATCAGGAAAATCCAGCCAAAGATATTCATGACGCTTCACCCCTGTTGCTTGCACCGCTGGCCGGTGCCGGTTTTTTTACTTTCCTGGGCATCATCAATATCCCGCCACCCGACAGGACAAACAGAGCACCGATCCCAATGGCAATCCAGGAATTCATTTGATACTGCCCCGGTTCGATTTCGTTGATGGCGGGGTCAGAGGGCAAATATAGAACCGGGATGGTATTGCCGGCCTCGACCGAAACGTAGAATGATCGCGACACGATCTTTCGACCCCGGTGCCGGTCATTGCCAACCTTGAACTGATAGCGGACGGAATATTCATTTGTCGAGCTGGTTCCGGAACCGCCCCGCCTTTTTGCCACGGATTTGCCGGTGACGACGGCGATGGCCTCTCGGCCATCTGCTTCCAGCATGCGATCCTGGCTGCCCATCCAGTAGCCGACCGTCATCACAATGGTACCGATCAGCACGAAGACACCTGAAATGGCAATCAGCTTCGTCCAGCTGATGGTGAAATACTCCGCTTCCTCCTGTGCCGCTTGCACCATGGCTTTAAGATTCCGCTTGCATCTCGCGGGGGGCCGTGTATCCGAGAGGATCGGGGCCATAGCGGTTTTCGCCTGGCGTTCCCTTGAGAAATCCCAGTTCGATGAACATCCACAACGCCACGGCCATGGACAGCCACATCACCATTGTTGCGCCGGTTCCAGGAACCATGAACTGAACCCCCGCCACTTCGACTGCTCTATAGCCGATCTTGAAAATGCTCATGATCTGCATGAGAACGCCGGGGGCCAGAAAAATGACCGCCCAGGG
>JALSII010000013.1 GCA_026981645.1 Hyphomicrobiales bacterium | reverse complement strand
AGGTTGTTCTGCAGGCTCAAGGACTTCCGGCGCATTGCAACACGATATGATCGATATGCCAAAAACTTCCTCGCTGCGCTATGCCTCGCAGCACTCGTCAGCTACTGGTTATGAGTCTGGAGCCTATGTGAAGGCTGAGGTTTTGGATCCAATTGGTGCGCCTCGTGCAACCTTTGCACTTGAACCCAAGATACCCTTCGCCCATGGGTATCATGAAGACGGTCAACCACAACCTGGCGGGTTTAGAAGATATCCTGAAAGCGCAGCCGCTGGCCTGTGGGCTACGGCATCTGATTTGGCAAATGTTATGCAGGCTATTCTTCATTCATTGCATGGAGCGCCCGGCGCGATTATTCCAGTTGAACTGGCGCAGCGCATGATTGCACCTGTGGGTTGGGTGGGGTCAGCTTTAGGTCTGTTTGTGGAACCCGGTGTGACCATTTCACACGAAGGGCGAAACCTTGGCTTTGATTCCATAATGGTTGCTGACCTTAGGACCGGAAGGATCCGCGCTGCGATCACGAACCGGAACGGGGCAATTGAGCCCTATGCTCAAACGCTGCAACCAGAGTGATCCGACTTTATCTTTGGTTGGTCTGATCGCCCCAAGCACGAAATGCAGTTTATTGCTTCCGTGCTTTAATAGAGAAATACTAAATTGGAGCATTCAAAGCAATTGCATGCTAGCTTCATGAGGTAACTGGAGCAGATTGAAGCATGGACCAAATTATTGTTGTCATGGCTAGCACAGCCACCCTTGCGGTTGCCTTGTTTGGTATTGCCTTTATTCTCACGCAAAAAGTGTATTCCAGAGTAAACAGAAGTTTTGCGGTATTTCTTGTTGTAGTTGCAGTAAATACTTTTCCTGACGCGTTTGCTCTTATACTCGAGAAATTTCCAACTGTTTATATCCAGGCGCTGGAACTGGTGATGTGGATGCCCAGTTCGCTGTTCCTTGCACCGCTGTTTTGGATATATGTGTATACGCTGACATCCCCCGTGCAAAGAGGGCCCGATCATCTACTGATGCACCTTCTTTTGCCCGTACTTGCGATTTTTCTAGGACTAATCATGCTCTTGTTTCCGCAAGAGACCTGGGCTCCACTATTTTCTAACGCCCCTTTGCCATCGCTAGTGTGGCCGAAAGCAATTGTTACAATAACCGCCCTCTTGCAATTCTTACTGTATCCACAAATCGCGATCTATCTTCTATTAATAGTACGTCGTTTGATACATTTTCGACTAATGCTGCGCGACGTCTACTCCAGCACCGAAAAACATGAACTGCGTTGGATTTATGTGATTGGAGGGTTGGGGCTGCTTTTTTGGTTGGCACGGGCGCTTGTCTTGGTGATCAGCTTTGACTTTGAGCAAAAAGATATGGTGTTTATGTTTGTTAACGTCACCAGTATTGCGGGTCTTGTTCTTATTGCTACATTGACGCTCTGGGGGCTTCGGCAACGCCCACCATTGGAGCCAAATACCGAAGTGGCGCAAACTCGGGGGGGCGTAAATGATCAGGCGTCCGAATTGCCAAGCGAGAAATACGAAAAATCCGCTTTGAGCGCAGCAGCATCGACACGCATTTCCCGAAAACTACATGCCGCAATGGAAAGGGATAAGATGCACCGCGATCCAAACCTGACCCTGTGGTCCTTAGCGCGATATATCGGCGCATCGCCAAATCACGTTTCCCAAACATTGAATGAAGTCATTGGAAAAAGCTTCTTCGATTTCGTCAACGGCTACCGTGTCTCTGAGGCAATAGGTTTGTTGTCAATGACAAACAATACCATTCTAAACATCACTTATGATGTTGGATTTAACGCGCGATCTACTTTTTACAAGTCGTTCAAGCGTATTACCGGTCAAACACCAACGAATTACCGCAAATCAATGTCTCCCTCTGTAGGGCAGGGGAGATTAGTAAGTAATAGCACGATATTCGATGCTGACGGGGTAACTACCCCCGAAAAACCATTTGGTTTATAAGTATAATTTTCTCACAACAATGTCTGAGGAGTTTCCGAGAACTCAGCATGCAAAATGATGTGTTGAAAGAGGCGCTCGGAAAAAAAGCCGGAACCCTTGAGTATTCCTGACCATCCTAATCGAGTTTGGTCCATGGACTTCATGGCAGATCAGAGGGATTACACCAAAACAAAAACTGCTAAATGCAACATGAATTCTACTTCTGAACCCCATCAAAGTGGGGTTACCGATTGCGTCTTGAGGTCAGCTTTCCAAAGCAAGAAAACCCATGACCATATCGACAATATGGGTGCGTCTTTTGGAAATTTCAGCATCAGAGGCTAGATCACGCTGAAAAATTGCCGACATGGTATGGGCGTTGGAATGATAAAAGAAACACAGGGAGGCAATGGAAATATAAAGGTCTGCCGGATCAACCGAACGCTTGAACACCCCGCTGGTCAATCCGCGCTCCAGGGCACCGCCAATGGTGGTGCGCAGCCGATCATGCAGCAGGGGAAGCCGTGTGGATTTTTTGATATGCCGGGCTTCATGAAGATTTTCATCATTCAGCAGGGCGACAAAATATTTGTGTTCCACCAGAAAATCAAAACTGAATTTTATGAATTTTTCTATCGCCTTTTTGGGGGGCAGGTTATCAAGGTTCAGGGCCTGTTCGGCCGCTCTCAATTCTTCATAGGCCTGCTCCAGCACACTGGCATAGAGTTTTTCCTTGTCACCAAAATAATAATAGAGCAATTGCTTGTTGACCCCGGCATTTTTGGCAATGGCACCAACCCGGGCACCACTCAGACCATGCCTGGAAAACTCTTCCCGGGCGGCGGCCAATATTTTTGATCTGGTGCGCTTTGCATCCCTTGTTGCTTTGCCAGCAGGGTTTGAAGTCGTACTTTTCATCTAAATTTTTGCCCTGACTCTATTTTGCGCCATGGGAATGAAGGCGCGGCATCAATTTCAACAGGTGAGCGGTATATTCATTCTGGGGCTTGTTGAACAGGTCCTCGGTTTTGGCCTCCTCAACCAGCTTTCCATCCCGCATTACCGCAACCCTGTCACAAACCTGGCGGATAACCGGCAGATCATGGCTGATGAACAGCATGGTCAGTTGCAACTCTTCCTGCAAATCCTTGAGAAGGTTCAATATCTGGGCCTGAATGGAAACATCAAGGGCGGAGGTTGGTTCATCACATATCAGAAAACGGGGGCGGGTCGCCAGGGCCCGTGCAATGGAAATACGCTGGCGCTGGCCGCCGGAAAATTCATGGGGAAATTTCTTGCCCGCCGCAGCACCAAGCCCCACATGATCCAGCAGATCATCAACGATAGCCAGAACCTCCTTATTGGAGGAGGCAAGCCGGTGAAACCTTATGGGCTCAGCTACAATGTCGGCAACCCTCATGCGGGCATTCAGGGAAGAAAATGGATCCTGAAATATCATCTGCATCTGGCGGCGATAAATATTTATCTGCCGACGCGAACCAAGAGAGGTCAGATCGGTGCCATCAAAAACAACCTGACCGGCATAGGGTTTATAAATACCGCAAATGAGCCGTGCCACCGTTGACTTTCCCGAACCGGATTCCCCCACAAGTCCCAGAACCTCGCCGGGTCTAATGTCAAATGAAACCCTGTCAACCGCCTTCAGATATCGGCGTCTGGATTTGAACATCGAACGCACGGTGGTAAAACGCATTTCAAGGTCCTTGACACTGACCAGAAATTCATTTTTCGACCCGCCAAAATTTCGTGCTTTTCCCAACCAGTGATCTTGCACATCGATCGGCTTGTGGGGAGTGCCGGCAGCTTCTATATATTCCACCAGCGGAAAGCGGTCCATGCGCCTGTCAGCACGGGGAACGGCAGAAATCAAGGAGCGGGTATAGGGATGATCCGGGTTGCCCAGTATTTTTCTTGTCGGGCCGGTTTCAACCACATCACCGCGATACATAACCATAACCCGGTCGCAAATTTCAGAAATCACTCCCATATCATGGGTAATGATGATCATGCCAACCCCGGTTTCCCTGACAAGTCTGCGCATCAGGTCCAGAATCTGGGCCTGAATGGAAACATCAAGCGCCGTTGTTGGCTCGTCGGCCAGAATGACTTCAGGATTTGCGCAAAGAGACAAGGCAATAACAACCCGTTGACGCATACCGCCGGAAAACTGATGGGGATAATGCTTTATTCGGATATCAGGGTCCGGGATCCCAACCTGCTCAAGCATGGAAATCGCATGTTTCTGTGCTTCGCTCTCACCAAATTGCAGATGAATTTTTATGGTTTCAACCAATTGCTCTTCAATGGTCTGCAAGGGATTAAGGGATGTGAGAGGGTCCTGAAAAATCATGCCGATACGCTTGCCGCGAATTTTGCGCATCAGTTCAATGGGCAACCCGTCAATACACTCTCCATCTAGCAAAACCTCGCCGCGGGACATGATTCCCGGCGGCTCCAGGAGACCCAGAATTGCATTGGCAATCGTTGACTTTCCAGCCCCGGATTCACCCACAATGCCAAGTATTTCACCCGATTCCAGCTCAAAATTCACATCCCGGACGGCAGTTACCGAGCCACGGCGAGAAGGAAATTCAACCCGCATTCCCCTGATTTGCAACAGTGGCATGGACCTACCTCAGCTTGGGATTTAGCGCATCGCGCAGCCAATCCCCCAAAATATTGACCGCAAGCACCAAAATCACCAATGCCAAACCGGGAAATACCGTAATCCACCATTCCCCGGAAAACAGATAATCATTGCCAATTCTGATCAGAGTACCAAGAGACGGGGAGGTGGGGGGAACCCCAACCCCGAGAAAGCTCAAGGTCGCCTCGGTAATGATGGCCAATGCCAGTTGAATGGTGGCGATGACCAGAACGGGTCCCATGACGTTTGGCAATATGTGACGCAGTAAAATCAATGGCTGAGGCAGGCCGATAACCTGGGCCGCCTGCACATATTCCTTGGTGCGCTCAACCATGGTCGAAGAACGCACAGTGCGGGCATATTGCACCCAGAAACTAAGGGAAATGGCCACGATCAACACATAGATAGCCAAATCGGCCTGGGCCTCCCCCGGCAACAGCCCGGAAATTATGCCATTGACCAAAAGAGCTATCAAAATGGCCGGAAACGATAACTGAACATCGGCAATGCGCATCAGAACAGCATCGACCCAGCCACCGGAATATCCCGCAATAAGACCGATAATTATACCAAGAACCATGGCAGATATCACAGAGAAAAACCCGACCAGCAGGGAAATACGGCTGCCATACAATATGGTAGAAAGCACATCGCGGCCCTGATCATCCGTTCCAAGCAGAAATCCGACCTCTCCCCGTTCCATCCAGACAGGGGGTTTTAAACTGTCCATGAGATTGAACTGGGTCAGGTCAAAAATATCATAAGGGGCCACGATATTGGCAAAGGCAGACGAGAAAATCATCACAAAAGTTGTAATGGCGGCAACGATCACCATGGGAGAAGACCTGAAACTCCACCATAAGTCTCCACCGAAGAATCTTTGCAGGAAGTCTCTCATTTCTCAACCCTCAAGCGCGGGTCTATAGTATAATAGAGGATATCGACAATGAGATTGATCACGACGAACACAAACCCTATCAGCAGCAGATAGGCAGACATGATGGGGATATCGACTTCCCCGATGGCCTGAATGAAAAGCAGGCCCATTCCCGGCCATTGGAATACGCTCTCGGTAATTATGGCAAAGGCAATCAACGAGCCGATCTGTAAACCAATAATGGTTATGACTGGCACCAGGGTATTCTTCAGGGCATGGGAAAAACTTATGGAGCGCTCGCTGAGGCCGCGGGCGCGGGCAAATTTGATATAATCGGTGCGTAGCACCTCGAGCATTTCAGCCCTTATCAGCCGCACGATGAGCGTCATCTGGAATACGGCCAGCGTAATTGCGGGCATGATCATCGAGCGCCATCCGCTACCCGTCAGCATTCCGGTGGACCACCAGCCCAGATCGACAACCTCGCCACGCCCGAATGTGGGCAGCCACTGCAATATGACGCCAAAAAACAGAATAAGAAATATACCGATCAAAAATGTGGGCAGGGAAATTCCGATCAGGGACAAGGTCATAAAGCTTCGTGACAACCAGCTGTCACGATTCAGCGCTGTGTAAACGCCCATGGGAATGCCGACCAGCAAGGCAAGAAAAGCCGACATCATTGAAAGTTCCAGCGTGGCGGGAAAGCGCTCAGCTATCAAATCGCGAACCGGAACGCGCATACGATAACTTACACCAAACTCACCCTGTACAGCATTTATGACAAAGCGGCTGAACTGTTCCAGAACGCTGTCGTTAAGGCCCAGCCTTTCCTTGAGCAACTCACGTTCTGCAACCGTCGTGTCCTGGCCGGCAAGATTGGAAACAGGGTCGCCCACATATTGAAACATGGCAAAGGCAATAAGGGCTACCGTCAGCATGACCAATGCGGCCTGATAGAGCCGTCTGCCGATAAAAAAAAGCATTACTACCCCAAAACAGTTAGAAAAATCCCTGCCCCAAAAAAGTTGTGGGACAGGGAAAATTTCAAGAATTGGCCCTGAAGGTCAATGTCCCGAGTGTATTCAAGGCATTACCACATTTCGCAGATCAAGAACATTGTCCGCACGCTGGGCAACCGAAACACCGTCACGGACACCCCAGGACAGGGGCTGCTGGAACAGGGGAATGTAGCCTGCCTCGTCTTTCAGGATCTGGGCAGCTTCGTCAATTGCTGCCTGACGGACAGCAACATCGGTTTCAGAGGCAACGATCCGTCCCAGTTCATCAATGCGTTCGTTGCAATAACCACCCAGGTTGAAGCCGCCAACGGTTCCTTCTTCATTGCGGCATGCAAGAAGATTGTTAAAGACGTTGAACACGTCCATGGAACCCGGAGTCCAGCCCAGCAGATAGAAGGAGGTATCATAACCGCCCTGGGCCAGAACCTTGGCAAAATACTGGGATTTGGGTTGAGCCAGCAAATCAATGGTCACACCTACCTTGGCCAGCATTCCGGCAACCGCCTGACATATTTTTTCGTCATTGACATAGCGATCATTGGGGCAATCCATGGTCACTGTAAATCCATCGGCATAACCGGCTTCTGCCAAAAGGCTTCTGGCCTTGTCCGGATCAAAGGGATGGGGGGTATTGGCTTCGGCATTATATCCCTGAATCTGCGGAGCCCACATCAGACCCGAAGGGGTTGCTGCACCGCGCATGATGGTTTCCTTGATAGCATTCACATCGATCGCGAAGGCAAAGGCATGACGAACACGCGGGTCCTTGAAGGGATTTGCCCCCTTTACCGAGGAATACAACAACTCATCCCGGGACTGATCCATACCAAGGAAAATGGTGCGGGCCTCGGGACCGGTCAGGGCCTTGACACCATCGGCATTGTCCAGGCGGCTCCAGTCCTGCACAGGAACGGGGTAAACTAGGTCAATCTGACCGGAAAGCAGAGCGGCAACGCGGGTTGCAGCCTGGCTTATGGGCGTAAACTCAACACGCTGAACATTGGTTGGAATTGAATCGTCCCAATAGTTTTCATTCCTGACCAGAACGGTTTTTACATCAGGCTGGCGCGATTCCACCATGAAGGGGCCGGTGCCATTGGCGTTCGAGGTGGCATAGGAGCCATCACGACCGGCATCTGCGGGGCTGGATGATTCCGTTGCATTGTTGGCAACTGCCCATTCCTTGTCCATTATATACATGGTGACCAGGTCGTTGAGCAGGGTCGGATTTGGAATTGGTGTATCAATCTCGATGGTGTAATCATCAATGATCGTGATGTTTTCGAGCAGTCCGGCAAGGGTTTTCTGGTCAGACCCTTCGGACCCCATGCGCTCCCATGTGAAAACCACATCTTCGGCAGTAAAATCATTGCCATTGTGGAATTTCACGCCCTGACGCAAATCAAAACGCCACTTTGTCGGTGTCAGAACCTCCCAGCCAACTGCAAGGGTCGGAACCTTGTTCATATCCTTGTCGTAGGAAATAAGGCCCTCATATACATTGCCGAGCAGGCCAAGGGTGAATGTTTCGTTCAATGAATGGGGATCAAGGGACTGGGCATCGGCCTGAAAAGCAAACGTGAACGTCTGAGCGGTGGCCGGCAAACTCAGTGCACCAAGGGCCAGTGCTGAAGCACCGGCGATTATAAAGGATTTCAACTTCATCGGATTTGTCTCCCTAACAAATTCACCCGCTTGTCCATCCTGACGCAAGCTTTGGGGTTAATGAATGCTTATTAACTAAATGGTTGATTAAATTTTGTCAACCAATGTGCCTGTGCAGCAGATGCCCTGCTTCGCGCCAAGCATAGATGGTCTCCATGCGGTTCAGTCCAGACCAAAGGCTAGGCGGGCATGGCCTTGCGCACCAGTTCGGCAAAAAACGAAATCCCGTGGGGTATGGCCTCATCGTTAAAGTCATATTCAGGGTGATGCAGGCCGGCCGTATCGCCATTGCCCAGATATATGAAGGCGCCGGGCCGGGCCTGCAACATGAAAGAAAAGTCCTCGGCCCCCATGACCTGTGGAGTATTTGTTTCCACATTCTCCTCGCCGGCCAAAGACCTGGCCACCTCGCTTGCAAACAAATATTGTTTGGTGTGATTGACCGTTGTTGGATATTGACGGTCATACTTCAATTCGGCGCTGCACCCGTGGGCACGGGCAACATGCTCAACGATTTCCCCGATACGCTTTTCGGCCAGATCACGCATTTCCTCATCAAGGGTCCTTACGGTTCCACCGAGTTGAGCGTTGGTCGGAATTACATTATAGGCATCGCCTGCCTGAAATTTGGTTATGGTGACCACGACGGAATTCAGCGGGTCCACATTGCGCGAAGCAAAAGACTGAATGGCCTGAACGATTGCCGAGGCCGCCAGAATGGGATCGACACAATTATGGGGCATGGCCGCATGACCTCCAACCCCGGTAATTTTGATATCAAGCTGGTCGACCGAAGCCAGCATGGCCCCGTCGCGAGTTGCAAAGGATCCAACGGGAATAGTTGGAGCGTTATGCATGCCATAGACTTCCTTGATATCGAACCTTTCCATCAACCCGTCATCGATCATGGCCTTGCCACCGGCGCCCCCTTCTTCCGCAGGTTGAAAAATCAGTGCTACCCGACCGTTGAAATTGCGGGTCTCGCACAGATATTTGGCAGCGCCCAGCAACATTGAAATGTGCCCGTCATGGCCACAGGCATGCATCAATCCGTCAACTTTGGAGGCATAGGGCTTGTTCGTTTCTTCCTTGATGGGCAGCGCATCCATATCGGCGCGAAGTCCGATCGTTGTGCCGCTATCATTCTTGTTGCCATTGATAATGCCAACCACACCCGTTCGGCCAATTCCGGTGACAATTTCATCAACGCCGAATTCCTTCAACAGTTCGGCAACTTTTGCAGCTGTTTTATGAACCTCGTACAAAAGTTCGGGGTTTTCGTGGAAATGGCGGCGCCAGCCGGTAACTTCCTCATGCAATTCTGCGGCACGGTTCAATATGGGCATTTCCTATACCTTTTGTTACGGTTGCAATTTTTCAAAATTCAAATCGTGCGATCATCAATCCATTGCAGCGATGGCCTTTGATCGTTCCAGGGTCTGGCACGCTCAAGCTGACCGGCCAGGGCAAACAGCATTTCCTCCGAGCCATAGGGGGCTGCAAAATGGCTGCCAACGGGCAGATTGTCCTTCGTCAAGCCGGATGGAATGGTCATGGCAGGCTGACCCGTGACATTGCACAGAAATGTGAATGGAGAAAATCCAAGAATCTGCGCCAGCCATTTGTCCACATCGGTTTCACTGGATTTGAAATATCCGGTAAGGGGGGCAGGGGTGGCCAGTGTCGGTGTCAGCCAGATATCGTATCGGCCATAAAACTCTGCAATATTTCGGGCTTCTCGGTGCAGGGATTGCAGAGCATGAATATATTGGGTGGCGCTCATGGCCATGCCCCGTTCGGCAACCGCCATGGTCAAAGGCTCGACCATTCCCTCTTCTGGAAGCTTTCCTGCATTCATGCGTGAAATATTGGCCATGGTGTTGGCCTGAAAAACCAGAAGAAAACCGTTTTGCACCGTTTCAATATCGAATTCTGGGGCATCTTCCACCACTTCATGGCCCAAACTTTCACATGAAGCAGCCATATCCCGGGTGGCTTTTGCGCTCTCCTCGTTTATCGGTGCGCCATTGGGGGCTTTGGTCGAAAAGGCAATTTTCAAGCGCCCCGGATCCCTTTGCGATGCTTCCAGATAGGTTCCTTTCGGAGAGGGAGGAAAATAAGGGTCACCGGGCAATGGTCCAGCGGTTGCATCCAGAAGGGCGGCACTGTCGCGCACCGACCAGCTGACACAATGCTGCATGGCCATGCCCGCCAACGCTTCCCCCCCTTCCGGTCCGGCAGTAATGCGGGCTTTGGTGGGTTTAAGGCCAAACAAGCCGCAACAGGCCGCCGGAATGCGAATTGACCCCCCCCCATCGGTTGCATGCCCCATGGGAAGAATCCCAGCGGCAACCGCGGCGGCCGAGCCACCGCTTGATCCCCCCGGCGAACGGGCAGGGTTCCAGGGGTTTTTCGTCGGGCCGAACAGATCCGGTTCGGTGGCGGTGGCAAGACCGAATTCGGAAGAATTGGTTTTTCCCACAATCACCAGACCGGCACGACGATGACGGGCAACTATTTCGCTATCAACTGTCGGGATATTATTAAGACAAAGCCTTGAAGCCGCAGTGGAGGGAACTCCGGCAACCGAAACCACCAGGTCCTTGATGACAAAAGGAACACCGCTAAAGGGCCCCTCGGGCAGTCCATCTTCGATGGTTTTGAGCGCCTGATCATAAAGGGGGGTAACGATTGCATTGAGAGATGGATTATATTTGGCAATTTTGTTCAGGGTGATTTCAAGCACCTCTCTAGCTGAACATTCGCCAGTGCGGATTTTTCGGGCGATTGCCGTGGCATCGAGCCTGTCAAAAGTTTCACTCATTTGTTCAGGCCATCCATCTTTCAAGGTTTTCTTCCACGAAGGCATCATCATTGAGATCAGGATAGGCAGCAATTACCCGGTCGATCTGCTCTATTTGTCCAGGGCCCAGGCTCTCATCTGGATCAAGACACCAGATACCCTTCAGCAGACCTTGACGCCGCAAAATCTCGTGGCACCCGGCAATGCAGCCTTTAAAGTCATTTGCCACATCAAAAAAAGCACTGTTGCAATCGGTCACACGGGAATCCAGTGCAAGTAAATTAGTACTCAGATTTTGCTCGGACACAGCCTTCTTGCATCGTTCAAAAATTTCAACAGCCGATTGGGTCCAGACAGACCAGTGCCCCAGCAGCCCACCGACAAAGCGCATTCTGATGATTTCACCATCGCGCTCCACATCAAAAGGGCTGAGAAGGTCAAACACGATATGGTCATCATTGCCGGTATAAAGCGCTATACGGTTTTCGGCTTTTGCATTGACCACGCCGCGGATCACATCCAGTGAGCGATAACGATTGAATGCGGCCACCTTGATTGCCACCACATCAGGAATGGCAGCAAATTCGCTCCAGAAATCCACATCCAGCTCCATACCGCCAACCGCCGGTTGCAGATAGAACCCGATCAGGGGAATTTCGTTGGCAACGGCGCGACAATGTTGCAACAGGTCATTGGAGCTTTGCCCTTTTAGCGCCGCCATCGAAAGCAGACCCGCATGATATCCCAGATCAATGGCAGTTCTTGCTTCCATGACTGCCTGTTCGGTATCTCCGGCAAGTCCGGCAACCATCACGACTGGATTCCGGCTCCATTCACGGCTTGTTTCTGCAGCCAGGGAAAGCACCTCTTCATATAATCCGGCCTCCCTTATCGCAAACTGGGTGGTGTGCACCCCCACCGCAAGCCCTCCGGCACCGGCATCCAGATAATATCTGCTCAGGGCACGCTGGTGCCGCCTGTCCAGTTTTCTTGCGGCATCGAGCGCCAGGGGATGGGCAGGAATCACCGTGCCGCTTTTCAGGATTTCCAGCGGGGTCTTCTGCTCAACAGTCATCATCCATACTCCGGTCCGGCAGAAGCCAGCATCCAGGCGGGATTGCCAAATGGCTTTGTTCGTCCCCGGGCCATGCGGACAAATCCGCGCTGAATGGTAAAACCGCGTGCCCCAAGCCATTGGCCAACCTGAGAGGCCACGGTGGGAACATCGATATAGACCGCCTCTGAAGTGCGGGCCAACAATCGTTCCAGCAGGTTGATTGCAGCACTCTGGGTTGGTGCTATGACGGGGCCGATCTGGGCAGCCCTGCGGCCCGGGCGCATGATTGCGAATCCGCTTTCATCATCCAGAACCTCAATATAAGTTCCCGGACGGGAACAAAAGTCTTTCAGGATATGGGGGCGGGCGGCACCCAGTGTTTTTGCATCAAGCCTTTGCAACCTATCGCTATCAACATGAGGTGATGGCAGGGCGGAGGGGTCGCTGCCCGGTTTTGAATTTTCAGGCTGCAACTGCCAGCGGTCCAGTTCGAACAATGGAACAAATCCCTGCTGCCGATAGACTTTTGCACCATCAGTTGTCGCGTCCAGAACCGGAACGAGCTTTTGCTTTTCAAGCATCTGGATACATTGGCCGACCAGTTGTGTCGCCAGGGTGCGCCGGCGCCATTTTTGCGTCACCAGCACCATGGAAACAAACCCAAGAGCATTCTGATATGGCAGGGCAGCAGCGCTGGCCACAAGTTTCCCGGCAGCATCGCGAAAGCCTATTGTTTTCCCACGGGAAATGAAAAGCTGCCAGTCCCTGTCAATCTGGTTCCACCCCGCCTCGCCGGAGAGTTCCATTGCCCCATCCACATCATCCAGATTCAGTTCGCACCAGCAAATCTCGTCAGAATTTGCCATCGCGAACCTCATATTTGGTGGGCTTGTCAAAGCTTTCCCGGCCTCGCGATACCCAGTCCGCTGTCCAATCCAGCATGGATGAAATCGGGACCGATGGCTGCCCGAACATTTCAACGGACTTCGAGGAATCAGAGAGCAAAGCCGTTGGCTGTTCCGTTCCCACAATCAGGGGCTTGATGCCCATTCTCCAGCCCAGTTCACTGGCCAGCCAGCGCACCGAAAGGGTTTCGGGGCCGGTAATGTTTATTGGCGTGGTTGGAGCCGTACAGCGGGCCAGCAGGCGCAGGGCCTGTTCGTTGGCATCCCCCTGCCATATCAAGTTTACATGACCCATGGATATGTCAATGGGCTTTTTTGACAATATGCGCCGGGCCAGATCAAACAGCACCCCGTAGCGAAGGTCGATTGCGTAATTGAGCCGATAAATTCTTCCCGGCGTGTTGTTGGCTTGGGAAAAATATTCAAACATGCGCTCGCGCCCCAGGCAGGATTGAGCATATTCACCAATCGGGCCGGTCGGGGTGTTTTCACTGGCCCCACGTGGATTGGTTTCAAGGTCCGAGAGGGGATAAACATTGCCAGTGGAAAAGGCAATTATGCGTGAATCGGCAAAAGTCTCGGCGGCAATGGCGGCTGCATGCACATTCATGGCCCAGGTCCGAGGCTGGTTATCGGCGGAGCCAAATTTCATGCCGGCCATGAATATGATGTTTTTCATCCTTGGCAAGTCCTGGACCTGTTCCGCGTCCAGCAGGTCAAGGGTTTTGGTTTCAATATCCCATTCTTCAAGGCGGGCTTTTATTTCCCTGTCACCAAATCTGGCCACCCCGAGAATGCGTTTGTTGGGCGCTGCCCGACGCGCCAGTCTGGCAAGGGTCGGACCCATTTTTCCCGAAACCCCAAGAATTAAAATATCGCCATCGATTGCCGCCATATCCGCGACCAGACCATCGCCGGGCGCAGTCATGAATTCATCAAGCTCCTCGACATTGTCAAATTTTTCCGGCAGGGAATTAGAGCTCATCCTGACATTTCCTCAATACATACCTGTTCCACCGATCCGCGAAGGGGATCAGACAAAATTCGAACAATTTACCATTCCGGATGGGATTTTTTGAATTGTATGGCCAATGTCGGGTCAAACATCGGAGCCGATCCCAACATTACCGCCGCCGCTCCGGCATCAAAAAATTCTTTTGCATCACCAATTCTGGAAACTCCGCCCACCGCAACGATTTTTAATGAAAGCCGGTCTTTTTTGACGATTTCCAAAGCGGATTTTACATTATCAAGACTAAAGGCATGGATGCCCCGGCCAAGTATTCCTGACATCTCGCGCCCCTCGCCAAAAGCAGCCGACCCGTCATCTTTGACCACCCGGCGCGAAATGCCATTGACCATGACAACCGCGCTGGCCTTGCCCTCGACCGCATGCAATACTTCAGAGATCAATTCCTCATCAGCAAAATGGCCCAGCTTCAGCAATACGGGGATGCCATTGGCGCCTTTTTGCATGGCAGCGGCAATTTCACCCGACAATTCCGCATCAAGAAAAATTTCGCCTTCCGACTTGTGAACATTGGGGCAGGACAGGTTGGCCTCGACCATTTGTGCCCCGGCCTCGCGGGCCATGGCGGCGAGGTCACCAAATTCTCTCACCATGTCCTCAACACTTGTGCCGGGCTTTGAGGAAGCCACAACAGAAACTATCAAAACCTGTCCCGAACGAAGGACCCTCCGTGCCGCGGCCACATCGGGCATCCATTCATCAGGAGCTTTTGAAGGCATGCCAAAGGAAACGGAACTGGTGGCCGCCAGGGGATCAGAAGGATCACCCGCAGCCATCTTTTGAGCCTCGTCAAGGATACGGGGATCAATCTGGTCATCCCGGTCGATGAAAACCCAATTGGGCAAATCATAACAGGGGCGATACTGGTTGCGCACGGTTTTATAGGTAAGGATGTCAAACCCCATCCTGCCATAAAATTCAATCCAGCGGGAATTGAGCAAAAGCCCGGCTGGAATACCAATTCTTGAATTGACCCCTAGCCCCAGAAAATCCTTTTGAGGGGTTTTTGGAACTTCCGGAAATCCGCCCTCATAAACCGGGCCATTGTCATAATTCCAGTCAAAGGAGCGTTCAATATCATAGGTTGCGACCATGTCCGTTTTCCAAGCCTTGTCTTTCGCATTTTCAAACCGGACAACCGAACACACCTGCTCTGGCGCCGGACAGCGGGATCAAGACCCGCACCAAACTTGTAACCGTTTGGTTGATACTTATAGTAGGACATAGAAAAATTGCAACCAAAAAACCCATGAATTTGCAGTGAATAACGGGTCTCAATATGGTAATATCTCGTTTTCTTTGCAGCTATCCTGTTGTAAAACCCTGCTTTTTGACAAAGCAGCCCAGATTGACAAATCCCAGGTTGCAGCCCGATGAGCAATAACTAGAAAAGACCCGCCGCTTCGCCATTTTCTGGCCCATGATCCTGCTTATACCGGCGTTGGCTGCGACCGGTGCCTCGGGCTTCGCTCTCGGGGCATGTGGAAAAGCCGTCTCGTTACAAAACTCGTTACAAAAAAAGAAGGCCCGTATGAAAATAGTGGCCCTCAACAACCACTGGTGCGAATTCAATGGCCACTTCAGGCTTTGTCGGAAAGTCCGACGGTCGCTAAAATTCCGCACAGAAATGCTATTGCCTGTTTTTCAATGATCCGTTTGCTATTTCCGCTGCGATGGCTTTGCGCAAATGGCCGCCTGAGGCACGTATGCTGGAGATGGCATCCATGGCGCTCATCCCCGTTTTTCCGATCAATATGGCAGCTTTTATGTCCCATTTCGTGGATTCGAGCGCCTTCAGGGCGGCGTCCTTGTCGCACGGCGTCAATTCTTCAACAAGATTGATGGCACGCGCTTTCAGTTTTTCGTTGCTGGCATTCAGGTCAACCATTCGGTTGCCGTAACATTTGCCGATCCTGACCATTGCCCCGGTCGAAATCATGTTCAGAATCTGTTTTTGCGCTGTGCCCGACTTAAGGCGGGTAGAGCCCGACAGGATTTCGGGGCCGACGATCGGCGTGATTGCAAGGTCGCAAAGCTGTGCCAAGGGACTTTGTGCATTGCACGAAATTCCGGCTGTTTTGGCGCCCCCGGCCTGTGCCTTGCGAATGGCACCGAGCACATAGGGTGTCCGCCCCGAGGCTGCCAGTCCGACAACAAAGTCAAGAGCACTTACTTTTACAGCGCCCAAATCGTCCGCGCCGCGCGCGGGATCGTCCTCGATCCCTTCCTGTGAGCTGAACATGGCGGCTGCCCCCCCGGCGATCAGACCAATGACCATATCGGACGGGGCCGAAAATGTGGGCGGAACTTCAGCCGCGTCCAGCACGCCAAGCCGTCCGCTTGTGCCCGCCCCGATATAAATAATCCGGCCACCAGCGCGAAGCGCTGTGGCGGCGGCCTCGATGGCCGCGCCAATTTCCGGCAACACTCTTTGTACGGCATGGGCAACCTTGTGATCCTCGGCGTTCATGAGGGTTGCAATTTCAAGAGAATTGAGCATGTCCAGCTTCTCGGACGCCGGATTGGTCTTTTCAGACTCCAACCCGTGCAAAGCGCAGGCAAGTTGAATCAAATTGGATTTTACAGTATCAGTCATGCTAGAATTATATATTCCCGAAGCGTGAGCGGTCAATAATAAAATATTCCTGTTTGGGGGTATTCTGTGAGGGCGAAAAGATGAACACCAACCTGATTGCCGAACTGAACAGGGGGCTTGAGGGCATGTCAGCCAGCGAGCGTGCAATCGCCGAAGTGATACTGGATGCGCCGGGTGAGGTGGTTGGCCTGTCTTCAAATGCGTTGGCAAAAAGATGCAATGTCAGCCAGTCGAGTATTATTAAATTCTGCCAGAAGGTCGGTTTTCAGGGGTTTCCGGCGCTGAAAATTGCGCTGAGCGCGGAGACGGCCCGCAGCGAAAATGCCGAGCAGATCCATGCCGGAATTTTCAGCGATGACTCGCTTGGAGCGGTGGCGAAAAAACTGTTCGCCAGCAAAATATCGGCGCTTTCCGAAACCATGAAAGCCAACCCGAACGCGATATTGGATGCAGCGGTGAGCCAAATCAGTGCTGCTGACCGTATCATGGTTCTGGGTGTTGGCGGCTCGGCACTGGTGGCGCAGGATCTGTCCTCAAAGCTGGCCAAATTTGGAAAGTCGGTGATCGCGGGTGGTGACAGCCACATCCAGCTGGCCAATTTGGCGAGCTTTGGCGAAGCGGATTTGCTGATCTCGATTTCTTATTCGGGCTCCACCCGCGAGGTGCAGGTGGCGGTGGAATTTGCGCAGGCGCACAACATCCCGGTGCTGCATATTGGCGCTTATCACCAGACCCCGCGCCCCGATGTGGTGTTGCAATGTGTGGCTGACGAAAACGTGGTGCGCAGTTCCTCCATTGCCACCCGCACCGCACAAATGGCCATTACCGACCTTTTGTTTGTGTTGTTTGTGCAAAGACAGGGAGATGTGGCCTTGCGAATTCACGACAGCCGGATGCTGGTGCGCAAGATAATAAAATAAATTATTATTGACACGACCCTTGAGGAATATTAAATTCCTGCATGTGGAACAGGGGTGGGTGACTGAGTTCTTTTTTTGCCAGCCCCAAGAACAAAATCTGTTCACAAGGGAGAACCAGACATGAAACACCATTTAACAAGGGCCCTGGCTGCTGCATTGGCATTTTCCATTGCAGCGCCGGTATTCGCCCAGACCGAGTTGAGCTTCTGGAGTTGGCGCCAGGAGGACGTGGCGGCATACGGCGAGATTATCGCCGCGTTTGAGGAAAGCCACCCCGATATCACAGTGACCTACACGGCCCATGAAGCAAAGGCCTATAACACCATCCTGACCACGGCATTGGCTGGCGGTTCGGGCCCCGATATCATTCATACCCGCGCCTATGGCAGCCTGGAAAACATATCCGGTGCCGGCTATCTGGAACCATTGGACGGGCAGGTAGACCTCTCCACTATCCCCGATACCCTGCTGCGCGGCACCACCCTGCGCTCTGACGGCAAGGTCTATTCCGTGCCTTTCGCCACGCAGACGGTGCTGGTCTATTACAACAAGGATATTTTCGACGCCAACAGCATCACCCCGCCCGAAACATGGGATGAATTCATGGCAGCGGCACAGGCCCTGAAAGATGCGGGCATCACGCCGCTGGCCAATGGCACCGCGGACGGCTGGACCATAGAAGTGGCCTCGGGCGCAATCATGCCCAATTTCTATGGCGAGACCTTCTTTGAAGAGGTCACCTCGGGTGCCACCACTTTTGATGACCCGCGCTATGTAACTGCGCTGTCACGCATGGCCGAACTGGCCCCCTATATGCCGGTTGGCTTTGAGGGCGTTGACTATGCTACCATGAAGGCACTGTTCACTTCGGGGGCGGCGGCGATGTTCATCGGAGGGTCGTGGGAGATTCCGAGCTGGCGCGATGCAGGGCTGAATGTTGGCTTCATGCCTGGACCGGCAGCCGAGGCTGGTGGCACCCGCATGGTTGCCACATGGCTTGACGGCGGTTATGCGGTCAACGCGGCTTCCCCCAACAAGGAAGCGGCATTGGAATTCATCCGCTTCACGGCAACGCCTGAATTTGCCCAGATGCTGGCCGACAAGCTCAACAATGTGCCCGCGGTGCAAGGCGCTACGCCGACCGATGATGCGCTGGCCGAAATCATCGAGCTGCAGGAGAACCAGACCCCCTACATCATGTTGGTGGCTTTCCGCTTCAACAAGCCGACCGGCTCTACCCTGTTGCAGGATGGCTTGCAGCAACTTTTGACCGGCAGCAAATCCGCCGAAGAAGTCGCGGCGGAAGTAGCAGCCGGTATAGCTGCGGCCGAGTAAGAGAAGACAAACCAGGCGGGGCGCCTGCCAGCGCCCCGGTTCTTCTATCCACAGGCGGGCGAAACATGGCAAATATTGAATTGCGCGACGTAAACAAACAGTTTGGTGACGTCAAGGTCATCAAGGATGTGAACCTGGCCGTGGAAGACAACGAGTTTGTGGTCTTTGTCGGCCCCTCGGGCTGCGGCAAATCCACCCTGCTGCGGCTGATCGCCGGGCTGGAGGACCTGACAACGGGAGAGATCCATATAGATGGAGAGCGCATTGACCACCTCGCCCCCGCCTCGCGCGGCCTTGCCATGGTGTTTCAAAGTTATGCGCTTTATCCACATTTCACCGTGGCCCAGAACATGGGTTATGCCCTCAGGGTAGCCAGGGAAGACAAGGCCAGCATCGACAAGAAGGTGTACGAGGCGGCCGAAATTTTGCAACTGACCGAGTATCTGGACCGCAAGCCCAAGGCGCTTTCGGGCGGACAGCGCCAGCGCGTTGCCATTGGCCGCGCCATTGTACGCAACCCAAAAGTGTTCCTGTTTGACGAGCCGCTCTCCAACCTCGACGCCAAGCTGCGGGTGGCAATGCGGATTGAGTTGACCAAACTGCACCGCGCCCTGAATGCAACCATGATCTATGTGACCCATGACCAGATTGAAGCCATGACCATGGCTGACAAGATCGTGGTTCTGCGCGATGGCATTGTGGAGCAGATCGGCGCGCCTCTGGATCTTTACAACACGCCCGACAACCGCTTTGTGGCTGGCTTCATCGGCTCACCGGCGATGAATTTTTTCAAGGGCAAGGTAAGCGGTGTCCATGAGGGGGGGGCTGAAATCACGCTGTCCGATGGCACGCTGATCAACTTTCCAGGCAAGAATGGCACACTGTCTGTCGGGGACAACGTCGAATTTGGTGTCCGGCCCGAACATTTCAGCATCGAACCGGGGGCTGACGGCAGCCTGAGAGGCGAGGTATATGCGGTGGAGCGGCTTGGCGGCGAAACTTATATTTACCTAAGCTCTGACAGCCAGAAAGAGATTGTGGTGCATGCTACCGGCGACCACCGGGTTGCGGTTGGCGACAGGGTGGAAATCGGCTTCACCATTGCGCAATCATATCTTTTCGGTCCTGATGGCCAGAGTGTGAGGTAGCCCATGCAAACCGCCGACTATGCCCGCGCCAAACGCGCCCGCGCCCGCAACCTCAAGCTTTGGCTGGCTTTTCTGCTGGCCCCGCCTGCATTTATCCTGATCGTTTTTGTGTTTCTGCCGATGGCCAGTGCCGTGCTTTACAGCCTTTATGACTGGGACGGGCTGGTGCGAAAGGAATTCGTTGGTCTGGATAATTTTGCCGACATTCTGTTCAACCCCAACAAAAATTCGATTCTGTTCAATGCCTTCTGGAACAACGTAAAGGTGTTTACCAGTCTGATGGTCATACAAAACGGCCTTGCCCTGGTGCTGGCCCTGCTGCTGGCCCGCAACCCGCGCGGATACCGCTTTTATCAGGTGGTGTTTTTTGTGCCGGTGATCCTTTCGACGGTGATTATCGGCTTCCAGTGGAAACTGTTCCTCAATCCGGTTTTCGGCCTTGTGAACAAGGCGTTGCATTATGCCGGCCTGTCTGACTGGGCCTTGCCCTGGCTTGGCCTGCCTGAAACCGCGCTGCCTGCAATGCTGCTGGTCAACTCCTGGCACTGGTTTGGGTTTCCCACACTGGTGTTCCTTGCCGCCATTCACCGCATCCCCAAGGATTTCATCGAGGCGGCCCGGCTTGACGGTGCATCCGAATGGCGCATCGCGCGCGAAATCATCTGGCCGCTGATGGCGCCTGCTGTCACCATCATTGTGGTGCTGACCTTCATCGGTTCGTTCAACTGGTTCGAGATCCCTTACATCATGAACGGGCTGGAAGGCTCGCCGCAAGGCAGCACCGATATGCTTGGCCTGTTGTTTTACCGTACCGCTTTTGGTTCGGTCAGCGCCGGCGGCTCGGATTTCGGCGCCGGTTCGGCGCTGGCGGTGCTGATGTTCATCTTCATCTTTATATTCTCCGTTATCGCGACAAAATATCTGACCAGTCGCGAAGTGGAACTGAGCTAGGGGCCGGCCATGGAAAAGAAACGCAACGCGGGGCTGGAAACATGGCTGATGCACATCTTTCTGGTTGGAACGGCGCTGGCCGTGCTCTACCCGATCTTCATGATGGTGATGTCCGGTTTCAAGACCAATGCCGAAATTTTCGGCGCGCCCTTTGCCCTGCCCAAAAGCTTCAACTTCGATAACTACATAGTGATCTGGAACACCACCGACGTGCCGCGCTACCTGCTGAATTCAACCATCGTCACCCTGATTTCGGTGTTTGTCCTGCTGATCACCGGCACCATGGCCGCCTATGCGATTTCGCGCTACAGGTTTCGCGGCTCCATTATGGTGTCGCTGTTTTTCCTCGCTGGGCTCATGCTGCCGCTGCGCCTTGCCATCATCCCGCTTTTCGTCCAGCTCAAGGCCATGGGGCTGGTGGATAATCTGCTTGGCCTGATCTTCATATACACCGCCATGAGCCTGCCCAGCACGGTGTTTATCCTCACCGGATTTCTGCGCGCGCTGCCCGGCGAACTGGAAGACAGCGCCCGGATGGACGGGGCATCTGAGTTGCGCATCATGGTGCAAATCATGGTGCCGCTGATTACCCCGGCAATGGTGATTGCGGGCATTTATAACGCGGTGCCGATCTGGAACGATTTCTTCTTTCCGCTGATCTTCATCCAGACACCGGAAAACAAAACGCTGGCGCAGGGACTTACCAGCTTCTTTGGCGAATACAGTGTAAATTTCGGTGTGCTTTATGCGGGACTTACGCTGGCAGCGCTCCCCTTGGTCGTGGTCTTCATCGTCCAGTCCAAACGGTTCATCGCCGGGATGACGGCTGGGGCGATAAAATAGTCATGGAATCTCTTGTCCGTGCCGCTTTGCATGGGGGTCTTTTTTACGGGGCCGAAGTTCTGGTGGCGCGGGGCGCAGACGTGCAGTTGCACAAGGCCTATGGCACGTTCGAGGGCACACGCCCGCTGATGAAAAATGCGGTTTTCGACCTGGCATCACTGAGCAAGCCTGTGGCCACCGCCAGCCTTCTGCTGGCGCTTGATCTTGCGCTTGAGAGCAGGGTATCGGCCTATATTCCGGCCTTTTCCGGCGGGGGAAAAGATGCCGTAACCCTGGGCCAACTGGCGGCCCACACCGCCGGGTTCGCCCCCACCACACGTTTTATAGAAACCTGTGAAACGCCCGAGGAGGTGTTTGACGCGTTGTTGAAACAGCCGCTGCACAACAGGCCCGGACGCCGTGTTGTTTACAGCTGCCTCGGGTATATGCTGCTGGGCAAGGTGTTGGAAACTGCCACAGGCAAAGACCTGAACAGGCTTTTCCGAGACGTCATCGCCGCACCGCTGGGGATGCATGACAGCGTTTTCCTGCCGCTTTCGCACGGCATCGCTCCGGCGCGACTGGTGCCCACGGGCAAAAGACCACACAACCGGGGAAAGGCCGGCATCGTGCATGACAGCAATGCCTTCGTTTCCGGTGGCATCTCGGGTAACGCCGGCCTGTTTTCATCCGCACGGGATCTGCACCTGTTTGCGCTTATGCTTCTGGAGGAGAACCCGCTTTTTCTGCCACACCCGATGTTCGAGTCTTATGCCCCGGCAGGCCAGACACCCCGCACGATCGGATGGGAACTGAAACTTCCGGGCGTTTTGCCCAGTTGCGGCCCCGATTTTCCCGATGGCGCGATCGGCCACACCGGGTTCACCGGCACCTCGATCTGGATCGAGCGCAAAAGCGGGCTGATCGCCATATTGCTAAGCAACCGCTCGGCCGTTAGTCATGATGGAACACTTGAGGCGATGGGTGAATTCAGGCATCAGTTTCACCGGTTGGCGGCGGGAGACCTCCTTGGCGGTCAGGCAACAGAACAGGCTTAATTATGTCACCTGAGCATATATTCGTGGCTGACGGCGGTGGCAGTGGCTGTCGTGTAAGCCTGATCGACCGGCAAGGCACAACGCTGGCCACCCTGCGCGGCGGGGCCGCCAACATAGGGTCAGATTACCCATCGGCGCAAAAAAACCTTCTGCACGCAATAGAAGAGGTCTATCATATGGCAGGCCTTCCCCAAAAGCAGCGTCAACGGGATTTTGCCCTGTTCGGTCTGGCCGGCGACGGTGAGGGGGCTTCTGCACGGCAGTTGGCAAAGGCCCTTGGTTTCGGGAAAACGCATATTGTCAGCGACATCGACATCGCTGTCGAGGGCGCGCTTGGCGATGGCAACGGTTTTGTGGTGGGGCTGGGAACCGGCTCTTTTTTTGTTGCAAGGCATGAAGGGGCTACCACAAGAATTGGTGGATGGGGGCCGCAGCTCGGGGATGAGTGCAGCGGGGTCTGGCTTGGCCTTGCAGCGTTGCGCGCCACGCTGCACGCCCATGACCGGTTGATTGACCATAGCCCCCTCACCAGCGGGATTCTCGCGCGTTTCAAAGGCTCGCCCCGCGAAATAGTACGCTTTGCCCGGTCTGCCACCTCCGCCGATATGGCACGATTTGCACCTGATATTGCCAAGGCCAACCGGCAGGGCGATCCGGTGGCTACAGAAATCATGGGGCAGGGCGTGCACCTGCTGTGCCAGCGGATTGATGCACTGTCCGAGCTATCCGGCGGCGTGGATATGTCCTGCTACCTGTTGGGAGGTCTGGCGCCGATATACGAACCTCTTTTACCACAAAACTATCGCAGCCTTTGTCACAAGCCTGCCGGAAGCGCGCTGGATGGCGCAGCGTCGCTGGCATTCAAACACCTGATCGCTGCGGACAGCGTTTCACTTTCATATCCTGCAAGTAATCGCTCATGAGTCAGCCAAACACGCTGATGCGTGCGGGAAGTCGGTGAATTACCCGATGCCGTCTCGCAGTTTCTGGAGAATGGCCTCACGTCCTTGGCCCGGCGCTTGTGATCACTTGCGCTACAATTGTAATTCAGGATTCTTTTCCAGATCGTCAAGAAGTTCGGCGATCTGCCGCCGCAACCATTTATGGGCCGGGTCTGAGTTCATGCGTCGGTGCCAGACCATCATGATCGTTGTAGCGGGCACCGCCACCGGCGGAAGAAAAATGTCCAGGCCGACTGTGGGAGCCACATGACGCGCCAGTGTGGCAGGCAGCAGGGCGATCAGGTCCGATCCTGCAACCACCCGGTAGACGCCCGAGAACACCGGTAACGTCATCACTACCCGACGCTCTCGCCCGATGCCTGCCAGAGCAACATCCCCTTGCGCCTGTCTCTTGCCGTCGGCTGAAAACAATACATGGCTGATATCGCAAAACAGGTCGATCGGAATGACATCTCCCGGTCTGACACCGGCGCTCGCAAGCCTTTGATGCCCCGAACGTGCAATGACGCAGAAGTCGGATTTGAGAACCCGTTGATGTTCCGCCCAGTCGGGCAGGTCCATTTCGGGGATCAGCACCAGATCAACATCATAGAGTGTCAGAGCCTCGAAGGGTTTGCTCGGCACCATGTTGACGAGATGCGTTCGCATTGACGGGGCCATTGCCTGCAAACGTTCCGTCAGGACAGGCATCAAGAGTTCGGCAAAGTAATCGGCCCCCGAGATGCGCAATCTGGCATCCGAAACCGCCGGATCAAAGGCATCAGGCCCGGAGATCAGCTCTTCCATCTGTGCCAGCAGGTTCCGTAGCGGCACTTCGAGTGACAGCGCGTATTGCGTCGGCTCGAAGGTCTTGCCGCTGCGAAAGAACAGCTCATCGCCGAGCGACAGGCGCAGGCGCGCCAGCGCTGCGGAAACCGCGGGTTGCGAAAGGCCAACCCGTTTGCCGGCTTTGACGGTCGAGCGCTCGTGCAAAAGTGCATCAAGCACCCGCAGCAGGTTCAGGTCGAAGGCGTTCAGATTTGTCATGCAAATACAAATAATACAAATAATCGATTTTTCATATGAATATTTTTCCGCCAATGTCGCGCAAAAGTCGGGAGGTAACCAAAAATGCAAATGAATGAGTTTTCACTTGGCCCCGGCGCGATCGAATGGGGTGGGACGTTTTACAGGACCATTCTGTCCACAAAGGCAACCGGCGGGGCGATGTCGATTGTCGATTCCGTTTCACCACCAGACAGTGGCCCGCCGCGCCATGTTCACCATGATGCCGACGAAGCCTTTGTGATCCTGACCGGCGATTGTGAATTCTGGATCGAGGGCGAGCGTTTCACCCGTGGTCCGGGGGAATCCGCATTCATCCCCCGCGGTCAGGAGCATACGTTTCGTATTGTCAGCACGATCCCGTGCCGCCACCTGGTCATCCTGACCCCGGGGGGCTTTGAGGGCTTTTTCGAGGAAATGGCCGCCGGCAAGTTCCGCATCCCCGACGACATGGCGAAAATTGCCGAGATCGCCGGCCGGTTTCACCTGAAATTCACCGGGCCGCCGCTTGGTGCATCTGATGACAACGCTTAACAACACGAGGATAAAAAGATGAAATCAGTACCGACCATGTTTCTTGCAACCGCAGCATTTTTCGTGCTTCTGGGTATGATCTGGGGCATCCAGATGTCTGCGACCGGGGACCATAGCCTGTCGCCGGCCCATGGCCACCTCAACCTTGTCGGCTTTGTCACCATGTCCATCATGGGCATCTTCTATGCCCTGACCCCGGCAGCGGCCGCCAGCAAATGGGCCAGGCCGCACTATTTTTTGACCGTCGGGTCTGTTGTTATTTTGGTGTTGGGGATTGTGATGGCACTCACCGAAAATGGAGATGTACTGGCTAAGATAGGGTCGGTTCTTGCGGTGCTGTCGATATCAATCTTCCTCGCCATGATCCTGAAATTCGGTTTCGGAGAGAACGCATAGGCACGGTTCTCCAGCGTATTTCCCGCACCTGTTTTTCGGGTCGGTTTCGACGATGAAATCGCCCGCCCGGCACAAGATGCCGGCAAGATTTTTCACCAAGTCGATGATGGAGAACAAAATGACCATTCTTAACGCCTGCAAAAAACCGGCAACCCTGATTTCACCCAGGGTGCACAGGGCTACACTGCATGGCCTACGGCGAGCGGTCCGGTTTGTAGCGGGTTCTTTGGTGGCGGTATTTTTGCTGTCGACCACGCCGGTCATGGCGCAGAATCTCGGGCTGACCATTGACCAGCTTATCGAGCGGCTGGACGCAGCGGCAGATGCCGCAGGCGCGCCGCTGGAATTCAGGGAACTGAACTGTCTGGAGAATGAAAAACCGGGCAGCCCGGATCAGAAGATCGTCAGTTGCAGCCATATGATGGGGCAGGGACGCCTGCTGATCAGTAATGCCGAGCCTGAAGGGCCATTGATCGACATTGCGACCCAGCCCTGGGGCGGCGGCGAAAACGGCCCCGCCGCCATGATGATTGCCTGGATTTCCGCCGCGATCAACGAGGGCGACCCGGCTGAATACGGCCCGGCGGCAAATGCGCTGGTCAATACGGTCGCCTCTGACGGCAACGGCAGTGCAAGCATCGGGAAGGCCGGGTTTTTCGTTCTTGATCTGGGCGGCGACCTGACCATTACCGCCCAGGCGCAATAGCAAATAAACCAACAACTTCATTTTAAGGAAGAAAAATGGAACTGTTCACGACATTTGACGGACGCATATCCCGCAAGGGATTCTGGATGGGGTTTCTGGGGATGGTGGCGATCGTGCTCATTGCCGGGTATGCCATGATATCGATCCTGCCCGGCGGCATCGTGCTGACACTGGCGCAGATCGTGGTATCTGTGGGGATACTCTATATTTGGTCAGCCGTGGTGGTGAAGCGGTTGCATGACCGCGATAAACCGGCACTGCCCCGGGCGGCCATTTTTCTGGCCCCCGGCGTTGTCATGCAGATCATGAGCGTGTTCAAGATCGGCTACAAGGCTGTTGAAGTGGCGGATGTGCAGTTCATGGTCCCCGGAGCCGCAGCAACAGCGGTGATGTGGCTGTCCATGGCCGTAGGCCTTTGGATGGTCATCGAACTTGGGTTTCTGCGCGGCACCAAGGGGTCAAACCGTTTTGGCCCCAGCCCATTGCAAGAAACAGGCCCCACCGAGATGCAGGCTGAAGCATAAAACCATGGAGCAAACGGCACAGCAGGGCGAGGAATATTTCACCATCAGCTGGGTGAAGCTGTTTGCCATTTCGGGCGTTATCGTGCTGACCGGGGTCATTGTGATGGTGGTCGGTTACTGGATGGGCAGCCAGGGCCGCATGCTGGAAACTCATGGTATAGCAACCAGCGCCGTAGTAACCGGCAAATCCACGGCCGAAAGACGGAGCGGTTCCGGGACGAGCGCTACAATCGAATATTCCGTCCGTTACCAGTTCAAGGTTGGAAGTGAACGGCATCTGGATCAAAAAATCGTATCGCGATCATTTTACGATTCGATCGAGTCCGGAGATACCGTCCCCGTTCGATATCTGGCCTCTGATCCCGCCATCAACGAAATTGAACCGGGGCGGCTCCAGATGGGTTCCCGGATTGCCATGGGGATTGGGGCTCTGTTTGTCTTGTTGGGCGGCGCATTATTGATGATGCCCAGAAAGGTCAAAAAGCCAGCGCGGGCAATTGCTGAATCCGGCAGGCAAGAGATTTCGTCATGAAATGACAACAGGAATTTTGCATGTGGCGAACCGCACTCATACAATTGAACAGGACCCAGCTTTTCCTGCTCCGCACAGGCCCGGATGGCAGGCGGCAGGCATCCTGGCGCGTCTGGGCTTTGATCTTCCTGCTTCCGGTTGTGTTCCTTGTCGGGGCCACAGCGCTTGCCTGGGACAGCTATTCCTTCATCACCAAAGCCGAGCGCACCACCGGCGAGGCCGTCAGGGTCTATGCCTGGGACGGCGAGACAAAGGATTATTCGCCCGTGTTCCGCTACCTGTTTTCCGATGGCAAGCACTGGCCAGTCCTCGCCCAACTGGAACTTTGAAATCGGTTCGCGTCACGAAATATTTTTCAACCCCGCCTACAAGGGTGACGTCAGGTTGAACAATTTCGAGCAACTCTGGGCCTTGCCGGCAACCATCGCCGCAATCGGGTTGGTGTTGCTCATTCCTTCAACCATTGCCGCATGGATCGTTCTGCGATGGCTCAAGGGGTACTCAACCGGGAGGAAAGCCGGTGCTTGAGCTTGCAGGCAGAATCTCCGGCTTCTTGAGGTCGCTTTCATGGCCGCACATTGCTGCCGTGGTGCTGCCGATTATCGCTGGCATTCTTTACGGGGGTTGGGACTGGCGCAGTTATCAGGCCTATTATGGCAGGCTTGATGCCTTTGGTGTGGAAACACAGGCGAGGATAGTTTCAAAACACACCGGCCAAGCGGGCAATGTACGTTCTCGTCCCTACTACAGAATGCAGGTTGAATTCAGCGCGAACAACAAGTTGCGCCGGGGGGTTGTGGATGTCACCCGGCGGTTTTTCAAGCGCCAGGATGCCCAGGATCGCGTGCCGATCCGCTATCTCCCGGAAGATCCGCAAATTCGCGAGCTGGATCCCGGTGTGCGCGGCAGATCGGTAAAAAACAGCATCGCCATCGTTGTCATCCTTCTGTTCATTGGCCTTGCCAATGGCGTCATGGGAGTTGGCAAGGAG
>JALSII010000012.1 GCA_026981645.1 Hyphomicrobiales bacterium | reverse complement strand
TAAAAAAAAAGCCGTCCCCTGAGTTCAGTCCATCCAGCTTTGCGCCATTCAGAAAATAGAGTCCGACAAGGGCAAGGGGTGCGCAAATCCAGACAATGTAGTGGGGTTTTACTTTGAAAACGAACAGCAAAATTGCGGGCACAAAAAACACATAAAAGCCGGTGAGGAAACCGCCATTGGTGACAGTTGTTTTCTGTAGCCCGAATTGTTGCAGGTAGGAGCCTATAAGAAAATTGAAACTCAGGAACGCCACCAGCCCCCACTGGCGGGGGGACAGGGGAATTGCCCTGCGCCTGTATTCCATAAGGGCAAAGGGCATGATGACAATGCCTCCCAACAGATAGCGGGTGCCGATAAAGGTCAGAGGCCCCATGTACTGCATGGCATTTTTCTGGGCGATGAAGGCAAACCCCCAAAGCATGGTGGCAAGAACAAGCAGGAAGGTGGCTGAGGTTCGGTTCAGTCTCAACATGAAGCCCTCTCAGACCAGAACTCTGGACATTGCCTGAAGGAGCGTGTCAATTTCCTGCCGGCTTGTATAGTGAACAAAAGACAGGCGCAGCACTCCGTGTTCCGGAGCCAGACCCAGAGCTTCAAGCGTGCGCTGGGAGTAGAAATGTCCGCCTCCGGCCATGATATTGTGTTGGGCGAGTTCACGTGCCACTTCCAGCCCCGGCAGATCAAGGGCCAGGGATATGGTGGGCACGCGGTTTTGCGGCGTTGGTGGTCCGATGAGGCGGATATTGCTTTTGGCACCTATCCAGTCAAGCAAGGGGGCCATCAGGGTGGTTTCCTGCGCCCGGGTGGCATTGTGGGCACGCCGAAAAGGGGAATTTCCCTTGATTGCTGGTTCAGCGATATTTGCGACTTCCTCAAGATAGTCCGCAATTCCGGCAAGGGCGGCAATCTGGGCGTGGTCGGGGCCGGACGGGGTCAGGCGATAGCGGGGTTTGTCGTCATTGAAATGATGACCCTGATTGGGAAGGGAGGCGGCAAGTTCGGGACGGATGGCCATGATGCCGAGATGGGGGCCGTAGGTTTTGTAGGCGGAAAACATATAGATATCGGGGTTGATTTCGCCTAGATCAGGGAAACCATGGGGCGCATAGGAAACCCCATCGACAATGGAAAGCGCTCCGGCTGCGCGAATCAAATTGCAAATTTTCTCTGCCGGGTTGATTTCGCCCACAATGTTGGAGCAATGGGGGAAGGCGACGAGGCGGACTTTTTCATCCAGCAGATTGTCGAGGTCGGCAGGGTTCAGGTGACCGGTCTCAGGGTCGATTTTCCATTCGCGCACCTCAACACCGTGCCGGGCGAGGCGTCGCCAGACACCGGAATTCGCTTCATGATCCTGATTGGTGACGATGATTGCATCGCTATCGCCGAGCTGTTGGGCAAAAGCGTGGGCCAGCACATAGGTGTTGGCGCTGGTTGAGGGGCCAATATGTATCCAGTCGGCACTGACTTCCAGAATGCTGGCAATGCGCTCATAGGCGAGGTCCATGGCCTCACCGGCTTCAATGGAGGCGGGATAGGCCCCATAGGGTTGCACTTTGGTGGCGCGGTAATAATGCTCAAGCCGCTCAAGGACGTGTCGGGAGGTGTAGGAACCACCGGCATTTTCAAAAAATGCCTGCCCCTTGAGCCCGTCCTCCTGGAAGGCGGGGAAAAGCGCACGGACGCGGGAGCTGTCAAGAGGCAGGGAAGGGCTTTTCATAGGTGGCTTGCTCAAAAAGGAACTGAAATCTTTTGAAGTGGTAACGGGTTCTCTGATTTGGGGCAAGCCGGGTTGTTTTCGGAGAAGGGGTGCCCGGCGCACCCCTTCATTGGCGAGATCATTTGGGGGTGAAAAGAGGTTGCGCCGGGCGATCAGGAGCTTTTGTCAAGCGCCTAATTGTCGCTGTTGTGGATGATGATGTTCACGGAGCCGTCCGAGCCATCAAATGCGGGATGCGGACCCATGAGTTTTGCGCCCATGCCCCGCTGGCTGCCATCGCGCATCCCCATGCGGTGGCCGAAATTTTCGGGCCGGATCTGGGCTTTCTGCTCGTCACTCAGACTGTCATAGAAGGCTTCAAGGGAGGGCATGACCTGTTCAAGTGCATCAAGACGCGCCGCCATCAGGGCCTGTGCACCGGCCAGCCGGTCCATCAGGTCGCCGGTTCCGTCCGGTTTGTTTTGTGCGCATACGGCGGAAACCGAGGTGAGGGCACCAAGGGCTGACGATTTGAACGCCTGAAAGGCCTCTGTTTGTTCGCCAGTGAGTTCGACCCTCTCAGCAACACGGCCAAGCATGGTTTCAAAGCGATCCGCGCTGTTTTGTGCACACATCATGCCGGGGGCAGGGAAGCCCCCGCGCGCGCCCATTTTCTGGCCGTCGCGGGGACCATTGGCCAGAGCCGGGGCTATCGCGCCCAGCGAAACTGCTCCAACAATAACGATGGCAATGAGGGCGGTGGTTGGATTTTTCATTCAGATTATTCCTTTCAATCGACATTTTGCATGGGTGGAGGCGTTTTTGTGCTGCTGGCGGTGTTCGTCCAGACGCGGAACCAAAAATAGGACTTGCAATATTGTGGGAAGCTGTCCTGGAAATGAAGAAGTCGAAAGGTTGGTAAGTATTGCGGCTGGAACATTGGGATCGGGCCCCATTAAATTCAAACAAGAAAAACCGGCCAGTTCGGCCGGTTTCCCTCGGATCAGGTGTTCGGGCAGGGGAAGGGGGATGTTGGGCCCGACTTGTTCCTGAGCCTTATTCGGTTTCCTGTTTGAAGCGAAACAAACCTTTTGCGCCTTGTTTTACGGGCGCGAAAAGATCATTTGTCCGACAGCCGGTATCCGTTCATCGGAGATGTGGGCTGCAGATTTTTGGATTTGTCGCTTCTGCGGTTTTTTCTGCCGGTTTCACGCCAGACTTCAACGACAAGTGTCAGCAGAATAATGACAACTGCGCCGATGAGAAAAAAGGCGCCGGCATTGGTGTCTGGTATCAGGTTGGCGGCGATGGCGGGCGGAGTGGCAATCGCCAAGCCGGTCATCAGGCTCAAGAACAGATAGAAGGTGAAGGCCAAGGAGCCTGGCGGATTTTTGCGCATGGGAACTACCTAACTTTACTCATTACCAGGGTAGTCGTGAACTGTTTTGACCCTAGGAGGGCTATGGGGAGATAGTTTGCGCAAGGTGAGGAGATTTGGGTGTTTTTTGAGGGCGGATTTGCGGCGAGAAGGTGGGAGAACGGGCAGGAATGTTGTCATGTCTGCTTTTGGTCTTTAGGTCTGGACCCGAGGAACTGCGAAATCAGCAGACAACAGGCAAAAAAGGGGTTTGCATATATGAGCATGGTTTCCGAAGCACTGGGGCGCATCAGTTCGTCCCCAACCGTTGGGATTTCGCAAAAAGCGCGACAAATGCGGCAGGCGGGCAGGGATGTGATTGCTCTGAGTGCCGGGGAGCCGGATTTTGATACACCTGACCATATCAAACGTGCTGCAGTGGCAGCGATTGAGGCGGGACACACCAAATATACCAATATCGAGGGGATAGACGAGTTGCGTGAAGCGGTGGCGGCCAAGTTTGCCCGCGACAATCACCTGAAAGTGGAGGCCAAGGACTGTTTTGTTGCCACCGGGGGCAAGCAAATCATCTTCAACGCGCTGATAGCAACGCTTAATCCGGGCGACGAGGTTGTTGTGCCGGTGCCCTATTGGGTTTCATACCCCGACATCGTGCATCTGGCGGGGGCAAGGGCGGTTTTTGCTGTCGCTGATGCTCAAACCAGCTTTAAGCTGACGCCGGAAGTTCTGGAGGGGGCTATTTCTGCGGACACAAAATGGGTTATTCTGAATTCACCATCCAACCCCACGGGAGCGGCCTACAGCGCCAAGGAGCTTGAGGCTCTGGGGGAGGTTTTGTTGCGCCACCCGCAAGTTCACATCCTGAGCGACGATATATACGAGCGACTCCTCTATGACGGGCGCCGGTTCGCCACCATGGTGGAGGTGGTTCCAGCCCTTGCATCGCGTACGCTGACGCTGAATGGAGTTTCCAAATCCCACGCCATGACCGGGTGGCGGCTGGGCTATTGCACTGCTCCGGCGCATATCATCGAAGTGATGAAAAAGCTGCAATCGCAATCAACGACCCACGCCAGTTCGATTTCCCAATGGGCGGCGGTTGAGGCGCTCAATGGCGATAACAGGTTTCTTGATGAGTGGCGGAAAGTGTTTCAGGGGCGGCGCGACATGGTGGTTGGTGCGCTGAATGCCATTGACGGCATCGAGTGCCTGACCCCGGACGGGGCGTTTTATGTTTTCCCTTCCATTGCCGGGCTGTTGGGAAAAACCAGCGCGGGGGGGCGTCATATCGGGACGGATGAAGATTTTGTCATGGCGCTGCTTGAAGAAAGCGGCGTGGCGCTGGTGCATGGCAGCGCCTTCGGACTGGCGGGATATTTCCGCCTGTCCTATGCCGCCTCCAACGAACAACTTGAAGAGGCGCTGAACCGGATCGGGGTTTTTGCGCGGGGCTGCGCCAGGTCCTGACCCAAATGTGATTTTTGGCGCTCCCGAGATCACGTGATTTTGACGAAATATGCGTTGTGCCGGAGGCCGGAAGTGGTGAAATTTCCGCCATCAACCGAGGTAACAATATTATGCTGATTAAATCAAAGCCGAGCTGGATGATCAAAGAGGGTCAGGAAACACCAGAAACAATCTATTTGAACCGCCGTTCGCTGATGAAGGGCTTTGCGGGCGCGCTGGCTGCCGGTTCTGTTGGGGGGCTTTCCAGCCGGGCTTTTGCGCAAGAGGGGCGCGCGCAGTTGAATGCGCCGCGCAATGAGGCCTTTACGCTGGATCGTGAACTGACGCCTGAAGATGTCAACCTCACTTACAACAATTTTTATGAATTCGGTGCGCACAAGCGCATTTCTGACAATGCCGAATCAAATCTGGTTCCACGGCCGTGGACGGTGGAAATTGACGGGCTGGTCAATAAACCGCTGACCCTGGATGTGGATGAACTCATCGCCAAAGTCGGAGGGCTGGAAGAAAGGCTTTATCGGCATCGTTGCGTCGAGGCCTGGTCAATGACGGTGCCCTGGATCGGGTTTCCGGTCAGCGCGCTGATCAATCTTGCCGACCCGCTGGGCAGCGCCAAATATCTGCGCATGGAAACCTTCAATGATGCGGAGATGGCCAACGGCATTCGCTCGCAACCCTGGTATCCGTGGCCCTATGTGGAGGGCATGACCATGGCGGAGGCGAATAACGATCTGGCGTTTATGGTGGTGGGAGCCTATGGCAAACAGGTCTCCAATTCCATGGGCGCGCCGATACGGCTGCATCTGCCCTGGAAGTACGGGTTCAAATCCATCAAGTCGATTGTCCGCTTTACCTTTACCGAGGAGCGCCCGGTAAGCTTCTGGGAAGAAATTTCGGATGGCAGGGAATATGGCTTTTGGGCCAATGTGAACCCCGAGGTGCCCCATCCACGCTGGAGTCAGGCAACCGAAACTATCCTGCATACCCAGGAACGGGTGCCCACGCTACTTTATAACGGCTATGGCGAGCAGGTGGCAGATCTTTATGCCGGAATGGAAAGCGAACAATTATTTCGTTAGATTTTGTCGCTGATGCAACAGGCCTTTGTGAATAAAAAAAGACCCTGTCCGAGGGGCGGACGGGGTCTTTTTCCGATCAAGCGAGCAAGCTCGCGATCTAACTGAACTTTTGTGACCAACAAGCGACATCATCGCGCTTGGGAGGCGTACTTTCGGCCTGTCTGTCTGTCTGTGGTTCAATCCGCTGCTGTTTAGTCTGAGTAGCCCTGCCTTTGAGAGGCAAAGAAAAAAAGGGCTCCACTCAACAAGGAGTGGAGCCAAAGATTTACGGGTAAAACCCAAATCTCAGTTTTTGACGAGACCTGGAGGGAGGTCCGGCCTGTCAATGAGTTCGTGTTGAGGGAGGAGGAACAACACTTGCTCGGGTTTGTCATCTCGTCAGTGCAGCTTTAGGAGGAGGGAGAAGTACACCGGCGTCTGACAGGGGATGTATGCGCTGTTTTTCATATGGTAACAACCGGGTTTTTGCTCATACCAGCCATGCATTCAGCGCATTGGCTGGAGCGCAAGAAGCTGGAAGATGAGGTCGTCTGTGTGGGAGAAGTGTAAACAAAAAAAGGCTTCGACCTCATTTGAGGGTCGAAGCCAAGTTCCCGGGGTCAATGCCCTTCCGGGAGGGACACATGGCACACCAAGGAGGGGAGGGGGGTGCCGTGTCTGTTTGAGATATGGTGGGGGTGAAGGTGAATTCAATGGCGCTCAGAGCATACCAGCCATGCGCTGAATGCATGGCTGGTGGTGGGCCTAAAACTCCCACTTGCGGGCGCTTCCCACCAAAAAGTCGCGGAATATGCCGACACGCTTTGAGTTCTTGAGGGCTGGAGGGTAGACAAAATAAGTGTCGAATTCAGGAAGTTTTATCCCGGGCAATACACGAACGAGTTCGCCGGCCCCTTCGGTGGCATAATCAGGCAACATGGCAAGGCCGACCCCCGCTCTTGCAGCCTGAAGCATGCCAAAAATAGCGTTGACCTGCAGGTTGGGCTTGCGGGGCTGATGGTCGGGGCGCCCCACTCTTTCCAGATAGTTGATATCGATCAGATGTGAAGGGACCGGGGAGCCAAAGGTAATAATGCGGTGCCCGTCCAGATCGGTGGCCTGTTCGGGGGTGCCCTGTTCTTCAATATAGCTCTTTGCGGCATAGATGTGAAAGTGCACCGTGAACAGTTTACGCTGAATCATTTCGGTCTGGGTGGGCGGGTGCAGGCGTATGGCTACATCAGCCTCGCGCATGCTCAGATCCAGATCATCATCATCGAGTTTTATTTCCAGCTGCACGGTGGGATAGGCTACTGTAAACTCGCGAATACGAGAGGAGAGCCAGGTTGAGCCAAAGCCCACGGTGGTTGTGACTTTGAGCGGGCCACTGGGCATGTCCTGTGTGTCGGTGATCTGGTTCTCGACTGATTGCAATTCCCAGCACATGCGGTGGGCGGTGCCAAATAATTGTTCCCCAACCTCTGTCAGCACCAGACCGCGTGCGTGGCGGATGAAAAGCTTCAAACCAAGAGAGGCCTCAAGAGCCGAAATCTGGCGCGATACTGCGGATTGGCTCATACCAAGGCGCTCGGCTGCGTGGGTGAAGCTACCCGCTTCGGCGGCCGTATGAAAAATGCGCAGTTTGTCCCAATCCTGCAGACTCATTATTGTGCGGCTTCACTCACTTCCTGTTCGCTCAGATAGCGCTCCGCCTCCAGGGCTGCCATGCAGCCCATCCCGGCGGCGGTCACAGCCTGACGGTAGATGTCATCTGTCACGTCACCGGCTGCATAGACACCGGGGATTGCGGTTGCTGCGCTGTCGGGGGCGGTAATCAGGTATCCGCCCGGCTTCATTTCAAGCTTACCCTTAAACAAATCTGTGGCGGGCGCGTGTCCGATGGCAATAAAAATGCCATCGACTTCAATCTCGCTGATCTTGCCGCTGATCTTGTTCTTTAGTTTTGCACCAGTGACACCAAGAGGCATGCCACCGCCAAGAACCTCTACAAGCTCGGTGTCCCAGATAACTTTTATCTTTGGATTTGCGAACAGACGGTTCTGCAATATTTTTTCGGCGCGGAATTCATCACGACGATGCACCACAATCACTTCCGAGGCGAATTTGGTAAGAAACAGGGCCTCTTCGACCGCAGTGTTGCCGCCGCCAACCAGAAGCACTTTCTTGTCTTTATAGAAAAACCCATCGCAGGTGGCGCAGGCCGATACGCCAAATCCCTTGAATTTTTCCTCCGAGGGCAGCCCCAGCCACTTGGCCTGGGCACCGGTGGCAATTATCAGGCTGTCGCAGGTGTAGGTTGCGCCGCCATCACCGGTCAGTTTAATGGGGCGGGTTTCAAGATCTACGTCAGTAATTATGTCGCTGACAATTTTTGTGCCGACATTTTCTGCCTGCGCCTTCATCTGCTCCATGAGCCAGGGGCCCTCAACGGGATCAGCAAAACCGGGGTAGTTTTCCACGTCCGAGGTGATGGTGAGCTGCCCGCCGGGTTGGAGGCCCTGAATAATGACAGGTTCGAGCATGGCGCGGGCGGCATAGATAGCAGCAGTGTAGCCGGCAGGGCCGGACCCTATGATAATGGTTTTGGCGTGCATGATTATTCTCTTGTCTGGCGCAGGGGCGCTGGTTGGCTAGTTCAGCCCATAAACTGGGCCTCTGCCAGCACAAATTCAAGGGCGAGACGACTTATCTACAGGCAACGTGGTGCCAGGGGTCTGATCCCAGGGATCTCGCCTATTTGTATTCCACTGAAAGTATTTCGTAGGAACGGGATCCGCCAGGGGCTGAAACTTCGATACTATCGCCAGCTTCCTTGCCTATCATGGCGCGAGCGATGGGGGAGGAAATGGAGATTTTTCCGGCACCGGCGTCAGCTTCAGGATCGCCGACTATCTGATAGGTTTTTTCCTCGTCGGTATCCTCATCCACAATCACAACGGTTGCGCCAAATTTTATCGTGTCGCCGCTGAGCGTTGCCACATCAATAATCTCGGCCAGAGCCAGAATTGCATCCAGCTCCTTTATTCTGCCTTCATTCAGGCCGTGTTGTTCTTTGGCCGCGTGATACTCTGCGTTTTCGGACAGGTCCCCGTGGGCGCGTGCTTCTGCAATGGCGGCAATAATGCGCGGACGTTCCTGCGAGGTGCGTTGCTCGCGCTCTTCCTTGAGAGCAATATTCCCAGCGGGGGTCATGGGGATTTTTTCCATTTTGATCCTCTGTACCCTGCTTCTGACAGGGCAATTTTGTTGATCTTTGTCTTTGGTCAATGATTGCCAGGTTTTGCCGTTGAAATGATGGCTGCCACCATCTGTATCATTACGGCAATCTTGCGAAATTCTATAATTCCGCCTGGTCTGTCCACATAAATTAGGTGCTGTTGACAGAAAAAGCAAAAGGCGCCGGGAAAACCACGGCGCCAATTGTCAATGTCGTGATTTTAGAAAGAGTTGCTTACGCTGCAGGTGTCAAATTGTCAGCAGCGGACTTGCCGGTGCGGCTGTCTTGAACTACTTCATAGTTGATTTTTTGTCCTTCATCCAAGCCTGTCAGCCCGGAGCGCTGAACTGCTGAGATGTGAACGAAAACGTCTGCGCCGCCTTCGTCTGGTTGAATGAAACCAAAGCCTTTTTGGCTGTTGAACCATTTAACGGTACCGGTTGCCATATTCTTAGTGCCTTTCGCTATAATGCGATAAAAATGCCCCTTTCGGAGCGGTCTGTGTACATCGATATTTTGGATAGTGATGCAGGCAGACGCGATAGGACTCGCTCGGCGTGATCAATGAACCGCAATATTCAATAGCCCGTTGTAACGCGAGCAGAGGCGTTGCACAACACACAAGTGAAAATAAGTCAAATGGAAAGCAACTGGAACGGGCCAAAACAAACCAGGTTCAACAAAAAATATGGTATTTTATCTGTGAACAGCTCCTGTGGGGCGGATCAGGCACGTCAAGTGCCCCTCAAGTTTTTGCGTTATTCAATCTTACCGAATGCTTCAGGGGTGGAAAAGAACCTGATATCAGAATCGGGACAAACCCGTAATGGAGACTTAATCTAAATTTGGAGTTGAGCGGGTACTTGTCGAGCGGGACGGTGACAGGAAATACAGCGTTGAACATTTCTGGTCTGCCACTGCACTTGTTCTGAGCCGACTCATAAATTCGTGACCGGAATAAAACGACAGAAGGTGCATGATGCTCCCCTCCAGCAATCACCATTCAGTACCCGTATCATTGGACAACTCAGGACTTGAGACCCAACTTGCGTGGGAGCGGGATGCCCGCCGTTCTGCCGAGGAAAGCCTGGCCAGATCAAAAGAAGGCCTTGATGTTGCATCAAAGAACCTTGAAGAGGTGTTTTCCGCCAGCGTTAAGATGCTCACGGATGTTCTGGCAATGGCGCGGCCTGAATTATTCCAGAAGGCTGCAAAAATTCAGCGCTGGGCACGAAAAATAGAGTCCAATCTGAATGTTCAACGGCCCTGGGAGTTGGACCTGGCAGCGATACTTTATCCGCTGGGTGCCATTAGCCTGCCGGACGACCTGGCGATGAAATATGCATTATGCGAGCCTCTTGATGAAGAAGAACGCAAGGAAGTGGATGCGTGCGCCCGTACGGCCTACGATTTGATCTGCAACATTCCACGCATGCAAGGGGTCGCTGAAGCGGTGCTTTATTGTCGAAAGGGATATGACGGTTCCGGCCTTCCCAAAAATGATATCCGGGGTAACAAAATCCCGCAAAATGCCCGCATTCTAAAGGTTCTGATTGATCTGGCGGATTTTTCCACCGGGGCCGGGGTAACGCGGGCCGATGGTTTTATGAGAATGGCCTCGCGCAAGCAGGAATACGATCTGGATGTGCTTAAAATTGCCTATATCGCCTTGCTTGAGAATGAGAGCGCAGACGCCAAAAAACGGACGGCCTTGACAATCGGGCCGGCTTTGCTGCGGGCCGGCGATGTGTTGTTGAAGGACATCGTGGACAAAAAAAATGGATTGCTGCTGGCTGCCGGGTCCGAACTCAGCGACCATTCAATCAAGAGGCTGCAGGCAATGGTGGCTGAGGGACGGGTTATGGGTAAGGTCAGTGTTCAGCGAATCTAGGACCTTTGACAAACTTGAGGGGGGCTGCGCCGCAGGAAGATTTGGTCAGGTTTAAGGTCCTGACCCTAGTCAAAATAATCCTGTAGTGGTTTGACACTCAAATCGCCCGCCCGATAGGCAAGAATGCCCTCCACTGCGGCAATAGCGCCTGGAATCGTCGTATAATAGGGCACTTTGAGCATCAGCGCCGAGCGGCGGATGGCGCGACTGTCCGAGACTGCCTTCTGGCCCTCGGTGGTGTTGATGACCAACTGCACGTCGCCGTTTTTCAGCGCGTCAACAATGTGAGGGCGCCCCTCGAGCACCTTGTTGACCTTTTTACACTCGATGCCCTGCTCATTGAGGAAGCGCCGTGTGCCCCCTGTTGCTATGACAGAAAAACCGGCGTCGGCGAGTTGGCGGACGGCATCAGTGATATCGCTGGTTTTGTCGCTGTCACGGACGGAAACAAAGACGGTTCCCTGCTTGGGTACAAGCGTGCCGCCGCCAAGCTGGGATTTGGCAAAAGCAACGGGGAAACTGGTATCCAGCCCGATGACCTCGCCGGTGGATTTCATCTCGGGACCGAGCAGTGTGTCAACGCCGGGGAAGCGGGCAAAGGGGAACACCGCCTCCTTGACGCCGATATGGTTCAGGTCCTTGTCCTTGAGGTCAAAGGTGCCGAGCTTTTCGCCCGCCATCAGGCGGCTGGCGATTTTGGCTATGGGCGCGCCAATGACTTTAGCGACAAAGGGCACGGTGCGTGAGGCGCGCGGGTTGACCTCAAGCACGTAAAGCACCTCGTCCTTGAGTGCATATTGCACATTCATCAGGCCGGCCACGCCCAGCTCAAGGGCCATTTTTGCGGTCTGGCGTTTGATTTCGGCAATGGTCTCATCGGTGAGAGAGTGGGGGGGCAGGGAACAGGCGCTGTCACCGGAATGCACTCCGGCTTCTTCAATATGCTGCATAATTCCACAGATGAAGACTTCGGTGCCATCGCTGAGGCAATCCACGTCAATTTCGATGGCGCCGGAAAGATAGCTGTCAAACAACAGCGGGTTTTTGGCAATGACCGAATTGATCTGGCCGGTTTTGTCGTTGGGATATTGGCTGCGAATATCGGGGGGGACAAGTTCTGTCAGGGTGGACTGAATATAGGTTTCGAACTCGTCGGCGCTGTGCACGATGGCCATGGCCCGACCGCCCAGAACATAAGAGGGGCGGATAACCAGCGGAAAACCGATTTCCACAGCAATGATGCGGGCCTGCTCAAGGGAATGGGCGATGCCGTTTGAGGGCTGGGTCAGCTCAAGGCGTGTGAGCATTTTGGAGAACCGGTCGCGATCCTCAGCCAGATCTATGGAGGCGGGCTGAGTGCCCAGAATGGGAATTCCGGCTTTTTCAATAGCGGCGGCCAAGCCCAGCGGGGTCTGCCCGCCCAGTTGCACGATGACGCCATGAAGGGTGCCGATGCGGCTCTCTGCATCCAGTATTTCGAGCACATCCTCTTGGGTCAGCGGGTCGAAATAGAGCCGGTCGGAAGTATCGTAATCGGTGGAGACGGTTTCGGGATTGCAATTGACCATGATGGTTTCATAGCCTGCATCCGAGAGAGCAAAGGCGGCATGGCAGCAGCAATAGTCAAACTCGATGCCCTGGCCGATGCGGTTAGGCCCGCCGCCCAGAATAACCACCTTTTTGTTGTCGGTGGGGCGGGCCTCGTCAGACATCTCTCCGGCAAAAGCGGTTTCATAAGTTGAGTACATGTAGGCGGTGGGGGCGGCAAACTCGGCGGCGCAGGTGTCGATACGCTTGTAGGTGGGATTCACCCCGAGCTGTTTGCGAATTGTGCGCACTTCACCAGGTGTTGATTTTGCCAGCTCTGCCAGGCGGGCATCGGAAAAGCCCATGGCCTTGAGGGCGCGCAGGTTTGAAGCATCATCGGGCAGGCCGAACTCGCGCACTTTGTTTTCCATATCAACAATAGCGCGGATTTGTTCAAGAAACCATGGATCGATTTTGCAGGCGGCGTGGATGGTTTCATTGTCCATGCCATACCGCATGGCTTCGGCCACGTGCAGCAGGCGATCGGGCGTCGGTGTGCCCAAGGCGGCGCGGATGGCGCTCTTGTCATCGCCCTTACCAAGGCCGGGGATGCCGATTTCATTAAAGCCGGTCAGGCCGGTTTCAAGGGATCTGAGAGCTTTTTGCATGCTTTCGGCAAAAGTGCGGCCGATAGCCATGGCTTCGCCCACCGACTTCATGGCGGTGGTCAGCCTGGGGTCGGCACCGGGGAATTTTTCAAAAGCAAAACGGGGGATCTTTGTAACCACATAGTCAATTGTGGGCTCAAAGCTGGCCGGGGTTGCGCCCCCGGTAATGTCGTTGTCCAACTCGTCCAGCGTGTAGCCAACCGCAAGACGGGCCGCGACCTTGGCAATGGGAAAACCGGTGGCCTTGGAGGCCAGCGCCGAGGAGCGCGAGACGCGCGGGTTCATCTCGATGACTATGAGGCGCCCGTCCTCAGGGTTGACCGCAAACTGGACGTTGGAGCCGCCGGTCTCAACCCCAATTTCGCGCAGCACGGCAATCGAGGCATCGCGCATGATCTGATATTCTTTGTCCGTCAGGGTCAGGGCCGGGGCCACGGTAATGGAATCGCCGGTGTGCACGCCCATGGGGTCGATATTCTCGATGGAGCAGATGATGATGCAATTGTCGTTTTTGTCGCGCACCACCTCCATCTCGTATTCCTTCCAGCCCAGAACCGATTCTTCGACCAGAACCTCGGTTGTGGGGGAAGCGTCCAGGCCCCCTTCGATGATTTCGAGATATTCGTCGCGGTTGTAGGCTATGCCGCCGCCGGTGCCGCCCATGGTGAAAGAGGGGCGGATGATGGCAGGCAGACCGATTTTCTCAAGGGCAGCCAGGGCTTCAGGAATATTATGGGCAAGCATTGAGCCGGGGGTTTCAAGTCCGATTTTTTTCATGGCGGCGCGGAACAGTTCGCGGTCCTCAGCCTTGTCGATGGCCTTTGCATCGGCGCCGATCATCTCGACGTTGAATTTGTCGAGCACGCCCATTTTGCGCAGGGAGAGCGCACAGTTAAGCGCCGTCTGGCCTCCCATGGTGGGCAGCAGCGCATCGGGGCGCTCTTTTTCGATAATCTGGGCAACGATTTCGGGAGTGATGGGCTCCATATAGGTGGCGTCAGCCATCTCGGGGTCGGTCATTATGGTGGCCGGGTTGGAGTTGACCAGAATGATGCGGTAGCCATCTTCTTTGAGGGCCTTGCAAGCCTGGGTTCCTGAATAGTCAAATTCGCAGGCCTGACCGATAACGATCGGTCCGGCACCAATGATAAGGATCGAACTGATGTCGTTGCGTTTAGGCATTTTTTCGTTCACTCGCAAAGGATTAACGCGCGAAGCCAGTTAAGCGACGGGCGCATTTGATTTGACATAGAGTCAGGCTGGTGCGCTGTTTAGCTCAAGGCCCACTGGAATTCCAGCGCGGAAATGCCGGTATGTGTTGAAAGTTCACCAATCACAAAAAAAAGCCCATATTGGCGGGGCCTTTTTTTGAAGCAGTCTGTCTTGTGAACTAGACATGCTTCATGTTTTGAAACGAATCAAAACCGCAGTCTAGTCCTTTGTTTGCGCGTGTCATTTGTCCGATAACTGGTACCCACTTATCGGTGACACGCTCTAGCTCAGAAGCCCCAGTTAAGTGATGCGCCGATGCCATTGCCGGTAACGGCGCTGTTTAAAGACATCCAATATTTGTATTCAAGATCAAGCGATACATTGCCGGTCACGGCAAATTCTACGCCCCCGCCAACAGTGCCATACTGGTCCACGGTGTCGGTAAAACCGCCCCCGGCGAGATAAAGTAGCACTTCGGGTGAAACCAGCACCCCAAGTCGTGCCTGGGCACCGGCTCCAAAACCATTGGACCAGTCGCCGCTAAAGCCGCTAATCCAGCCCTCAAGCCCGAACAGCAGGCTGTCGACAGTCATGTTGACGCCGACGATCAGGTCCAGATAACCCGTTTTGAATGCCGTGTTATTATTGAATGCCCTGAGGGCATCATCGGATGTCGTGTCATCATCGGATGTCGTGTCATCATCGGATGTCGTGTTATCAACCACGAGTGCTGATCCGCTGATCCCCAGACCCATATAGAAACCACCCCAGTCAAAGCCAGCGGAGTTATATGTGGGGGCGGGCGCCATGGGCTCAGGTGCCACTACGGGGCTGTGAGCCAAGGCGCCTGTGGTCAACAAAGCGGAAACAGCGATGCTCAAAAGCAGCTTGCGCATTTTTTCATGTCCTCGTGTAGCCTCAAAGAAAATACCCCTGCAAACATTAAACGCCCCACTGCAATGGGAAAAGCAAGGGCCGGGGTTTGTTTTTGCGTGGGACTGTGAGTTCCAGCGGATTTTTGTCGATTTTGTTGTAGTACGGCCACAGGTCTCCTTTCGGGGACAACAGACAGGCACAAAAAAAGCCCCGCCGGAGCGGGGCTTTGAAACTACCAACTGAAACCTGGTAAATCTTAGAAGTGCCAGTTGAGAGAGGCACCCAATGTATTGCCGTTGACGCCAACGCCCGCAACGTACTTGTATTCCAAGTCAATTGACATGTTGTCTGTAACGGCAAACTCCGCACCCAATCCAACGCTGCCCAGAACGGTTGTGAAGTTAAATGCATCAACGCCAGCCGAAAGGTAGAGCAACGCTTCGGGAGTGAACAGATAGCCGGCACGTACTTCAGCGCCACTATGAACTGCGGTTGCACCAAGACTATTGATGGCTCCGCCAATCCAGCCCTCAGCGCCGAAAAGCATATTTCCCGAAGTGACGTTTGCACCAAGAATAAGGTCGCCGGTTCCAATAGTCGTGCCACTGCTATAGAGGCCACCCGAGACACCGAGACCGGCATAAAACCCATCCCAGTCAAAACCGGCAGAGCTGTAGGTGGGCTGTACCATGTCCACGGGGTCAGCGGCAAAAGCGCCGGTGGCGATAAGGGCTGAGGCAGCAACGCCTAAGAGAAGTTTGCGCATGGTGGTCTCCTGAATTATTTCAAAAGTGGACGTTGAGCAGATAAGACACCTCTTCCGAGGATAAAGCAACGGTGGCCCCCTTCTATTTGAGAAATTGGCAGTTGTAATGCCCTATATATTTGCCTTGTGTTGCGCGGAGGCAACAAAATCGCCTTTGTCTGGTGGAAAAATTCGTGTTTCTGACAGAATCATGGGGTTTACGAGCGTGGAATTGTGTCGACCTTCAAGCTAAAAGCCGAGGCAATTCAGGAAAAAAGGCGATTCACATGAAATGGCGGGGACGCAAGCGCAGCAGCAATATCGAAGATCGACGTGGTCAGCGTGGCGGCGGGTTTGGTGGCAGTGGGGGAACGGGTCCGCGGCTGCGCATGCCCCGGGGACGTTCTGCGGGGCCTGGAGGCGCTGGCGGACTGGCGCTGGTGGTGATTATTGTGGTTGTTTCCGTGGCGTTGGGGGTTGATCCGATGCAGTTCCTGTCGGGAGGCGGCACGCCGGGCAGTTCGGAACCGCAAAGCCAGCGCAGCGCCGCTCCGGCGGCCAATGATGATTTAACGCAGTTTGTGGGTGTGGTCATTCAGGAAACCGAAGACCTGTGGGGGGATGTGTTCGCCCAAAACGGACTGGTCTATGACCCACCCACCGTTATTCTTTATTCGGAACGCACTTCTGCGGCCGGATGCGGGGTGGCCAATGCCAGCACGGGGCCGTTCTACTGTCCGGCGGACCAGAACATCTATATTGACCTGACTTTTTACGAAACGTTGCGTGCGCGATTCGGCGCGCCGGGGGATTTTGCCCAGGCCTATGTGCTGGCCCATGAGGTGGGGCATCATGTACAGCAGTTGACCGGGGTTTTGCCGGAATTCAACGCCGCCCGCCCGCGTCTTTCAAGGGAAGAAGCCAACCAATGGTCGGTCAGGGTGGAATTGCAGGCGGATTGTTATGCGGGGGTGTGGGCCAATTATGCGGGCCAGGAGGACTTGCTGGAACGTGGCGACATTGAAGAGGCGCTGAACGCGGCCAGTCAGATCGGGGACGACACGCTGCAGAAGAATATGCAGGGGTTTGCAGTACCAAAAACCTTCACCCACGGCACCTCGGAACAGCGCAAGCGCTGGTTTGAACGGGGCTTTGCGCAAGGTCGGGTTGACCAGTGTGATACGTTTGAAGGGGCGATTTAGTCAGTTTTGTGAAAAACATGGCCCGGTTCGCGCCGAGGTGGGCATGTTTCCGGCCATGCTCATCGGGCAGTCTCTGAAGTTTATAGCGCAAAACCCTGATTGTCCTTATGGAGCGATGCGCTGGCATGTGCAGAATATTCTGACAAAATGCCATGCAAAGTCTCAGAAGATTTTGCTGAGCGAGTTTTACTGCCTCATCGAGATGTGAGTTTTCAGTGCCGGACCAGTTGCGCTCTATTCGGCCGCCGCGCCGGGGGCCACATATTCTGGCAATTGTTCCATGCCCTTTTGCTCGCGCACCAGATTGATAAATCTTGTGAACAGATAGTGGGCGTCGTGGGGCCCGGGGGAGGCTTCGGGGTGATATTGCACCGAAAATATCGGGGCGTTGTCGACCTTGAGTCCGGCGTTTGACTGGTCGAACAGGGAAATATGGGTTTCGCTGACCCCTTCGGGCAGACTCTCTCCATCAACGGCAAAGCCGTGATTCATGGAGGTGATTTCAACCTTTCCAGTGGTCAGATCCTTGACCGGATGGTTGGCGCCATGGTGGCCCTGATGCATCTTGGACGTGGTGGCCCCCAGTGCCAGTGCCAGCAATTGATGGCCAAGGCAGATGCCGAACATTGGCAGGCCGGAGCGGGCAAGGGCTCGGATGGTGGGAACCGCATATTCTGCTGTTGCTGCCGGATCGCCGGGGCCGTTGGAGAGGAACAGTCCGTCGGGCTTGTGGGCCAGAATTTCCTCGGCGCTGGCGGTTGCCGGCACAATGGTGACTTTTGCATCCATGGATGCCAGGCACCGCAATATGTTGCGCTTGGCGCCAAAATCCATGGCAACAATGTGGAAGCGGGGCTCGTTTTGCTCACCGAAGCCTTCGCCCCACTTCCAGACGGTCTCATTCCATTTATAGGTCTGGGCGGTGGTGACTTCTTTGGCCAGATCCATGCCGACAAGGCCGGGAAAAGCGTCGAGCTCAGCTTTGAGCACATCATTGTCGAATTGTGCGTCAGGCGCATGGGCAATAACACCGTTGGGCATGCCGTTTTCCCGGATATGGGCGGTGAGGGCTCTTGTGTCCACGCCACAAATGCCAACAATATTGCGGGCCTTGAGCCAGGTATCAAGCTGCTCGAGGGCGCGGTAGTTCGAGGCTCCCGTGATGTCTGCCTTGAGTATGCATCCGCGCACGCCTGAATCGGCGGCCAGATTGACGGTTTCCATATCCTGAGGGTTGGTGCCCACATTGCCGATATGGGGAAAGGTAAAGGTAATTATCTGCCCGGCATAGGAAGGGTCAGTGAGGACTTCCTGATAGCCGGTCATGGCGGTATTAAAGCATACCTCGCCCACGGCATGACCGGTTGCCCCGATGCCAGTACCTTTGAGGATGGTGCCATCGGCCAAAATCAGTTGTGCAGTCGCAGGTGTTTCTTTCCAGCCGGTCACGGGGGGTTCCTCATATTCGGGTTGGGTGAATTTTGCCGGACAATAGTTGAAGGCTAATGTCAAATCAACACAGGGGAGACAGTTGAAAAATACGGGATTTCAACAGGTTATGAAATGAGTTCAATCAGTGTTGGCACTGGCAGGGCACTTGGGTATAAACTTGAGCGGCCCGGAATGACCAAAAGGCGAATTTATGCGCGATAGAATAAGCTCTGACCTGAGCGCGGCGATGAAGGCGCGGGACAAGCAACGTACAGCAACGCTGCGCCTGATTATGGCGGCGATCAAGGATCGTGATATTGACGCCAGGGGGGCTGGGCGTGAGGAGGTCTCGGAGCAGGATGTGCTGGCGCTGCTGCAAAAAATGGTCAAGCAGCGTGAAGAATCCGCCGCCATTTATGAGGAAGCGGGACGGGACGAACTTGCAACGCAGGAGCGTGAGGAAATCGCCATCATCAAGGACTATCTGCCTGAAATGATGAGTGAAGGGGATGTGGCGGAGGCCATTGATGCGGCGATCAGTACAACCGGCGCTGCGGGCCTGCGCGACATGGGCAAGGTTGTGGCCGCTCTCAAGGAGAAATATCCCGGGCAGATTGATTTCGGGCAGGCTTCCAAAGTGGTGAAAGAAAAGCTGAGCGGGTGACTGAGCGAGCGGGGCGGGTGCCTGCTTTGCTCCTCCACCCCCGACCCTTCCCGCAAAGGGGGAGGGAGAAGTGGAGTGCGTCGCGTCCTTCGAGACGGCCTCTGGCCTTAGCGAGGACAGGGGCTTGGCGATATGGCCTGCGGCCTTAGGGAGGGTCAGGAGCGAGCGGTTGGGAAAACAGTCAGGCAGGAGGCTGCTTTCACATCGTTGTGAGTCAGGCTTTATTGGTCAGGGGCGGCGCGGTGGTTATATTCAGGGTTCTGACCTAGCCGAATATTCAGCTGTACCTGAAGGAATTGATATGACCTCTCGAAGAATTTTGCTCCTTGGCGGGGCGGCGCTGGTTGCTGGTGTGGTGGCTGCCGGAACGCTGGTTCCAGGCCCGGTGCTTGCTTCAAGTGATCTGGTTTTTGTTGATGCAGCCGGAGTGGCCATCAATGGCTATGACCCGGTGGCCTATTTTACTGAAGGCAAACCCGTTGAGGGTTCATCTGATTTTGCCACGGAGTGGATGGGCGCGACCTGGCATTTCTCAAGCGCTGAAAACCGCGACATGTTTGTTGCAGCGCCGGAGGATTATGCGCCACAATATGGCGGCTATTGCGCCTTTGCGGTGTCATACGGCTCGACAGCATCGACGGTGCCCGAGGCGTGGACTGTACATAATGGCAAGCTCTACCTCAATTTTTCACTCGGGGTGCGCGACCGCTGGCGGGCGGATATTGATGAGCGGATTGCTCTGGCCGATAAGAACTGGCCCGGAGTTCTGAATTAGGGTCCTACCTAAGGGGCAAACAGTTGGTCGGCCAATTCTTCCAATGTTCTGATTTTCTCAAGCGGCAGAATCTCGGGCAGCAGGAAGAACGTGTCGTTGCTCAGGTGCAGTTTTTGGCCGATTGCGTTTTGACGTAGTGCCTGCTTGAGGCAGCGGCGGGCGAAGTCCTTTCCCACCGGCCAGTTGGCGGCGTCAAGAAAGCCGCGCAGCAGAGTCTTGTCACCGGCAAAAAGATTGAGGTGGATTTTGGCCAGCTCGAAATGCCGGTCGGCAATGCGTGCGTCGCCCCAGTCGATGATGCCGGTCAGGCGGTTGTTTTTAACAAATACATGGCGGGTGAAGATGTCGCCGTGCACAAAAACATTGTCGGGTTTTTCGGGGGCAGCAAAAAAACCTTCAACCAGGTCGATCAGGTGGGCCGGGAAAAGGCTGGCCCGTGCGGAGGCGATGATCTCTTTTATTGTCGGGTGATTTGGCGAAAAATCTTGTGGCAGGGGCAGGGCGTGCACGCGTTTGATCTGGGCGCCGAGCTGGCCTGCGATGGCGGTTTCTTGCGCTGGAGAAAGGCTCAGGTCATGCCATGGGGTACCTTCCATCCGCGTGGTGACAAGGTAGGGCCAGGAACCATCCGCAAACAGAGCGCCCTCTGCCAGCAAAGTCGGTGCAAGAATTTCAGGATCGGTTGCAATGAGCTTGTGGGCGGCGTGTTCGGCGCCAAGGCTTTGTTTCCACAGGGGCAGGTGGCCGAACAGTTTTATTACCCTGTTCCCGACAATGAAGGTGGGGTAGGTGCCGCCAGTTCCGGCGCATGGTGTCTCGCTGGCGTCAAGAAACCCGTGGCGGCGCAGGATTTTCTCGATAAGGGGAAACCAGAAATCGACGTCACTCAAACGGGCGGCGTAGTCTCTGTCAGAGGTAAAATGGGGGGCGTCGTTCATCGGTGCAAACTATTTGCGGGCTGGTGTGCAAGTCAATGTCATAAACAGAGCGCGCACGAGGGGGTGGGACAATACAAGTTTTTGCCCGGATTGGCGTGGACGTGCAGCGCATCAGGGCCTAAATAGTTTTCATGCGGTTCACTGACACATTTCTTGAGGACATTCGCCAGCGCCTGCCCATATCGCAGGTGGTGGGCGAGTATGTCACCTGGGACAAGCGCAAAAGCCAACCGGCGCGCGGGGACTATTGGGCCTGCTGTCCGTTCCACGGGGAAAAAACGCCCTCATTTCATGCTGATGACCGGCGGGGTTATTACCATTGTTTCGGGTGCGGGGTTTCGGGGGATCACTTCAGGTTTTTAACCGAGCACGGGGGGCTCAGTTTCCCCGAGGCGGTGGAAAAGCTGGCCGGTGTCGCCGGTATTGCCCTTCCGGCGCGTGACGAAAGGGCGGAACGGCGCGACGCTGAACGGGCGAGTCTGCACGATGTGATGGAGCTTGCGGCGCAATATTTTGAAGCGGCGCTGGCTCACAATATCGGGGCGCGGGCGCGGGGTTATCTCAATGAGCGTCAGGTGTCGGCGGCGATGCAGGTGCGTTTTCGCATCGGGTTCGCCCCGGACAGCCGCAACGGGCTCAAAGAACATCTGGCCGCCAACGGGGTCAGTGCCGAACAGATAGCGGCCTCGGGCCTTGTGGTGCACGGGGAGGACATTGCGGTGCCCTATGACCGGTTTCGCAACCGGGTGATGTTCCCCATTACCGATTTCCGGGACAAGGTGATTGCCTTTGGCGGGCGGGCCCTTGACCCCAACGCACGGGCGAAATATCTCAATTCGCCCGAAACCGAACTCTTCCACAAACGCCAGACGCTTTATAATGGCTTTGCGGCGCGCAAGAGCAGCCGCGACGGCAAGCCGGTGATTGTGGTTGAGGGCTATCTGGATGTGATCGCTGCGGTCTCGGTGGGGTTTGAGGGGGCGGTGGCGCCGCTGGGTACGGCGCTCAGCGAAGAGCATGTAGGCCTGCTCTGGCGCATGAGCGACAGCCCGGTCCTGTGTTTTGATGGCGATGAAGCGGGGCAGCGGGCCATGGCGCGCACAACGGAAATCGTTATGCCCATGCTGGAGCCAGGCAAGACTGTGCAGGTTGCCACTCTGCCTGAAGGTATGGACCCCGACGATTTAATCCACGAGCAGGGGCGCGCAGCATTTGGCGAACTTATTGCCGGGGCGCGCCCACTTTCCGAAATCGTCTGGAGTCTTGAGACCGGGGGGCGGGTTCCGGGAACTCCCGAAGAACGGGCGGCGCTTGAACAGAGGCTGCGAGCCCGCACTGATACAATCCGCAATTCCTCGATCAAGCATCATTATGCACAATCGTTTCGAGAAAAACTCAATGCATTTTTTGCGCCGGTGCGCCGGAACCGGAACAATAACTGGCGCGGTGGCGGGCAAAGGCGCGGCGAGTGGGGGCAGGGGAGCCGCCAGACGGGCGGGAAAACCCCGCGTTCGGTGGTTTCGGATGCCTTGCGAAACTCGCGGATGCTCAAAAAAGGTCCCGCGGTTGAAATCACATCGCGCGAGGCGGTTATCATCCTGTCGCTGATACATCACCCCGAACTGGCCGAAACCCGGCTCGAACGACTGGCAGCGCTTGAGTTTCGCTCGCAAAGCGCCCGCCGGATACTCTCGGCGCTGATTGATGCGATCACCCATGGGGGGGGAGGCAAAAGCTCCTCCCTTTCAGAGCACCTCAGCGGACTGGGGTTTGAGGGGGAACTGGCGCGCATGCGAACCCTGCTGGCGGCGCAGGGTGTCTGGCAAAGCGGGGCGGAAATCAACCAGATTGACGCCGAAACGGGCTTAAATCATGCGCTGGCCTTGCATTATAAATCGGTTGAGCTAAATAGAGAGCTCAGAGCAGCCGAAACAGCGCTCGGGCAAGACCCAAGCGAAGAGTCATTTGAACGGCTGAAAGACATCCAGAACCAGATTACCAGTGTTGATGGCACGGAAGCGTTGATCGAGGGGTTTGGTTCACTATCGGGACGTGCAACACCCAGCTTTTAATCAAAAGGCATGGAGGTGGGGCGCGTTTTGTGTGCTTTTCAGCGCATGAAAATCCGTTGGTGAACCGGTGATGGTGATAAAAGTCGCCAAAACTGTTTTTCCCTCTCTTTACGATGCGCAAAGCTATCACCATCTAAGGTCTGAGTTCTTAGGAAACAAGGAGCGCTGTCGGTCCCGTTTCGGGCTCGCTTTGGCAGGCTCCGTCTATTTACCGCTTCACCCAGACCCCGGGGTGCCAGGAGACAATTGAATGGCGACTAAAGCGCAGACCAAAGAAACCGAAAAACCCCAGGATGCTCCCGAAACCACTGATGGCCCGCTGCTCGACATGTCCGATGCGGCAGTCAAGAAACTCATCAAGGTGGCCAAGAAGCGCGGCTATGTGACCTATGACGAGATCAACGCGGTTCTGCCTTCGGATCAGGTGACCTCCGAGCAGATCGAAGATGTGATGTCGATGTTCTCGGATATGGGCATCAATGTTATCGACGAAGACGAGGAGACCGAAGCCGCAGCCGCAACACCGGCAACCGGCACCAAGCTGGCCACCACCACAGGCACCGCCATTCAAAGCAAATCCAACGCCCGCGAAGGCTCGGACCGCACCGATGATCCGGTGCGCATGTATCTGCGTGAAATGGGCACAGTGGAGCTTTTGAGCCGCGAGGGCGAAATTGCCATTGCCAAGCGCATCGAGGCTGGCCGGGAAACCATGATCGAGGGGCTTTGTGAAAGCCCGCTGACCTTTCAGGCGATTATCATCTGGCGCGACCAGCTTAACGAAGGCGAAATTCTGCTGCGTGACATTATCGACCTTGAGGCGACCTATGCGGGCCCGGACGCCAAGCAGGTGGCCCAGGAAACCCCCCCGTTGCGCGGACCCAATGGCAATATCGTCTTGCCGGCCAAATCGCACACGGTTGAAGCGGAAAAACGCGAGGCCGCCGCCGCCGAAGGGGCAGACGGCGAGGGCGAAGACGAGGACGATGATGAGTTTGAAGCCAACCTGTCGCTTTCGGCGATGGAGGCTGAACTCAAGCCCCAGGTTGTCGAGCAGTTCGACACCATTGCCAACATCTATGGCAAAATGCGCAAACTTCAGGATCAGCACACCGAGCATCAACTGGCGGCAAAAGAGCTGAATGCCAGAGAGGTGAAAAAACTCGAGAGTCTGCGCTCTGAAGTCATCGTGATCGTCAAATCGCTGGCGCTGAATAATTCGCGTATCGAAAGTCTGGTCGAACAGCTTTATGACATCAACAAAAGCCTGATGCGCCTTGAGGGGCGCCTGATGCGACTGGCGGAAAGCTACGGCATCAAGCGCAAGGCATTTCTTGAGGCCTATTACGGTTCTGAACTCGATCCGGAATGGTCGAACAGAATGGCAAAAAGCAAGGATCACGGCTGGGCCGAGTTCATAAAACGTGAATTTGACATGATCTATGAGTTGCGCAGCGATATTCAGACACTGGCCACCGAATCGGGCGTTGATATTTCGGAATACCGTCGTCTGGTCAACAAGGTGCAAAAGGGCGAGCGTGAGGCGGCCATTGCCAAGAAGGAAATGGTGGAGGCCAACCTTCGGCTGGTGATCTCCATTGCCAAAAAATATACCAACCGGGGATTGCAGTTCCTTGACCTCATTCAGGAGGGCAATATCGGGCTGATGAAGGCGGTGGACAAGTTTGAATATCGGCGGGGCTATAAATTTTCGACCTACGCCACCTGGTGGATCCGCCAGGCGATTACCCGCTCGATTGCCGATCAGGCGCGCACCATCCGCATTCCGGTGCACATGATCGAAACCATCAACAAGATTGTGCGCACTTCGCGCCAGATGCTGCACGAAATCGGGCGCGAACCGACCCCGGAGGAACTGAGCCAGAAGCTGCAAATGCCTCTGGACAAGGTGCGCAAGGTCCTCAAAATCGCCAAGGAGCCGATTTCGCTGGAAACCCCGATTGGCGATGAGGAAGACAGCAATCTGGGGGATTTCATCCCCGATTCCAACGCGCTTCAGCCGATAGATTCTGCTATTCAGAGCAATCTTCGGGCGACAACGACAAGGGTTCTGGCTTCGCTCACCCCGCGCGAGGAGCGGGTGCTGCGCATGCGCTTTGGCATTGGCATGAACACCGACCACACGCTTGAGGAAGTGGGCCAGCAGTTTTCGGTGACCCGTGAACGCATTCGCCAGATTGAAGCCAAGGCCCTCAGGAAGCTCAAACACCCCAGCAGAAGCCGCAAACTCAGGAGCTTTCTGGATAATTAGGTAGGGTAGCTGTAGAGTTTATTGCTGTTTGGCGAGATTGGGTATTGGCAATAGAGTGTCCTTAATGAATGCTTGCCAAGATTCATGGCGGTATATAGTCAGAAATCGGCGTTTTGCACCTGCAATTGCTATTGTACCTAATTTTATTTAGAGAGACTTTGCTATGGATAATGAAGGAAAAGCCGAACTTTCGCGCAGGCAAAAAAGGCATCAGATAAACTTGCTTCCAGCCGAAGAGCGGGTGGAGCTTTATGGGTATCGTGGCTTTGTCGGCGGGGAGGATGTTGAGGCGTGGTACGGGATTGGCAAGTTACAATATCATTTCCTTGTGGCCCGAGGGCTACGCCCTCATCACAAATTCCTTGACATAGGTTGCGGTTCACTTCGCCTCGGGCAGTTTATTATTCCATATTTAGATGCAGGAAACTATACGGGATTGGAGCCCGAAAAGAGCCTAGTTGAGCAGGGATTGAAAAAAGAGTTTTATGCGGGCGTTCGAAAAATAAAACGACCAAGATTTTTCCACAATTACAGGTTTGATTTTGAAGGTATAGTCGGCTTTGATGTCGCTATGGCTCAGTCTGTTTTTACTCATCTGACCGAGGATGACATTCGGCTTTGCCTTGGAAGTCTGGCGAAAATATCCAAAAAGGGGAGCCGATTTTTTGCTACCTTTTTTGAGGGTGATAGTTCAGAAAACGAGCATGATGAAAGTCACGCAAACCGCACTTGGCGATACAGTGTCGAGGAAATGCGTTCCTTTGCTTCCGACTGCTGGGAATTTAAGTATATCGGGAATTGGCAGCATCCGGTTAAACAAAAGATGCTAGTGTATACCTATGTGGGTGCAAAGCCCAGTATCATAGTCAACAGCTTTCGATTTCTGCGTAATAAAATACGGCGCGCCTGACGCCGCGCGAGGAGCGGGTGCTGCGCATGCGCTTTGGCATTGGCATGAACACCGACCACACGCTTGAAGAAGTGGGCCAGCAGTTCTCTGTGACCCGCGAACGCATCCGCCAGATTGAGGCCAAGGCATTGCGCAAGCTCAAACACCCAAGCAGAAGCCGTAAACTCAGGAGTTTTCTGGATAATTAGGGGTGTTGTCAGCAAAAGTGTTTGGCGGTTTTGCGTTTCGGCAGCGCGACCACTAACAAGGGTACCGGGTTTGCTGTAAGCGTTAGATTTGGGCAATCCAGAAATAACAATCTACTGGATTGCCGCGCGCGCCCTTCGACAGGCTCAGGGTGAGGGCGCTCGCAATGACGGGGAGCGTTTTTGTGCCGCTTGCACCTCCCCGGCCTTTGCGCCGGGGTCTGGCTTTTATGAGGTCCGGGACGGTGCGGGGGTTTGGCCTTGTGCTGTGTTCAGTTCTAGCCTGTTGTCCCCGATCAGCACCATAACTCCGCCCGCAAGGGCCACAGCCATGAAAAAAGCCACCAGCGGTCCGCCAAGAAATGCGGCGATAATCGCTGCAATAATGAGCAATGCTCCGGGTATTCTGGACCTGGTGCTCATGCTCACGGCGCCCGAAGCGGCGGTGAGGAACGAGAGCACGACAGTGCCCAGTTCAAATACCACAAGCGTTGCAAAATCTTGAGATTCACGCATGCTGTCCATTCCCTCAAGAACAAACATCAATTGCGTGGCCAGTATTCCAAGCACGCCAGCGGCAACGGCCAGGGCGCCACCGGTCTTTTTCAATGAAGCTGTCTGTTTGAACATGTGACCCTCATCAGTATATCAAGGTATTGCTCTTGCGGCCTGCGAGTTGAAGTGAGAGCACTGCGGGCAGAGAGGTGGTACCCCGATGTTTGGGAGCAGTGAAGCGGTCAGGGACCTCTGCCGGGCACTTTCAGACCTCACCGGGGAACCGGTCGGGCTTTGGCCCGTGGGATAACCGGGTCTTGTTCAGACCCATGCCCAGCCGGGGGAATTGGAACTGCGAGAACCCCGGGGGGTGACGGCAGATTTGGGCGGTGACGGTTTACTGATTGTTCCAAGCAAGCTATAGGGAACTGATAGCCTGCTTGCTTTGTCCGGGTTTGCCAGCCCCATAGATCAAGGCCAAAGAATTGATCAAAAAAATCATTGTGATTGCATGCCAGATAACGAGCATAATCGCCTTCAGATAAGGGATGAGTTCACTGGCCAGAACCGGGATCATGATTTCGGTGCCGCCACCAAGAATATGGGCGATCAGGGTCAGCGCTGAGAGGGCTGATGCTACGGCTATTGCAATGCTCATTTCAGTTTTTTCACGGAAAACCCCTTGTAGGATTGCGTATACCTGCTGGCGGATGCGGCTCCGCTCAGCCAGCGCGGCGCATTCTGCCTGCGATCAAAACAGACAGGAAACACAGGAAGGAGAGACCTGTGAGCGCGAGGGGCAGAATGAACAGATAGTTCCATGCCAGCAGGAATGCCAAGAGCGAAAATAGCACGTTGACTGTCTGGAAGGAGAGGGAGGGCAATTGGTTTTTGGGTGTGCTGCGAAGCACCAGAAGGTTCACAACGCCAAAGCCAATAAGCATCACCCCCATCAGCAGTGAAATTCCGAAAAACAAGGAGTAGGCGCTGACCTGGCTTCCGGGCAACTCAAGGGTAAAGGTTGCCAGCAGTTGGGAAAGCTCTTCGCCCCGGGCGCTTTTGGGGGCCAGTTCGAACAGGGTGTGGAGGGCGCCGGTGACGATTCCAAGCAGCCAGCAACCCAGCCCGTAGATTAAACGCAGTTTTTGCATGTTTGTCTCCCGCTGGAACGGAGAGCGAAGGGCGTCTCCATACGGAGGCGTATGTTGCATGTCTGGTTGCAGGAATCAATACGCTGGCGTATGGTTTTTCAATGGACAGAAAAAATACACTTGCCCCGGAGGACTGGATCAAGGCTGCCTTCAGGGCACTGGGGCAGGGCGGGCCACAGGCCATCCGGGTGGAGGCCATTGCCCGTGATCTTTCGGTTTCCAAGGGATCATTTTACTGGCACTTCAAAGATGCCCGGGCGCTGAAACGTGCGATGCTGGAACATTGGCAACGGGTGGCGACCTTTGAAGCCATTGCCAAAGTTGAACATGGTGCAGATGAAGGGCGGGCACAGTTGGCAGCACTGATCGAACTGGCAACAGGCGGCCAAAGCGCGGACTATGGCGGTCCAAAAATAGAGGCTGCAATCCGCGACTGGGGCAGGGCTGACCCTGGCGTTGCCCGGATTGTGGAAAAGGTCGAAGCCACGCGTCTTGATTTTGTTGCAGGCCTGTTGTGCAAAGCGGGGGCTGACAAGGGAGGATGCCAGCAGCGCGCACGCCTGCTCTATGGCGCCATGATCGGGCTTGAGCAACTGCCGGGTATCAGCCGGGAGTGCATCCGCACGGACCTGAATTGGCTGGTAAGGAGATTGCTGGGAGAGGCTCCTGCCGGGCAGGC
>JALSII010000011.1 GCA_026981645.1 Hyphomicrobiales bacterium | reverse complement strand
TGGCGTCGGCCGGGTTTTTAATAATTTTATTCAAAGACGGAGCGATTGTCATGTCAACGTTCGCAAACAACGAAAAGAGGGCAGCTTGGGGTGTGCAAAATGGCCTCCTGCTGTTGTTTTTCCTTTTGTTCGCCTTGGTCAATCCCGTGAAAGCTCAGGAAACGACGGGTCAAGGTCAGGGAGAGCAGCAAACAGAAGAGAAGCAGGCTGAAAAGGATGAGGCCGAAGAAAAGAGTGAAGAAAAAAACAGCGTTGATCTGGGTCGGGTTCAGGTGACCGGCTCCCTGATCAAGCGGGAAGACTTTGTTTCCACGTCACCGTTGCAGATTATCAACGCGGACACCCAGGCCCAGGTTGGCCAACTGGAAATGGCGGATATTCTGCAAGGTAGTACGGTTGCCGCGGGCACCACACAGTTGAACAACCAGTTCAACGGTTTTGTCATACAGGGCGGCACTGGCGTGCAAACCTTGAATCTCCGTGGTTTGGGAGCTACCCGGACACTTGTGCTGCTAAACGGCCGCCGCACAGGCGGCAGTGGCACCCGGGGGCAGACCCAGTCGCTGGACTTGGCCACCTTGCCGGAAATCGCGGTTCAGCGTGTCGAACTGGTGCTTGATGGCAGCTCTTCAATCTACGGTTCGGACGCGGTGGCAGGTGTGGCGAATATCATCACTCGCCGGCAGGTAGACGACTTTGAGGTGAATTTCTTGTCCGAACTGCCCGAAGCCGGTGGTGGTGAGCTTTACCGGCTGGGCTTTATCAACGGCTGGAACTTTGACCGGGGCAGTGTCACCTTGTCTGCCCAGTGGCAGTATCGGAATGAGCTGACCATTGGTGATCGTGACTTTTTGTCTTGCGGACAGGATCTCTACACCGACGCCAATGGCAACAGGATTGACCGCGAAGACCGTTCGATTACCGCGGGTACGCCTTTGTCCGGCTGCATCAACCTGTACTACAACACAGTCCTGGACCTGGTTGAAGGCACGCGCCTGGTGCCCTCTTGGGATGGCACCACCATTGGCCCGCTGCCCGGATACCGGCCGCGGGAGAACGGCCGGTATGACGATGAAAACGGTGAAGCGTTTTACAACGACGTGCTTAACGGCGAATTTACCTTGTCAGAGTTCGCTATTAACCGGCAAGAGCGATTGAACGTTTATTCCACATTCGATTACAGCCTCGATAACGGCATGCAGTGGGATGCTGATTTTCTGTACAGCAACCGGAAAACCGTCGCCAAGAACTGGCGCCAGTTCTTCCCGCTGATCGGCAGCCCTGCATTCCGTCCCTACGAGGATGACCCCGAGTATTTCAATGGCATGATCGCTTCTATTCCAGTCATGCCGTATCCTTCGAACACGGAGGTGGACATTGATTTTTACTACCTCACTACAGGCATCGAGGGAGACTTGCCAACCGAAAGATACTGGAACTGGCGGGTGACCGGGTCGTACTCCTATTCGGATGGCGCCTATACCCGTAATTCGATCCTGGCTTCACGCTCAGCGGACGTATCCTTGCCTGGCGGCCAAGCCTTTGCGCCGATAGTCGACTACTTCTCGCCGGGAATCCTCAGTGGCGAGAACATGCAGGAATTGATTGATGCGGTGGGAATCATTCAGACCGGCAACACCGTCTATGACCAACTGCAGGTGAATGCCATTGTGTCAGGCGATGTCACCGAACTCCCTGCAGGCACTCTGGCCTTGGCTGCGGGTGTTGAATACCGCCGTTTCAGTATTGATGACCAGCCCAGCGAGGCTTCTCGCAACGGAGATCTGTGGGGTGAAAGCTCGGCCCTGGTGACCAAGGGCACAAACGATGTATTCGAGGTTTTTGCCGAAGCGGAAATTCCCCTGCTGGCTGGACTGCCCGGCGTTGAGGAGTTGAATCTGAATGTGTCGGCGCGGGCATTTGATTACAAGTACGGTGGCAGTGATTCGGTCTGGAAGGCCGGCTTGGGCTGGCGTGTGGTTCCCACCTTCCTGGTTCGTTCCACTGCGGGCACATCTTATCGGGCTCCGGCGCTGTTTGAGCTGTTTCTGGGCAATGAGACATCTTTTGTCGGTCAGCTGGCCATCGACCCTTGCGCCAACTGGGGTGAAAGCACCAATGAGCTGATCCGCCGCAACTGCGCCGCCGACGGCATACCAGAGGACCATCCATCCGGGCCAACTGCGTCGGCCACGGTGATTTCCGGTGGGGGTGCTGAGAACCTGAAGCCGGAAACATCAAAAGCCTTTACGTTCGGTCTGGTATGGACTCCCGAGTTCGCCGACTTGAGTGTGGCGGTGGATTACATTGACATTGAAGTGAACAACCAGATTTCCCAGCTGGGCGCCAGCGCTATTCTGGCTGGCTGCTACAATGCTGAAAACTTTCCCAACTCGTTTTGTGACCTGTTTACCAGGGCGCCCGGAGACGATCCGCAGTTTCCGTATAGCATCGAGACAGTGACTGATACCTTCATCAACATCAACAGGCAGGTCTATCGTGGTGTTGATTTGAACCTGCTGTGGATGCACGAGTTGGACGCCGGTCAACTGGAAGTGGCGATGCAGTCCACCTGGAATCTGGAAAATGTCCAGCAACTTTTTGATCCGGAGCAGGTTGAGGGATTCGAAACCACCGATCGCGTTGGTACCATCGGCAGCCCCAAGCTGGTGAGCAATTTACGCACCACTTTCAGCCGTTCTGATTGGCGTTTCAACTATTATTTGCAGTATGTTTCGCAAACAGACAACTCAATCTTTCTTGACGAGGAGACTTCTTACTTCGGCTTTGAACCGGCTTACCGGGACATTACCATGGATGCTGCTGTGTATCACAATATCTCAGTCATCTACACTCAGGACAAATGGGATCTGCTGGTTGGCATAAACAACCTGTTGGACAAGGATCCGGACACCGTCTCGTCCGGAGTGGCGGCACGCCGCGGCAACGTACCCATCGCTGCTACCCAGTATGACTTATTGGGGCGGCGGCTGTTTGTGCGGTTCAATTATCACTTCTGATCTCTAGCATGAGGCGTTAACCTTCAGATAAGGGCGGCACAAGACCGCCCTTTTTTCTGGATTCTTCTTTAGTTTTGACGGTGAATTTTTCGATGTACAGAATGCTTTTTGCCTTGGCTCTTTTGGTGCTGGCCTTTAATGCGACGGCCAAGCCCATTCCTGTGGACGATCTAGCGCGGGTGCCTGCCATTGACTCTGTTTCCATGAGCGCCGATGGAAGATACCTGGTGGCTTTGATCGCAGCGCCAAACTCCAGTTTCCAGGAAACCGCGCTAGCCACGTGGGATTTGGATCACCTGTCCAGGGGGCCAGTGATTACACCCAGTGGCAAGCGCATGAAATTTATCGCAGCCAGCGCCTTGAAAGCCGGTAAATTGCTGGTGACCGGTCGGCAAGAATGGACAGGGCCTTTAGCGGGCTGCGGGGAAGGCAACTTCATTGGCTCAACCAAAACCTTTGTTTTTAAGAATTATCTGACCGACATCAGACACAGCAACTTTTCGGAGGCTTTTGCCGAAGGCGCCAAGTCCATGCATATGAGCCGCCAGACCCGGCAATGCCTGGAAATAGCTGGCAGCGCCTCGTTGGTAGACAACCTGCCGCTGGATCCGGAGCGAGTGATTATTCAACGTGTCAACGGCGTGAATTTGACGGCGGATTTTTTCTTGTACAACCTTAAAACAGGCAAATCCACGCTGTTGCTGAAGTCGGGTCGCAAAGCCGCCCCGGGGCTGTTTGATCCTCGGGATGGCAAGGTGTTGACCAGACTGGAAATGGAGCCGACAGGCAATGGCCAGTTTGAGCAGAAAGTGCTGATTCGTGATCCGGAAAGTGGGGAGTTCACAGTGCATGACAAGCTGACCACCAAAGTCAGCGACCGGTACACAATGTCGGTGGTTGGCCGGGATGAGAAAAGCGGAAAGTACTATGTGTTGACAGATTTGTTTTCGGAAACGGTCAAAGCGTGGTTTTATGATCCGAAAAGCAGAAAATTTGACGACCAACCCTTGGTTGGGCACGACCAGTACAATATCTCCCGGTTGATTTTTGGCAACCAGCCATCGAACTTCAACCGCTTGCTCGGTTTTACGGTATCTGGTCCGTCTCCGGTGACTACGTATGTGGATCCGGATATGCGTGCAATCGACGAGGGCATTAAGCAGGCTTTTCCGGGGGTATCGGTTAATATTATCGCTTACAACAATGATTTGTCGCGTGTTCTGTTCGTGACTGAAAGTGGCCGGCAACCGCCTGCTTATTATCTGCTGCTGGATCGCAAGAAAGTACAGCGACTGGGGAGCCAGCGACCATGGATAGACAGCGCCAGCCTGGGTGAACAACGCTGGCTGTTTTACTCAGCACGTGACGGCGTAAAAATTCCGGCGATCCTTGATTTGCCGCCGGGCTGGAAGCAGGGAGACCCGCCACTGCCAGCGATAGTCCACCCGCATGGCGGTCCCTGGGCGCGGGACTTTATGGGTTGGGATCGCACAGGTTTTGTGCCGCTGCTCACTTCCCGCGGATATGCCGTTTTGCGCCCCCAATACCGGGGTTCCAGTGGGCTGGGCCGCAAGCTCTGGCTGGCTGGAGACAAGGAATGGGGGCAGGCCATGCAAGATGATCTGGACGATGGTGCACGTTGGCTGGTGAAACAGGGTATCGCTGATAAGAATCGCATCGCCATTTTTGGTTATTCCTATGGAGGCTATGCGGCATTGGCTGCCACCGTTCGGCCAGACAGCCCCTATCAATGCGCTATCGCGGGCGGCCCGGTGGCCAATTTGGCTAAGCTGGGTAATCGTTGGAGCAGTAATCGTCTGCAGCGGATATTGCAGGGCCACACGGTACGGGGCCTTGACCCGATGAAGCATACAGACAAGGCTGCCTTGCCGGTATTGCTGTTTGTGGGTGACCGGGATGTGCGAACGCCATCCTGGCATGCGGAGGGTTTTTACAAGGCGGTTAAAAAGAAAGTGCCGGCCCGGCTGAAGATTATCAAGGACATGCCACACTCCATGCCGTGGTACTACCGCCATCACAAAGTCGTCTATGAGGAGCTGTTGGGCTTTCTTGAGGCAAAGTGTGGCCCGGATGGCTTGTAGTAATCAGGTGCACGGGCTTTGCTCCCGGCGGGTGTCGGCAAGCGCCCGCCTGTGCATCCGCAACGCCTATGGCCAGGAAAAAAGCGTCAAGCCGCGCAAGGTTGTCGAAGCCGGTGACACGGAAAGCGATCAGGCCATCTATTATTTGACCACATTCAAAGTGAGTAATCGG
>JALSII010000010.1 GCA_026981645.1 Hyphomicrobiales bacterium | reverse complement strand
TATCAAGATGTAAATTGTATTGATACGCGTATGATGCAAGCTAATTTTTCCCTGCCGTTTTCATGACGGCGAAAGTACAATATAGATTCGACTGATCTGACTTGTTTCTTGGGCATTTCCCAAGAAAAGAATTTAAGGGGTTCTGACCCTGGCTCTATGTGCTGGACCTTTCGGCAACAGGAGTTGAGACATGCCGCGCGGCAGCTTTTTGCGCAAAGCGGATGGCTTCGTGTGTTTTGCTCCCGGTGGCGAGACGGGCGGCCAATGCGCCGATAAAAGCGTCCCCCGCCCCGTGGGTTGAAATGACATCAACCCGGAACGCAGGCTGCTCCATAAGCGCATTGTGGGCATCAAGGAAAACCACCCCTTTCTCGCCAAGAGTAACAAGAACCTCAGAGGGTCCTTTTTCCCGCAGGATCCTTGCGGCCTGTCCCGGAATCATCTCCTTCTCTGAAACAGAGCTGAGCAATGCGGCTTCGCCCCGGTTCACGACCAGCATATCCAGCAGGCCCAGAAGGCTCCCCGGCATCTCCCGTGCCGGGCCTGCGTTCATAATAACTTTGGTGCCGGCCTTTTTTGCCTTTTCAGCCAGCGCGATATTGAGTGTTTCGGGCACCTCGTTTTGCAGGAGTAGAATTTTTGTCCCCGGGGGGATATCAATTTTGTCTGCCACAATTTCAAGATTTGCGGCCGAGACAATCACCGCACCATAATTGCCCTCAGAGTCGACAATGGCGACACTCATGCCCGAGGCTCCGTCGCCCCTCTGTATCTGGCGGGCATCCACCCCTGATGCGTCAAGATGGGCGAGTAGTTCGTGGGCGAACTCATCGGTGCCTACCCGCCCCGCCATGGCGGTTTTTGCACCGAAGCGCGCCGCTGCCACGGCCTGGTTACCCCCCTTGCCTCCGAACTGATAGGCCACATGGCTTCCCGCAACCGTTTCGTCAATCCGGGGCAGATGGGGAGCATCAACCACCACGTCCATATGCAGGGACCCAACCACAAATACGTCGCAGGTCATTTGTTATTCCCGGTAAAGGGCCTGGGCCACGACGCGCATCGAGGCTGTTGCGTCCTGGCGGGCGATGGCCTCTTCAAGTTCAGTGTTCGCGCTCAGGGATTTGGCGACAGCGCGCAATTTCATGGCCATGAGCAGGTTGGTTCTGGCCTCTTCAATTGCATTCAATCCCCCTTGGTCGGGGAAAGTGTCAAAATAGATCACACCATCATAATCCATATGCTCAAGAGCAACGAGCAGTTCAACGGTCTGTACGGGGTGCACGCTGCCTACCATCAGGCCATCGTCACGCTTTGCATAACCATCATTCAGATGCACCCCCAGCAGGCGGGAATGGCGGGCCACCAGATGTGCGGCATGGGCCGGCATCTCATCGGCATAAAGCACATGGGCAAAGTCCAGCGTGACCCCGAGATTGGGCCGCTCACTTTCCCTGATCGCAAGAAGCGTTGTCGCCACATCGGGCATCAGGGCAAAGGCACGCGGTTCATTGGGTTTGTATTCAATAGCGATATCAACATCCCTGTTATGATCCGCCACCTGCCTGAGCGCTTCGATATTATTGTTCCACATCTTTGCGTAATCACCCTGAAAGGAATAATCAAAACCGTCCTGTCCCATCCACAGGGTCATCAGCGAACCGCCCATCTCGCAAAGCGCATCGATGCCTTTTTTTGTGATATCCACTGCCGCCTGACGCACCTTTTTATCCGGGTGGGTAAACGCCCCGAGCTTGAAACCAGGGTTGGTATAATAGCGCATGGCCAGTCCGTTCAGCGCCATGGAATTGTCTTCAAGAATTGCGGCAAGTGCTGCCGGGGCATGGTCTGTGAAATGATCCGGGTAGTTCAGGTCGGCGGCATCAAGCCCGCCCACTTTCCCTGCACACGCGATAAGGTTTTCAACGGTGGCTTTTTTGCCTGGCTCAATGCTTGATTTGAACGCATTGAGGCGGGCGGCATATCGGGGGCGGCTGGAAACATCTTTGGGCATGGGGACCTCATTTCAAAAAACCAGAGTAACAATATCTTTTGTTGTTAGGGTCAGGACCCATTAATTTCATCCATTCTGCGCCAACGGATTTTGTTCGTGAACAGGCGAAAGAAGGCAGGAAACCGCGTGGTTTTCAAGTTCTTTCAACGCATTCAGGGGCAAAATCCGTGGCACCCGAAGGGGTTGAGCTATAGCATCCATCTGAAACAAATTTCCGTTCAAAAAGGTGAAAGACATTGTTTCGTGGCAGCTTTGCTTCATCTGAACACTCTTTCTCAAACAGAATGGATGAAATTAATGGGTCCTGACCCTAAACACCTAAAACTCTCATGAGGCCTGTCGCTGAAAAATCGGGCTCATTTCCGGTGGCGGCAGGCGCCGGTTAGCGGGCACCCTCCAGCCTTTTACAGGCCCCTGAAAAGATTTTGCAGTTCGCCTCCAACTGTGTTTGCGCCCCGGGACAGTTTCTGTGCTGACATTTGTCCCAGTTCTAGCAGATCATCCATCACCTGGACTGGCCCGCTTGCAGCATGCACGCGGGGCGGGGCTTCTGCGTTTTGCCCGGCTTCTTGCTCTGGACTTCCCTCAATCTGCAGCGCGTCATAGGGAACAAGAACATACTCGGCGCTGCGGTTGCGCAAGCGGTTGCCTGAATCAAAGGTGATCATGATCAGCTCGATTCCATTGTGAGAGACCGGGGTGATGCCCTCGGCTTTTTCCAGGTCAATATTATCCGGAAGGCGGATCCTGCGAGGCTGCTGTTCCCCTTCGGGGTTCCACAACCACAGTTTGAAGTTTTTGCCTCTTTTTTCCTGTCGCGAGACAATGAGAAACCCGTCCAAACGGGGGGCAAAGGCCATCGAGCGAATACCGCCCCCATCCAGGTCAAGATAGAATGGGTCGGCAGAAAAAGGGTTCCCGTCCCCTGAAAAGGCAACATCCGGTTCAAGGCTCAGAATCACTGCCATATCGTCAACCACCGGACCGCGCAGACCAATCAGCAACAGGTCGTTCTCTCCATCATAGGCCAGGCCCTCCACTATCAGGCCATTATCATCCTTGGCATCAAAAACATCTGCAGCCTCCGCCAGTTCATCGCTCAACTCTGCAATTTTGTCCCTGAGGTTTGTGACAAGGGAAAGCTCGGTTACCCTCGTGTCGCCAACCATGAAACGCACCAGTTTTTCACGATCAGGGCGCCGCTCACCCGAGGGCGTTCGCGAATGCGAAGTCATGGCAAAAACAAACTCTTCTCCACCAACCGTTACTGCCTCCAGATCATCGAGCGGGCCGGCTGAGCCGCCGAGCATGAGGCTCAACAGGCTCCCCACCCTGAGCGGTGTGCCACTCAGGGTAAAATCATCAAGGAGGGTAAGTATGCTGATTGAAGCTTCTCTCTCGTCTTCAACCAGGACAATGCGGCCATCAGGAAGCTGGGTGATGCCCGAGGGTTCATAATATCCCCTCAGGGGCTGACGTTCCAGAGGCGGAGCACTGCCCCCGGCCAATGCCGGGGGCGAAGCCGCCAAAGCCACGAACAGAAGCAGACATAGCGCAAAAACTGCCTTCATCATATCAGGCCCCGCTCAGCGCGGAACGGCTGATCACCACCAGCAACAAGGCAACACTGATCACCAGACCGACCATGAAGGCACTGTAGGAAATATAAAGGCGGGTGAATTTTCGGTTGGCGGTGATGCCCATGCCATGGATATGTACGATCATGTTATTGTAGATGCGGTCATTGTTGCGCACCATTTCCTGCATGGCAGTGAGATAATCTTCCCTCTCCAGTTTAGAAAATTGCTCAAAAACCAGCAGGTCGGCCTCATCTGTCCTGAAGTCGCCAAGCTCGCGCTTTTTGTTGTCGATTGCGGGGCGCGCTGCCAGAACGGCAAAGATGATTGCCACCGTGCAGGTGAGCAGAAAAGCCACCAGGGGAACTATCAGCATCGGCTCGACACTCAAAAAATAGGTGCCCGAAATCAACAGGATTGAGACCAGAAGTCCGTTGAGCGAAATCATGATGTTGGCCTTTGTCGCTGCCAGCGCAATCATATCGAGCTGGGCCCGATAGGAGTTACGAAACATCGATTCAATGCCTCTTGAAGTGCCCATGGAAGAATTCTTGGGCGGATTTTTCATACCTGCGTTCTTGCCATTGGAGTTTTTAGCACCCTTGGAAGCGACAAGCGCAAGCTTTGCCTTTGGCTCAGAATCGCCTGGCGATTTGCGCCCGGATTTTTTTGACGGCTTTTTTTCGCCCATGTCCTTCACTTCAGCTTTCACCTTTTTTTTCTCCTTTCCTGGCCTTGCTGTCCGGTCTGTTTGCTTTTTTTTCTGGCTGGTATCCTTGGCCTGTGGCTCACCTTGTGACATTTGCATTCTCCTGTCCCGGGCGTGCGCCATTGAGCGTTTCGGGTTGCCCGGGTTGGGGCGGCCTGGTGCTGAAGGCGGTGCGTTTTCTTGAATTTGCGGAGGCAATGGCCAGTTGCTGGCATCCCTGAACCGGTTTGCCCCCCTCAGACCGGCGCTGTACATATTCACCTCCCGGCTTCATCTCCCAGGCGGAACGAAAATCACCAAGCTGGGTTTCAAAAATTTCTTCGAGCATATCGCGGGCGGGCAAATTCCTCACCGGAGCCAGAACTTCCACCCGTCGCTCCAGGTTGCGGTTCATCAGGTCGGCAGACCCGATGAAATATTCCTCCACACCGCCATTGCGGAAATAAAAGATGCGCGAGTGCTCAAGAAACCGGCCGACAACCGAAATCACGCTGATATTTTCGGACAGGCCTTCAACACCGGGGCGCAGACGGCAGATATCGCGAATGATGAGTTCAACCTTTACCCCCGCCTGCGAGGCTTTGTAGAGGGCGTCAACAATGTCCACATCCTCAAGCGCATTGACCTTGAAGCGGATGAGGCCGGGATAAAGCGGACTGTGCTGGGAAATTTCGCGGTCAATTTTTTTAATCAATGCTTTTTTGATGGAATGGGGGCCAACCAGCAGGTCTCTATATCCCCCATGGCTGCTCCAGCGTGTGGTGAGGTAATTATAAAGTTCTGTCAGATCATCGGCCAGATCCTCATCGCAGGTGAGTAAACCCAGATCGGAATAAAGCCGGGCGGTCCCGGCGTGGTAGTTGCCAGTGCCAACATGCGCATAGCGCCGCAGGCCGTCAGCCTCCTGACGCACAATGAGAATGGTCTTGCAGTGGGTTTTCAGCCCCAGTACTCCGTAATTGACATGGATGCCGGCTTTTTCCAGCCGGGTGGCCCACTCAATATTGGCCGCTTCATCAAAGCGTGCCTGAAGCTCCACAACCACCGCAACCTGCTTACCGTTACGGGCGGCATCAACCAGATATTCAATGACTTTAGTGTCCGCCGAGGTGCGGTAGAGGGTCATTTTTATGGAGAGCACCTGGGGGTCTGTGGAGGCCTCGCGCACCAGGCGCTTGACAGAGGTGACAAACGACTCATATGGATGCTGGACCAGAATGGAGCCGGCCCGGCGAATGCTCTCAAAGATGGGGCGGTCAGGGTCAAGACTTGGATTGTCAATCGGGACCATGGGCGGGTAAAGCAAATCATCTGCACCGCAACCCGCCAGTTCCATCAGATCACCCCCTCCCAGTACGTCGTCATTTTCAAATACATCATGGATGTGATCCAGCCCCAGTTTTTGAGCGAGCTCGCGGGCGTTGTCCCCCGATATTCCGGGGCAGGTCTGCAGGCGAACAACTGGTGCAAACTTGCGATTTCGCAACTGGCTCTCAATAACTTCAAGCAGGTCGTTGGCGCCTGTCGGATCCATGTCGGAGATGGCGTTTCTGGTAATGCGGAACAGGCCCGAACTCAGTACCTTCATATCGGGGAACAAAAGGTTCAAATGCGCAACTATGACATCCTCAATGAGGACAAACTCGCGGGATTTCGTGCCCAGCTTGATAAATCGTGGAACCAGCTTTGGATCGGGTATTTTGATCCGGGCGGCGACTGTTTTCTTACGCTCTGGGCGGGAGAACTCCACGAACAGGTTGAGCGAAAGATTTGAAATAAAAGGCAGGGGGGCATCCCGCTTTATGGGCAGCGGCGTAATGAGAGGCAGAATGCGCTCAAGAAAGAACGCTTTCAGGCTTTCGCGCTCCGAGGAACTCAACTCGTCCATTTTACGCACTGCAATACCCGCCCCGGCCAGCTCTGCCATGGTTCTGACATGAGTTCTTGAAATCTCGTCCCGAAACTCGCGTATTTTGGCAATACACTGAAAAAGCTGCTGTTCAGGAGTCCTCCCATCCACGCTGAGTTTGGAAACTCCGGCACCAATTTGTTGTTTCAAGCCCCCGATCCGCTTCATATAAAAATCGTCTATATTCGTGCTGGCGATGGAGAGGAACTTTATCCTTTCCAGTAACGGGGTGCGCGTGTCAGCCGCTTCACTCAGCACACGTTTGTTGAATTCAATCCAGCTGAATTCGCGGTTGAGATAGAGTTCTGGCGCTTGGGCACTCCAGACCTTGTTTGCAGGAGGCGCCGGACAGGGCAGCTTGGAAACCGCGTCTGGGCTGATGTTGTTGATGTTGTAGTTTGCGTCCTGATCGGCCACTTTGTTCTCTCCCTTCGCGGGACTACCGGATTTGTCTGACATTGGCGCCTGCACGCCATTTTCTGATATTGTCTGGGCTTGGAGGTGGCCTGTTGTGCAGGCCTCTGTCGGGTGAGGGTTTATGCCCATCACGTTCAACTCCCAAAGAGGGCACGGGCGGCAAAAAAGGCGATTGCGACCGGCAGCACGCGAGCAACACTGCTATTGCCCAGTATCAGTCCGCTTGAGAAGACTCCGGTGGAAGCGGGCTGCATGTCTGGAGAGAACATTTTGTTTTCCTTTGCGTTAGCTGTTGATACTGCGGGGGGTCAGATGTTCTGGACTATCTTCAATCCAGTTGTGCACCTGACCCCTTTTCCGCTCCCTTTGCTGTTGGAAGGAACGGCGTGTTCATCAAGGCCAACGCTTGGGGTGAAAAATTATTCCCGCATTGCAAAAATTAGTTTGAATCGGATTGTATCTGGCCCCGCATTTCAGCATCCCCATATTGTTCAATTCTGCCAAAATCGGCGTAGTCCCCGGGATTCTGATGAAGGAGGATGGGGGGGGAACTGGGAACTTAAAGCGCATTGATGGCCGCTTTACCCGGGTCACTGACGGGGGCTGGCCGATAAGGGCCAAGAGATTGAGGAAGTAAAGAGCGTAACAGCCCTCCTGATTGCAAGCCTGCGTGTAATCGCTGCCTTCGTACCCAGATCGGTGAAGGCTATTCAAGCGAGTTCATCAAGATCGTGGGCGCCGGGGTTGCAGACTTTCCCCCTGACAGGTTTTAAACCGCAAGATGGGCCATAAGTCCGCCATCAACAAGATAGTCCCCTCCCGTGCAAAATCCTGACTTGGGTCCGGCCAGGAACGCAATGAGTTCGGAGGTTTCTTCAACGGTTCCAACCCGCCCGATCGGATGGTCGGCACCGAATTGGGCGATTACTTCTTCAATATCTCCCTTGGGGCCGGCAACCTCCCCTGCGGCAAATTCCAGCAACGGCGTGCGAATGGAACCCGGAGAAACCGAATTGACCCGGATATTGTCCGCCGCACAATCCACAGCCATGGCCCGGGTCAGGGCATGGATAGCGCCCTTTGTGGTTGCATAGGCCAGCACATTGTTCTGGTTGGCGTGTCCCTGCACCGAGGAAATATGAATTATAGAGCCGCCCCCGCGCTTTTTCATGTGCGCATAAACATAGTGGGAGAGCAGATAGCAGGAACGCAGATTAACCGCCATCACCCTGTCCCAGTGCGCCGGGTCAGTGGTCTGGATTGTGCCATAGGTCTGGATTGCCGCGGCGTTGACCAGAATATCAATGCCCTGCTCTTTTTCAGCCACCTGTAAAACAAAGGCCGCAACCTGAGCCTCGTTGCACACATCAACCTTGTGAATTTCAACTTCCTGCCCGGTGCTTGCTGTCTTTGCGCTTTTATTGTGTTCGTCATCAATACCGCACAGATGCACCCGCGCGCCTCCCCGGGCCAGTCGGAGCGCTGCGCCAAGTCCAATCCCGCTGGAGCCGGTAACTATGGCGACCTTGCCAAGAAAATCCTGTTCCATATAAATTTTGCCTTACAAAAGCGCCTGCTCGTTTCGTCCAAGGAAGCGGAAGGCAATATAAACCGCCGCAGCGCTCAGCACCAGCAATATGCTTGAAAGTGCCGCTGCCGTGCCCAGGTCTCCGTCCAGAATAAGCAGATAGATGCGCACCGGCATGGTCATTGTGGAACCAACATAAAGCACCAGCGAAGAGGAAAGTTCGTTGATTGCGGTGATAAAGGAGAGCATGGCTCCGGCAATGATTCCGGGCACGATCAGTGGTACCGTGATCTTGGCAAAGGCCTGGAACGGTGAATAGCCGAGCGAAATTGCCGCTTCCTCCATGCTTGGCGGGATCTGGCGCAGGGCTGAGGAGGTGGTGCGCACGGTATAGGGCAGACGCCGGATGAATATCGACAGGATGATGATCAGAGCTGTACCTGTGAGCACCAGAGGACCGGTATTGAACACGGTGATATAGGCGATGCCAATAACGATGCCCGGCATCACGAAGGGAATCATCAGCGCCCCGTCCAGCAGGGAGGTGTTGAGCGTGGTCTTGCGGGCAACCAGCGCCCCTATCAGGGTGCCGATAACCACAATAAGGAAAACAGAAGAAAATGAGAATGTCAGCGAGTTGCGCACCACATCCCCAAGGCCAAAGATAATGCGTTCATAGCTTTGCAGGGCAAACCCGGACTGAAAAACCGGCCCGCTGGTGCGGCGCAGCGAGAAAATGATCGAGACAATCACCGGTGTCGCACCGGCCAGTCCGATGAAGTAGACCGCAAAATGGGCCAGAGCATTTTTCCAGCCTTTGAGACGGATTTTGATTGGCTTGTTGATGAGGTTGCCGTGATAGACATTGCGGCGCAGGAAAAAGCGCTGCACCAGCACAAAAAACATCGAAAGCAGCACCAGAATGATACTGATCGTGGTCGCCATTGAGGGGTTGGAGCCCACTTCAGCCGAATAAAGGGTAAAAGCCTCGGTGGCCAGCACGTTGAAGCCGCGCCCCAGCAATCTTGGGGTGCCAAAGTCGGCAATCGCCTGAATGAGCGCCAGCAAGCCACCGGCTGAAAGCGCCGGCAAAACCATCGGGAAGGTGATTTTCAGAGTACGCTGCCAGGGGGTGAGGCCCAGGCCTTCTGCCGCTTCTTCCAGCGAGCGGTTGACGTTGGAGAGCGCACCCGAAACCAGCAGATAAACAAAGGGGTAGAACTTGAGCGAGAACACGATCAGAATGCCACTCACCCCGTAAATCGTCGGCATGTTGATGCCGAATTCACGCAGGAAGGTGCGAAAAATCCCCCCTGCGCCAAACAGCACAATCCACGAATAGGCCCCGATAAAGGGGGGCGACACCAACGCCAGAATTGCCATCATCGACACAAACCGGGAACCGGCAATTTCAAACCGGGTGAGGCAAAACGCCATGATCGTACCCAGCAGCAGCGCGCCGCCGAGGCCGGCAAAACCGATGATCAGCGTGTTGACAAATGCCCGGCGCAGCCGCGTTGATTCTATGAAAGTGATATAATTGTTAAGGGTCGGCTCTCCCACCTTGTCTATGAAACTGGCAACCAGAACAGTGCCCAGCGGAATAAACAAAAACACGAACAACAATGTCCATGCAAAGATGAGAACCAGTGTCCAGAAGCCGGGTATGCGCATCAGGCCGCCCCTTGAGCCGGTGTATTGCCGGTGGCGATACGTTTTCCTGCGCCATCGAATCCAAACAGGGCATCTTTGCTTATCTGCACACTGACGGTTTCTCCATGGGCGTGTTTGATGGCCCGTGCCGGGTTGGCAACATGGACAACTATTTCTCCGAGCACGGTTTTGAGAAACAGATGAGCCTCGCGCCCCAGATAGGTATATTTCTGTACTGTGCCCTCTATTTCAGCCACCGCCTCACCAGAGGCAGGGGGTGCCAGATCAGAAAGAACCAGAGCCTCGGGGCGTACCGACCATGCAGCTTTGTCTGCCGACTTGTCCGCCTGGGAAAGCCCCAGTGTTTCAAGAATTCCATCAAGCGTTGGGCCGCGCTGAAGCTGATTTATGGTGCCGACAAAATTGGCCACGAATTGTGTTTGGGGGTCACCATAGATTTCTTCGGGTGTGCCGATCTGTTCAACGTGTCCGTCACTCATCACACAAATCCGGTCGGAAATGGCCAGCGCCTCCTCCTGATCGTGGGTGACGTATATTGTTGCAATTCCAACTTTTCGCTGGATATCGCGGATTTCCTCGCGCAATTCGATGCGCAGCTTGGCATCCAGGTTGGAAAGCGGCTCGTCCATGAGCAGTAATTGTGGATTGATTACCATGGCCCGGGCCAGCCCGATACGCTGTTGCTGCCCCCCGGACATGGCGGCCGGCAGGCGCTCGGCAAGAGCTGTGAGGTGGACGGACTCAAGGGCATCAGGCACACGCTTTTTTATCTCGTCAGCCGGGATTTTGCGTGGTTTGAGACCAAAGGCAACATTGTCAAAAACACTCAGATGCGGAAACACCGCATAATCCTGAAACACCATGCCGATATCGCGTTTGTGGGGCGGGATACGCCCCAGATCGGCGCCATTGACACGGATGTCGCCGGAGGTCAGGGCGTGGAAACCGGCAATGGAGCGCAGCAATGTTGTCTTGCCACAGCCGCTCGGTCCCAGAAGTGTGAAAAATTCGCCTCTTTCCACAGAGATGGAAACATCCCTGAGCGCAAAAACAGTCTCTCCAAAACGCTTGGTCGCATTTGTGACTGTCAGATAGGCCATGTTCCCCCCAATCCCGCCAGTTCCGGGACCCCTTTTTGAGTGAATTATTGTTGTTCATTCTTGCATAGAATTTTCGCAATGCAACAATATTTTATTTTCACATTGCAACAAAAACCTCCCCGGTTTAGGGTAAATGGGACTAAATTTAGTCGCAAACGAAAATAAGGGAGAGAGAAATGAACATTCGCAAGCGCTCATTGCTGGGTCTGGCGGTCGGCCTCATCGCGGCCACCAGCCTGACACCGGTTGCCTTTGCGCAAGAGGGAACTGTGGTTGTCTATTCAGCTCATAAATCCTCGATCATTGACCGGCTGTTGCCGTTATTCGAAGCGGAAACCGGCCTCAAAGCCGAAGTCATCAAAATGGGTTCGGGTGACATCGCCCGGCGCGCCCGCGCCGAAGCTGACGCTCCGGCCGCTGATGTGATCTGGAGCATTGCCGGCAGCCAGTTGACCGCAAATGCCGATCTGCTGGAGCCCTATACTCCGGCTGACTTCGACAAGGTCGACCAGCAGTTTGTCAAAGACCCGGCCTGGACGCCCTATACACTGGTTGTCTATGTGCTGGCGGTGAACACCGATATGCTTTCGGTTGAAGATGCGCCCAAAACCTGGTCGGCCCTGGCTGACCCCCAGTGGAAAGGCCAGATTGCTTCGGCGCGCGCCAATGCGTCCGGTTCCGCGTTGCAGCAATTGCAGACTGTTCTGACCCTGTTTGGCGATGATGGCTGGGATATGTATGAGGCCATTTCGGCCAACTATGTGTTCACCGACAGCTCCGGTGCTGTGCCCCGGTTTGTTGCTGATGGCGAAACCTCCATGGGCGTGACGCTGGAAGACAACGCCCTGGCTTTCGTGCAGGGTGGTGCTCCGATGGCAATTCTGCATATGAGCGATGGTACTCCGGCAACTCCCGATGGTGTTGCCCTGGTCAAGAACGGACCCAACCCGGAAGGTGCAAAAGTGTTCATTGACTGGGTCATGTCTGCCTCCACGCAGGAGATTTTGACGAGTGAAATCGGTCGGCGTTCAGTCCGTACCGATATGGCAGGTCCTCCGGGTACCCCTGATCTGGGCGACCTGAATGTCATGTCACCCCTGCCCCTGTCAGAGTTCGGCGGCGTTGAAGCCGTTCTTGCCAAGTGGCAGGAAGTGACCGGCCAGTAAATCTGCCGGTCTGAAACCAGAAACAGCCGGGGCGTGGCAATCGACAGCTGCGCTTCGGTCCGCAAGACCGGATGCAGGGCCGCGGGAGTCGCGCTCATGTGTAACGGGGTGCCGATCACTTAAAAACAGGTTCTTCAATGAAGCGTTTAGAGGCTTTTTCTCTGGGCAAGAAACTCGATCAGCCCGAAGCCAATGAAGACAGTTTTGTCGTTATTCCAAACGTTGGTTATGCGGTAATCGATGGCGTCACTGATCGCAATGGAACCCGCTACGAGGGCATGCTTTCGGGGCAGTACGCCTCTTTGCTCATCAAACGGGCAACAGAAATTTATTTTTTAGCGCAAAGCGACCCCCGCGCACCCACATATATGCGCTATCGCGGCCCCAAGAGTTTCATTTCCTATCTGACGGATTGCCTGCAACAGGGCTACAGGAAAGCCGGTGTTGCCCAGGCGGTAAAGAACGACTGGAAACTGCGCGCCGGCTGCACATTGATGGCTGCCTTTGTCCACGAGGGGCGTCTGGAGATCGTCGCTGTTGGTGATAGCGGCATTCGCATAAACGGAAACGATACCTTGCAGGTGCTCAAGCCACTAGATGACGTTATGGGCATCTTGCGTCGCGAAGCCTGGCAATTTTTTGCTGACAGAGGCGAAAACCCGCAACGCAGTGACGAACTGGCCGCAGGAATTACCTGGCCGGGCACTGTCAACCAGTTGCCCGGCAGCGAAACTGCAAACGAAGAAATTCTTGAGGAAATTGAAAAACGGGCCCTTGCGGCAAGCAAAAAGCATCTGCCTAGGATAGCCGAGGCCGAGATTATTGAACTGCTTCATCATGGCATTGCTTATGGACAGGGAAACTTCCAGAATGTGGATGGCCGTGACCTGGGCTATGGTGGACTGGATGGGTTCCCGGTTCCCGAACGCTATATCGAGCACCGTTCCTACGATCTGGCGGAGGTAAAACAGCTTGAGTTGTTCTCGGACGGCTATTTCAAACTTGGCGAAGGTTTCGGGATTGAATCCTGGGAAAAGGCTTTTCGCGAAGTTGAAGAAGTTGACCCCTATAAGATCGGCGCGTATTTGAGCACAAAGGGCACGACCGCTCAGGCATTGACCGATGACCGGACTTATCTGGGGATTGTACTTTAGGTCACGGACACATAAATAGGGTCAAACACGCGCTTCAAACCGCCAAAATATGCAAGGAAAAGGGTAAAAAGCGTGTTTTGACACGGTTGAGACCTTTGACGAAGCCAGATTGCAGCGGTTTGAGCGGCCGAAGGCTATGGCCAATTTGCCCGCCTAATGCGTTGCAAGAGTTTGAAAACCAGCCTGTCGGCGTGAGACCGAAAAATGAGGTTTCCTTCACTCTTGCGCCTGTTATGCAAACAAATTGACTCATACCATTGTAATCCTATTTATGGGTCCGTGACCTAGGGTCCGGCCCCGCAGTCGGAATTCTTGAGGCAAGGGACAACAGGAGGCGTTCACTGGCGGACCAGAATACAAAATCGCAATCCACAAAATCCCAGCCTTCCAAGGGCAAGGGGCGGCGCAAGCGCATCCTGGAAGCGGTGCGTGAGCAGGGTGCTATTTCCGTGGCCAATCTTGCTGCCCAGTTCAACGTCACCCACCAGACCATCCGCCGTGACCTGCGTACCCTTGATGAAGAGGGACAGTTGCAAAAGGGATTTGGCGCCGCCTTTGCTTCGCCAGGCGGGGGGAGCCATTTCGGTTATTCCGAGCGTCACGGCACGCTGGTTTCCCTAAAACGTCGTCTGATACGCGGACTTCAGGAATTTTTGACCCCCGGGGCCACGGTTTATGTGGGCCTGGGCACCACGTTTTATTCATTTCACGAAATCGTCAAAAACTGTCCGCGCATTCTGGTTGCCACCCCCAACCTCTCGGTGGCCCATTCCTGTGCCATGGAAACCGATGCCACCATCTATCTTTATGGCGGCTATGTACGCAAAAAAGAGCCTTCGGTTCTGACTACAGCCAATGACCCAAGCCACCATCGGTTCAAATTTGATGTTGCTTTCATCGGCGGTAGCGCCGTTGACGAACAAGGAGCAATTCTTGAGTTTGACCCCATGGAAATAGAACTGGTCAAAGATATTCTTGAACATACAAGAACCGTCGTGATGGTGGCCCGCGACGAAACCTTTCGCCGCCGCGCGCCTCATATCGTCACCACCATGGAAAAAGTCGATGTTCTGGTAACCAATGCGGATACGGACGAGCTTTTTTCAGACCCCGCCATTCTTAAAAACGTGCGGGTCATCCGGCCGGACTGAACTCCACAGGTTTTAGTATTCAATCGCGCCGGTTCGCCTTATCTTTTTCTGCAAAAGCAGGATTGCAATGCTATAAATCACTTTGTTTGCACAACAGGTGCAGGAGGACAGGAAAGCTGCAGTTTTCCGGTTAGGGAACGCAGCAAAATGAAAGACGCTCAAACCGCTGCAATATGCCAGCCGTCCGGCGTGCGGACAATGTCAAAGGTCTCAACCGTGTCAAAACACGCTTTTTACCCTTTTCCTTGCATGTTTTTGCGGTTTGAAGCGCGTGTTTGACCCTGTTTACGGGTCCGTGACCTAGACCGGAATCGCAGGGGGAAACAGGGTGCCCACCAGCATCAAACCGACCATACCGCCCACAAGCTTGGCAATCAGGAACATAGCAATCTGGGGAATGGTCAGCGTGACAATCAGCCGCCCGATATTGATCTCTATAACCAGCACACCAACCACAAGAACCAGAAGCACAAGGGACAGGTCGAGCCCCATGAGGCCAAGAACGAGGGAGAGGATGGTGGCAAAAAAAGTGGCCCAGTTGCTGGCCACCAGATAAGGCACCAATCCGTCAAGTCGGCCAAACTGACGTAGGGCAATCGCGCCAAAACTGATCTGAAGTACATAAAGTACCGCAACCACCATCAGCGCCTGCCAGGCGGGAGGTCCCTCACTCGCATGGCCCATCAAGGCGGGAAGCAGGGCATTCAGGCCCGAAGCAAATACGAAGGCAATAAGACTGCCGACCAGTCCCCGTGTCCCCAGGTCGAAATAATCGGGCGCGTTGCGCTTACCCAGCAGCAGGGCAACCGAGCCCCGCGCTGCTGCCAGCATTTCTTCAATCAGTGTCTTGTTCATGGTCTCAGAAAAGCCCGGGTCAAAAAAACGGTATCTCAGAGTCAGGCCCTAGCACAAACTCAGAAGAAATTGCGCAGGAATTGTGCGTAAATCTTTGTGAGTTGCTCCAGTTGCATGATTTCCACACGTTCATCGACCTGATGCATGGTGGTGCCCACCAGCCCACACTCAACCACCGGGCAATAATCGGCGATAAAACGGGCGTCGGATGTGCCCCCGAATGTTGCCATCTCCGGCATAATGCCGGTGACTTTGTGCACGGCCTCACGCAGTGTTTCAATGTCCTCAGAAACCGGGGAAACAAAACTGCGTGCCACTGCGGCAACCTGGGACCACTCAACTTTCGTGCCGCCAGTATCCACTTCACCGATACGTTTCTCGATCCACTCCCGGATGGAATGGGGGTCCCATTTGTCGTTGAAGCGGATATTGAACATCGCCGTGCCCTGTGCGGGGATAACGTTGCTTGCAACATTGCCCACATCGATTGAGGTGACTTCCAGATTGGAAGCCTGGAAATTCTCCGAACCCTCATCAAGGGGCGTTTTTGAGAGATGGCCCGCAAGGGCTGCCAGTACCGGTACCGGGTTGATTGCCCGGTCGGGGTAGGCTGAATGCCCCTGTTTGCCTTTTACGGTGATTTTGCCGCTGATCGAGCCGCGCCGGCCGATTTTCATGGAATCGCCCAGGGTCTCCGCCGAGCTTGGTTCGCCCACGACGGAAAAATCAAACCTGTGGCCCTGTTCGGCTGCCCATTTCAGCGCTTTGACCGTGCCGTTGATGGCGTCGGCCTCCTCGTCATTGGTGATGACAAGGGAAATAATGCCCTTGTCCGCATCACCGCTGCGCACCACTTCGGCCAAAGCGGCGCAGAAACAGGCAACCCCGCTTTTCATGTCCACCGCCCCCCGGCCCCAGATCATGCCCTCAGCTTCTTCTGCTGCAAAAGGGGGGTGGCTCCAATGAGCCTCATTGCCTGGCGGGACCACATCGGTGTGCCCCCCGAAAAGCAGATGGCGCCCCGAATTGCCCCTTGTGGCAAAAAGATTGGCCACCGGGTAGGAGTTATCGCCTTCAAACACCAGCCGGGTGCAGGTAAAGCCAAGGGGTGTGAGAAACGCCTCCACCACATCAAGAACGCCTGCGTCCTTTGGCGTCACCGAAGGGCAGCGGATAAGGTCCTTGAGCAAAGCGGCAGGGCCGCCTGAATTATTTGTGCCAGGCATATTTTTTGGTCCCGTCGCTGGAATTGTTGCTTTTTAGTTTGTTCAGGCTTGCGGGTGCGGACCGTAGGCGTTTTCGCCGTCATCACCGGCAAGAAAACCGCATACGACCAGCAGATAGAGAGCCAGAACCCCCGAGGCCAGCATGATGATTGTTGTCAGGGTTGTTGGTGCGGCGATGGAAAAACCGGCAACTTCGACAATGGTGTAACCAAAGCCTGTGGCCTGCAACACAATCATCAGGACAGCAAGAGCGGCATAAACCCAGTATTCCATACCCGCCGAACCCCGGTCATGGCGGCGCTTGATGAAAAGAGCGGAGGCGGGAACAAACACGATGAGGTAAATAAGCAGGTTCATCCACCCCATTTTGCTGCTCAGAGCCAACATGCTTTCAGACATTTCCTCAAGGGAAAGCCCGTCTTCTGCTGTCATCATATCCATGGCTCCGAACGAGTTAACGCCCAGTATCGGTGACAAAACAAAGCTCAAAGCGATGGCTGCCACCAGAATACCCAGAAGTCCAAGCCAAAAAGACTTCCGCCCGATCCGTCCCTCAAAGCTCAGATAGAGTGATTTTATATCGTCCATTGGTCCCTCCTTGATGTTTGCCGCCCTGACTGGCGACAGGGCGCGAATCTTAGATGCCCCCCGGCAATGATACCAGCCCTTTTTGGGCTTTCAGTCCCGAAGCAAATCGTTGATCGAGGTTTTGGAGCGGGTCTGTGCGTCCACGCGTTTGACGATGACAGCACAATAAAGCGAGGGGCCGGGGGAGCCGTCAGGCAAAGGTTTGCCGGGCATCGAACCGGACACGACAACCGAATAGGGGGGCACTTCGCCCATGTGAACTTCGCCGGTGTTGCGATCAACAATTTTTGTTGATTGGCCGATAAACACGCCCATTGAGATAACCGAGCCCTCGCGCACAACAACGCCTTCGACAACCTCGGAGCGGGCACCGACAAAACAATTGTCCTCGATGATAGTGGGGCCGGCCTGCAAGGGTTCGAGCACGCCGCCAATGCCAACACCGCCCGAAAGATGCACATTTTTGCCGATCTGGGCACATGAGCCAACGGTGACCCAGGTGTCAACCATGGTGCCTTCGCCTACACTGGCCCCCAGGTTGACGAATGAGGGCATCAGGATCGCTCCGGCCCCGATATGGGCGGAGTGGCGCACAATGGCACCGGGAACTGCACGAAACCCCGCCTCGCGAAAGCTGTTTTCGCTCCAGCCGGCAAATTTTGAGGGCACCTTGTCCCACCAGTGTGCTCCCCCCGGACCGCCGGGGATCATTTCCATGTCGTTAAGGCGAAAGCTGAGCAGAACTGCCTTTTTGAGCCACTGGTGAACAACCCAGTTGCCGGCTTCGTTTTTTTCTGCGACCCGTCTCTCACCACTGTCCAGAAGATTGAGCGCCGCTTCAACTGCGTCGCGCACCTCCCCCTTTGTTGAATAGCTGATCTGATCGCGCGCATCAAAGGCTGCGTCAATGGTTCTGGCGAGGTCGGCGTGGCTCATTGTTGTTCCTGACATGGGTAAAAGATATCCAAGGCACAGGTTTAACCATATTTGCCTTGCGAGGGAACAGCGCGGCGTAAATGAACTTTTCCCGATGTATCAAGTTTCTTCTGGCAATAACGCAGCTTTGAAGGGGAGGTGCCCGGCAGCACATTGATCCTTAACATCCCTGTGCGAGGATTTCCCCTCAGTTTTAGTGGAAGGAATACCGATAAATGGCCAGACGCCACCATACACCCCTGCGCACCTCCAAACAGGACATTGAAACCGTTCGTAAAGTGCCCCAGACCCCGCAGACTGAGGCGGCAGCCTACCGGCTGGCTTTTTCGGATGAGGAATTCATGACCTCGGACGACATGCGCGGCGTGCGTTTTCAACTTGAATATCTCAAGCCTGAATTATGGCTGCGCGAGCGTGGAGTGAACTCGACCATCGTTTTGTTTGGCGGTGCCCGCATCCCCGCGCCCGGCGAGAACCCCTGGGCGGCCAAGACCCCCATTGCCCGTGAGAACCTGATGAAAAGTGCGCGCTACTACAATGAAGCGCGCCGTTTTGCCCAATATGCCTCCCTGACCTCCAAGGCCATGGATTTCAAGGAATATATGGTGGTGACCGGGGGCGGTCCCGGTGTGATGGAGGCTGGGAACCGTGGTGCGGAAGAAGTGGGGGCGCCCTCGATAGGGTTCAATATTGTTCTGCCTCACGAACAGGCCCCCAACACTTTTATCAGCCCCGAATACTGCTTTAACTTCCATTATTTTGCCACCCGAAAAATCCATTTTCTGCTGCGCGCCAAAGCGGTTGCAGTGTTTCCGGGGGGCTTTGGCACACTGGACGAGTTTTTCGAGACATTGACGCTCATTCAGACCGGGCGCATGGATCCCATCCCGGTTATCCTGTTTGGCGGGAAATTCTGGGGGCGGGCCATAAATCTTGAGGCGCTGGCCGAAGAAGGCACCATTTCCCCTGAGGATATTGATCTGTTCTCGGTGGTTGATACGGCCGAAGAGGGCTGGGAATGCGTGCGCAAATGTTACGACCTGCCCAAAATCCGTCTGGGAGACGAATAGGAATATCCGCCCGGCGAAATAAAGCCGCCGGGCGGGAAATGTTGTGAAGAATTATTCGTTGGCAGTGACTTCCAGATTGAGCAATTCAAGGGCCACTGCCGGGTTGGCCATTCCTGCACCAAGCACCAGAAATTGCACACCCTCATCTGGATTGACACTGACCTCAAGGCTTTGCGGGTCTTTGAGATAGGTCGAAACCGCACGGGCAATGCGCTGTTCAAGCTCGGGATCGCCCAGTATGGCCAGCATATCTGGTGCCATGTTGGCAACACCGGAGATGAACTCCTTGCGGGTGATGCCCTCTTCCTCCATTATAAACTCGATGAATTTATTGGTGAGAGAATCGTCATCAAAGCGTATGGAGGCCGAGTTCAGTGTGAGGTCTGAAACCATTCCCATCATCATCTGCATCGAACGCGCTTCGTATTCGGAAGAAGACGGGTCCATGCTGGCCATCTCTTTGCTGGTTTCCTGAATCTGCTCCAGCAGTGCAAGCGTGTAACCGCCAATGTCAATTGCAAGATTCAGCTTGCCGATATTCTCAATCGTTACCGAGGATTCGGCGATGTCCATGCGTCCATCGTCAAGATACCACACCGCATTTCCATCCATGCGGGCATTGAGTTCGGACAGGCCAAAGGCTTCAAGAAAATCCGTTGCCTCGTCGTCCTCGATCTTGCTGAGGTCGCCATAGATGCCTGCAATGGCATAGGAACTGGAATAAATGCTTCCCGCCTCATCATGTTCCACGTCAACAATAATGGAGTCTATGGAAAATACCTTGTTACCCTCGATGGTGACTGACATGGGGCCCGCTGACATTCCCCTGTAGAGCAGCATGGTTTCAAGCACATCGGCACCCGGTTCGGCCGCAATCTGGATATCGGTGAAAATGACATTGCTCACCACCAGGTTCACCCCATCACCGGTGTAATCCAGATCATCAAATGTGGCGCTCTCGGCCCGATACCCACCCTCTGGTGTTTCCCTCACTCCCACAAAAGTCAGGGTGCGATCAAGCAATTCTGCCGCCCGTTTGCTGTCCATGGCCGGTATGATGATGTCGCTGAGTACAATCGTATCACCCTGGGCAACGGCAGAACCGAACTGAACATCCACAGCGCCAATAATTTTGATGGTTTCAGAGAATTTGTCGGCAAAAGCGCGCGCGTCCTGCGCATTTGCGCCGCCGGAAAAAGTAAAAACAGCGGCACCGACGAGTGCGGCCCGGGTTAGTGCATTCAGTTTCATGAATATTTTCCTGTCGTTTCCGTTTGGTCCTGGTTCGAAAGGCGATATACAAAACAATATTAGATGGTTTTAAGAAACTTCGCCAAATCATCAGTTATATGGTGAATGTGGTCACAATCGTCCACACGATTCAGTTCCCAATCATCGACCTGATCGTGAACAAACCCCTTGGTCGCCACCACATGTACGGTTGCCATACCCATGGTGTGAGGAACCAGAAGGTTTTTTTCCAGATCGTCAAACATCACTGCCTTTTGAGGGGAAATGTCGAAGGTTTTAAGGAACTCCTCATAGGCCGAGCGCTCCGGTTTAGGCTTGTACCCGGCGGCACGAATATCAAAAATACCCTCGAACAGATGCCTCCCGCCCAGCTTGTCCAGCACCGCTTCTGCGTGGGGAACATCAGCATTGGTAAAAATGAACTTGCGGCCAGGCAGCGCGTTGATAATCTCCACAAGCTCGGGGTGCGCATCGACGGGCGAATAGTCAATATCGTGAACAATGTTCAGGTAGTGGTCGGGGTCCACCCCATGATTGTTCATCAACCCGTTCAGCGTTGTACCGTGGTCGCGGTAATAATCTTTTTGCAACTTACGCGCTGAGACATGCTCAAGTCCGGTAATATCCATGACATAGCTGGTTATGAGGCTGTCAATCTGAGCGAACAGGTTGCAGGTGCGCGGATAGAGCGTATTGTCCAGATCAAAAATCCAGCTTTCAATTCCATCCAGTATCGAAGCTGCGGGGCTAATCGGGTTCATGGGTACTTTCTCCTCACACCGCTTTTGCGGGGTGTCTCAAGGGACAATCAGTGTGCCGGCACCATAGTCGGTAAACAACTCTATGAGCACCGCATGGGCAACCTTGCCATTTACGATCACCACCCCTCCAACACCCTGTTCAATGGCCTCAAGGCAGGTCTCAACCTTGGGAATCATGCCCCCGCTTATGGTTCCGTCCGCGATTAACGCCTTAGCCTCTCTGGCGCTGAGTTGTTCGATGAGATTGCCCTCCTTGTCCAGCACACCGGACACATCGGTCAAAAACAGCAGGCGTTCGGCGCTGAGTGCTGCGGCAATCGCCCCTGAAAATGTATCGGCATTGATATTGTAGGTCGCGCCATCATGCCCCGGTGCCACCGGCGCGATAACGGGAATAATACCGGCCGCCGCCATCTGGTTCAGAACCGTGTGGTCAACTTCAACCGGCTCACCCACAAACCCCAGATCAATGATGCGCTCGATATTACTGTCAGGGTCAATACTGGTTTTTCGCGCTTTGTGCGCAAAAACCAGATTGCCATCCTTGCCGCTCAGCCCGACAGCGCGCTCGCCCTGGGCATTGATGAGCGCCACGATTTGTTTATTGATCAAACCAGCAAGAACCATCTCAACAATTTCAATGGTTGCCTTGTCAGTGACCCGCAAACCACTCTCAAATTTTGACTGAATTCCCATCCGGTCCAGCATGGCGCCAATTTGCGGGCCCCCACCATGCACGACAATCGGGTTGACCCCTGATTGCTTGAGCAATGCCACATCGCGGGCAAACGCCTGGCCCAGCACGGCATCTCCCATGGCGTGTCCGCCATATTTTATCACAACGGTCTGGCCCTCATAGCGCTGCATGAAGGGCAGGGCCTTGGCAAGGATTGCGGCATCGTGGCTGATCGTGTCCTGGTCGCTCATGAGTACTGGCTCTGAAGTTGTGCTGGTTTTTGTTTTGCCTGTTTATAGTGCCTGGCACACATTGTCTTGCCCCTTCATGATCTCGTTTGAAAAAAGTAGAGTTGTGGCAACTCTGCAGATACCCTGATGCGTCTTGATCTGGTGGCCAACAGTTTCTAAAACCCGCATTCCGATGGCTTCACCTGAGCGGAACCTCAGCCCATGAAACTGACCATTTTACTCACCGGGGAGAATTCCAGCGCCTTGCAGACAAACTTTGGGCCCTATGGAAAAAAGTTTGAACGCATGCTCAAGAAGGCCAACCCTGGCTTTTCTTTTGAAACCGTAAAAGTGCTCGAATGCGAACCGGTGCCGGATGTTTCAGAACTTGAGGGGGTAATCGTCACCGGGTCAGCCAAAGGCGTTTATGATAATACAGAATGGATGGACCCCCTGCGCGATGCCATTCGCCGGATTTATTCGGCACGGGTGCCCATGCTTGGCATCTGTTTTGGCCATCAGATCATGGCCGATGCTCTTGGGGGGAAGGTCGAAAAGTCAGAAAAAGGTTGGGGTCTTGGCCGCCACGTCTACAAGCTCGATAATTGCCCGGCCTATTTTTCCCACCCCGCGGGCGAGTTGGCCATTGCCGCCAGTCATCAGGATCAGGTGATTGCTCCCCCGGAAAGCGCACGGACCTTCATCAGTTCTGAGTTCACCCCCTATGCGGGTCTCATCTATGCCAATGGCGCCGCCATAAGCATGCAGCCCCACCCCGAATTTGAGCTTGAATATTCAGCGGGCATCATTGAATTGCGGCGCAATAATCCGCTCAACGACAATGAAGTGCAGGCGGCTCTGGATAGTCTTGCCGGACCCATGGATAATGATTTCGTCGGCAATGCGCTTGGGGAGTTTTTCCTGCAGGCCGCACGGAGATAAATCGGGCTAGCATACTTCCAGGCCGTTCCTGGCGGTCAGACTGTTCCTGGCGGTCAGACTGTTTCAACTTAAATGCGGAACAGTCTGAAGCCTGTCCGGCTTTGATGGAATCAAAAAAACCGACTCTTGCGTCTTTGCTTTATCGCGTTTCCGAACCGGATAACCATTACCCACCTATTCTGGAAACGCTCCGGATCACGGGCCATAAACAGGGTCATAATGGCGCTATTTATGGGTTCTGAAGCACTGTTCTTGCCTTGAGCGCCTGGGAAAGTGTGCCCTCGTCCAGATAGTCAAGCTCCCCCCCCACCGGCACCCCGTGGGCCAGCCGGGTGATTTTGATATCCAGTCCTCCGATACGGTCAGTAATGTAATGGGCGGTGGTCTGGCCCTCCACCGTAGCGTTGAGGGCGAGTACAATCTCAGCGAATTCACCGGCACGGGCGATCAGCGCGTCGATTGCCAGGTCCTCAGGCCCGACCCCGTCAAGGGGCGAGAGCACGCCGCCAAGAACGTGATAGCGCACGGGCCCGACCCCGGCCCGTTCCAGCGCCCAGAGGTCGGAAACATCCTCAACAACAATGAGCATCATATTCTGCTGGCGCCGCGGGTCAGTACAGATGGCACAAGGGGAGTTGGTGTCCACATTGCCGCATTGCTCACAGATAGTCACCGCTTCCACCGCCCGCTGCAGGGCTGAGGCGAGCGGGATCATCAAAGCGTCCTTGCGTTTTATCAGATGCAGCACCGCGCGCCGGGCCGAGCGGGGCCCGAGCCCGGGCAAACGGCCCAAGAGCTGGATAAGCTGCTCGATTTCGCTGCCACCGGTATGGTTCATGCCATATCCATCAGAAAGGCAGTTTCATGCCCGGCGGAATGGGCAGGCCTGCAGTCAGTTCCTGCATTTTTTCAGCCTTGGCCACCTCGGCTTTAGCGCTGGCGTCATTGTGGGCGGCGATGATGAGATCTTCAAGAATTTCCCCTTCGTCTGCCTTGAGCAGGCTGGGATCGATGGAGAGGCTCTTGAGTTCGCCCTTGCCGCTCATGGTCAGGTTTACCATACCACCACCGGCGCTGCCCTCAACCGTGGCGTTTTCGATCTCCTCCTGTATCTCCCCCATTTTGGCCTGCATTTCCTGCATCTTGCCCATCATGCTCATAAGGTCTTTCATGGCTTTTTCCTAATCTGTTAAATCGCTGTTGTTCTGTAAGGTTTTCAATTCCCGGACATCAACCAGCTCGGCACCGGGAAAGGTTTCCAGTACTGCCCTGACCAGCGGGACCGCATGTGCCTCGTCAAAGGCCTTCTGCTTTGCCGCTTCCTGAGTCTCGCGGATGGTGGGAGCGCTTTTTTGCTCGGAAGATATGGAGACCATCCAGGTGCGCCCGGTCCACAGTTTCAGGCGCGCACCAAGGGTCGCCACAATGGAGTGGTCCGCATTTTCAGTCAGCGCGATTTCCATGCGCCCGGCCTCAAAGCTTAAGGGCCTTATGTCGGTTTCAAGAGCATGCTTGAGAAGCAGATCGCGCTTTTCAGCGGCCAGAGCCACCAATTGGGCGAAGTTCTGCGGGCTGGCAAGGGCCTCGGCCCCGGGGTCGGCATGTGCAGCGGGGTCGGGATGCGGCGCGGACAGCGGGGACGGGGACCCAACAAAGCCACCGCCCTGTCCAATGGTACGGGGCTGAGCACTGCCTGAGCCTGCGCTGCCACCTGAACCGGCCGGACCACTCGTTTGCGGGCCGGTATGATTGCCCCCTTCAGGAACATGGGGAAGCTTGGCCAGCTTTTGAATGATTTCGTCCGGCGTTGGCAAATCCGCAGCATATCCCAGCCGGATGAGTACCATTTCGGCAGTCTGTATGGCGTTGCCGGCGCGGGAAACCTCGGCGGCACCCCCTTGCAATATCTGCCAGGTGCGGGTCAGGTGCCGCATGCCAAGAGAAGCGGCAAGGGCTGCACCGCGCGTGCGCTCATCCGGAGTTATCACGGGGTCCTTTGCAGTGTCGCCAACCACCTTCATGCGGGTGACCAGGTGGGTAAAATCCGCCAGGTCGGTGAGAATGGTCTGGGGGTCGGCACCCCCATCATAGAGCTTGCGCACCAGGCCAAGCGCGTCAGCGATTTTACCCCCCATCAGAACCTCAAACAGATCTATGGTCTGGCCGCGGTCGGCGAGACCAAGCATATCGCGCACTCCATCGGCCGTGATCTTGCCATCCCCAAAAGCAATGGCCTGATCAGTCAGGGACAGACAATCGCGCACAGACCCCTCCCCGGCGCGCACAATCATGGCCAGCGCCTCAGCATCGAATTTTATTTTTTCCTTTGTCAGCAGCCCCTCGAGATGAGCTGTCATTATCTCGGGCGTCACCCGGCGCAGGTCAAAGCGCTGGCAGCGAGAGAGGATGGTCACCGGAACCTTGCGGATTTCGGTGGTGGCAAAGATAAATTTCACATAAGGGGGTGGCTCTTCCAGTGTTTTAAGCAGCCCGTTGAAGGCCTGCCTTGAGAGCATGTGCACTTCGTCAATGATGTAGACCTTGTAGGGGGCCGAGACCGGGCCATAGCGCACCGAATCTATAATCTCGCGAATATCGTCAATACCGGTGTTGGAGGCTGCGTCCATCTCCATCACGTCAACGTGGCGGCCTTCAATAATCGCCTGGCAATGCTGGCCCTGCATGTCTAAATCCAGCGTCGGGCGGGGGCCGTCCTTATCTGCATAGTTAAAGGCTCGGGCTAGAATGCGCGCGGTGGTGGTTTTGCCCACTCCGCGCACGCCGGTCAGAATATAGGCATGGTGAATACGATCGCTCTTGAACGCGTTGGTGAGGGTCTGCACCATGGCGTTCTGGCCGATCAGGGCCGAGAAATCCTGCGGGCGGTATTTGCGCGCCAGCACCAGATAAGGCGTTGTTGATTTTTCGGCGTCTGGCATATTCTGGAATTTGCTCTTTCAGGGGCCACAGTCAGCCGGGAATCGAAACCGTTCGGCCTTCAGTTTAAGAGCAGAGCGGAAGGCTGGCAACGACCCGTATCAAAACTCGTTAGGGCTGCTTCCTTCCGGACCTGACCCGGTTGGCGAGGAATACGTCCGCGCCAACCTTCCTGATGCTGTATTTGGGGGAAATGCAGGTCGATTGCAAGGGGGTGACTTGCCCAAAACTTATAAAAATCAGACGCTATCCCCACCCGCTTTTGCCGCCGGATAGACCCCCAGTATGCGGAAGTGGTCGGTGAAAAAGCCCAGTTCCTCAAATGCAAGCTGCACGTTCCTGTCGTCGGGGTGACCGCCGATGTCGGCATAAAACTGGGTGGCGGTGAACGAGCCATCAATCATATAGCTTTCCAGTTTGAGCATGTTCACCGAATTGGTGGCAAAACCACCCATGGCCTTGTAAAGTGCGGCGGGCACGTTGCGCACCCGGAAAATGAATGTGGTTTTGACATTGTCTCCGTCGGGTTTGATCTGAGACTTTTCCCGCGACATCACCAAAAACCTTGTAGTGTTGTGGTCAGCATCCTCGATGTTCTTTTCAAGCACATCCAGACCATAAATTTCTGCGGCAATCTCGGAGGCAATGGCAGCGCGGCTCTTGTCGCCGCGTGTTGCAACCTCCCGGGCCGAGCCTGCGGTGTCAACGGAATTGATGGCTTCAAGATTGTGTTCCTTGATGAATTTGCGGCACTGACCCAGTGCCACAGACAGGCTTTGCACAGATTTTATATCACCAAGGGTTGCGCCCTTCACGCCGAGAAGGTTCATGGCGATGGGCAGAAAATATTCGCCGACGATGAACAATCCGCTTTCAGGCAGTATGTGATGTATGTCGGTGATACGCCCATAAAGGGAATTTTCCACAGGCACCACCGCATAATCAGCAGTGCCGGTTTGCACGGCGGCAATGGTTTGCTCGAAGGTCACGCAAGGGACCGGCGTCTCATCGGCGAACAGGCCAAGTACCGCTGCGTGACTGAAAGCCCCCAGTTCCCCCTGAAATGCAATTTTTTTTGCCATGGCCAAAGTTCCTTAAAATACCGTGCACAGGCTGTTATCGAAGAGGCCGGACCAACAGTCAACACATTCTGAATACTCAAACTTTACGTTTCGGGTACCTTCACGCGCACCGTTTGTCGCACCTGGTTCAAACGAGGTTGCCTCGCAACCAACTTGCTTATATCTTCCGCGCGCGTCGGCAGGGGACTAGAATCAGCTTAAAGGCTGGTCTAAAGGGTATTTTTGTCGTCGTTGTGGGCGAAGCCGGACCGGAGAGACCTAAATGAATGCTTTTGAAATGAACAAGATCATTGGCGCTATTCTTGGCACATTGGTGCTTGTCATGGGAATTGGCTTTCTGGCCAATGAAATTTATGCGCCGATCGAGGGGCGCGGACCCGGATACAATCTTCCGGTGCCTGAAACTTCCGGCGCAGGCGCGGAGGCAGAACCTGAACCCGCAGCTGTTCCTCTTGCCGTACTGCTGGCCTCCGCATCTGCTGATAACGGCGCGGGCGTGGCCCGCAAATGCGCCGCCTGCCACACATTTGAACAAGGGGGCGCCAACAAGGCCGGTCCGGCGCTCTATGGTATTGTCGGGGCCAGCATAGGTTCCGTTGAGGGGTTCGGATATTCCGACACTCTTAGCCAGCTTGGTGAAGAGGGTGGTACATGGACCTATGAGAACCTGAATGCGTTCCTGACATCTCCCAAGGAATTCGCGCCGGGCACCAAGATGACTTTTGCAGGTCTGAGGAAAGAAGACGACCGGGCCGACCTGTTGGCTTATATGCAAAGCTTTGCTGCTGATCCGGTACCCTTCCCCGTCGTGGAAGCTGAAGCGGCCAGCGAGGCAACCGAACCCGCGGCCGAGCCGGCACCGGCACCGGCACCGGCACAAGAAGCGCCAACTCAGGACACGCCGGCAGAACCCGCATCTGAAACAACCCCGGTTGAAGAAGCGGTGAGCACTGCAACAGATAATGTAACCGAGGCAACTCAAGGCGCCGCCGACACGGCAGCCATGACCGATGAAGTTGCAAACGAAACAACGGAGGCTGCAACAACCGTTACAGACACGGCGAACGAAGCTGCAAACACCGTGACGGATACCGATACTGCCGCCACTGCACCCGAGGTTGCCAGCGAAGCCGCCACCGAAACCACCGCCATTGTTGAAGAGGCCGCGCCTGCGGCACAGAACTCGGCCCTGTTTGCCTTGCTGAACAGTGCATCGGCCGAAGATGGTGCACGGGTTTCGCGCAAATGCGCCGCCTGCCATTCCTTTGACGAGGGGGGCAGCAACAAGGTGGGTCCGGCGCTTTATGGCATTGTGGGCGCTCAGATTGGCGCCAACGAAACCTTCAAATATTCTGATGCGTTCAAAGCGCTGGCAGACGAAGGTGCAGAGTGGAGTTTTGAAGCGCTGGATGCATTTTTGCTCAAACCAAGGGACTTTGCTCCGGGCACAAAAATGTCGTTTGGCGGATTGTCCAAACCCGAAGACCGGGCAGCCCTCATCGTTTACATGACAGGCTTGTCGGCGTCCCCCGTCCCACTTCCCTGACGGGCAGTGACCACGAAATTTTCAGACAGGCCGCGCTTGCAATGTGCGGCCTGTTTTTGTTTGAGGAGAAACCGGAATGCTTCTGCTGCACCTTTCTGACGTGGATGAAGCGCAGTGGATTTCAGAACTCGGTGCTCTGCTTGAGGGCTACCCGATTGTCAGCCGCAGTGATGATTTCGACCCCGGCGATATCCGCTATATCTTCGTCTGGAAGCCACTTGAAAATGCTTTTGAGGGGCTGGACAACCTCAGGGCCGTGCTCTCGCTGGGCGCGGGGGTCGATGCACTCCTCAACCATCCAAATCTGCCTCAAGAGGTGCCTATTGTGCGCTTTGTCGAGGACGACCTCACCCGATGCATGAGTGATTATGTGGTGGCAAATGTCACCATGCACCATCGCTGTTTCACCCGCTATAAAAGAGACCAGCAGTCCCGGAACTGGTCGCAGTTCTATCCGCCCGCCGCGCGCAACAGCACAGTTGGCATCATGGGGATGGGGGTTCTGGGGCAGGATGCGGCGAAACGTCTGCTGGCGCTGGGATTTGAGGTAAGGGGCTGGAGCCGCTCACCCAAAACCCTTGAGGGCATGGAGAGTTTTTCGGGGATGGAACAATTCGATGCGTTTCTTTGTGGCACTGATATTCTGGTCGATCTTCTGCCGCTGACCCCTGAAACAGAAAACATTCTGAACTATGAAACTTTTTCAAAACTCAGACGTGACAGGCTCAAGGGCGGCCCGGTGATTATCAACGCGGCCCGTGGCGGGCATCAGGTCGAAGACGATATTGTAAAAGCCCTTGGTGACGGCACGCTGGGGGCA
>JALSII010000009.1 GCA_026981645.1 Hyphomicrobiales bacterium | reverse complement strand
ACGGGGCTCGATGCTGGATGAAATCATCATGCGCACCAATGATCTGGTGTTTGCCTTCCCCGCGCTTTTGATTGCCATTCTGATAACGGCGGTGTTCGGGCCAAGCGCCATCAATGCCATTATCGCCATCGGCATATTCAATATTCCGGTTTTTGCCCGCCTGAGCCGGGGGGCGGCGCTGTCCTTGTGGACGCGGGAATTTGTGCTGGCGGCACGGGTGGCAGGCAAGGGGCCGGTGCTGATTTCGTTTCAGCATATCCTGCCCAATATTGTTAACCTGCTGATTGTGCAGGGCACCATTCAGTTCTCGCTGGGGATACTGGCGGAGGCGGCGCTCTCCTATGTGGGGCTTGGTGCGCAACCCCCGATACCAAGCTGGGGGCGCATGCTGGCCGAGGCGCAAACCATGATTGCCATTGCCCCGCATCTGGCGCTGTTTCCCGGATTTGCCATTTTGCTCACGGTGCTGGGGCTGAACCTGATGGGGGACGGATTGCGCGACATTTTCGACCCCAAACTCAGGCGGGAAAAAAGATGAGCCTGCTAAAGGTCAAAGACCTGTCTCTCCGCATCGGGGATAGCCAAATCCTCTCGGACATCGACCTTGGCGTTGATGGAGGGGAAATTCTGGGGGTCATCGGGGAAAGCGGCTCGGGCAAGTCGATGACGGCCCTGTCGATCATGCAATTGGCGCCTTCGGGTGCGCGGACGGCGGGAAGCATCGAGCTGGACGGGGCCGAATTGCTGGAAAAAAGCGAAGCGGAACTGTGTGCCCTGCGTGGCAACGACATGGGCATGATTTTTCAGGAGCCCATGAGCGCGCTCAATCCGGTCAAGACCATTGGCGAACAGGTGGCCGAAACCGTTCTGGTGCACGGGGAGGGGTCGCGCGCGGAAGCAGAATCAATCGCGCGACAAACGCTGGAGCGAGTGGAGTTGCCTGCAGGCCAGTTTCCTCTCGAGCGCTACCCCCACGAGCTTTCGGGCGGGCAGCGTCAGCGGGTGGTGATTGCCATGGCCATTGCTTTGAGGCCGCGTCTGTTGATTGCCGATGAGCCGACAACGGCGCTCGATGTGACCACGCAGGCCCAAATCCTGACCTTGCTTCGCCGTCTGGTGGAAGAGGACGGCATGGGGCTGATGCTGATTACCCACGATTTGGCGGTGGTGGCGGACATGGCGGACCATATCGCCATCATGCAAAAGGGGGTGGTGGTTGAAGCGGGGGAGACACTTTCAGTGTTTCGCCACATGCAGCACCCCTATTCCAAGGCGCTGTTTGAAGCCTCAAACCATGTGCCAAAAAGGGCGCCGGGCCGGGTGGTGGAGGAAGGAGAAAACATTCTCAGGGTTTCAGGGGTGGTGCGCGACTATCCGGGGCAACGTACCTCCCTGTTCAAAAAGCCGGAACCGTTCCGGGCGGTTGACGGGGTCAGTTTTGCCATATCCAGGCGCGAAAATGTGGGGTTGGTGGGGGAAAGCGGGTGCGGCAAATCCACCCTGACCCGCGCCATCCTTGGCCTTGAGGCGGTGCAGGGGGGGGAAATCGAATTGTTTGGAAAGCGTGTGGGGCCCGGCATGGCATCGGCCTTGCGCGCCGGGGTGCAGGTGGTGTTTCAGGACCCCTATGGAAGTTTCAATCCGCGCTGGAAGGTGGAAAAACTGGTGGCCGAACCGTTTCATCTGATGGCAAAACCGCCCGCCGACCGGCGGGCGCGGGTGGCCGGGGCGTTAAGGGATGTGGGCATGGACAGTTCGGACATGGACAAATATATTCACGAGTTTTCCGGGGGGCAGCGCCAGCGTATCGCCATTGCGCGGGCGCTGGTTTTGCGCCCCGACCTGATTGTGCTTGATGAAGCGGTATCGGCGCTTGATGTTTCAATCCGGGCGCAGATATTGGACCTTCTGGCCGAACTTTCGGATAGGCTGGGGCTCTCCTACCTGTTTATCTCCCATGATTTGAGTGTGGTCAGGGCGATTACCGACCGGGTGCTGGTGATGAAACAGGGAAAAATTGTCGAGGAGGGGAAAAGCGATGAACTATTCAACAACCCACAGCACCCCTACACAAAAGAGCTGATAGGGGCGACGCCGATAATCGAGACGGCACTCAGGGCGCGCGAGGAGAGGCAAATCACATGAGCGAACAAAGCGGACTGGGGTTCAATTCAGAACACTGTTTTATCGGCGGGGAATGGGTGGCACCAGTTTCAGGGGAAGTGCTGAGGCTGGAAAACCCTTCGGATGGTTCCATCATTTGCCGGATTGCGCGCGGGGGGGCAGAGGATATCAACAAAGCCGTTGGTGCTGCACGGGAGGCGCTGGATGGGGAGTGGGGCACAAAGAGCGCGCTTGAGCGCGGGCGCATTCTGACCCGTATCGGGCAAGAGGTGCTGAAACACGCCGACGAGTTGGCGCTGCTGGAAGCCAGGGATGTGGGCAAGCCCCTGAAACAGGCCAAGGCCGATGCGCAGGCGCTGGCCCGTTATCTGGAGTTTTACGGGGGTGCGTGCGACAAAATCCACGGGGAAACCATCCCCTATCTCGATGGCTATACGGTTTACACACTGCGCGAGCCGCACGGGGTAAGCGGGCATATTGTGCCCTGGAACTACCCGATGCAAATTATCGGGCGCTCGGTGGGGGCGGCGCTGGCCATGGGCAATGCGGCGGTACTCAAACCGGCGGAGGAAGCCTGCCTGAGCGCGCTTGCCTTTGCCGATATTACACGGGAGGCAGGACTGCCCGCCGGAGCGCTGAATGTGGTGCCGGGTCTAGGGGAAGAGGCCGGGTCGGCACTGACTTCGCATCCGAATGTCAACCATCTCTCGTTTACCGGCTCGGTGGGCGTTGGCACGCTGGTGCAGCGGGCGGCGGCGGACAATATCGTGCCGGTGACGCTGGAGTTGGGCGGCAAGTCGCCGCAAATCGTATTTGACGATGCGGATTTGGAGGCTGCGCTGCCTTTTCTGGTCAATGCGGGCATTCAGAATGCGGGGCAGACTTGTTCGGCCTCTTCACGCATCCTGATGCAAAGCGGGGTGCACGATAAGCTGCTGGCGATGATGGTTGAAAGATATGAGGCGCTGGAGGTGGGCCCGGCGATTGCGGACCTGAATGTGGGTCCGCTTATTTCAGCGCGCCAGAAGGATATTGTCAGCGGATTTCTGAGCGAGATTGAGGGCAATGCAAGGATTGTGGCGCGGGGAAAAATTGTTTCGGATGCACCGGCGGGGGGACATTATGTGGCCCCGGCCCTGATTGGCGGGGTCGAGGCGGACCATGTTCTGGCACAAGACGAAATATTCGGTCCCGTGCAGGTGGTCATCCGCTTTGAAACGGAAGAAGAAGCGCTCGCCATTGCCAATGGCACCGATTACGGGCTGGTTGCGGGCATCTGGACAAGGGACGGCGCGCGCCAGATGCGACTGGCAAAAGCGCTGAAATCGGGGCAGGTGTTCATCAATAATTACGGAGCCGGGGGCGGGGTCGAGCTTCCTTTTGGCGGGGTGGGCAAATCGGGTCACGGACGGGAAAAGGGTTTTGAGGCGCTTTACGGGTTTTCGGTGCTCAAGACCGTTGCCGCATATCATGGTTAGGACATAGGCTTGGTGTTGCGGCTAAACAATCGTGATGCCAGACGGCTATGGCTGACAACGACCGGTTTGGCGGCCACCCCGACCGGGCCGGTGGACGTGATGGCACTTATCCGGGCGCTGGGGTTCTTGCAGATTGACACTGTGCGCAATGTCACCCGTGCCCATCACCATATCCTGTGGAGCCGAAACCAGAACTATCGGGAGAAAATGCTGTGGCCCCATCTTGGTGAGCGGCGTGACCTGTTTGAGCATTTCACCCATGACGCCTCGCTGATCCCGATGGAGTTTTTTCCCATGTGGCAAATGCAGTTTGCCCGGCTGGGCGCGCGGTTTGCAAACTCCAGGTGGTATAAAACCGGGATGGGGCGGGATGAGGTGCGGGCAGTTTATCAGCGTATTGAAATGGAAGGCCCACTTTCCACCCATGCCTTTGATACAAAAATCGAGGGAAAACGCGAAATGTGGGCCCGTCCTCCCCACAAAAAGGCGCTGGAGAAAATGTGGTACGGGGGTGAGCTGGCCACAGCCTACCGGGAAAATTTTGTCAAGTATTATGACCTGGCGGACCGGGTGTTTCCGCAACGGTTGCGTGGTGTTTCCCACAGCACGGAAATGCAGATCGACTGGCTTTGCACACAGGCGCTCAAAAGGCTGGGTTTTGCCTCGGTCGGGGAAATCAAGCGGTTCTAGGATGTGCTCAGTGCGCGCGAGGTGAAAAGCTGGGCGGAAAACTGCTCAGGGCTGATGCAGATTGAAGTGGAGCTGGCGGACAAATCCATTGTCCCGGCCTATGCGCTCCAAGATGTTGAACGGGGAATGGCAGAAGTTGCTTCGCCCATAAAGCGTTTGCGCATCATCAACCCGTTTGACCCCGCAATACGGGACCGCAACCGTCTGGCACGCCTGTTCGGGTTTGCGTATCGCAATGAAATGTTTGTGCCAAAAACCAAGCGTAAATGGGGCTATTATGTATATCCGTTACTGGAAGGGGTCCGATTTGTGGGGCGGATTGAAATCAAGGCGGACCGGGGCAGGGGCGAGATGAACGTCACCGGTTTCTGGCCAGAACCGGGGGTGAGGTGGGGAGCAAAACGCCAAAGCAAATTGCACTCAGAACTGGGGCGGTTTTCAAAACTCGCAGGAGTTGAACTGGCACAAAAAAACGGCGCATTGATATAAGGAGGCAGGAAGCCGGATTGCAGGGGAAACCGTGGCAATGGATGAGGTGCTTTACTGATATTGGCCTGTCATTGATAATTCTTGCGCGCTGCTGCCAAATCATCGCATCATTGTTCCTGACGGCAAAACTGCATGGGAAAACACATGCGACTGAAAAACAAAACAGCGATTGTCACCGGGGGCGCTTCGGGCTTTGGCGAAGGGATTGTGCGCAAGTTCAGGGCTGAGGGTGCCCGCGTGATGATCGGAGACATCAACGGTGATGGGGCTGAGGAGTTGGCCGGAGAACTGGGGGCCGGTGTGGTGGCGCGCCAGGTGGACGTTTCCGATTCTGACAGCGTTTCGGCAATGGTGGCGGCGGCCATCCTTGCTTTTTCCAAAGTGGATATTCTTGTGAACAATGCCGGGGTCACCCATCTGCCCGGACCGCTTGAAGATATCGCGGAGGACGAATTTGACCGGGTGCTGGCGGTCAATGCCAAATCGGTGTTCCTGACGGCAAAACATCTGGTGCCGCATATGAAGGGGAACGGGGCGGGGGCCATTTTGAATGTGGCCTCGACCGCCGGGGTTTCTCCGCGCCCGCGTCTGAGCTGGTATAATGCTTCCAAGGGCTGGATGATTACCGCCACCAAATCCATGGCGGTGGAACTGGCTTCATCCGGGGTGCGGGTCAACGCGATAAATCCGGTGGCGGGGGAAACGCCTTTGCTCAAGACTTTTATGGGTGAGGATACGCCGGAAATGCGGGCGAAGTTTTTGGCCACCATTCCCATCGGAAGGTTTTCGCAGCCCGAGGATATGGGCAATGCTGCATGTTTCTTGTGTTCGGACGAGGCTTCGATGATTACCGGGGTGGCCTTGGAAGTCGACGGGGGCCGCTGCATATGAAACCGGGTCCGCGCAATCTCATCAGTGATGTGGAAGGTATAATCGTTGGCAACGCCACCGACCGGGGAATAAAAACCGGGGTCACGGTGCTGACGGCAGAGAAACCGTTCGTGGCGGCGGTGGATGTAATGGGCGGCGCGCCGGGAACGCGTGAAACCGACCTGCTGGCCCCGGACAAGTCCGTTGAAGCGGTGGATGCGCTGGTGCTCTCGGGCGGCTCGGCCTTCGGGCTTGATGCGCCCTCGGGGGTAGTCGATGCGCTGGCGGCGCGGGGCCGGGGCTTCAGGGTTGGCGAGGTGGTGGTGCCGATTGTGCCGGCGGCGATATTGTTTGACCTGATAAATGGCGGCGACAAGAGCTGGAAGCAGAACCCCTACCGGCAATTGGGCATTGAGGCGCTGGAGGCGGCTGCAAGCGATTTTGAACTGGGCAGCGTTGGTGCGGGGACCGGTGCGACAAGTGCGGGCCTCAAGGGCGGGCTTGGTTCGGCCTCCATCGTGCTGGACAACGGCATCAGCGTCGCGGCGCTGGTGGCGGCCAACCCCACGGGCCAGGTCAATGTGGGTAACAGCGCCCATTTCTGGGCCGGGGCGTTTGAAATGAACAACGAGTTCGGGGGGCTTGGGCCTTATCCGGGGCCGGTAGATTTTGAAATGACCACTCGGACCAAACAGGATTTTGTCAAACAGGGGACCAATACCACCATCGCCATTGTTGCGACGGATGCGCGTCTGAGCAATGCGCAGGCCAAGCGGCTGGCGGTGGCGGCGCAGGACGGGCTGGCGCGGGCCATTGTACCTTCGCACACGCCGGTGGACGGGGACCTGGTGTTTGCGATTTCTACGGGAAAACGAGAACTAAGCGAGCCGATGATGGATCTGGCCATGCTGGGCCATGCGGGAGCAATTTGTCTGGCAAGGGGGATTGCGCGGGGCGTGTTTTTGGCCCATGCAGAAGAAAGTGACCCGATGCAAACCTGGCAGGACAGGTTCGGGGCGAAGTGAACTCATTCCAGAGGGAAAACTATGACAATACGCGCAACCGTGTGGGGCGAAAACGTCCATGAAACAAGCAACCAAATCGTTTCGGAAATCTATCCTGAAGGCATGCATGCCCAGATTGCCAAACAACTGGCAGTGGACAAAAATATCGTTGCGCGCACCGCAACCCTGCAACAGCCCGAGCACGGTTTGACGCACGAGGTGCTGGCCGAAACCGATGTTCTTTTGTGGTGGGGCCACGCGGCCCACGGCGAGGTGGCCGATGAGATTGTCGAGCGGGTCACCAACCGCGTCTGGCAGGGCATGGGGCTTATTGTTCTGCACTCGGGGCATTTTTCAAAGATATTCAAGAGGCTTATGGGCACTCCGTGCGCGCTGAAATGGCGCGAGGCGGGGGAGCGGGAGAGGATTTTTGTGGTCAATCCGGGTCATGCGATTGCCGCGGGACTTCCGGAGTATTTCGAACTTGAAAACGAGGAAATGTATGGAGAGCCGTTTTCGGTGCCCGAGCCGATGGAGACGGTGTTTATCTCCTGGTTTCAGGGGGGGGAGGTGTTTCGCTCCGGGCTGACCTACAGGCGGGGCCGGGGCAATATCTTTTACTTCCAGCCCGGTCACGAAACCTATCCTACCTATTATGACGAGACCATCGGCAAGGTGCTGCGCAATGCCGTCAATTGGGCATTTAACCCTCAAGCGGTGAGCAGCGACCCGTCCGATGCGCCAAATGTGCCGGTGGAAGAAGCGCTTGAAGCCATTGAAGAGCGCGGACCCAAACTGCACAAGAAGGGCGAAAAGGGCCTGCGCTAGTTTTTGGCTTCGGGCATAAAGCAACAAAGGAGAGGGAAAAACATGTGGGATTTCAGATTGGGTCAGGCCATGGGGCTGATGATAAAGACGACGCCGTTCATTCTTTTGCGCATGGCGATTTATTTCGGCATCACGCTGGCGTTTATTGTTGTGACCGGGGCTGGCGCGGGGCTTGGCTGGGGTCTGGGTTCGTTCAGTGCGGAGCCGGGAACCAGCGCCTCGTTTTCCATGTGGGGCGGGATTTTCGGCTTTGGCCTGACCGCCGGGGTGATATTTCTGGCGCGCGAATATTTGCTTTATATGGTCAAGGCGGCCCATATCGCGGTGCTGGTGGAACTGCTTGAGGGCAAGGAAATGCCACAGGGGCGCAGCCAGATTGAACACGGGCAGGCCGTGGTCCGGGAGCGGTTTGCCCAGGCCAATATGCTTTTTGTGCTCGACCGGATTATTCAGGGGGTGTTGCGCGCGGTAACCGGAGCGGCACAGGGGATTGCTTCGCTCGTTCCCATTCCCGGCCTGCAACAGCTCATGGGGCTTGTGCGCTCTTTTTTGAATATTGCTGTGGGCTTTGTCGATGAGGTTATTCTGGCCTACCTTATCCGTAATCGGGCGGAGAACCCCTGGGGATCGGCCCGCGATGCTTTGATTCTCTATGGGCAGAATTATAAAATCATGCTCAGGAATGCGGCCTGGCTGACGATTATCATCTACGGACTGTCGTTCCTGTTGTTCATTTTTCTGCTGGCCCCGGCGGGCGCAATTGCCATTGTGATGCCGGGCAGCTTTGCCGCGTTTGGCATTGTCATTGCGTTGCTTCTGGCCTGGAGCATCAAGGCGGCGCTGCTGGAGCCGTTGGCGATTACCTGCATGATGCAGGTCTATTTCCCGGCCATCGAAGGGCAGACCCCGAACCCCGAATGGGAGCAGCGGCTGAACGATGTCTCATCCAAGTTTCGCGATATGGGTGAAAAAGCCGCCAACTGGGTCGGCGGCAACGCCGGTTCTGCCAAACTATAGATTTAGGATCAGGATAATATGCGTCTTTTAATTCTTGGAACCGGGGGCATGGCCCGTGCCCACGCCGAACAGTTTGGCGCCATCAAGGGTGTTGAACTTACGGCGGCGGTGGACCTCAATGAAAAGCTGCTGGGTGCGTTCTGTACAAAGTACAAGATTGCCGAGCGCTTCACCACTCTTGAAGCGGCCATCGAGTGGGGCCAGTTCGATGCGGTGGCCAACGTCACCCCCGACCATGTGCATTATCCGACCACCATGGCGCTGCTCAAGGCGGGCAAGCATGTGTTCTGTGAAAAGCCGCTGGCAACGGATTATCCCAGGGCGCTGGAAATGACTGAGCTGGCGGAAAAAACGGGGCTGGTGGGCATGGTCAATCTGACCTATCGCAACGTGCCCCATATTCACAAGGTGCGGGAGCTGGTGACAAGCGGCAAAATCGGCGCGGTCAAACATGTGGAGGCCTCTTATCTGCAAAGCTGGCTGGTCTCCAATGCCTGGGGGGAGTGGTCCAAGGAAAGTCAGTGGCTGTGGCGTCTGTCCAAATCCCACGGCTCCAATGGCACGCTGGGGGATATCGGCATTCATATTCTGGATTTCGTGAATTTTGGCGCTGATGTTGAGATGGCCAATATCGACTGCCGGTTGCAGACCTTCCACAAGGCTGAGGGTGACCGGATTGGCGAATACAAACTGGACGCAAACGACAGTTTTGTCATGACGGCAGGCTTTGACAATGGAGCGCTGGGGGTGGTGCATGCGAGCCGCTGGGCCACCGGGCATCTCAACGAATTGAAACTGCGCATTTATGGGGACAAGGGCGGCATAGAATTGACCCACTGGCTGGACGATTCGGAGCTGCGGGTGTGCATGGGCAGGGGTGTTAACAAGGGCACCTGGCGCACGCTGAAGGTGAGACCGGTCAAGACCACCTATGAGCTTTTTGTCAAAGCGGTGCGGTCCGGGCAGACGCTTGAACCCTCGTTCGCCCAGGCGGCAAAGGTGCAAAAGGTGCTCGACCTTTGTGTGGTGGCTGATGCGGACGGGTGCCGGCACGCCATATAAGATCAGCCCTTGGCTTTTTTAAGCAACTCCGGTCCTCATTCAGTGTTGCTAAACTGCAATAGTACCATAAAATTTTTTACCGACACTTAAATAACAAACAAATGCCCAACTGATTGATTTCAGGGATTTTCAAATAAAATTACCACAAAGACTCCATTTTTGAGTCCAATATGAGACAATGTTTTGCAGTTTGTTGTGTCCAGCAGGGCAGTTCCGGTATAGGGCCGGAAACTGGAATCCTGAAACTAAAAAGGACTTAACAATGAAGAAATCTATTCTTATCCCCGGTCTTATAGCGTCGAGCTTTTTGCTTGCAGCATTTTCCGCTCCCGCTTTTGCGCAGAGCCATGAGGGACCGCTGGTTTTTGAAGGAGACTGCGTGGCGGTGATCGAGAAAATCGACCTGGTTCTTGAGACCGGGCAGATTGATGAGACCACGATGCTTGAAGTCAATGATGAAACCCGGGCACAAGTTGTTGAACTGCGTGATCAGGGCGCTCGCGAACAGGAAATGGGCGACCAGGCGGCCTGTACTGCAACGCTGACGCTGGCCCTGCAGATGCTCAACTCGACAGTTGGAAGTTAAAACCTGAAATGTGATGCCCCGGGGGGCAGGGCAGTTTGGGGGGCGGGGTGCATGAAAATGCACTCCGCCACAGTTTTTTGCCGTGTCGGGGCGGCAAGTGAAAGAGTTTCAGGCCAGCGGGATGTCCGCGTTGCCCTTGTGGGCCTGATAGGTTGTCGAAAAATCAGCATAGAGTGCGCTGATACTGGTGATTTTTGCCTCGGCCTCTGTGCGCGAGACCGGCTCGAGTTCAGCCGCCATTTTCACCAGATTGTGCGAGGTCCAGAAGGCGTTTTTTCTGGTGTAGCCTCCAGGGTCCAGGGTGAAAACCTCCTTGAGGATTTTCAGGTCGTGGGGGATGGCAAAACTGTCGCGGGAATCCTCATGGGAAAACAGATAATAAAAATTGTCGTATCCGGCCCAGGTGATGGCGGAAAGGCACAGGGAACAAGGCTCGTGGGTGGCAAGGAAAATACAATCCTCAGGCGCGGGCAGGCTGGAACGGTCACGCTCGTAGAGTTTTTTGATGGCGTGCATCTCCCCGTGCCAGAGGGGATTTTCAATCTCGTTATTTGTTTCGGCGATGACCAGCGAGAGGTCGGACTTGAGCAGGATGGCGGCCCCAAAAATCTTGTTGCCGCGTTTGACCTCGCGCGCAGTCATCGGGGCGATGTCATTTTCAATGACTTCAAGCAGGCGAAAGAGCAGTTTTTCTTTCATTCTCTCACCTCACAGGGTTCGGGCAGGTCGTAGATTTCAAGGTTTTCACCCTCTCCGGCCCGGTCGACAACGAGAAAGTCGGTTTCACGGTCCAGCGGGGTCAGGACCCCGTGCCAGACATTGGCAAAATAGTTCACGCCCTGACCGGGATGGGCCAGAAAGGCGCGGGGCGTGCCCGGCATGCCATGATTGTCGGGGGCAACGATGGCCAGAAATCGGGCCGGTTCAACCGGCATGAAAGCCTGGGAGCCGAAGGGGTGGCGTTCAAGCATTTTCAGGGTCAGGGGCAGGGAATAGGGCTTGCCGCGAAAAATCGAGATAATCGGGCGGGCGTCTTCGCCGGTGGCAACAACCGTTGCCAAATCATGATAGCGGCGGGTGTTGCCCTGGTTTATCAAAAAGCTCTGCACCTCGGGGGAGGCCTGAATGATATCGCCAAACTGCATAAAGGATTGCCGGATCAGGGGCTCAACAAATATGGTTTGCATCGGGGTTAGGCGTCTCAGAGTTTGAGTTTGGGGTGGCGGTTGATGTCTTTATAGAGCAGGTAGCGGAAATTGCCGGGCCCGCCTGCATAACAGGCCTGGGGGCAGAAGGCGCGAAGCCACATGAAATCCCCGGCTTCGACCTCGACCCAATCCCTGTTGAGGCGATAGGCGGCCTTGCCCTCAAGCACGTAAAGCCCGTGCTCCATGACGTGGGTTTCAGTAAAGGGAATAACGGCACCGGGTTTCAGGGTGACAATATTGACGCACATGTCGTGGGCGATGTCGGAGGTATCGACAAAGCGGGTGGTGGCCCAGGTGCCATTGGTGTCGGGCATGGGAGTTGGGGGCACGTCCTGCTCGTTGGTAACGAGGGGGAGCGGGGGGGCAATGCCCTCAACGGCTTCATAGGCCTTGCGCACCCAGTGAAAGCGCACGGGCGCGCCGCCCCGGTTCGTTATGCTCCAGCTGCTGCCGGGGGGGATATAGGCATAGCCACCGGGACACATCTTGTGGGTTTCATCACCCAAGGTCAGTTCAAGTTCGCCCTCAAGGATGAACAACACCCCCTGAGCCTGGGGATCGGGCTCGGGTCTGTCGCTGCCTCCTCCGGGGGCGACTTCCATAAGGTACTGGGAAAAGGTTTCGGCAAAGCCGCTCATGGGGCGGGCCAGCACCCAGGCGCGGGTTTTGTTCCAGTGGGGCAAAAGGCTGGTGACAATATCGGTCATCACGTCTTTGGGGATAACCGCATAGGCCTCCGTGAACACGGCGCGTCCGCTCAAAAGCGTGGACTGGGGCGGCAGGCCCCCTTGGGGGGCGTAATAGGTGCAGTCGGACATTTATTACTCCGGCAGTATCTCTTGCAAACGCAGTTGGGCGATGCGCTCGACCTGGGTGCAGGCGGTGGTGAATTCCTCGGCGCGTTCGTTCTGGATACGAGTTTCAAAGGCTTCAAGAATGGAGGCCTTGGTATTGTCTTTGACGGCAATGATAAAGGGAAAACCAAATTTTACGGTATAGGCCTTGTTCAGTCGCGAGAAGGTTTCGTGTTCCTCTTTACTCAGATGGTCAAGCCCGGCGGAGGCCTGCTCAAGGGTCGAGGCCTTTGTCAGTCGTTTGGCAGAGGCCAGTTTTCCGTCAAGGTCGGGGTGAGCCCTGAGTACATCAAGGCGCTCCTCCTCGCTGGCGGCGCGGAACTGGCTGCGCATGGCGGCAAACAGTCCAGGGGCGGTGTTATTGGCGGGGCCAAGCTCATTGTCCCAGGTGCGTTCAGCCACCCATTCGGAATGTTCAAATATGCCCCCGAACAGGGAGAGGAAATCATCCCGGTCCATTTCGGTGGGGATGAGGGAGGGGGCAATATAGGGACAGGTACGGGCAAAGTGACGGGCGATGTCGATGCGTCGGGCAACCCAGACTTTATCATGAGAGAGCACATATTCGATGAATTTTTTCAGTGCCGCGATGCGCCCCGGCCGACCGGCGAGGCGGCAATGCAGGCCAATGGACATCATCTTTGGGCTGCCCGCTTTGCCCTCGGCATAAAGCGTGTCAAAGGCGTCTTTGAGATAGGTGAAAAACTGGTCGCCGGAATTGAACCCCTGGGGCGTGGCAAAGCGCATATCGTTGCAGTCTAGCGTATAGGGGATAATCAGCTGCGCCCGCCCCCAATGTTCGCGCCAGTGGGGCAGGTCGTCGTCATAGGCGTCCGAGAGATATTCAAAGCCGCCCTCTTCGGTGGCCAGGTCGACAGTGTTCATGGAACAGCGCCCGGTGTACCAGCCAAGGGGGCGGGAACCTGTGACCTGCTCATGGATTTTTATGGCCTTGTGCATGTGGTCACGTTCTTCGTCGGCAGAAAAATCCTTATATTCAATCCATTTCAGACCGTGGCTGGCAATCTCCCAGTCCGCTTCCAGCATGGCTGCGACCTGCTGGGGGGAGCGGGCAAGGGCTGTTGCCACGCCAAACACCGTTACGGGCAGTTTGTTTTGTATGAACAGGGCATGCAGACGCCAGAACCCGGCGCGGGCACCATATTCGTAAATGGATTCCATGTTCCAGTGGCGCTGGTCCGGCCATGGGGACGCCCCAACAATTTCAGAAAGGAAGGCCTCAGAGGCATTGTCGCCATGCAGGATGTTGTTCTCGCCCCCCTCCTCATAGTTGAGAACGAACTGTACTGCGATGTTTGCTTTGCCGGGCCATTTGGGATCCGGGGGGTTCTTCCCAAACCCGTGCATATCTCTTGGATATCTTGGAGGTGTGTTCATGGGGTCATTTATGCGTGGAATTGGAACTTCCCACAACTCAATAATTAAAAAGTGGACCAAATGGTCAAAAATAGTGCAACATCGGGGGTGGGTGCGAACTGCCAAAGCGGCAAAAGACCGGCTAGAATGGAGTGCGACTCAAAAGGGAGGAGGGAAATCATGGGGCATTCAGGGCGCCTGACCACCCATGTGCTGGATACGGCCCATGGCAAGCCGGCTGCGGGCATGAGCATTGAACTGTTTTTTCTTGAGGGCAAGGTTCGTACCCTGCTGGCGAGCACAAGAACCAATGATGACGGACGTTGCGATGCGCCGCTTTTAAGCGGGCAGAGCATGGCGGCAGGGGTCTATGAACTGGTGTTTCAGGTGGGCGGTTATTTTGCTGCGCTGGGGGTTGAAACCACCTCGCCGGCATTTCTTGACAGTGTGCCGGTGCGTTTTGGTATTGGCGACCCCGAGGCCCATTATCACGTGCCGCTGCTGGTTGCGCCGTTTGCCTATTCGACTTATCGGGGCAGTTGAAGCATGACGGGGCCTTTGCGCAAATCCGTCCGGTTCTGGCTCAATGACGAGCTGGTGGAACTGGCTGATTTGCCGCCAACCCGGACATTGCTGGATTTCTTGCGGCTCAACAAACGCCTGACGGGTTCCAAAGAGGGGTGCGCGGAAGGGGATTGCGGGGCGTGTACCGTGCTGGTGGGGCGTCTGGCCGGGGACAGTCTCGTCTATGAAAGCGTGACGGCCTGTATTCGCTTTGTTGCTTCGCTGGATGGTTGCCATGTGGTGAGCATCGAGCATTTGCGGGGTGCTGAGGGGGGCTTGCACCCGGTGCAGCAGGCGCTGGTTGAGCACCATGGCTCCCAGTGCGGGTTCTGCACGCCGGGCATCGTCATGTCGCTTTATGGCTTGTGGATGGCAAACGCCTCCCCTGATGTGGATGACATCGAAGAGGCGCTGCAGGGCAATCTGTGCCGGTGTACGGGTTACAGCCCGATCGTGCGGGCGGCTTTTGCAGCATCAAAAGCAGGGGGGCAGGGCAAGGATGTGCTGGTGGCCGAACGGGCTTCAGTGATTGAGAAGCTGGAGGCGTTGCGGGACGGCAGGCGCGTTGAAATCTGGGGAGATGAGGGCGGCATTATCCTGCCCGCTGATGTGAATGACCTGGCCGAAGTCCTGGCTGAAAAACCCCATGCCACCATCGTTGCGGGGAGTACCGATGTGGGACTTTGGGTCACCAAACAGATGCGCGAAATCTCGCCGGTGGTTTTTGCCGGTCATCTGAAGCAATTGCGCATGATTGTTGAGGGCGAGGATGTCGTGAGCATCGGGGCGGGGGTGACGTATATGGATTTCATGCCGGTGATTGAACGCCATTTCCCCCAATTGGCAGGATTCTGGTCGCGCATTGGCGGCCAACAAGTGCGCAATATGGGCACCATCGGGGGCAATATCGCCAACGGCTCGCCCATCGGCGATACGCCTCCGGCGCTGATTGTACTGGGAGCGGCGATCACCCTGAGGAAAGGGGATAAACGCCGCTTTGTCCGGCTTGAGGATTATTTTATTTCTTACGGCAAACAGGACCGGGAACCGGGGGAATTTATCGAGAGCATCTCCATTCCCTATCCGGGTGAGAAAGAGCATTTTGCTGTTTACAAGGTTTCCAAGCGGCGCGACGAAGATATTTCGGCGCTCAGTGGGGCATTCCGGCTGAGGCTTGGTGAGGACAACAAAGTTGCCGAAATTTCTGTTGTGTTCGGCGGCATGGCGGAAATTCCGAAAAGGGCGGCGGCGGTTGAAAAGGTGCTGCTCGGCAAAGAGTGGAGCGAGGCGAATGTGAGTGCTGCTGTTGCGGCATTTAAGCAGGATTACCAGCCACTGTCCGATGTTCGCGCTTCGGCAGAATATCGTTTGCTGGCTTCGCAAAACCTGCTGCGGAGGTTTTACCTGGAGACCATCGGAGAGGGCTCAGAACTCAAGCGGGGGGCGGCATGAAGGAAGTCACCCATACCTCTGTTGTTCACGATAGCGCTGAAAAGCATGTGCGTGGGTGCGCTACCTATATTGACGATATGGTTGAACCGGCGGGCACCTGTCACGCCTGTCTGGGTCTCTCGCAGCGGGCGCACGCAAAAATCATCTCGCTTGACCTTGAAACGGTGCGTGGTGCACCGGGGGTTATCGCGGTGCTCACGCATAAGGATATTCCGGGGCGTAACGATATTTCCCCCACGGGGCTGAACGATGAGCCGGTATTTGCTGAAAGCGAAGTGCAGTTTTTCGGCCAACCCATGTTTGGTGTGGTGGCAAAAACCCGCGAACAGGCACGGCGCGCGGCATCGTTGGCCAAGGTGGTTTATGAGGATTTGCCAAAGGCGCTCACCATCAGGCAGGCAGAGACGACCGGCAGTGCGCTGGTGACAGCGCCGCTGACCCTGAGGCGCGGTGACGCAAAAAAGGCAATGAAAAAGGCGCAGCATCGTCTTTCCGGCACCATGGAAATCGGCGGGCAGGACCATTTTTATCTGGAGGGGCAAATCGCTTTTGCCATTCCGGGGGAAGACGAGGATGTCACCGTCTATTCCTCCACCCAGCACCCCAGCGAAGTGCAGCACATGGTGGCCCAAGCGCTAAAGGTCCGTTCCAATGCGGTGACAGTGAAAGTCCGGCGCATGGGGGGCGGCTTTGGCGGCAAGGAAACCCAGTCCAACCTGTTCGCGGTGGTCGCGGCGGTGGCGGCGAAAAAGCTCGGACGCGCGGTGAAAATCCGTCCCGACCGCGACGATGACATGGCGGCTACCGGCAAGCGCCACGATTTTGTCGTCGGGTATGAGGTGGGGTTTGACGACGGCGGAAAGATTTCCGCTCTAAGGGGAGATTTTGCCGCCCGCTGCGGGTTTTCCGCCGACCTTAGCGGCCCGGTGACCGACCGGGCGCTGTTCCATGCGGACAATGCCTATTATTATCCGGCGGTGGAGTTGAACTCGCACCCCTTGAGGACCAACACGGTTTCAAACACCGCGTTTCGCGGCTTTGGCGGGCCGCAAGGGGTGTTGGCGGCCGAGAGGATAATCGAAGAGATTGCCTTTGCGCTGGGCAAGGACCCGCTCGAGGTCAGAAAGGCCAATTTTTACGGTACGACAAGCAACAATATCACACCCTATCATCAGGAAGTGAGGGATAACATCATCCACCGGATTGTGGAGGAGCTTGAGGACTCTTCCAAATATCAGAAGCGCCGGGAGGAGATTGTTGCATTTAACAATAGCGGGGGAATTATCCGGCGCGGCATCGCGCTGACCCCGGTGAAATTCGGCATCTCGTTCACTGCCACCTGGTATAATCAGGCCGGGGCGCTGGTGCATATCTATAGCGACGGCTCGGTGCACCTCAATCACGGGGGCACCGAAATGGGGCAGGGGCTGAACATCAAGGTGGCTCAGGTGGTGGCCGATGCATTCGGGCTTGGCCTCTGCGACATAAAGATAACAGCGACAGCCACCGACAAGGTGCCCAACACCTCGGCGACGGCGGCCTCATCAGGCTCGGACCTGAACGGCATGGCGGCGCTGAACGGTGCCAAGCAAATCAAAGAACGGCTGGTGGCCTTCGCGGTTGAAAAATACGGATGCAGCGCAGAGGAGGTGCTGTTTGAGAGCGGCCGGGTGCGGGCGGGCTCAAGGGAATTTACTTTTGCCGATTTCGTCAGGGAGGCTTATCTGGCGCGGGTGCAATTGTCGGCGGCGGGCTTTTACAAGACGCCGGATATTTACTGGGACCGGGAAAAGGGGCAGGGACGGCCATTCTTTTACTACGCCTACGGGGCGGCGGTGAGCGAAGTTTTTATCGACACACTGACCGGCGAATATATGGTGGACCGGGTGGACATCCTGCACGATGTGGGCAAGTCGCTGAACCCAGCTATCGACCTGGGCCAGGTGGAGGGCGGTTTCGTGCAGGGCATGGGCTGGCTGACCACCGAAGAGTTATACTGGAATGAAGAAGGGCGGCTGATGAGCCATGCGCCCTCGACCTATAAAATTCCGCTGGCCTTGGATGTGCCACGGGTTTTCAATGTGGAACTGGCCCAGTGGTCCACCAATCCCGAGCGCACCATAAGGCGCTCCAAGGCGGTGGGGGAGCCGCCGTTGATGCTGGCAGCCTCGGTGGTGGAGGCGCTGTCGATGGCGGTGGCCAGTGTGGCCGGCTACAGGGAATGCCCGCGCCTTGCCAGTCCGGTAACGCCCGAGCGGGTGCTGATGGCGGTCACTCGCCTGCAAGGGGAGCGCGGGCAATGAGTGTTTCCCCTGGGGCGCTGGAGGAATTTTTGGACCGGGATGCGGTGCTGGTGGAAATTACCGGCGCCAGAGGTTCAACGCCAAGGGAGAGCGATGCCTGGATGCTGGTTTGTGCGGAGGGGACGCTTGGCACCATCGGGGGCGGTCAGCTGGAGTTCATTGCCATTGATACGGCCCGCCAGATGCTCAGGGGGGCTGAAAAGACCCGGGTGCTTGACGTGCCGCTGGGTCCGGCAATCGGCCAGTGCTGCGGGGGGCGGGTTGAGTTGTCGCTTTCGCATCTTGATGGGCAAAAAAGTGATGAATTGCTGTTGCGGCACAAGGCGGAGCTGGCATCTTACCCCGCTGTTTACATCATGGGTGCGGGCCATGTGGGCCGGGCGCTGGCACAGGCGCTGGCGCTGTTGCCGGTAAAGGCCACAATTGTGGACAGCCGCGCCGAGGCGCTGGCCGGGCTGCCGGAGAATGTTGAAACACGGCTGAGTGTACTTCCCGAAGCGGAGGTGCGCTCCGCGCCGCGGGGAAGCGCCTTTGTCATTCTGACCCATGACCATGCGGAGGATTTTCTCATCGCGCGGGAAGCGTTGTTGCGCGGGGATTGCTCATATGTGGGCATGATTGGTTCAAAAACCAAACGGGCCACTTTCATTTCGTGGCTGAAAAAACAGACCGGCTCGAGTGTGGCCGCAGACCGGCTTGTCTGCCCGATTGGCCATCACAAGTTGGATGACAAGCGCCCCGAAGTGATTGCGGCACTGGTCGTGGCAGAGATTTTGGTCCAGAATGGGCAGCCGTGCGGAGAAAAAGTCTTGGGTCCTGGCCGGACCGGTGAATTGGTGGGGGAGAACTGATGCAGAATGAAGTGCCGCCGCGCCTCGAAATGACGGGCATCACCAAGCAATTTCCCGGTGTTCTGGCCAATGATGATGTGAGCTTTGCCATCAAGCGGGGGGAAATCCATGCGTTGCTCGGGGAAAACGGGGCCGGAAAATCCACCCTTGTCAAAATGATTTATGGCATCATGCGTCCCGACGCCGGGGAGATGTTCTGGGATGGTGCCCCGCTAAAGGCAAGAAACCCCAAAGAAGCGCGCAGGCTGGGTATTGGCATGGTGTTTCAGCATTTTTCGCTGTTTGAGGCGCTGACCGTTCTTGAAAACATCGCGCTGGGCATGGATGGGGGGCTGTCGAGCCGGGCGCTGGAAGCCCGGGTCCGCGAGGTGCTTAAAGCCTATAAGCTGACCCTTGACCCGCACCGGGTGGTGAGCACCCTCAGCGTTGGCGAGCGCCAGCGCATCGAAATTGTGCGGGCGCTGCTGCTCAATCCCAAACTGCTGATTATGGACGAGCCGACCTCGGTGCTGACCCCGCAGGAGGTCACACAATTGTTCAAGACCCTGCGCCAACTGGCCAGCGAGGGGTGTTCGATTCTTTATATTTCGCACAAGCTCAATGAAATAAAGGAGCTTTGTGACACTGCAACCATCCTCAGAGGCGGGAAGGTGGTGGATGAATGCGACCCGTCAAAAGAGACTTCCAAATCCATGGCCGAAAAAATGATTGGCGGAGATTTGAAGGCGGTGGCCAAAGGGGCGGAGCGTCAGTTCGGCGAGGTGCAACTGGCGGTCAGGGGCCTTAGTCTGGGGCGGGGCCACGATTTTGGCACGGCGCTGAAGGACATCAGCTTTTCTGTGCACTCGGGAGAAATATTTGGTATTGCCGGGGTGGCGGGCAACGGACAAAACGAACTGCTGGCGGCGCTGAGCGGAGAGCAGCACGCCAAAGCGGACGGTGTGATTGAGCTTTGCGGCAAGCCGGTGGGGACTTCCGAGCCAAGCACACGGCGCAAGGCGGGCCTGTGCGCGGTGCCCGAGGAACGTCACGGGCATGCGGCGGTGCCTGATTATTCGCTGGCCAATAATGGTATTCTGACCGCCCGGCACCGGCGCGAACTGGTGCGCTCCGGGCTTATCAAGCACAGTGCCTCGCATGATTTTGCCGACGAAATCATTGCTGAATTCGGGGTGATGGCCACCGGCTCCAAAGCCACGGCGGGCTCGCTCTCGGGGGGTAACCTGCAAAAGTTCATCATGGGGCGGGAAATATTGCAGACACCCGAAGTGCTGGTCATCTCGCAACCCACCTGGGGGGTGGACGCGGGGGCGGCGGCCTTTATCCATCAGGCGCTGGTGGATATGGCTCAGGCGGGTTCGGCAATCGTGATTATCTCGCAGGACCTGGACGAACTGCTGGCGCTCAGCGACACATTGAGTGTTATCAATGAGGGGGTTTTATCCGCGCCCATGGATGTGGAAAATGCCTCAATAGAAGAAATCGGCCTGCTGATGGGCGGGGTGCACGGGGAGACGGCAGATTCTGCAAAGACTTTGCCGACAAAGCCGGAGGCGGAACATGCAGTTCAGGTTTGAAAAACGGGCCGAGCCCAGCCGCATCATGCTTTATGCAACCCCGGTGGCCGCCGTGCTTTTGACCATGGTTCTGGGCGCGATAATTTTCACCATTATCGGCTATGACGGTATCGGGGCGGTACGTGAAATTTTCTTCACCCCACTGACCAACTCCCTGAAATGGCAGGATTTGGCGGTAAAGGCCGCGCCGCTGATTATTATCGGGGTGGGGCTTTCCATCGGCTACAGGGCCAATGTGTGGAATATCGGGGCTGAGGGGCAGTATATCATTGGCGGGCTGGCAGCGACCGGCGTTGCCCTTCTTACCCAGAATATGAGCGGCTGGTGGATTTTGCCGCTGATGGGGATTGCCGGGATAGCGGGCGGGGCTGCCTATGTGGCGGTGCCGGCCTTTTTGCGGGTCAGGCTCAAGGTCAACGAAATTCTGACCACGCTGATGCTGACCTATGTGGCGGTCAACATTCTGAACTATCTGGTGTTTGGCCCCTGGAAAAGCCCGACGAGCTTTGGACAGCCCCAGACCGTGGCGTTTAACGAGAGCCAATCCCTGCCCTATATTATCGAGGGCACCATCGTGCAGGCGGGCGCGCCGATTGCCATCATCGTGGCGCTGGTCGCCTGGTTCGTGATGAGCAGAACGATTTTCGGATTTCAGATAAACACCGTGGGCAGTGCGCCAAAGGCGGCCGCCTATGCGGGATTTTCGGCCAACAAAACCATATTGCTGGCGCTTTTTATCAGCGGGGGGCTGGCCGGGCTTGCCGGAATGCTTGAAGCGGCGGGACCGTTCGGGCGCATGGTGCCCCAATTCCCATCGAACTATGGTTTTACCGCCATCATCGTTGCCTTTCTGGGGCGTCTGCACCCGATAGGGGTGCTGTTCGCCGGAATTGTTCTGGCGATAACCTTCGTGGGCGGAGAAGTGGCGCAGACCACCATTGCGCTGCCCAATGCGGCGGTGGGCATATTTCAGGCGATGATGCTGTTTTTGCTGCTGGCGGGGGATATTCTGATACGCTACCGGGTGGTCCGGGTTGTTGTCGCCAAGGGGAGGGAAGCCACATGAGCACCACCCTGCTGATTGCCATGCTCATCACCATGATAGGTGCCTCCACGCCCATTCTTTTAGCGGCGCTGGGGGAACTGGTGGTGGAAAAAAGCGGCGTGCTCAACCTTGGCATCGAGGGTATGATGCTGACGGGGGCAGTTGTGGGGTTCGCGGTGGCCTATACCACGGGCAGCCCCTGGCTTGGCATTGGCATGGCAGCGCTGGTCGGGGCGGCGGTGTCGATGATATTTGCGTTTCTCACCCTGTCGCTCTCGGCCAATCAGGTGGCGACCGGGCTGGCGCTGACAATATTCGGCACAGGCTTTTCAGCCCTGTTCGGCAGCGAATATACCGGCAAGCCGCTGGAACTTTTCAAATCGGTTTTTCCGGCCGGTTTGGCTGAAGATCCCTATCTGCGCCTGATATTCGGGCATTCGCCACTGGTTTATTTTTCGTTTTTCATGGTTTTTGCCGTCTGGTGGTTTCTGAGCCGGACCCGGGCCGGGCTTATTTTGCGCGCAGTGGGGGAAAACGACATTTCGGCCCATTCCATCGGCTATTCGGTTATCCGCATCCGCTATGGGGCGGTGGCGTTCGGGGGGGCGATGGCGGGTATCGGGGGGGCTTGCTTTCCGCTGCTGCTCACCCCGCAATGGGTTGAAGGGCTGACGGCGGGGCGGGGCTGGATTGCGCTGGCGCTGGTGGTGTTTGCCGCCTGGCGACCGCTCCGATTGTTGGCCGGGGCCTATCTGTTCGGGCTGATTGCCACGGTGGAACTCTATACGCAGGCCGCAGGGGGAGTGTTCCGCATCATCCCCACCGAATTGTGGGCCAGCCTGCCCTATCTGGCAACCATAGGGGTGCTGGTTCTCATCTCGCTTGGGCGCTCAACCAATGCAAATGCACCGGCATGTCTTGGCAAACCGTTTGAGGCAGGGCACTAATAAGAAAATGATTCAACGATAACCACACCAGAAGTCAAACAGGAGAGAAAAAAATGAGCATAATTACACGTCGCACGGCCATCAAGATCGGGGGAGCTGCTGCGGCACTGCCTTTAATCGGTTCCAAGGCCTTTGCCGGGGAAAAAGTGAGGGCGGCCTTTGTTCTCATCGGCACACCGGATGACAATGGCTGGAATTATGGCCATGATCTGGGTCGCCGCGAAATGATCGAGGCGCTGGGCGCGGACAAGGTTGAAACCACGGTCGTCACCAATGTGGCCGAGGGGCCGGACAGCGAGCGGGTGTTCCGCGAACTGGCCCAGCAGGGGCACGATATCATATTCGGAACCAGCTTTGGTTATGGCGATGCCATGCTCAAGGTGGCCAAACAGTTCCCGGATGTGAAGTTCGAGTGGGCAACCGGCTACCAGACCGCCTCCAACCTTTCGATCTATAATGCGCGCTTCCATGAGGGGCGCTCGGTGCTTGGCACCATTGCCGGGGCCATGAGCGAAACCGGAATTGGCGCCTATATCGGCTCGTTCCCCATTCCTGAAGTTGTCATGGGTATCAATGCGTTCCATCTGGCTGCCCGCAAGCAGAACCCCGACTTCATCACCAAGGTGGTTTATGTGAACTCGTGGTTCGACCCGGCCAAGGAAGCCGATGCGGCACGGGCCCTGATCGATCAGGGTGTGGATGTGATTACCCAGCACACTGACGGTCCCGCAGCGCTGCAGGTTGCTGAAGAACGCGGTATTATCGGCGGTTTCGGGCAGGGCGCGGATATGAGCGCGTTTGCACCCAAGGCCCATCTTACTTCCATCATCGACATCTGGAGCCCCTATTATATCAAGGCGGTGAAATCCGTGATTGAGGGCACATGGGCGGAAGGGAGTTCCTGGGAAGGACTGGCTGCCGGTGAAGTGGTCATCGGCCCCTACAATGAAAAAATCCCCGCCGACGTGGTGGCCGCTGCCGAGGCTGTGCGTCTTGGCATTATTGATGGTTCTGTGCATCCGTTTGCCGGTCCGATTACCGACAATGAAGGCACGGTGCGGGTTGAAGCCGGAGACGTGATTGATGATGGCGAGTTCTGGGGCGTTGACTGGTACGCCGCAGGCGTTGAAGCCTAGAGTCGTTTCGTCCTTGACGGAAACACCTGGGGGCCTTGTTTCGCGCGCGACGTTTGCGCTCTGAGCGTTTCGATGAAAACGTGAAACGTTCCAGGGTTTGCGGCTAAAATAAAAGGGGAGGCGGGAAATTACCGCCTCTTTTCCCCTCACCCGCCCTGCGGGCATCCTCTCCCGCAAGGAGAGGGGAAGGGAATGTTTGCGCCGGATGAGGGGGGCAAAAAAGCCAGAGGGGCGGATGATGTCTGACTTTGCAATATTCTGGGAATGGTTTGCCTTTGGCGTGCGCTGGCTGCATGTCATCACCGCCATTGCCTGGATTGGCTCGTCCTTTTATTTCATTGCCCTTGACCTGGGGCTGGTGCACCGGCCCCATCTGCCCAAAGGGGCAACCGGGGAAGAATGGCAGGTTCACGGCGGCGGATTCTATCATATTCAGAAATATATGGTGGCTCCGGCCCAGATGCCCGAGCATCTGATATGGTTCAAGTGGGAAAGTTATGCGACCTGGCTTTCGGGCTTTGCCCTGTTGGCAATCGTTTATTATGTGGGGGCCGACCTCTATCTGATTGATCGCAATGTGCTTGATATTCCGGCCTGGGGCGGGATTGTGCTTTCAATGGCCTCCATCGGGGTGGGCTGGGTGCTCTATGACCTGTTGTGCAGGTCGCCATTGGGCAAGAGCACCACCGGGCTGATGGTGGTTTTGTTCCTCATTCTGGTGGCCATGTCCTGGGGCTATACGCAAATGTTCACCGGGCGGGCGGCAATGCTGCATATGGGAGCCTTTACCGCCACCATCATGACGGCAAACGTGTTTTTCATCATCATTCCCAATCAGAAAATTGTGGTTGCCGACCTTCTGGCGGGCCGTGCACCGGACCCCAAATATGGCGTGATGGCCAAGCAGCGCTCGCTGCATAATAATTACCTGACGCTGCCGGTGATTTTCTTCATGCTCTCGGCCCATTATCCGCTGGCTTTTGCCACAGAATATAACTGGATCATTGCCAGCCTGATATTTCTCATCGGGGTGGTCATAAGGCATTATTTCAACACCAAACATGCGCGAAAGGCTGCGCCCAACTGGACGTGGCTGGCGGCAATCGTGCTGTTCATCCTGATCATCTGGCTGTCGAGCACTCCCAAGCTGCCCGGAGCGGGGACAGGGGAGCTGGTGTCCCGGGCCGCCGAGCCGTTTATGCAATCGGAACAGTTTGTGGCGGTCAGTGATATTGTGCAGGGGCGCTGTGCCATGTGTCACACGGCGGAACCGTTCTGGGAGGGTGTGCCCCAGGCGCCCAAGGACGTGGTGCTGGACACTGAAAGTGCCATCGCCACCTATGCCCGCCAGATTTATATCCAGTCGGGGGTCAGCAACGCCATGCCACCGGGCAATGTGAGTTTCATGGAACCCGAAGAGCGGGCGCTGATTGTGGAGTGGTACAAGTCGAGCATAGCAGAAGCGGGCCGCCTGTTGTGAAGACGAAATTGTTACGGGGCCGGGTACTGGATTTTGTCGCCGAGCCGCAATCCATTGATGACAGTTCGGCCTATCGCTATTTTGAAGATGGAGCGGTTTTGCTTTCCGGGGGAAAGATTGCTGCCTGCGGGGAGTGGAGCGACATCAGAGGGAAAATGCCGGAGGATTGCCCGGTTGCCGACCATCGCCCGCACCTGATATTGCCCGGCCTGATAGACCCCCATATTCATTTTGTGCAGATGCAGGTGGTGGCTTCTTATGCGGCCAATCTGCTTGAGTGGCTCAATACATACACCTTTGTCGAAGAGCAGAAGTTTGCCGACCCTGAACATGGCGCGCGGATTGCTGAGGCGTTTTTTGATACGCTGGTCCGGCACGGCACGACCACTGCCGCTGCCTATTGTTCGGTGCATGGAGCTTCGGCGGAAGCGTTTTTTGCCGAGGCTGAAAAGCGCAACATGGCGATGATCGGGGGCAAGTGCATGATGGACAGGAACTGTCCTGAAGCGCTCAGGGACAGCCCGCAGCAGGGCTATGATGAAACAAAGGCCCTGATTGAAAAATGGCATGGCAGGGGCCGGGCCAATTATGCGATAACGCCGCGCTTTGCCATTACCTCGACCCCGGCGCAGATGGAAATGGTTCAGGCGCTGATTGATGAGTTCCCGGACGCCTATGTGCAGACGCACCTGTCGGAAAACAGCGAGGAAATAGCGTTCACAATGGAGCTTTATCCCGAACATCCCGATTATCTGGGAGTCTATGAGTATTATGGGCTGCTGGGGAACAAAAGCCTGTTCGGGCACGCCATTCACCTGAGCGACAGGGAGGTGGGCATGATGGCGGAAACCGCTTCGGTTGCGGTTTCGTGCCCCACCTCGAACCTGTTTTTGGGCTCGGGCCTGTTTGACCATGACCTGCTCAACAATGCCGGGGTGCCGATTGGTGTTGCCACCGACATTGGCGGGGGCACCAGTTTTTCCATGCTCAAAACAATGGACGAATTTTATAAAATCCAGCAGTTGCACGGGCAGCGGTTTAACCCGCTGATGGCGTTCTACCGAATGACCCTGGGCAATGCCCGGGCGCTGTTGCTTGCGGACAGGATTGGCACGCTTGAGGCGGGAAGCGACGCCGACATTGTGGCGCTGAATGCACAGGCAACGCCGGAAATGGCGCTACGCTACCAGAGCGTCTCGTCTTTGAGTGAGGAGCTGTTCCTGCTGCAGACGTTGGGTGATGACCGGGCGGTGGTGGAGACCTATGTGTCAGGAAAGCCGATGAAAGCCGGGTTGGGGGAATAGCCAATTCTCCATCGCCTTCTGGCGAGCTTGTCGAACCTTTGTGGATTGGAGGGAAAACCTCGTCCTTCGACAGGCTCGGGATGAGGCTTTTGTCTTGTGCGGGCAGGTAACAGAACCCTTCTTCTCTCAGAGGGGCCTTTCGTTTCCCTGCAAGGATAGTGATGTTTCCCCCCACCCCGACCCTCCCCCGCGAAGGGGGGAGGGAGAAGGGGGCGCACGGTTGTCATTGCGAGGAGCATTAGCGACGAAGCAATCCAGAGTCGTGGTGTGCTAACGTAAAAGAGCTGGATTGGTGTTTCTGGATTGCCGCCCTCCCCTCTTATGGCCTCGTATCGGCGGGCTGGTTCGCTCGCAATGAGGGCTCGTTCTTTGTCTTTCAGTTCATTCCCCTCACCCCAACCCACTCCCCGGAGGGGAGAGGGGGCGGGGATCCCCACAGCTTGAGGGAAGAGAGTGCAACCCTTCATCCGGAGGAGGGAGAAGCGGGTGCCTCTTGTAAAACAAGGTAGCTTGAAAAGCGCCACACCCCTCATCCTGAGGAGGCCGAAGGCCGTCTCGAAGGACGAGGGTTTTCGAGTCTTGGTGGTCGTGCCGGCCGAAACGAAAAGCCGGAGTCTTTTGCCTCATTGCCAGCAGGCTGCTTTTATCTGGCAGCGCTTCTACATCCGCCCGTAAAGGCTTTCGGGGCGCTGGTGCTCGTCGATTTTGAAGCGGTGGTTGGCCGGGGGGTGGGCGCGCTGTTCGCATTCCATGCGCGGGCAGATGCGGCACCCCACGCCAATGGGAACAATCCGGGCTGAATTGGCCAGGTCGATGCCGTCGGAATAAATCAGACGTTTGGCCTGGGAAATATGGCAGCCAAGGCCGATGGAGAGGTGACGCTGCTGGGCATTGTGGCGGTGACCACCCTTGGCCAGCGAACGGGCAATGCAGAAATAGGTTTCCCCGTCCGGCATTTGTGAAATCTGGATGTTGATGCGTCCGGGCTGCAAAAAGGCCGAATAGACGTTCCAGCGCGGGCAGGCCCCCGAGTGGCGCGGAATATGAATGCCGGAGAGAGAAAAACGCTTGGAGATATTGCCGGCAATATCGGTGCGTACCAGGTGCAGGGGAATTCCGGTCGCGCCGGGCCTTTGCATTGTGGTCATGCGGTGGCAGACCTGCTCGAAACTGGCGTCAAAGCGCCGGGAAATGCGCTCGATGTCATAGCGATATTCTTCGCAGGCTTTAAGGAAGGGTGCATAAGGCATAATCAGGGCGGCGGCAAAATAGGAGGCCAGCACGTTGCGGGCAAGGGCGGGGGCGTCGCTCCCGGGCAGGGTGCTTTGTTCGATGATGGCTTCAATTTCAGCTCTGGCTGCGTTCAGGCCCAGATGATGGCAGACCGAGAACAGGGTGGTCCGGGGAGGCAGGACATCGGCAACAACAAGCGTGCGGCCATCGTCCTCGATACGCCGGGCGATGCCCCGGGGCAGGGAGGCAAGACGCCATGTCTGCCCGAAAACATTGCCCAGCCAGGTGCGCAAGCCGACCTCGAAACTTTCCGAGGCATTGTCAATATCCTGGCGCACCCGTTCGGCGGCGGCTTCAAGGGCGGGGAAGTGGTTGGCGTTTTCCTGGATAAAATCCGAGATGGCGTCGGTGGCCCGGTGATGGGGCTGGTCGGGTTTTGGATTGGTGCCGGAGGGGGGCGGCGCTGTGCTCAGGTCCCGGTATTTGTCGAACAGGCGCAAAACAGCACGGGCAACCACCGGGTTGGAAAAGGCCAGGTCGCGGATTTCCATGTTGGTCAGGTCACTGTCGGCGAAAATGTCATCGCCAAACAGTTCCATCAGGTCGCCGACCAGCCGGGCATCATCACTTTCGGCCAGTTCACCGGGCTCGATGCCAAAATAACCGGCGAATTTGAACAATAGCGGCACAGTGATTTTACGCCGGTTGTGCTCGATAAGGTTGAGATAGCTGGCCGAGATGGAAAGTGCCTGGGCCAAATCCCCCTGGGTGATCTGACGCTGGCGGCGGAGCCGGCGGATTTTCCCGCCTATTTGCGGCGTTTCACTCGTACCCATTTCGGCTCCTGATTTACAAAATTTACAAATTCTGGATGGTGAATTTTCTATAATTTACAGCGTTTCAAGGCTGATAGTTGATTTATGTTGCATGTTCGGGGTTCTTGTCAAATATTTACAAAATCAGGGCCTGGTCCTGTATCCTGCAAAACCAAAGGAGGGAAAAATGACGCAAGATAATCATCGGCAAACTCAAACCGGCAAAGAGGAGTATGTGACCATCATCGCCCCTTCTCTGAGTGCTGTCATGGGACAATTCCGGGCGCGGGGCCTGGGCGCACAGGGGTTCACCATCACCGGGCCTGCGGCTCGCCACAAGTTCGCCTTTGCCGGGGATCATATGGCGCGCGAGGCCAAAAGGGGGCCGATGTTTGATGGTGTGGCCATGGTTGCGGCCACGTTCAGACGAGTGGTTTCGTCCTGACAGCCCGTTTTCCCGGGGTGAGACAAAACCAGCCCCGGGACTTCAGTTCCCATTTCTATTTTTTTGAGGATGCTCCCGGCAACAAGCGTCGGGGGCGGCCTGACCCTAATCTTTTCTGGAGTAGACCATCATGCTTGAACGTGCCAACCAACCCCCGCGCGACCAACATTTACGCCATGATTTTCCCGCCCCGGAATGGGCGCCGGACCGGTGGAAAACCATAGCGCGCAATTTTACCCCTGATGACGTGGCGCGCCTCAGCGGTTCCCTGCCCATGGAATATACGCTGGCGCAGAATGGTGCCAAGCGATTGTGGGAGCTTTTGCATTCGGAGGATTTTTTACCAACTCTGGGCACGTTCACCGGTAATCAGGCGGTGCAGCAGATAAAAGCAGGTCTTAAAGCGATTTATTTGTCGGGCTGGCAGGTGGCGGCGGACGCCAATTCATCGGGCAACATGTACCCGGACCAGAGCCTTTATCCGGTTGATAGTGTTCCCGCCGTAGTCAGGCGCATCAACAAGGCATTACAGCGGGCCGACCAGATTCAGACCATGGAAAAGCACGATGGAACGGAAACCACGGATTATGATTTTTTTGCGCCGATAATTGCCGATGCGGAAGCAGGGTTCGGGGGTGCGCTGAACGTTTTCGAGTTGATGAAGGCCATGATTGAAGCCGGGGCGGCGGCGGTGCATTTTGAGGACCAACTGGCCTCAGAAAAGAAATGCGGGCATCTGGGGGGCAAGGTGCTGGTACCGACAAGGACTTTTATCAAAACCCTGAATGCGGCCCGGCTGGCCGCCGACGTCATGGGTGTGCCGACCCTGATCATGGCACGCACCGACGCCGAGGCGGCGCGGCTGATTACCTCGGACGTGGACGAATATGATGCGCCCTTCATCACCGGGACACGCACCGAAGAAGGATTTTACCGGCTCAAGGGAGGCTTTGAGTGCGCCATTGCCCGGGGGCTGGCCTATGCCCCTTATGCGGACCTCATCTGGTGCGAAACCTCCACGCCTTCGCTTGAAGATGCGCGACGGTTTGCAGAGGCCATCAAGCGCCAGTACCCGGAACAGATGCTGGCCTATAATTGCTCGCCTTCGTTCAACTGGGCCAAACATATGGGTGAGGCGGAACTGGCCAAATTTCAGCGCGAGCTGGGGGCAATGGGCTATAAATACCAGTTCATCACGCTGGCGGGCTTTCACAACCTGGCTCTGAGCACGTTCAATCTGGCACGCAACTATGCGGCTGAGGGCATGAAAGCCTATAGCGCCCTGCAACAAGCCGAGTTTGAGGCAGAAGCTGACGGGTTCAGTGCCATGCGCCATCAGCGCGAGGTAGGCACATCATATTTTGATGCGGTATCTCTGGCTGTCGGGCAGGGCAAATCATCGACCATTGCCATGGCTGAATCCACCGAGGCGGCACAGTTTTAGCCCTTTTTGTCCTGAATTTGTGGAGTGTCAGCTCCGGGCGCTGGATAAAGCGGTGTAAAAAAGCTAAACGAGCCGGGAATATTTCCCGGCTCGTTTTGTTGAAGGTTGCCTCCATGATGTTTTCCACCCTGTCCAATCTACGCGTTGATGAACGGCTAAGGGATTTTGTCGAAACCGAGGCGCTGCCCGGCACCGGCATTGAAGCCAGGCAGTTCTGGGGCGGGCTGGCGGAACTGGTTGCAGACACAGGGCCGCGCAACCGCCAATTGCTGGCGGTTCGTGAGGAGCTGCAGGGAAAAATCGACGAATGGCACGAAAAAAACGGCCCGGTTGCAGCGGACCCGCAAGGGTATCAGGCGTTTTTGCGCGAGATTGGCTATCTGGTTGACGAGCCGGAGGATTTTGAAATCACTCCGGGGGAGATGGACCCGGAAATCTCGGGCATTTGCGGCCCGCAACTGGTGGTGCCGGTATCCAATGCCCGCTATGCGCTCAATGCTGCCAATGCGCGCTGGGGCTCTTTGTTCGATGCGCTTTATGGAACTGATGCGATTTCACGGGCGGGTGAACTGGCACCGGGAAGTTCGCTCAATCCGAAGCGGCGCGATGAGGTTTTTGTCCGGGCCGCCGCCTATCTTGATGAAGCGTTTCCCCTTGCGGAGGCCTCCCATGGCGACGTGGTGAAATACAGCATCGACCGCATTGAGGGGCAGGCGCAACTCTCCATTGAAACCGGGGATGGCAGGGCGGTGCGGCTGGCCGACAAAAATGCTTTTGCCGGTTATTCTTCGGACGGGGAAAGACTGGGCATTCTGCTGGTGCATAACGGGTTGCACATGGAACTGGTGGTTGACGGCTCCAGCAAAATCGGCTCGGCGCACAGGGCCGGGCTGGCCGACATTGTTGTAGAATCAGCGCTGAGCACCATTCAGGATTGCGAGGACAGTGTCGCGGCGGTTGATGCGAGCGACAAGGTTGGGGTCTATCGCAACTGGCTGGGGCTGATGCGGGGCGACCTCAGGGACAGTTTTGAAAAGGGGGGCAGGCAGGTAAAGCGGGCGCTGAACCCGGACCGCACCTATATGCGCCCGGATGGCTCAGTGCTCACCCTGAAGGGAAGGGCGCTGCTGCTGGTGCGCAATGTGGGCCACCTGATGACGAGCAACATGGTGCTTGACGCTGAGGGGCACGAAGTGGGCGAGGGCATAATCGACGCGGCGCTGACCAGCCTTTGTGCTCTGCATGACCTGAAAAAGAGCGGGGGGGTGCGCAACAGCACAACCGGCTCCATCTATATCGTCAAACCCAAGATGCACGGACCGGACGAGGTGCAGCTGGCGTGCGATATTTTTGCACGTGTTGAAAAGATGCTGGGCCTGCCTGCCAATACGATAAAAATCGGCATCATGGACGAGGAGAGGA